>CAZIRP010000174.1:0-2574 GCA_964541665.1 uncultured Caldilineaceae bacterium | reverse complement strand
CTAGTATAACAGCACTGGCCTATCCCAGCAAGTTTTTGAGCCAATCGCGCTAGAGACCAAGGACGGTGAATGGTGAATAGTCAATTGGCGTATGACAAATAATGAATGGCGAATAATGAATAATCAATGGTGAATGACGCATGACGTTTGACGTTTCACTAAAACGGCAACAATTCTCCCTGGCTGGCCGTGCGTTCCCGATAGATTGCTTGCAACCGCTGGGTCAATGGCCCCACTTCCCCATTGCCAATCGTGCGCCCATCCACATCCAATACCGGGGCCAATTCCCCCATGGTGCCGGTGGTAAAACCTTCATCTGCCGCGTAGACTTCGCTCAGGCTGATGTTGCGCTCCTGAAGCGGAATGGCATGTTCCAGGGCCAGATTCATCACCACCCGGCGGGTAATGCCGGGCAGACAACTATCCGCATGGGGTGTCAGCAAAACTCCCCGCTTAACCAGAAAAATGTTCGTGGCATTGGTCTCCGAGACAAAGCCCTGCAGATCCAGCATGATCGCATCATCCACACCAGCCACATTGGCTTCGATCTTGGCCAGAATGTTGTTGATCAAATTGTTATGGTGGATCTTGGAATCGATACATTGCGGCGGGTTGCGACGGATCGCCGAGGTGATCAAGCGGATGCCACTTTGGTCATAAACAGGGGCTTTCCACTCCGCCAGCACGATCAGGCAGGGGCCGGATTGGTTAAAGTGGGGGCTCATGCCCGAAGTGACCTTGACCCCACGAGTTAATGTCAGGCGGATGTGCGCACCATCGCGCATCCCATTGGCCCGTAAGGTTGCGAAGATTGCTTCCTTAACGTCGGCACGCGAGGGCACTTGGGCAAAGGCCATCGCCTTGGCCGAGTCGAAGAGCCGATCCAAATGGGCGTCCAGTTGGAAGATGCGCCCCTGGTAGACGCGCAACCCCTCCCAGACCGCGTCGCCCCCCTGGACGGAGCTGTCGAATACTGAAACTTTGGCTTGGGCACGTGGCAATAATTCGCCACCAACATGCACGAGGATCTCTGCATTACGTGGGTCGGGCAATTGTGCGTTCATAGGGCTCCAGTCGGTGAAGATTGATTGGCATGAGGGGCCTGAATGGCCAGATCCGCAAGCAGTTCGTAATGAGGTTGACATTCAGCTAACAAGGGCGCTAATGCGGCTGGAAAGGGTGCCTGTTTTGCCTGATACGGCGCAAATCCTGTTGATCGATGCACATTCTGGTACCAATATTGGGCCCAGATGCCATCCTCTGGCCGCGGCCCCGCGGGCCAGTGCAGCATGGCCGGCTCAAAGGTGATGCCCAGCCGTCGACACAGATCACCCAACACAGCCGCGGGGTCGAGCAACAATTGTTTGGCATCCAAAATGGGCGGTTGTTGCCCCATCTCGACCAGTTGGCGGTACAATTCACTCTGGATCGCCAATCCAGTATCGCGCAGGGTGGGCTGGCGCAGATTGTTCGCCAGCGAAGGCAACATCTGGACCGGGTCGCGAATCAGGAGTACATTGACTGTTTTGGCCAGGAAGCCCCGGTCAATCGCAACCAGGTGATGGGCCATTTGCTTCATAAAGAGAATGGGCCTGGCAACCGGGCCGAGGATCAGCTCGCGCACGACGCGTTCCCCATCGCACTCCATGTCCGCGATCACCTCGTCGCGGCCCGGGTGGTCCGCCTGGGAGACGCGCAGATAATGACCGTAGAGCGGCTCATCGACCACTTGTGTATCGCTGCGTTGGGCAAAGGAGTACATCAGCGCGGTGGAGACATTGCGCGGGCCAGACCATAGATTGATGCGAAGTGTTGTCATGTTTCCTGCTCCCAAATTCATATGATGAAAGGAACCTTTCACGTGTCCACACCGGTTACTGCCCGCGAGATCTATCTGGCCCGGCAGCGCATCGCCCCTTATATCCGCACCACACCCTTGATCCATAGCCCCGCTTTGAGCGAGCGCACGGGCGGGCAAATCGCGCTCAAATTGGAAAATGTGCAGGAGACCGGCTCCTTCAAAGTGCGCGGCGCGGCCAATTTTCTCCTGAGCCTCGCGCTTGCGGAACGCCATCAAGGCGTGATCACCGTTTCAACGGGCAATCATGGTCGGGGCGTCGCTTTTATGGCGCAACGACTCGGCGTGCGGGCCGTGATCTGCGTGCCGCAGGGTGTCTTGCCACACAAGATTGCCGCCATGCAACAACTCGGCGCGGAGATTGTGATCCATGGCCAGACGCAGGATGAGGCCGAGCAACACGCCTGGCAGCGCCAGGCCGCCGAAGGATTGACCACGGTCTCGGCTTTTGACGACCCGCTGATCATCGCCGGGCAGGGCACAATCGGCCTGGAACTGCTCGAAGCGCAGCCCACCATCGACACGGTGATTGTTCCGCTTTCGGGCGGCGGTCTGGTGAGCGGCATTGCCCTGGCCCTCAAAACCATCGACCCGACCATCCGGGTGATCGGCGTGGCGCAGGCGCTGCAACCGGCTATGTGGCTCAGCCTGCAGGCAGGGCGGCCCGTATCGGTGATCGACGAGCCCTCCCTGGCCGACAGTCTGATCGGCGGTAT
>CAZIRP010000173.1:0-2657 GCA_964541665.1 uncultured Caldilineaceae bacterium | reverse complement strand
CGGTTGGCGTCGGCGGTGGGTAGCGGAGCGGGTGTCGGTTCCGCGGCTGCTGTCTGAGTGACAGTCGCCGGCGCCGCCGGCGGCGGTGTGTTGCCTTTGACGTTCGACACGATGACCCCGGTGAGCACCGCCGCCAGTACGGCGCCGATCGCCGCGCCGGTAGCGAAAGTGGGCCATCGTCGGGCTGGCTGGTAGGGGGCGTGAGGTGGTGGCCATGCGCCGTAGGGCGGGCCGGACTGGGAGTGCTCCTGGCCGGGCGGGGCGGGCTGGCCGGGCGGGGCCGGCTGTGACGGCATCATCAGATCGTCACCACGTTGGGGAGGGTGGCGGCTGCCTCGGAGATCGCTCCGGCGGCCTGTTGGTCCTGCGCGGCGATCAGCGGCGGCGATTCAACCAGTGCTGCGGTTTGCTTGGCTGCTGCGGCGGCTTCGATGGTGTCGCATGCCGTCAGCAGGGTTTCCGCGGACACGGTGGTGGCTATCGCTGCGGCGTCCACCGGTGAGCCGCCGGTCATTGGCGGTGGTCCTGGGACCGGGCTCGGTGCGCTGGTGGCCTGCGTCGTGGCTGCGGTGGCGGCTGCGGCGGCGAGGTCTTCGGTGATGTTGTTCAGCGTCTCGCTCATGGGCGTGATCGTTTCCTTTCGCGCCGAGTGACTACAGGAAGGTGCGGCGCATACATGGCATTGTCCAGCAAACCCGCGACATTGGAAACCGGTCTAGGAGTGCCGGCGCTGGTGTCGCTTCCGGTCCGCTGCATGTACCCGGCCAAGTCCAGGACGATATCATGATAGCGTTTTAAGGTGGCGCAGATCCTGATCCGGCAGCTCGAAGACGACACCAAAGCCAAACTGCAGCGACTGGCTCGACAGCATGGCCGCAGTACCGAAGAGGAAGTTCGCGAAATCCTGCGCAACGCTGTTCGAAACGTCGACGAGCCACCCGAGAAATTGGGATCTCGCATTGCCTCGCGATTTGCAGGTTCCGGTCTGGCAGAAGAGATACCGGAACTACGAGGTCACCTGGTCCAGCCGGCGCAATTCGACTGACCGTGATTCTTCTCGATACCAACGTCCTGTCGGCGCTAATGCGCGACAGTCCTGAACCGGCCGTGGTGCGGTGGCTCGACAACCAGCCGACCGAATCGATCTGGACAACGTCGGTGACAGTGTTCGAAATCCGCACGGGCATAGAGCTATTGACGCCCAGCCGCCGCAGAAGACGGCTCGACGAAATGTTCACTCAACTACTCACCGAAGACCTAGATGGTCGTGTGCAGTCTTTCGACCTGCCGGCAGCTGTCGCGGCCGGGACGATCACCGCCAGCCAGCAGCGCAGCGGCCGATCGGTGGAGGTCCGTGACGCGCAAATCGCTGGGATAGCCCTATCCCGGCGCGCAACCGTCGCGACTCGAAATACTCGGCACTTTCAAGACACCGGTATCGAACTCATCAACCCTTGGGGCTAACCCAATGCCACGCCGGCAGACGAGACGGACGGTCGCCCGGCTACCGGCCGGCAGGCCGGTGTCGATGTCGGGGTGGTGACCTACACGACGTGCTCTGACGGTACCGAGTTCGCCACGTCGTCCGTTACGACCTGCTGGCGGTGGAAGACCTCGCGCTCTCCAACGTCGCCATGCTGCTCATCCTCCCCGCTTACGCCCAGGGCCGAGTGCTCTGCAGGCGAAAATGGTGATGCGCCTGGGGTGCACGAAAACGGCCACGGGCGGAAAGCTCAGTGACGTGAAACTAGATCAAGAGATGAAAGCCGTTATGAGCGTGGTGATTTCCTGTAAGACGGTTGCACCCACGTTGCCGATCGGCTCATCAAGGGCCACGCGCGGAAGCCACTGAATCAGTTCGGGAAGCACGACTCCACCGGGCTGATTCACGGAGACCACCAGCGCCATCGAGTCGGGGACCTGGCCCGGAATGAAGGGGCAGGTAATCACCCGTCCGGTGTTGGCGGCGAGGTGGATTGCGTTCGAAAGGACAACCACGTACAACTCGTGATCGGTGTCGCGCCGCGGTGTGATATCGCCAGGGCGGTTCACAAGCCGGCAGCCAGATTCGCCTTGTAAACCGTCTGCGAGTAGCCGTCGATGTCGAGAGCCGGGACCGTTCGGGCGGTGTAGCTCTGCAGGGCGATTCGAAGATGCTCGTGCCGCAGCGCTTGCTCGATCAATTCGGATCGGTTCAAGCCGACGGATTGGGCATCCGCGTCCGCCGCCGCCAGAACGGCGGGGTCCAAGGTCACCGACACCTTCTCCTTCGCCATATCATCATCCTACTAAAAGTCGGATGATGATAAAGACGACGACGATGCTGCAGCGCTGCTGCTTGGGGCACAGCAGCGAAACCGTCACGTGACGCTCAGGATTGGCCCTGGGCGAAATACCGATATCGCGCTGATCCCGTGATTCGTCGGGCAGCTGGGTCGGGTCGTGTGATGTCGGCGAGCAGGATCACCGTGGAGGTGTGCGGACCGAAGCTGCGAGCTAGTTCCAGCGGGTGTCACTGAAGGGTCATATGGTCGCGGGGGACCGCCACCAGGATCGATCCGAAGGACTCACGCTCATGCACGAACTGCGCTCCCTGATCACCGTCTGCACGATTCTCCTGGCCGCGTTAGTGCTGGTTCCCGTGGTGTCGCGCGCTG
>CAZIRP010000172.1:0-2731 GCA_964541665.1 uncultured Caldilineaceae bacterium | reverse complement strand
GGCTGGGCTGTGGCAAGGGCTGCCCGGTGCGGATCATCTCGTCTACGAAATTCTGGTGGAGGCAGGCGCAACCCTGCGTGAATATCTCTTTGTCGATGCGCACAGCGGGGAGATCGTCGAGCAATTTAGTGGCATCCATACGGCGTTAGACCGGCGCGTCTATCGGGATGCCATGTTTATGGATCCTTCGTTGCTCGTCTGGCAGGAGGGCGATCCCTTGCCCTATACCTCGGCTGAGCGCACCGCCCAGACCGACATCAACAAATTGCTGGACTACACCGAAGATAGCTACAACTTTTTTGCCAGCCTGAGCGGAGGCTCTTTTCTGGGCTGGAATGGGCTCGACGGCCCGATGTCTATCTTCTACGAAGGGCCATTGCTGTTTTGTCCCAACGCCACATGGAATGGGCAATCCACGTCCTTTTGCAAGAATGTGGTCGGTGATGATCTGGTCGCGCATGAATGGGCCCATGGCTACACCCAGGCAACCCACGGGTTGATCTATCGCTGGCAGCCGGGCGCGCTCAACGAAGCCTATTCGGATATTTGGGGCGAAATGGTGGATCTGCTCAATGGCACGGGCAATGATTCGCCGAATACGCCACGCACAGCCGGGGCCTGCACCTCCTTCACCCACCCGACGGGCACCGATCATTCGATCCGCTGGTTGCTCGCTGAAGATGCCCGCGGCCTGGGCGCGCCCCTGCGTGACATGTGGAACCCCAATTGTTTTGGCGACCCCGGCAAAGTCTCCGACACGAATTATTTCTGCGATGCCAGCGACAATGGCGGTGTCCATTCCAATTCTGGCATCCCCAACCATGCCTTTGCTTTGTTGGTCGATGGCGGGGCCTATAACGGACAGACCATCACCGGTATTGGCCTGACGCGGGCAACCAATATCTACTGGCGGGCGCAGACGGTCTACCAGACACGCACCAGCGACTTTGCCGACCATGCCGACGCGCTCGAACAAGCCTGCAGCGACCTGATCGGCAAGCCCCTCTTTGCGCCCAGCACCGAACACGCCAGCGCCGCAATCGCCAGCGAGCAGATCAGCGCCAATCACTGCGCCGAAGTGAGCAAAGCCAGTGCAGCGGTGGAGTTGCGACTCTCGCCAACCCAATGTCGCTTCCCGCCTTCGCTGCAAGAAAATGCCCCCGCGCTCTGCCGCAGCGATCAAGGCCCGCAGACCACTTTGTTAGTTGAAACCTGGGAAAGTGGTTTGGGCGAATGGGCAGTCGGCACCCGCAATGTGCTCAGCCCGGCCCACTTTAGCACGCAGGATTGGGCGGTCGTCTCCCCATTGCCCGATGAACGCGACGGCTCGGCGGCGTTTGTGGCCAATCTCAACATCGGCGATCCCCAAGTTGATAATCAAACCGGGGTGCTCTATTTGGAAAGCCCCGCCATCACCCTCCCCGCGGATGCGCTCGCCCCGCGGCTGGCGTTTGATCACTGGTTCGCTACCGAAGAGATACGCGATGGGGGCAATCTCAAAATCAGCGTGAACAGCGGGCCGTGGACCCTGCTCCCCGCCAATGCGTTCACTTTCAATCGCTATAATAGCTTTGTGATCACCCCCCAGGAGAGCGAAAGTGCCTTTACCGGAACCACCTATGGCACCTTTGACGATGGCGCCTGGGGCCAGTCGCACCTACGGCTGGGGGATTTTGCCCAACCGGGCGATACGATCCGGCTGCGGTTCGAATTTATGATCAACCACTCTGGCGGGGTGCAGGGGTGGTATGTGGATGATGTGCAGGCCTACTATTGCCAAAGTTGTGGCAATGGCCAAATTGATGAGGGTGAACAGTGTGATGATGGCAACCGCAGAAATGGCGATGGCTGTTCGGCGCGCTGCCAATTGGAAGCGGGTTGGTTCTGCAAAGCGCCGGTCACCGCGCTGGGCGAGCGCCCCGCTGCCCCGAGTGCCTGCGTAAATCTGAACACAGCCGCTTGTGTCACAGTGAATCAGGCGATCCCTGATAACGATCCACGGGGGATGAATAGCCGCTTATCGATCACGCTGGACAGCGACCAGGTCATTACCGACCTGGACGTGTATGTCGAAGCGGAGCACACGTGGATCGGCGATCTCAGCTTTGCGCTGCGCAAGACAGCGAGTGGCCGCCAGGTTCCGCTGTTGGATCGTCCAGGCTCGCACACTCCTGGCGCGTTTGGCTGCGAAGGGGATGATTTGGCTGCTCTCTTTGATGACGAGAGCATCTTGCCCGCTGAATTTATCTGCGATACCGAGGACGTTCCGGCCATTGCCGGCAACTTCCTGACCACAGATGGGCTGGGGCGCGGCCTGAGCGTCTTTGATGGGGATCTGTTGGCCGGTGAATGGATTCTATCGGTGGTGGATCATGCTGCGGATGAAGTGGGCACATTGCAACGCTGGTGCCTGGTGCCGACGAGTGAGCAAGCCGCGACGGTGGAAAGTTCGCTGCTGCTCCCGTTGATAGGACGGTAGACGATGGACGGGGGACAGGGCTCTCCCGTTCGTCGTCTGGTCGGTTGACAGCCATAATCACTTCGGCTACACTACGCTGGATGCTCCCAGCCCCCGGCCCAGTCAATAATCTGGTATAAACTTGCAGCAAGCAGCAACTGCTCCCTGTTCTCTGGCTTTGGACCACCCTATTGGCCCAGGGCTTGTCTTGAGAACGCTACTTGCTCCTTATAGAGAAACCAGATAAATGTCGCATAAATCGTAGGTGCGGTT
>CAZIRP010000171.1:2227-2898 GCA_964541665.1 uncultured Caldilineaceae bacterium | reverse complement strand
ACACCGCCTGGTTGGCGTAAAAGTCAAGATAGTTCATAAAGCACATCACTCTCAGTCAGAACCCAGGCTTCTGACAGAAGCCTGGGTTCTTTGGAGCCCACAAAAAACTGCAATCCGCTCCGATGGTTGCCTAAGAATGGACTCCTGAGCAAGCATCCGTTGAATCCGCCCCGAAAATCCGCTGACAGCTTTTGTCCCCTTTATTAACAAGTGTCACTTACTCCGGGTAACCTGTGCAAGGATTTCCTCAAAGCGGGGATCATCCCGAAGCCATATCAAATCGGGATCTTGTCTTGCCCAGGCAGCATCTAGCTTGCCTTGTGCAACAGCTTGCGTCAAAAATGCCAGAGCTTGCTCAGGATTACCAGCAACACTTTCCATACAAGCCATATTATAAAGTTCGCTCGGGGCGGCTAGTTCGCGAGCCCGAGTTAAATTCGCTTGCCATTCCGCCTCATCCCCACGACGACGGGCAATATCAGCAAGACCAATCCAATCTGTCCAATTATTGGGTTCAAATTCCAAATGACGACGAATATCTACCTCAGCCTGAGCCCACTCACCCTGTAAACGATAAGCAATCCCGCGATTGTAGTAGGCAGTCGCATCGTCCGGTTTGAGCGCTATCGCCTGGTCATAATCCACAATCGCCTCGGCCAACTTCCCTTGAT
>CAZIRP010000171.1:0-2127 GCA_964541665.1 uncultured Caldilineaceae bacterium | reverse complement strand
GCATAGTCCGGCTTGAGCGCTATCGCCTGGTCATAATCCACAATCGCCTCGGCCAACTTCCCTTGATCATAACGAGCATTCCCGCGATTGTTGTAGGCAGTCGCATAGTCCGGCTTGAGCGCTATCGCCTGGTCATAATCCACAATCGCCTCGGCCAGTTGACCGACTTCATGGCGGGCAAGACCCGCCACCAAATAGTGCCATACTTGACGGGGCATGGGCGATACAAACGCCAATTGTTCAGCCTGATCTCGCAAGGCAAAGAGACCCAGCAACTCATCCCAAACACCGCGACTGGTAGCCTCAAACAGCAGATCGTCAAAAAGTGTGCTGGCCTGGTCTAGTTCACCGGCAACCAGCCAACAATAGAGCGCTTCGGGACGAGCCAACTTTTGTTGCTCATGGGCTTGGAAAGCTGGAGCGGCCAAGCTCGCGGCCTCACGCAGCAAGGCTGGCTGTTGTTCGCTATAACGGGCGAGTAAGCCACTACGAGTGAGATGATGATACGTCAGTCCCCACGGTACTTGCTCGACAAAAGGTAACGCTCGCACTTGGGCATAAACTGTTTGCCAAGCGGTTGAATGCTCTGCCCCAACCCCAGGCAACAAGGAGGCAACGATCGATTCATCAAACCAGCGTAAAATGATACAACGACGCGCTACCAACGCAGCTTCGGGTGCTAATTGTGTAAAGGCCAGCTCGGCAATCAAGGCTGCCTTTTCCGCCGGGTCATCGGTGGCAATCAATTGCTGCAAAACCTGGTCGGTAAGCACTTGGTTAGCCATGAGCGGCCCCCCTACGAGGAAAGGCCTTGATCAAATCAATAAATTGTCCTGGTGCATAATTGACCGCATGGGCAAAGTCTCGAATCGACTGCTCTGTCAACATAATTTGAGCGACGCGGCAGAAGCGAATATATTCCTCGGGGTCGCGGACGGGGATCAATTCATGGCTCTGGCAGATGGTGGCATACCCCCCGGCTGGTTCTGCCAATTGTCGGCCAGCCACCACTACCCGTACATGAGGGAGCTTCGCCAATCGCACCAACAGATCATCCATCAGCCAATGTTGCACCGCGGGAGCTGCGACATCTACAGCATCAAACAAGAAAATAATTTGTCGGTCGTGCAAATCGCGTAAATCATCCACGAATTTGCGCGTCAACAACGGTACGAACCGCTCGGTGTCTTTATCATCGCTACGACTACTAATATTGATTACCGATAAGAGCGATTGAATTCCACTCGCATTGACCTTAGGACGGTTGAGCCATTCCTCATGTGCCTGATCAAACTGTGGAAAGCTCGCTCCCTCAAGTTGACTACAGGCAATCTGCAAAAAATCAATGGGGCTCTGCGTTTGGTTGCGCAAATCGAGGACTGCGTGCCTAGCCCGCGCAGAATCGATCAAACGCGGGAATATTCGTGTCACCAGATGGCTTTTGCCCATCTTTCCATCACCGAGCAGCCGTATAATGCGTATAGTGGGCAGATCGTCCAAAAGTTGACGAAAAAAAGCAACCGCATCGTCGTGGTTAATGGTTGGTTCGGGAGTCATAACCTACTTACTCGCGTGTATCAATATCAAGTTTGGAGCCGATTAACAAAATATCCAACAAGTGAATCCCCCGTCCGCGCAATTTTCCATAACTCAGTATCGCCATGAAACGTGTCATCGTCACAGGTTTGGTGGCTCTGGAACGCTTTGTTGGCTGTTCGGCTGGTTTCCCTGGCGGCGGGATTGTAATTTCTGTGCCTAGCCAAATACCCAGGATCAAGCCCACCAGCGTCACCCCAATCAGCCAAATGATCGCCGGAGTAGTGAATTGGTCATCCAATGCTCGCTGCTGGATCGCAGCCGACAAGAGATTGATGGTGATATTCGTTAAAGCACCGAGACCAGCCCCAAGGAATGCGTAGAGGATGCGCATATAAACTCCTAATAAAGCTCACCTGTTTGGTTTGGCAGAAACCATTCTACCTTATTCACACTTGTTTGTCATTCACATAACTGGGGCCTTTCACGCGGTTTGGCGATGCCGCCCCGCGCCCAAGCGCTCAAAATGGCGGATGTAGCGCCGCGCCAGGGGCGGCCAGCCAATTTCCTGTTCGATGCGTTGCCGGGCCG
>CAZIRP010000170.1:0-2968 GCA_964541665.1 uncultured Caldilineaceae bacterium | reverse complement strand
AGTCAACCGCCAAAAATTCGACGCTCTGTTCAATCTCGCTGGCGATCTCCGCCAGGGGCAATAGATCGACGTTGGCCGCGGCTAATTCCAGCCCAAGGGGCATTCCCTGGACCAAGCGGCAGATGCGCAAGACGAAAGGCAGGTCTTCCGCTGTGAGCGTAAAGCCGACGCTGCTACGCTGCACACTCTGCACAAAGAGCTGTACGGCGGGCGCCGCCACCGCCTCGGCCAATGTCGCCCGCTCGGTAAAGGCCAATGGCGGCACTGGGTAGAGATGTTCGCCCCGCAGGTTGAGCCGCTCGCGTGAGGTGGCGAGAATCTGCACGCCAGGGGCAGCCTGCAAAAGTTTGCTGATAATCCGAATGCCATCGCCATTGGCCTCATGCAACAGATGTTCCACATTGTCCAAAATCAACAATAGCTGTTTGTGACGCAACTGTTGGAGCAACGCCTGACCCAGATCGCTGCCTTGTAAAGGCAACCCCAGCGTCGTGGCAATGGCCGACGGCAACGCCGCCGTACTGGTAAGCGGCGCCAGCGCCACAAAGAAGATGCCATCAGTATATTGGGGATTGCGTGCCGACTGTGCTGCGTCTAAAATCGCCTGGGCCACGGCCGCGGCCAGCGTCGTTTTGCCCATCCCACCGGCACCGACCAGCGTCAACAGCCGAACGTTGGGCTGGTGTAGGCGCTCGATCAACTCGGCCAGCTCGCGTTCGCGCCCGATCAGCGGGGTCAGTTGTTCGGGCAGGAAAGTGGGGATGGCCGGCGCGTCTGCCAACGCCTGTCGCTGATGAGCCTGCGCCAAGCGGTCGCTCGCTGGTCGCGCGGGCATGGCTGTGCCAATCGGTGTCTCCGTCGCTAGGCGAGGACGGACATCGTCCAACAAGGTGACTAGGTTCTCCAACAGATAATTACGCGTGGCGAGCGGCGTTTGACGGGCCGCGGCGACCATCTGCTCCAGCCGGGTGACCAGCCCTGCCTGACGAAAGTGCGGAGCTAAACGCGCCAGCAACGGGCGCACCAGCCCATCAAATTGCTTTTGCCGTAGCGTAGCGCTGGCTTGGGCGTCCACCAAGGCGAATTCATAAAGGGCGGGGCCAGGCGTCCCCGTCAGCACTTCGTGGGTGAGCAGTTCGAGCATGCTGCTCGTCATATTCTGCATGACAACGGCGAAGGTGGTAAACCCAGCCGGGGTCTGCCCTATAAGACCCCGCCGCTGCAAGGAATGGATGGCTTCGACAACGCCATTGGTTGAATAACGGGCGGCTGCCTCTACCATCTCCGGCGCAAGGGGTGGAACGAGGAGCGCACGCAGCCGGGCAAGGGAGACCGGTTCACACGAAATGGCAAGCCAACTCAGAATGGCCCCTTCGATATAGGTCATCCGCACGCGATACTGCTCATAGAGATCGCGGATCAGACCATACATGAGCGCTTCCTCGGCAAAGAAGGCGTTCACGTCCCCACCGAACAGATCTTGAATGGAAGTGGCCGCAAACTTGAGCAGCGCCGGGTTGCCAGTGAAACGTTCTATCAGTTTCGCACCCTCTGTTGCGGGCAGGGGCAAACCACTGGCAGCCAACAACTGTTGACTGGCGGCTTGGGACAGCCCGGCCAATGCCAACGAACGCACCGTGGGCGTATCCTCTTCCAGGCGCACCAACAATTCTGGTTGTTCCCGGCAGGTCAAGAGCAGCGCGCCTTGGTGGTCGCTCTGCGCAAACCGTTGAAAGAAATGCGGATACGCCTCATGCTCGGGCCGAAACCGCCCAGCCGGGCCACGTTGCAGGAGCGTCTCGAGGTTGTCTAGTACCAACAGGGTTCGCTGGCGGCGCAGATGCGCAAAGAGGCGGTGCAGTAACTGGTCCATGGCGTCGGGGACGCCGACCGTTGCAGGATCGCCCAACAGAGTCAGCCAATCCTGCAATAAGGCGCCCAATGAGGGGGCATTGATCGCGGAGCGCCAGATGATGACGGGGAAGTGCTCGGTTTGGCTGCGCGCCACCGTCTGTGCTAGGACAGTTTTGCCCACGCCGGCCCAGCCCCACAGACAAATCACCCGTACACCACTCTGCAACCAGCCTTGCAACTGGGCTTCTTCTGCCGCTCGCCCGACCAAGCGGCTACTGGCTGTCATACCACCCCAGTCGTGAACCGGTGCGGCGGTGACAGGCGGGGTAGGTGACAGGTTGTTGGTCTGAAGCTCAAGTTCCGCTGACGGTGGTGAGGGATCGATAGGATGCACTTCCAGCAATTTGACTTCAGCCAGCTTGTAGATGCTCACGCCCGGTTCACTGGGTGGGGGTTGGTGGGGCACCGTCAGGCTGCCACTGGTGCGTTGCGGGCGCTGAACCGTGGCTGCGCCTGTGCGGATCTGCGCGAGCAAGGCGAGCGTTTCCGGGCTTGGCTCAACCCCTAACTCGCGTTGAATCTGGGCGGCAAAATTCTCAAAGTGACTGAGCGCGCCGCTGCGGTCGCCGCCATTCGCCAACGCCTGCAACAGATAGCGATGGGCCGGTTCATGTAGTGGATCTAGCGCTACCTGACGGCGGGCCAAACGCGTCAATTCCGCCCAATCGCCTTGCGCCACCGCCGCCGCACTCAACTGGCTCAACGCCTGCAACGCTTGGTGCTGAAACTGTTCCCGGGTCACGAGCAGCCATTCTTCATAGAGATCGCTGTCACCGAAGGCAAAGTTACCTAAAAATGGGCCCTGATAGAGCGCCACTGCCGCAGCCATCTGTGCTTGACAAGCGCGGCAAGTCGCCAAATCGCTATGGTTATGTGTAGCACAGGCGGCCAATGCGGTGCGAAAGGTTTCCACATCCAGGGTGTAACTACTGTTGCGATTCCATTGCACCGTGTTGCGTTCGGCGAGCAGAAGGGGCGGCTGCCGCTGCTCATCCTGGAGCAGGGCGCGCAGATTGGTCAACGTTTGGCGTAGATTCTGGCGCGCGGTCGCTTC
>CAZIRP010000169.1:0-3087 GCA_964541665.1 uncultured Caldilineaceae bacterium | reverse complement strand
CGATCTTCTCCTTGCAAAGGAGACGCCTTCCCGCTAGGCCACGGGCCCTTGCTTTACCCTCAAGGTGCCGACGAGAGGACTCGAACCTCCACACCTCGCGGTAATAGATCCTAAATCTATCGCGTCTGCCATTCCGCCACGTCGGCGCCAACGACTGGCAAGTATAGCCGACTTTGAGCAAACCTGCAAATTCAGAACAAATTCGGTACCCCCGATTCTGTATTACACCGTCATCTGTCTCAAGGCCGCTCACCACAAGGGCAATTGGCTTTGGCGGTTTATGGCTTGCAAGTGATTAGCTTACGTTGCCCGCACCGCTGCGACGAGATTGTACCCAACGTGGTTGCCCACATCAGCACAACCCACTCGCCTTGCTTTCAGTTGCACGCTCGCCCAGCCAAATTCATTACTGAAGTTGCTGGTAGGCTCTTACCCTACCGTTTCAGCCCTTACCTTTGGTTTCCCAATGGCGGGTCTCTTTTCTGTTGCGGTTGTAGTCAGGTGGGTTACACCCGCCCCCACTTACTGTTTCGTGAGGCAACTTGGCTCACTGGTTTCCAAGTGAGCAGAAAGTCGGGAAGTTCCTCTACAAGGTTATCACCCTGCAGCGACGGTTCGAATTTGTCCTCTATTGAACTTTTAAGTTGCGCTATCAGGTGTTGGACTCTGGCCCGAAACCGGAACAGATTGGCCAAACGCACTGACGCTCATACTGTAACACGGGGCGGATTGCTTGTCAAGTCGAGGGGCTTTCAAGCGCAAGCTCAGACTGACGCGGCCCCTCTACCCAAACTTGCCCATCCACCCAGTTTTCTGCCTTCCAGATGGGCACAATCGCCTTGAGGCGTTCGATCGCATATTGGCAGGCTTCGAAACAACCATCTCCCCGGTGCGGGCTGGTCACGGCAATCACTACGCTCGGTTCGCCGATCTCCAAACGCCCAACCCGATGCAAAATGCTGACACCGCCTACTTTGGGCCACCGGCTCTGGATCTCCTCGCCGATCTGCGCCAGCATGGTTTCGGCCATCTCAGTGTAGGCCTCGTAATCGAGAAATGCCGTGCCGCGCATCCCCGTTTCAGTGGCAGTCTCACCGCGCACCACACCGGCAAAGGTGACGATAGCCCCACAGTCGGGGCGGCTGACGCGAGCAGCCACATCGTCGAGCGAGAGCGGTTGCTCAGTGATTTCGAAGCGCTTTTGGGCTTCCATAGGGTTATCCTCAGCTATCCATAAAACTTAGACCAGCTCTGACGAAACATCTACACGGTGAACGACCTTGCCCCCCTGCCTTCGATGAGGGCTGCGTAAACCAGGTAAAACACAGAAATACCTGGAAATCCCCAGGCTCTAAAATGACCCAGATTTCTGGCTTTCTGCTGTGAAACCTGCGCCAATCTGCGTGCTCTGTGGATGGGATGTCGAAAGAGTCTCTGGATTCTACTTAAGCGCCGCCCGAAACAGGCGGAAAAAAGGCCACTTCATCCCCATCCGTCAAGGGATGATCAGGTTTGGCATAATCCAGATTCACAGCCGCGTACAATGTACGCCCCTGCAACGATAAAGTTGGTTCCTGGCTTTCAAGCTGCGTGACCAGATCAGCCACGGTTGCGCCTGAGGTAACCTCAAATGCTTTTGCCTTCCAACCAGCTTGCTGGCGCAAGGTAGCAAATAGTCGTACGGTTATCTTCATACGGTCTACCCTTTTGCTCCCAAAGCTTTCTGCTCACGTGGCAGCGGCTGCCTGTTCGGGGCGTTGCCAATCGCCCGATTTGCCACCACGTTTTTCCAATAAAGAGATATTGTTGATCACCATGGCTTTGTCCACCGCCTTGGCCATATCATACAAGGTGAGGGCTGCCACACTGGCCGCGGTCAGTGCTTCCATCTCAACCCCCGTCTGCCCCTGACAACGCACTGTAGCTGTGATGATCACCTTGTGGGCAGCTTCATCGAGCGTAAAGTCCACCGTCACTTTGCTGAGCAGAAGCGGATGGCACAGAGGGATCAGATCGGGCGTACGTTTGGCCGCCATAATGCCCGCGATGCGTGCAGCAGCCACGACATCCCCCTTCGGCAGCGCGGCCTGTTGGATCGCCTGCAGGGTCGCCGGTGCCATGAGCACTTCGGCCTGGGCAACCGCTGTGCGGCTGGTCACTGCTTTGTCGCCAACATCCACCATCGTGGCATGGCCTTGTTCGTCCAGGTGGGTCAATTGACTCATGGCTACCGTTCCAGCTTCCAGAAAAATGTAAACGTGCTAATAGAGAAATTAAATAGAGATCGCACAAATAGCGAGCAAGTAGGTGCGGTTTTTAACCGCATATTCTGGCCCTAGCCTACCTGTGCGGTTTCTAACCGCACCTACGATTTATGCGATATTTATCTGGTTTCTCTATAAGCACTCCAGATCGCACGAATTTCACCGATTTTCAGCGCTTAGCTGTGACATCTGTCAACCTTCCAGAAATCAGCTTTTCGCAAAAGCCAACTTCTAGAGGTTCTCGCCGATCCATAATGCGGTGACGACACTTCCCGCGGGCAAACTTCCTGGGGCCTGGGGCAAGACCAGGAGCGCATTCGCGGTGCGCATACTCAGCAGGCGGCTACTGGCCTGGCTCCCGGTGCTGGTCGCCAGATAACCACCGGCACCGCCGTGCAGGGACGAATCCCAGTGCAAGGTCGCGCGGTGATATTCCGGGCGATAGTCGTCCAGCGGCAAAGGTTGTGCCAGGACAGCCTGTACCTGTCGTAAGTGCGGCTCGGCCCAGCCAGAAAGTTGGCGAATTGCGGGCACGGTCAGCAGATAAAATGTCACCAGGCTGCTGACTGGGTTGCCCGGCAAGCCAAAGATGAGGACACGCCGCCCATCGCGCTCACGCTCGACCGTAGCAAAGGTGACTGGCTTCCCTGGCTTCATGCGGATGCGCCCAAAATGCACATGCCCGCGGCGCTCCAGAATCGGCTTTACCAGATCCAGATCGCCCATCGAAACGCCACCGGTAGTGATCAAAATATCGGCGCGCTCAATGCCGGTTTGGATCCGCTCGCTGAGGTGGGCTTGCTCATCGCGGCCAATGCCCAGA
>CAZIRP010000168.1:0-3105 GCA_964541665.1 uncultured Caldilineaceae bacterium | reverse complement strand
GGCGCCCCGGCCAACCGCGCCGCGTACAGCAGGTCCGCGCACCCCTCCGCGGTGTCGAAGCGCTCCAAACACTGCACCACCTCAGCCGCGCGGGCGGTGCGGAACGCCAGCGCCGGGTTCGCCCCGCCCTGGTTGAGCATCGCCGCCGCCATCTGATAGCCCACCAGGGCGGTGGTCCGCTCATCGCGGACCTGGCCCCACAACTCCGGCGGGATGGGCTTCTGTTCCTCGAACAGCCGCATCACCTGCTCGCACGAGCGACCGTTCAAGTGGCCGCTCACCGCGGCCAACCGCATATGCCGTAACGCCACCCCGCGGCGCTGATCCTCGGTAAAAGCGTTGGCCTGCCGCCATTCCCACGGCATCGCAACCTGACAGCGATGCGTCAAGTCCCCACCCAGCTCGGCGGCACTCGCCGGAGCGATGGTCTTGGGATCGACACTGACTCCCCGAGCCCCCACCATGCCCGCCCAGTCCATCACCCGATGCAGCGGCGCGGTCGAGGCGATCGCCAACACCCGCGACCCGGCCGCCGCTGAGTCACGCAACTCGGCATGGCGGACAAGCACGTCCAGCGGGTCAACCACCCCAGCCTCGGCGGCCTGATTCCACAATTGCCGGCCGGCGATCGGGTCGGTCACCGCTAACCGGACGTCATCGACGATCCGCACCCCCAGCGGGATATAGGACGGCCCCTCGCTGGAGGCCAGCCACGCCGACACCCGCCCGGAACGATCCCAGATCACCGACACCGCCCAGGTCAACGCGATATGACCCACTTTGCGAGTCTGCGCCGCCAACGAGGAAACGATCACCTTCGCGGCCTCAGCAGCCTGCGCGAACAGCTCCTCGCCGGTCACCCCACCGGCACCGACGCCACGTAGCGGGGAGTTCGGCATCAGCAGCGGAGCCACCGACCCCGCCGCCGCACCGGCAGCCCCCGCCACCCCAGCTACCGCCGCCGCCCCTCCAGCGGCGGCCGCGGCCGTCGACGGCACCGCGGCCCCCGCCGCGGCCGGACCAAGACCACTACCCGTCGCCGCAGCGCCCGCCGCAGCCGCCGCTGAACCGCCACCAACGATCCCACCGCCACCACCGCCTGCCGCCGCGGCGCCGGCAGCCGGCATCATCCCCATCGGGGCACCCCCCGCGGCCGCAGCAGCTGTCCCGGCCCCAGCGGCACCAGCACCGGAAACACCCGCCGCGGATCCGGCAACAGAAGCGCCACCGGCCGCAGCTGAAAAACCCTGGCCCGCTTGCGAACCCAACCCTGCAGCGCTCCCCGCAGCCCCCGCCGCGGTCGAGGCCGCACCGGTACCCATCCGAGCGGACGCTTCGGCAATCCCCGCCCCGGCCACACCAGCGCTGATCCCCCGACCGCCACCTGAACCAGTACCCACACCAGCACCGCTGCCGCCGGCGCCGCTGCCAGCACCCGAGCCGCCACCGATAGCCCCCACCGGCTTCCCGCCAGCAGCACCAGCACCAGCACTTGTTCCGGCGCCGGGAACACCTGACTGCACACCAGCCGACGACGAACTCGCCCCCGGCATCCCACCCGTCGACGAACCGGCCCCCGCCGCACCAGACAACGGTGAACCCGAAGCTCCCCCAGCCGACGAAGAACCACCCGCCGGAGACATCGATGACCCCGACCCCATCATCTGACCAATCACCGACGCAGGATTACCAGCACTACTCGACGCACCGGACCCACCACCAGTGGACGGCGCGGAAGCCAACGGAGACGACGGCATGCCCGAGGTGGGAGCCTCCTTGGATGGACCTACCGCTTCACCTGACGACTTTTCAGGGCTCCAAGTGGCCTGCCGTTCCTGTTGCGACAAAGTCGACTGCTGCTGTCCTTGCTGCTGTTGAAGGTCTGCCGCAGTGGCTTTGTCAGGAGTAGTTGCGCTCTGCCGTTCCTGTTGCGACATAGTCGGATTGGAACTCATGGAGGCTTCCGGTGCGACATCTGACGACGAAAGAAGGTCATCTTTGATGCTGTATTTGACCGGTTGAATACCTCCGTCAAGGGAGGCTCGATCTGGAGCCGCGCTTGATCCAGTATCTGTGTGGAATGGAGCGGTTTCAGATGCGCCGCCGTTCTCTGTCGCGTTGGGTGGCTGCCAGCTGGCGATCGCCCCCTCGTGGGCGGTGACCTCAGCGGCCCCGGAGGCGGAATGCCCAAGCACTTCGTCTTGGCCCTGGGTAATGGCCGCGGTGATCCGATCGACCAGTTCATTGCTAATGATGGTGGCGAGGGGCCCGTTACCCACCGCGGCCGCGGCTTGGATTTGCGGTTCGAGCTCGTTCTTGGCGGCCAGGATCTTGCTTTCCGCGGCGGCCACACTCTCGGCCATTTTCAACTTGGTGGCCCAGATCGCCGAACCCACGCCGGCCGCGGCCTTACTGGCCATCTCATAGGCTTGCGCACGGTTTTCGAGCAAGTCAGCTCGGCGGCGAATGAGTTTGACCGCCGCCTCAATGAAATCCCCGGACTGCGGGGCGACGAGCGACAAGATCTCGGCCTGTGGGCCGTGTAGCTCCCCCCAGAGTCGCCGGCCTAGCGCATGCAGCGCGGTCGAGTACGCCTCCCACGCGGATTCCGACTGCAACGGAAACTGATTACCCAGAATCAAGGCAGCATTTTCCGAAGAGGGAATCGGAATATCACCGCCCAGCGAACTCACTTCGGCGCCAACCGATTACACAGTGCATCCATTGCATCGGCGGACTCAATTACGACGTGGTAGGCGTTGCCGGCAGCGTCATCGAATTGGTCGTACGCCGTCGAAAGGGTGTGAAGAGCTCCCGCCGTTGTGGTGGCGGCTTGTTCCAGAATCTGGGTGGCTCCTGGAGCGATACCGCCATCGAGTGAGTCTCCGGCCTGCCCGTAGAAAGCCGCTGCCTTTTTCACGGCGGCGGTCAACTCAGGATTCCCTCGAACTGCGGGGTCCAGAATCTTTGTTCCTTGCGGGATGATGGACAGCGCCGCGGTTGCCTCATGAATCCGGTTACCGGTGGATAACCACGCTTGGCAGGTTTGACGGTTGGCGTCGGCGGTGGGTAGCGGAGCGGGTGTCGGTTCCGCGGCTGCTGTCT
>CAZIRP010000167.1:0-3303 GCA_964541665.1 uncultured Caldilineaceae bacterium | reverse complement strand
ACCGGGACCGACCAACTCTGGCTGATCGATCTCTGCGCGCCGCTGCATGTCGACGTCCTGCTCTGACCTTGACGTCCTCGGCGGGAGAAGGTCAACTCGGGTTAGGCCGGGTGTCCGGGCGGGCGCGCGCGTGCTCGCTGCCACGCCTCCGCCAACTCTGCGACGGACATGTCGAGTGCGGCGGCGATTTTCTCCGCGGTCACGGGATTCCAGTTGACCTCTGCCCGCTCGAAGTACGCGACCACCGTGGTGCTTAGCCCCGTGGCGCGGGCGAGTTCTATTTGGCTCAGGCCCTTGCGGATTCGCCAATCCGACACCATTCTCTCGGCCGGATCGACGTGGACGAGTTCGCTGTAGTCCACACCCAGGATTTTGGCCACTCGCGCTAGGCGGGTGATGTCTGGTGCCCCTGCGCTGCGTTCCCATGCGCTGATCGTGGAGGGATGCAGTTCCGCCCGTCTGGCCAGGTCTCCGATTGTCATGCCGGCTGCCTCACGGAGCTCTCGAAACTTGTCGAGCTGGAAGCCGCGGACCACACGATGACTCATAACTACTGCGATATTTCCGCAGGCTCCGACCTAAGTCATCTGAGCGCGAAATATAACCGCACAATAAAAACGCGCTACGCTGCCGCCTAACTCCACCAATGTGTCACCCGATGTGACACATTGGTGGTCATGGATAACTCCGTCGGTATCCGCGACCTACGCCACCACACCGCGGACATCATCAGCGCCGCCGAAGCCGGCCAGGAATTCCACGTGACCGTCCGAGGCAAAGACACTGGCGTCCTCATCACCAAACAGCCACCGACCCCCCCGGCCACTCCGACTTCCGGGCGCCGCCGTGGCATCACCCTGTCCCAGATCAAACAAGCCGGCCTGTACACCCGCCCAACCTCACCCGGATACCAGAAGGCCATGCTGGAAATGGTCGAGCGCGGCCGTGACGACGCTGGCCGCGTAGGAGAGGCCAGCCGGTGAGATCCACCTCGACACCAACCTGCTGATCCAAACCCCGAACCGGGGAACTTCTACCTCCGGGTGATCACGAGTTCCTGGTCTCGGCTATCGCTTTTGCCGAATTCAGCGAGGGCACAGCCCATCCCGACCCTGCCATCGCCGCCGACGCCGCCATCGACCTCATCCAACACCGATCGAACTACGGCGACGGCTTACCGTTTACTCAGCGCGAGGCCGATGTATTTGACGTCCTCCCCACGGATTAATCCGGGGGATTCCAACCGGGTCATGCCGCGGGAGCGGAGTGGCGGGGTTGGAGCAGTAATCCCTCGCGGTTTCCTGCTGGTTCCTGTTTCGGTGACCGCGCTCGGCCCGCGGGCCGGGGTTGGTCTTCACAGGCGGTGACCGCAAGCCCTGCGGCCAATATGTTGTTGGCGGCGTTCACGTCCGCGTGCTCGGTTCGCGAACATGAGGTGCACCGGAATACCGCTTGGCTCTCACGGGACTTCGGGTCCACTTGCCCACACGCCGAGCAGCGTTGCGACGTGTACGCTGCCGGAACCTTCACCACCTGAGTCCCGGTATAGCGAGACACAGATGTCAATGCCAGCTCGAACTGGTGCCAGCCTTTGGCCAAGACGGCTTTGTTCAGGCCCGATTTCGCCGATGCCCCATTGGGCAGATACCGGCCGGGATTGTCCGGGTCAGGGGCGGGGCGGGCCCGCCGCGTCATGTTCTTGACCGCCAGCTTCTCCAGCACCACCACGGCGTTGGCGTGCGCGAGTTGGTGGGCGGTCTGTGCGTAGAAGTCCTGCCGGCGGTGGCGCTCCCGTGCCCGTAACTGCGCTAAGGCGGTTCGGGTCTTGGCACGGTTGGCCGAGCCCTTCACAGCGCGGGACAGCTTGCGTTGCAACGCCACTGCGCGGCGCTGCTCACCGGCGGTGACGAACGACCGATCCAGTAACTCACCGGTGCTGGTGGCCACCGCCACCACCACACCCCGGTCCACCCCCACCGCAGCACCCGGCATCTGGTGGACGGCCGGGCTCTGGGCGCCGTCGTCAACCAGCAGCGACAGATACCAATGCGGCCCGTCCTTCGCCAGAGTCGCCGACCGGATGGTTTCCCCCTCCACGCTGCGCGTCTGGCGGAACCTCACCCACCCCAGCTTCGGGAGCTTGATCCGACCGTGGCGGCGGTTGAGCTTCTCCACGGTCATCTTGGAGCCCTCGGGGAAACGGAACGACGGTGCCCACCGGCGGCCCGAACGCCAGCGCACCCGGAAGGTCCCGTGCTCGCGGCACGCACGATCCAAGTCCATCAACGTCTGCTGCAGACAATGCCCCGGAACGTCTTTGAGCCACGCATGGTCGGCTTTGGCTTCGGCCAGCTCGTGGGCCTGGGGCTGATAGTTCATCCACGCCCCGCGCCGGCGATACTCACGGCGCTGCTCCAGACCGGTGTTCCACACCGCCCGGCACGCGGCCCCGATCCGCTCAGCGAGGGCGCTCTGCTCGCCGGTGAACTCGACACGAAACCGCCTGCCCGTCAACACCGCTCAGCGGTCCTTCTGCGTCTCGACGTAGCGTTTGATCACCGACAAAGGCGCCCCGCCCACCGAGGCCACGAAATACGAGTTCGTCCACAACGACGGCAACCGCGATTTCAGCCATGGGAATTCTTCGCGCAGCACCCGCGAGGACCGGCCCTTGATGGCCTTCACCAGCTTGTGCACCCCGAACTGCGGATCTACCTCCACCAGCAGATGCACGTGGTCAGGCATGGTCTCCATCTCGATCAACCACGCCCCCTTCTCGGTGATCACCTCGGCGATGATCTCCTTGAGCCTTTCCTCCATCCGGCCGCCGATCACACGGCGCCGGTACTTCGGGCACCACACCACGTGAAACGCGCACTGGAACGCGATATTCGCGTTCGTCCGCAAAGTAACACCCACAACCGACAACAATAGACAGCCCACACCAATCTAACCCGCCGACACCCCGGCCCGCAGCTACAGCGGGGGCACGTCGAGTGCCAAGTTGACGCGCTCACCCCCAGGGTTAAAACCCGGGGTCCGCCGCGCTACCAATTCCGATCGCCGCCGCGGCGGCGGACAAGGCCGGCTACGGGTACTTCGGCCCACCCAGCTCACCGACGGCTGACCGCAAGCCGCATCGCAGCTCCGGTGGGTGCAAGGCCGAATTGTGCCCGATGTGGGGCGGTGACGACTGCCTCTGCGCCGTTGGCGCTGCGTGCTTGGTGGCGGATCTGAGGCGGGGGCCCGGCCCAGCCAGTTGACGATGTCCTCGACTGAGAGGCGCATGGCGGCGGCTATTTC
>CAZIRP010000166.1:0-3379 GCA_964541665.1 uncultured Caldilineaceae bacterium | reverse complement strand
ACTTGGTTCCATTCGTATCCTTTTGCGACATTATTTTTGAGATGACTTCTAATCAGGGCATCCAAGAGATCGTCTAATAGAGCGCCTAATCCACCGCCCGTGATGTCAATATCGATCTCCAAATTAGTCAACAGGCCCGTGAGCAGATTATCGACGTAGGCACTGCTGGTCGAGCTGGCAACTGTCTTGGGGAAAGGAGCGCTCACTGGTATGCTGACCGCACTGGGATTGCTGCCATTGGAAAAACTGCGGGCGTTGATCGCGGTTGTGACATCAAGTAAAGTAACAGCAGGAATGACCGGGGGGATTGCCGGTGTTGTGACCTGAATATCCACCGTGCCAATCGATGCAAAGTCCACATCCGCATTCGTCAAGGGGCGGGTGCGGTCGAAGAATTCGTTATCGGGAATGTTGCCGAGGTAAATGCTGGCTACGCTCGGATCTAAACTGAGAGTCACGATTTGGCTTACGGTATTGATGGTGCTAATGGTACCGCTACCCTTTGCCACATCAACATAAAGCGATAGATTAGCGAGTTGGGCAGAGAGTGTGACATCAGCGCCAAGGATAGCTAATATACCTTCAAGTGTAGTGGCTAGTGGGCCCGTATTGAGATTCACGCCCAACCCATCCAACTCAATCGCCAAACGAATAGCGGCAGAGTTAAAGGTGTCCCCGGTCTCGCCGCAGATAAAGGTCGGCGCTTCCAGCACAATCGCGCGCAGGCTGATCGTGCCCAGATTGGCCAACCCCAGGTCTGCACCGGGAATAACGATTTCGGCCGCGGTCGTGCGGTTGTCGAAGTTGTAGAGCTGGATGACACCGGTCATGAGGTCGAGAGCATCCAGATTGACGCCGCCCAGGTTATTGGTGCCTAGTTGCAGATCGAGCAGATCGGCCAGGTGGATCGTACCCGTCGCGGGCAAATCCAGCTTAAGATCGTTGAGCGCAGCGACCAGCGAAGTTTGTCCATTGGCAGAGGCAACATCGATCGCCGCGTTGATGAATTGGGTCAAGGTGATATTTGCGCCCAAGACCGCATCGCGGCTGCCCAAACTTAGATCAACCTGTAATTCGTCGATTAGATCTTCCAGGTTGATACTACCCTGGGCGAGCGTTTGCCAATTGCCCACACTGACATCTAAATTAGTGCCAAGCAGGCCACCCAACAGGGCATTCAACAACTCGCTCTGTTGCGTGTCGACATTGACAATATCGGTGCCAGAACTGACGCAGGCCCCGGCCACACAACTTTGCGCCCGGGTGATATTGGGAGTCAAGAAAATCACAAGACCGGAAATCGCCAACACGATGGCCAATTTCCAGTATTTCGGCAAAACTGCTAAAAACAAGTGATGCGGGTTACTACACATACCGGGGCTCCTTTCAAACCTCCGCCCATGACCGTGCACGCCAGTTCATTAACGACAAAGCTCGTTATTGTGAGGGCTACAGACCGTTCCAAAGAGAATTCAGAAAAAGCGGATATACAAGTAAGTAAATCGTAAGTGAGTTGGGTTCACAATGGCCCATTAGTTTTTTGGATATACGTCATTTGACGGTGTTTCTATTGGACAAATGATGGAGAAACGGCAGTCGTTTCGATTGCTCAAAAACTCGCTTAACAGGAATTAAGCAAAATCCAAAAACTCTTTCGAAATCCCATCCACAGAGTACACAGAGTTGCGCAGATTCTCCAGGCGACAAACCAAAAATCCGTGTAATCTTTAAAATCTGTGGATTCTCAAGCAGTTTCTTAAGTTGCTCTGGGGCTCAACCAGGCAGGAATAGCATCCGCAGACGGTGCGGCGGGCGGACGATGGGCGGTTGCGTGTGCCCGATTGGCGTTTGCGCAAGAGGATGATAGAGTGTGGATTGTGGAGCGCGGTTATTTACGATATCATGCAGAAGGAGAGGCTCGTTTGGGCAATGAAAACCCACCAGTAGCGGAGGCATTGAACGCGCTCGGCATCCCTTTTCGGCTCTTTCGCCACGCTGGCCCGGTCCACTCGCTGGAACAGGCGGCCAGTGAGCGCGGCCAACAACCCGAGCAGATCGTGCGCAGTTTGCTCTTTCATCTTGGCCAGGAACAGTATGGAATGGTGCTGATCGCCGGGCCTGCGCAAGTCTCATGGCGGGCGCTGCGTGCCCATCTGGGCCAATCGCGCCTGACAACCGCCAGCGAAGCGGAATTGCTGCGCGTCACCGGCTACCCAATCGGCGCGGTGGCCCCCTTTGGGCTCAATCAGCCGGTGCGGGTTTTGATCGACCAGGCAGTGCTGGCCCAATCCGAAGTCTCGATTGGTTCCGGCGTGCGTGGCACCGCGGTGATCTTGCAGACGGATGACCTCCGTCGCGCCCTGCCCGCGGCGGAGATTGGGCTGTTCCGCGCGTGAGCATCAGCGATTGTGTAACCATGATGTGTCTCCCTGATCGTTGTCTAACCGCTTGACTATCGACCCAACGGGTGAAGGATGGTACTGCTTATGGCTGCGAATTCATCGACCTTACCACGCCGTCGGCTTGGCCGCACAACCTTACAGATCCCTGTGATCCCCTTTGGGACGCAAGGCTTTGGCAATCATTTTGGACCTGTGACCGATGAGGAAGCGGTCGATTTGATCAATCATGCCATCAGCCTGGGCGTGAACCATTTTGATTGCGCCCGCTGCTATGGCGATTCACTGCGCAAATTGGGGCTGGCCATGCGCGAGATCCCGCGTGAGGATGTGATCATCACCGGGCGGCTCTGTTGCCATTCTGCCGCACCGTGGGGATTTTACGGCGAGGGCACGCCCGATTATTCAGCCGAACGGGTGATCGCCGATGTCGAAGACCAGTTGCGGATGCTCGGCGTCGATTACTTTGACGCACTGTTGATCCATGATCCGCCGCAGATCGAGCCGACGCTGGCCAAGGGGGGCACGCTGGAGGGTGTGTTGCAGTTGAAGGCGCGGGGCCTGGTGCGTTTTGCTGGCTATGGCATGCGCCAACACGATTATCATCTGCAGGCCATTGCCACCGGTGAGGTGGATCTACTGCTCTGCTTCAACGATTATAATCTGATCCGCCAGACCGCGGCCGAAGATGTTCTGCCCGCCGCTGCCGCCGCGGACATGGGCGTGATGAATGGCTGGTCGATTTTGCGTGGCTTGTTGACCGGGATTGACATCGCAGAGGCACGGGCCAAAGGGCGCTACAAGAACGACCAAGACGCGGAGGCTGCCACGATCATCCGCCAGTGGTGTTTGGAAGAAGGGATTGACCTGCTCCAGTTGGCTCTGCAATATTGCCTGGCCGAAGAGCGGATTCACGCCCATCCGATCGGCAGCCTGAATCGTGAACAATTAGAAGCCAATGTGCGCGCTGCCAGCACGCC
>CAZIRP010000165.1:0-3932 GCA_964541665.1 uncultured Caldilineaceae bacterium | reverse complement strand
AGGTTAACCGCGCCCAAAACCGGGCGCAAGAGGTTCTGCAATTGTTTCTCCGGCGAACAATTAACACAATGCTTTGTGGCCAAAATAGCCAGTACAAACTACACAATGCCGACTCCAGCGAAGAACAACAGCGAACAACAAAAACCGGCACATGGTTTAACGAATCGAGCGCAGAACACCGGGCGAAGCGACGCCAACTATCACCCAGACGAAGACCCGCCCGGACACCACACCGCACACACCGCTAAGTGCCGATCCTTCAGTAGCAAAAAACCGTGCGGACCGCACAGAAAATGTCAGAGGGCACCGTCACCATAGATCCATGAACGAACCATGGATCGTCGTCGACGTCGAAACCACAGGCATTGACCCCACGGCCCACCGAGTAATCAGCGTGGCCGCCCTGGTCCTCACCCGCGACGGCCACATCACCCACCGCATGTCGACTCTGCTCAACCCTGCCGTGGAAGACCCCGGCCCCACCCACATCCACGGACTGACAAGACAGGCGCTGCGCGGCGCCCCCCAATTCGCCGACATCATCGCCGACCTCGCCGCGCTCCTGAACGGCCGAACGATGGTGGCCCACAACGCCGACTTCGACCACGCATTCCTGGCGGCCGAAGCCACCCGCTGCGGCACCCAGCTCCCCCTCACCCAAACCCTGTGCACCGTCGAGCTCGCCACCAAACTCAACCTCGGACTCGGAACCCTCAAACTGGCATCCCTAGCCCGCCACTACGGCGTCACACAGACCCGCCCCCACGACGCCCTCGACGACGCAACAGTGCTGGCCGAAATCTTCCGTCACACACTGACCGACGCGACAAACAATGCCGTACCACTGCCGATCCGGCCCACCACCAACACAACGACCCCAGCTGCTCGACCCCACCCATGGCCCTGTGCCGCCACCGCGGCATAAGCCCGAGACCCGACCAGACGACCGCGCCGCTCGGTCCCTGCTGTGAACCACGACGCGAACACGATCTGGCGGACGCGCTTGGCGCGTGGTGACGCCGGCGCGGCTTACGATGCTGCTATGACCGAGCAGCTCAGCTTTGACGATCTGGACGGCGACGCGTTCGAAGCCGTTTCCGAGATCGCCGATAGCACTCGTGGCTGGCGTGGTCCCACCGCCTGCACCGTCGCCGGCATCACCTACCGGCAGCTCGACTACTGGGCGCGCACCGACCTGGTCCGCCCCTCGATCGCCGCTGCTACTGGCTCGGGAAGCGTCCGGCTGTACAGCTTCCGCGACATCCTGGTTCTCCGGGTCGTCAAACGCCTGCTCGACGCCGGGATCTCGCTAGTCAACATTCGCACCGCCGTCGCGGCCCTGCGGACCCGCGGAGTGATGGACTTGAGCACACTGACCCTGGTTTCTGACGGCGTCGGAATCTACGAATGCACGACCGCCAATGAAATGGTTGATCTACTCTCCGGCGGCCAAGGTGTATTCGGGATCGCGATAGGCGCCGCATTGCCCGACCTTCGTGAAGACATCAGACGCTTCCCCGCGGAAACGGCCACCGGCACCGAGAACACCAACACCCCAGACGTGGTCAACGACGAACTCGCTATGCGCCGGGCTCGCGCCGCCGGCTAGCCCCGGGGCCTGACCAGGCCAGGCCTAGACGTTTAGTGGACAGTCAGTAGCTCGGCCCACCGTGTTGTACACCGCCGTGACAGCATACCGCGACGCATCGACCACGGCTGATCCCCACGTAATCCACTGTGCCCCAAACCAATAGCCGCGCTACCATACCTATCCTGGATTGCGTCGAGAACCTGACTAACCGAGGATCGCCCCACAGTGTCGTGCAACCCTGGCGTGCTGCCGGCCGGTGAAAGCCCGGTCAAGACCAGGGCCGCTCGGGCATAGCGAGTCCCCGCCCGCAGCCGAGGCAACAGCCGATGAGCAGCAGCGACGAGGTCCTCGGTCCGGTCGGTCGGGCTAAGGAAACCCTGGACGATGTACGGATGGTGCGCCGGTGCGCCGGAAAACCAGCTCGTCGACGCCGACACGCTCAGAGTCGTTGCCTGAAGCCCCTTGCGCCGCAACCGCCGACCTAACGTGGCCGCGTATTCAGTAAGAGCGTGGCGCATCGAATCGACATCGCACACCGCGCTACCGAAAAGCCGGGAGTAGATGAGCTGTTGGTGGCTCCTAGGGGTGTCGTCAAAGGCAATGCACGGCAACCCCTGCAACTCCCGCACAGTACGTTCCAGCGTGACCGCGAATAACCGCCGGATGTACGACGGATCGCTAGCCCTCAACTCGGCCGCCGTGTAGATACCAAGATCGTTGAGCTTCGCGGCCGACCGCGGCCCGACACCCCACACCTCCCCGACTCCCATCCCGCCCAACACCGCGCCGAGATCGCCATCCGACAACCCGCTCACGTCAACGATCCCGCCCGCCGACAACTTAGCCAGCGACGACCCAACTTTCGCAAGCGTCTTGCTGACCCCCAGCCCCACCGTCACCGGCAAACCCAACACCCGGTCCATCACCCGCTGAACCGTAACCGCCTGCGCTACAGCAGAACCCACCGGAAACAACACAAACGACTCATCGATAGAATACGGATGAACAAACTCGGCGTGCTCCCGCAACAGTGACACCATCCGAGCCGAAAAATCCCCGTACAGTTCATAATTCGACGAACGGGCAACCACATCACGCAAAGCCGGATCACGGCGAATCTGAAACCACGGCTGCCCCATCGCAATACCGAGCGCCTTCGCCTCTGGACTCCGGGCCACAGCGCAACCATCGTTATTAGAGCAGACAATCACCGGCCGACCCCGAAGCGACGGATCGAACACCCGCTCCACCGAAACATACATACAGCGCACATCCACCAACGCCACCAGATACCCGGCAGGAACCGTCATCACCGCAGTCACGGCGCGCGGTGAAGCACGTAGGTCACCACTCCCCAGATCTGAACGTCCCTGTCTGCCAAGGGAATATCCGGAAACTCCGAATTCGCCGCAACAAGCCGCGGCACTCCCCGGCGTCGCAGAGTCTTCACCAGGAATTCGCCATCGACAACGGCCACCACGATCTGGCCGTCCCGCGGCTCCAGACTGCGATCAACGATCAACCGGTCACCATCGGAAATACCGGCGTCACGCATCGACCAGCCAGCCACCTGAACAATGAACGTCGCCGCCGGCCGCGGTATCAGATGAGCCGAGAGATCGACATTCCCGTCAACATAGTCCTCAGCCGGCGACGGCCACCCCGCGGACACCCGAGCGCAAACAGCAGGGACCAACGGCCACGAAACGCACGCCTCAACCTGTCGAATGCCGACGACAAACACCTGGCGAAGTATAGAACATGTGTTCGAAATCGCCCCAGGGCTTCCAGACGCACGCCCCTCGACCGCCCCGCTCGCCAACCGGTTGTCGGTGTCATACCTCGGAAGCCATCATTAGGCCCATGGCCCGACTCACCGCTGCCGACCTATTCACCCCAACAACCGCCCTCGCCGGCTACCTCATCGCCCTACTAGCGATGCTGACGCTCTGGGCCGCCCTATCCGGCCCCAGGGCCTACCGGGCCTACCAGGACTGGCGCCGCCGCCGCCGCGATCGCGCCGAGCTCCGCGCCCTGCAGACCGAAGCTGCTGCGCTGATTGACCAGCTGGAGACCGGCCCACACAGCACGCACCCCGCCCGCGGAGGCGGGCCTGCCATGACAGCGGCACATTCAAGTGCTGGCCAACTGGCAACCCTGGCCGAACTAGGTGGAACCGTCCTCGCGAACCGACATCACCGGATCGCCCATGGCCGGGCCGGCCACGATGAGGTGCGTGCGGCCGTTGCAGCGGGCGCGGCCCGGGATCGGGGAATGGCCGATGCGGAAATAGCCGCCGCCATGCGCCTCTCAGTCGAGGACATCGTCAACTGGCTGGGCC
>CAZIRP010000164.1:0-4233 GCA_964541665.1 uncultured Caldilineaceae bacterium | reverse complement strand
GCTTTGTCCACCTCTCCATTGCCCAGTTCAGTTTATGAACTAGCACCAAAGGTTACTAGATCGCCTTGTCTGACGGTAATCTTTTCCAGTTCTTCGTCTTGTACACGCATATACTGCACATCAGAAAGGTCAAAGCTGAACCACCTAACATTAATATTTCGAAGGTATGGGCGTAATTCTCCCTTATTTTTAGCTTTATCAAGCATCTTTCCTAGTCTTTGCTCAGCAATTTGCGCTACAGTTGCCCACGCCCACCCTTCCGGCAACTCGTGCAGATCCGTGACATCTGCCGCGGCAGGTTCCTTGTACGGCTTGCCCGGATGCTCCTGCGCCCACTGGGTCCGCCGCGCAGCCAGGATCCGCGCCAGCAGGGCCGCGGCCGGTTCGTACTCGCGACCCGCCGCGCGCGCCAGATCCGCCTCGGTGGGCACGAGGCGCCCTTCGCACGCGGCTTTGAGCACGCTGGCCCGGTAGCGGCGCAGATTGGCCTGCACCCGTTTCAGCGCGGCCACCGCCGCATCCAATCGCGTGAAGTGAGTCTCGATCGCCGCGACGATCCGCCGCTGTTCGGCGAGGGGCGCGAGGGGAATTAATTGCTCTCGTACATCACTATCCCTTACAGCAGGATAGCTCGTGCCACGTTGAAGCTCAGCTAATGCTGATAGAAATGGTTTCGTTAGGGTGAAGTAGAAAAGGTATTGATTATCTATCTCTGGCGCACTACGCAGTACGCAGAAGCCAGTCGAAGCTATCTGATTATCATATATCGCTGGAACAGTAGCAATATTTTTCAAGTAAGTGCGAACGGTTGAGAAAAGTATATCCCCAGCCTTCACACGTTGTCTTGCCCTCGAAGGAGCATCCTTTCCATAGTAAATCTTTGGATCAACAATTCGATTCAATTCATTGTCGATTGAAGAAATATCGAGGTAGGTAAACTTTTCATCTTGTAAAGGTAGAACCTTTTCAATAGGGAGTGCGATATCTGCAATTTTGACCCTGACCCAACCGGCTGGTAACTGACACATCTAACTCTAATCCTGAAGTTATTCAATCTGTGATAGATAACGCTTCGTTCATCACTGCCAGCATCTGCGTCCAATCTGGCCCCAGCGCCCGCATGGCCCCAATTCGCCCGCCGCGGTCAAAGAATTCCCCATAATCAAAATCCTCCGGCTGGATGGCGAGGTTCACACCGATCTGCTCCGCGATCTTGTCCAGCCACCAGCGCTGCTCGGGCGTAAAGGCCCGGCCCGCGGCTGCCTGGTCTGCCAGCCACTGCTGGTAGCGCTGCTGCACCCGCTCGGGATAGGGCACCAGTTCATCCTCCAACTGCAACGCGTGACGCACCAGCGAGATCACATCAGTGAGCAGGCGTTTGCTGTTGGCCCCGCGCACCTTGTCCCGCGCCAATTGGGCATACGCCTGCCAGAGCCGTTCGGTGGTCCAGCCGCGCGGCGGCTGCGCCAGGGCCTTTGCCAGCTCTTCAACGTCGCGATAGGTCAGGGCCCGCTGGCGATAGGGGCGGCTGTAGAGCAGTTGCAAAGCAGTGATCTCGTCCTTGTGCGTCTCGATAAACTGGCGGAAGGAATCCACCGTCTGCCGCGCCCGTTCGCTGGCGTCCTGGTTGTAGCCTGCCTCGCGCAGCACATCCACCGTCACCACGTCGATCACCTGCTCATGGCGTTGTTGAATGTCGATCAGCAGCGTGCGCAGGCTCGGGTTATCCGCCAAAAGCTGGGCGGCTGTCTGCATCAATGTTTCGGCTGCCTGGTCGATCTGGCTGGGCGTTGGTGCCGCCTCGCCCGTGGCTGCCTGAGCCGCGGCCAGCTGCTGGTCGGGATCCACAGCATCAAGCAGACGATGCGCAATCTGCGGCAAACTCAGCCCACCACTGACCGCGGCCAGCTCAAACGCATCCTGGGGCGTCAGCTTGCGCTCCAGCGTGGCCAGCCGACTGGCCAGCGAACTGAGCGTATCCGCATCATACATACCCTTTGCCACAAGATCCAATAATTGGCCAAAGGGGACGCTGCGCTTGCGCTCCAGGGTCTGCGTATCGAACTTGAGATCGTCGGTCACACCCACCGCGTCCACAATCACAAAGCGATCTTTGCCCGGCGCGTCACTGGTGACAATGCTCAGATCATTGGCGCTGATGACTCGTGTGCCGCGGCCGAGCATCTGCTCATAGAGCACGCGGGACTTCACCGAGCGCAGAAAGAGCAGAATTTCCAGCGGCTTGATGTCCGTGCCGGTGGCGATCATATCCACCGTGACCGCGATGCGCGGATTGTAGCTGTTGCGGAACTCTGCGATCAACGTTTCGGGCGATTTGCCACTCACGCGGTAGGTAATCTTCTGGCAGAAGTCATTGCCCTTGCCAAACTCCTCGCGCACAATTTCCACAATCGTCTCCGCGTGGTTGTCATCCTTGGCAAAGATCAGCGTCTTGGGCACCACCGTGCGGCCCGGGAAGATCTCGGTAAAGAGGCGGTCGCGAAAGGTGCGGATCACCGTGCGGATCTGGCTTGGCGTCACCACATCCCGGTCTAGCTGGTTTGCGCTGTACGTCAGCTCCTCATCCAACTGTTGCCAGCGCTGGGCCCGCGTGAGCCGGTTGCGCAGGCCCACCGTGTACCCGGCCTCCACCTGGCTGCCCTGCTCAGTCACCTGGGTGCGGATGCGGTAGACCTCGCCATCGACATTGACGCCATCGGTGACCGCGCGCGCACGGGAATACTCCATCACCAGGTTTTGGTTAAAAAAGCCAAAAGTCTGTTTAGAGGGGGTCGCGGTCAGTCCGATCAGGAAAGCATCAAAATACTCCAGCACCTGCCGCCACAGGTTGTAAATGGAGCGGTGGCACTCGTCCGTGACAATAAAGTCAAAGGACTCAATCGGCAGGCTGCGGTTGTAGGTGATCTCTCGGGACGATTGCTGCGCCAGCCCGGCAGCATTCTCCCAGAGCGATTGCTCTTCCAGGCTGGCATCAAACTCAGCGTCCCCGCGCAACATGGAGTAGAGGCGCTGAATGGTGGTGATGCAGACCTTGCTCACGGGGTCGAGCACATTGGACTGCAAATGCTGGACATTGTAGAACTCTGTGAACTTGCGGCCATCATCCGGGGTATTGAACTGCTGAAACTCCTTGAGCGTCTGCCGCCCCAGGTTACCCCGATCCACCAGAAAGAGCACCCGTTTGGCCCTGGCGTGCTTGATCAGCCGGTAGACAAAATTCACCGCGGTGAAGGTCTTGCCGCTGCCAGTTGCCATCTGGATCAGCGCCCGCGGCCGGTTCTCGGCAAAGGAGTGCTCCAGATTCTGGATCGCCTCAATCTGGGCCGGCCACAGGTGATCGGGGATCAGGGGCGGCAACTGACGCAGGCGCGCGCGCAGCGTCTCGCGTTCCTGCGCCCACGCCTGTAAGGTATTGGGCTGGTGAAAGGCGCTCACATAGCGGCTGCGTGGGTCCGGGTCCAGGCCATTGGTAAAACGGGTTTCAATCCCAGTGCTTTCATAATAGAAAGGCAGTGGTCTGGCCCAGGCGGGTAACCGGTCGGGCAGGCCGCCACTATATTTCAGCGACTGGTGAATAATCCCGCTCAGGGTAGTGCCCTCGGCCTTGGCCTCCACCACACCCACCGCCTTGCGATTCACAAAGAGCAGGTAATCAGCCGAGCCAGTCTTGAGCGGAAACTCACGGACAGCCACACCCACACTGGCGCCCAGATTGAGCGTACGATGATCCTGCACCTGCCAACCAGCAGCCTGCAGGAGCGCATCAATAGTCTTACGTGCTTGTTGTTCTGGTTCCATTACACAGGGGAAACATCTGCCCAGCCAGGATTGCGCTTTTTCATGGATGGGAGCCACCTGAGTGCGCCGGGCAGATCAATTCATGGGTTGATCAATTAGCCTGCGCCCACTATACATCATCTCCTGGCAATTGCCAAGCACCAGCCCCAAATTGTAAACTGCTTGTCAGGTTGCAGCGTGCGGCCGCGGGGTGCCGGTGGGCCTACACCTTTAGCCAGCAACCAGGCAAGTGCCACTCCGCAGGCCGTGTCTGAGGCATAAAAAAAGCCCCTGTACCTTGCGACCATTGATCACAATATACAGAGGTTTCCCAGTGCAGCGATGCTACATCTTGTGCTTAATGAGCTCCCTGGGGGTCGAACCCAGAACCCACGGCTTAAAAGGCCGTTGCTCTGCCAATTGAGCTAGGAGCCC
>CAZIRP010000163.1:0-4559 GCA_964541665.1 uncultured Caldilineaceae bacterium | reverse complement strand
GACGCCGATCTCTTCCATACCGCTCACTGTAGCACGGTCCGTGCTACAGTGAGCGGTATGGAAGAGATCGCGCCCCCAGGGAGGTCTAGCGGGCCTTCGCCATCCGGGTTAGTGCCTCATCTAGCTGTTGACGTGTTGGATAGAGGTTTGGCCGGCCGTGGGCGTCTTTTGGAAAGCGGTTGGGTTCCGCTTTTGCCAACATTGTGGCTGTCTCTATGTGCTCCCTGGCGTCGAGTTGCCTCCACTCCGGGGCGGGCTGGGTAATGAGCCAGGCTCGTTTCGCTTTGAGTTGCTCGGCCTGAACCGCAGGGTAGAGGTACCCGAACTCGGACAGGCATGGCCGCGCATAGTAGAGAATTTGGAAGTAGTCCAGGCCGGCGGCGGCGGCGAGCTCGTCCTGGGTCAGCCAATGGCACGGGGGAAAGCGGTACTCACCTGTGTTCATGCTCGTGTCCTTCGCGGTATCAGCACTGGCGCAACGTCGAAAGGAGTGGGTCGTCGCGCCGCGATACCGTGCCCTGGTCGGTATTGAGCAGACCTGCCCGCCGCCTTTCACGGGGTAGTGCTTCCTCGCCCTCGCCCTCGCGGTTAGAGCTGTGTTGTCTCGGGACGTTGGTACCACGACCCCTTGCCACCGGCTTGAATGGAGACACGGTGCGCTCCTCCAGATGCCAGTGCTTGGCTGGATAGATCCGGCGAACGTCTTCGAAGCTGCCGGTGATGCCGTCAACGGCCAGCGAACTGTCGGCGTCCTTCGGCACGGCACGGTACTCAACGCCATAGTCGAGCCCGCTGGCGTTGTCGACGAGGTAGCCAGCCAAGAGGCGGCGCATGACCTCGGTGAGGGTCTCGCCCTGCGACTGCGCCTTGGTGTGGCCGGCGGTCCACTCGGCGTCGGACATCCGGATCGTGCGGCGAGGGGTTGTCATGTTGACGCATCCGCGAGCAGGGCACGGAGTCGCTCCACCTCGTCCACCAGTGCGCCGACAACAGCTTCCACTGAAGAGTCGGGATAGGCGGGACTGACGTGTACCGACCTTGCATAGGCGATGGTGTTCAACATGGACCTGCCTTGGTCCAAAGGGTCGCTCACGGTGTTACCTCCAAGCCGAGCCGCGCCCTATTGGCAGCCTCAATACGGGCTATGAACGCTTCTGATCTCGCGATCTCTTGAGGACACTTCCGTGCGTGATTTGCGTGAGCGGCCCGGCCCTTGAATTCCCGGCCGCACACGCAGATGACGTACTTCGACTCTCTCACGGGGCGAACCGAGTAACGGCGGCCGTCCGCACCAACGGCTGTCACGACTGCACCCAGCCCTTCTCGTAGTCGAACCAGCCAAGGCCGTGTTCGTGGGCGTAGAGGTGATCTTTGGCGGCGTGTTCGGCGATGCGCCATCCCTCAACCGTCCGGATTGGGTAGAGCACGCCGTGCCATCCGCATGAGCATTCCGGTCGTACGTGGCTTCTAGAAGTGCGTACGACGGCACAAGTGGGGGTTGTGGCGGCAACTTCTCGAACTGCCACTTCGGTGCCTAAAGCGGTTGTACGTGTCATGCTTTACATCATAACTATGAGCATGACGAATCTGCAAGCTGTACACGTTATAAATCCTCGCAATAAATCAGCACTTTTGGCACTGATGACGTCTACCATCCCTGGTACCTGCAAGTACTCATCAACGGTTAAGAGGTGTCGTCGTATGTCTGGTGTTGTTGTTTCCTCTGGTTTGCGAACTAATTCCGGTCTGGCACGTTGGTCGGTTCTTGCAGGTGTCGGTAGCGGGCTAGCCACGGCCGCTCTGGTTGCTGCACCGCTGGCATTGGCCGATCCCGATCCGGTGGCCGATGTTGCGGCCTGTATGTCACTGGATTGTCTGCTGGGGTCCAAGGACCCGGTGACGGTCGCGGCGATCGCCAACGCGACGACCAGCGCCGCAACCATCGCGGATCTGCAAGCCCAGGCCGCTCTCGGTGTCGAGCGGTTCGTCGACCAGGCCGGATCGATCCCGATCCTCAACATTTTCATCGGCAATGGCAGCAACGGACTATTGCCGGGGGCGAACGGCGGTAATGCCGGCATTCTCATGGGCAACGGCGGTAACGGCGCCGACGGGCTGCTGGCCGACACCGCCGGCGGTAACGGCGGCAACGCGGGCCTGTTCTGGGGCAACGGCGGCAAGGGCGGCAACGGAGGCCTGGCGGCCAAGGGGGGCAAAGGCGGAGACGCCGGCTTGTGGAGCTTGCAGGGCAATGGCGGTGACGGAGGTAACGGCGGCAACGGCTACACCCTGCTGCTGGTGACTCACGCTGATGGTGGTGCCGGCGGGGCCGGAGGCAACGGAGGCCTGCTGTCCCTCAATGGCAGCGGCGGCAACGGCGGCAACGGCGGCAACGGCCTTGCCGGCGCCATCACGTTGGCCAACCCGATCCTGGGCACCCCGGGGAGCCTCGGCACAGCCGGCACATCGGCGATCGACATCGCCTCGGCCACCGCCGGCCCCGGAGGCCCCGGAGGAGACGGCGCCGGCGGAGGAACCCTGGGCGTCGGCGGCCTCGGCGGCGCCGGCGGGACGGCCATCGCCACCACTGGCAACGCCACCGCCGGCAACGGCGGAGCCGGCGGAAACGGCTCAAACGGCGGCGCGCTGGGGGGCGCCGGGGGCCTCGGCGGCAGCGCCACCTCCCAGATCAGCATCAACGGCGACGCCAGCGGCGGAGACGGCGGAGACGGCGGAGACGGCGGAGACGGCGTCGCGGGCGGAACCGGCGGCGCGGGCGGGGCCGGCGGTGACGGTGGCCGGGGAACCCTGACCGGCCGGGGCGGCAACGGCGGCAACGGCGGAACCGGCGGTGACGGCGGGAATTCTCTGGCCACCGGCGGCGCGGGCGGGATCGGTGCGGCCGGCGGCAGCGCCACCAGCACGCTTGGCAAAGGTTACGGCGGTGACGGCGGTGACGGCGGTGACGGCGGAACCGGCGGCGCGGGCGGTGACGGTGGCAACGGAGGGGCGCCCGGTCGCGGCGGGATCGGCGGTCTGCGCGGCAGCGGAACCACCGGAACTGCTGGCGTAGGCGGCGCAGGCGGCACCGGAGCCTCCGGCGGCGGAGGCGGCCAGCCCGGCCTCGGCGGCATCGGCATCGGCCTCACCGGCTCGACGAACGGCACAGCGGGGACCGCCGGTAGCAACGGCGCAACCGGAGCCACCGGGCATCAGGGCAGCACCGGGGGCGTCGGCGCCTCTCGGGGACCCAAGTAAGGCCGGGTCCAACCGTGGTCCGCGCAGACTCTCATCGCCATAGCAGCAGGAAGGACACCACCACGATGCCGAAACATGTTGCCGCTCAGCCTCACCGGATACTGGGTGCCGTTGCGCTATCGGTTGGCTGTATCGCCGCCTCCGCCGCTGCACCGGTAACCGAGTCCCGCAGCGTGGCAGCAATGTCAGTGTCTTTGGTTGCCGCCGTTGACAACTGGCACCCTCTGCCCACGCCGGAAAGCACGGTGTTGACCTTCGAGGGCGCATTCATCGGCGCGGTGCCCGGGATGTACTTCACCCCGACACAGCTGCGCGGTGACTTGTGTGAAACACCAAACATCTGCACTCCGGTGGATTACACGGCGCTGCCTGTAGCGAAGTTCTACGATCAGGGCGCGGAGAATCTGAAAGCCGCTCTGGCGGCCGCTGACCCGGACAAGCCCGTCATCCTTTTCGGTCATTCCGAGGGTGGCCAGGTGATCTATGAGGCGCTCAGGGACTGGGCCGAGGATCCGTCGACTGCCCCTAACCCCGATGGGGTGTCGTGGGTGTCGATCGGCAATCCGGCCAACCGGATTGGCGGGTGGGGATTTACCTACCAGGGCATCGAGACCGTGCCCGTCGACACTGCGTACAAGGGCATCGAAGTGATCCGTCAATATGACGGATGGGCTGACGCTCCCGATGACCCCCGCAATGTGCTGGCCATGCTCAACGCGCTGGCTGGGGCGCTGGCCTACCATCCGAATTATTGGGCGGTGGACTTGGACGACGACGACAATGTCGTCTACACCCCGGATCTGGCCGACGGATCTCCAGGCAACATCACCTATGTCTATATCCCGGCCGACGTGGTCCCCCTGGTCAAGTGGGCCGGGCCATTTGCCCCCCTGCTGGATGACTGGCTGCGGCCCATCATCGAGAAGGGCTACAACCGGCCAGTGGTGATCCCCGACCCCACCGGGAAGGTGACTGTGACCGCGCCGGCCGCGGCGGCGCCGATCCAAGCTTCTCGTAGCAGCGCGTTGACCTCACTGGCCAGCGACAACACCGCGACCACTGACACTGGCCCTGGCGCTGTCGCCCCGGAGGTAACGGCCAGCCCGCTAACGGCAGCGGTGGTAGCCCCCGCGGAAGCGGCCCCGGACCTCACCGACATCACGCCGGTTCACTCGCCCGCACCGGCATCGCCCAGCACCGTCATTGCGCCGGACCCGATCACCGCCCCCGCCGATACCGACGTCGCAACTGAGCCCGACGTCGCAACTGAGCCCTTGCCGCCTTCGATCCGAGGCGGGCGA
>CAZIRP010000162.1:0-4921 GCA_964541665.1 uncultured Caldilineaceae bacterium | reverse complement strand
GATTTTAATTTTTCATCTGTGAAATCTGCGCAATCTGTGGAGAAGATTTTTAAAAGCTTTCTGTAATTTACGTAGCTTCAGGGCAGATTTTCAATTGCCACCGGCTCGATCTCGTCCGCCGGTTCAAAGCCAAAAACCCGCCCATAGAAATACAATTCCGCCTCAGCCGCCCGGATGATCGTCGGGGCCTGGCGGAAGCCATGTTGCTCCCCTTCAAAAGCGAGATAGGCATGAGGCAAGCCCTTCTGTTCGAGAGCCTCGACAATAATCTCCGACTGGGATGGCGGCACGATCTTATCTTCCAAACCCTGAAAAATGATCACCGGCACGCTGATCTGGTCAACCGCGTTGACCGGTGAGCGCTCAAAGTAGAGATCCTTGCGTTCTGGATAGGGGCCAATGAGGCTGTCGAGATAGCGGGCCTCGAATTTGTGGGTGTCGTCGACAAAGACTTCGAGTTCGGCCAGGCCATAATAATTGGCACCAGCGGCAAAAAAGTTCTGCCAGGTCAGCGCCCGCAAGGTCGTGTACCCGCCTGCGCTGCCCCCACGGATCGCCACACGCTTGGGGTCGGCCAGGCCTTGGTCGATCAGATAGCGAGCCGCGTTGATGCAGTCCATCACATCGACAATGCCCCAATTGCCGTTGAGCCGCTGTCGATAATCGCGGCCATAGCCCGTGCTGCCCCCATAATTGACATCCACCACACCAATGCCGCGGCTCGTCCAGTATTGGATATTGAGGGAGAGTTGCGCCTGTGTCGCGCCGGTTGGGCCACCATGCGAGATCACCACCAGCGGCGGATATTCATCGTGCGGGCCGCGATAGTGCGGATTGGTGGGCGCATAAAAGAGGGCATGGGCCGTTTTATCTTCTTCGGTGGGAAACTCAATGGGCTGGGCAGGCGAGAAGAAGGCCGGCTCCACATCAATTTTCAGGCCCCGCTTGACCACTTCAACCGCGCCCGAATCTGGGGCCAGCGAAAAGATGGTTGAACCTGAAGTGGCGCTGCCCCCAATCAGCCAGAGCAGCGACCCATCGCTCCGCAGCCAGTGAAGCGCCGTATACTCACAGGGGATTGGCTGAATTTCAGGCTGGCCGGGCGTGATCAGACCGATATAGTCGATGCCTTGCTGGCTGTAGATGCAGGCAATGCGCCCGTCGGCCAGGAAGGCATAGCGCGACTGGTCAAAGACCCATTGTGGCTGGGCAAACTCCGCGGGGAGGGGCGCCAAGGCTTCGAGCTCACCAGCGGCTTCGCGATACAGGTTCCACCAATTGGTGCGGTCGGAGATGAAATAGAGCAGCCCATCGGGCCCCCATTCCGGCTGAAAGAGCGATTCTGTAGCACTGCCCGCCACGTGGCGCTGATTTTGCAACGTACCATCCGCGCTCAGCTCGGCCACCCAGAGTTCAGTGCCATCCCAGGGCATTTGCGGATTGCGCCAGCAGAGCCAGGCCAGTTGTTTGCCGTCCGGGCTAATGCGCGGGTTCGAATAAAAATCATAGCCTGTGGCCACCGGCTGGATGATGCCTGAGCCATCGAGCGCAATCGAGACCAGTTCGTTGATCACCCCTGCGGCTTCGTGGCGTTCACGCACACAGATCAAAAAGCGGCCATTCGGGGTGATGCGCCCGTCGGCATAACGCAGACTGCGCGGGGTTTGCGGCTCGGGGGTGATCGGCTGCGGCGCGGCATCGCCCTCTTGCCGGTAGAGGCGCTGGTCGGCAAAGTTGGCGAAATAGAGCGTCTGGTTGTGGAGCAGATACGCGCCGCCGCCATATTCATGCACCATTGTGCGGACGTTGAAGCTGGGCGGGGTTACCTCGACGATCTCGCCAGCCGCGTTCCGCCGCACAAGCACATTCCGCCCCTTTTCCAGCGGACGCCCTTCGATCCAATACAAGTCTGACCCAGCGGTGTGGAGAAAGGAAAGGCTTACCCCGGCAGCGGCCAGGAGATCCGCAGTGATAGGCGAGCGCCAGGCGCCATAAGGAGCAATGGTTGTCATAGATTCGATTATCCTTCGTGATCGTTCAATCCGTGCGCACGGACAGTGAAATTTCGGTGGAGCTCGGAGATCGGGTAACCCCAAGCTGTGGAGCGTATGGAGTAATTGCTCATAGATTGCGTGCTATCTTACCGCGGATCAGAAGGGTTAACCTAATTTTTGGGGATGAAGTGAGGAGATACCATACGCGGGGCGTGTAGTGGTGCAGAACCCAGACTCCTGGCAGAAGCCTGGGTTCTCGGATCAGTAGCGGCTATTGTGCCTGGTGGCGATAGACCCCTTCGTCGGTGTTCAGCCAGAGCACCGACAAGTTGCTTTCGGTGTAGAGCAGCTCAGCAATGTTGATATTATCATAACGACTGCCGCTGACTTTGCTCCAGGCCTGCCCGTCCAGGGGCTTGACATAGAGTCCGCGCACAGTGGCGATGTAGAGATTGCCATTCGGGTGATAGACCACATCATTCAGGCCAAAGACACCCCCCGCCAGGTCGCGCTGGGCAACGGTCTCCAGGCCCTGCTGCGAGATCTGCCAGTTGACGCCATAATTTGTCGATTGCCAGATGCTGCGCGGCTCGGCGAAGATCACCAGGCCCTGCGTATACACATCCACAGTGAGGCTATTCATGCCCCACGAAGCCGGGAACACGTTTGGCGTCAACCGAACCCAGGTTTCGCCTTGATCGGCGGTAAAGGCCACCACCCCACTGCCATCCTCAGCGAGCCCCCCAACGACGATCTGATCCCAATTGGGGGTGGCGGGGCGTGGATTGCCCAACAGTGGCATTGCAGCCATTTCACTGACCACATAGGTTTCCCAGAGATGATCAGCCGAGTTGTCCGGGCGGGCAGTCCAGGTGGTACCCCCATCTGTGCTGAGCGCGGGCGCGGCACAATCGGCCGCGAAGACGCTATCCGCGTCCGCAGGATGGGCCAGCAAGGGGCGCAGATTATCCGCGCCGGGCAATCGGCTCCAGTTCACGCCCCCATCGGTCGACTTGTACAGAGGAACATCGGGGCGCGGCAACTGACCACACAGCCGCCCGGCCCCACTGTACAACACATTCGGGTCGGCCGCGCTCATGATAAAATCGTCCACCGCAGGCGTGGTGGTGACCAATGTCCAGGTGTTGCCATCGTCCGGTGAGCGATAGAGCCAACCACTAAAGGTATAGGCATAGAGCGTGCTGCTCAGGCGATCCCCAATCACTCGTTCCACCGGGGCCCCGTTGATCAAGACCAGTTCCGTAAATTGGGCTTGCGTGGTGGGCGTGGCTGTCGGGGTAGCTGTAACCACCACAGGCGGGCGATGGCGATGACGATGGCCGTGCCGGTGCGGGGTTGCGGTTGGATAAGGGCGCCGGGTCGCGGTGGCGGTGGGCCCTGGTACAGTGCCAGGCACCGTACTATTCTGCTCCATCCGATTATCACTATACGAAAACACCACACTAGGCAACACGATCAATGCTGCCAGGATCGCTGGGAATAACAATACGTGTCGAAACCACCGCATAGTTTTCTTCCTCTCATTCTATAAAATAATCCACTATTTGATTGGCATACCGAGCCGGATGCGCGCCACAAACCACCGCGCGACCATCAACGCGGTCTTACTTGCACTATTCACCTGGCAAGCAATGGGGCTGCAATGTGCATCGGAGTTCGCTAGTCATGACGCAATCCGTGGCCAGAAGTGACGCTGATTTTGCAACTTTGTGCCAAATTCAGTCGCGTCACCCGGCAAAAAAAGTTGACCAGCCAGTTGAGGTCTAGCGGGTGGGACGCCCTTTTTTAGCGAATGGGTGAAGAGCAGCTTCTGCAAGCAAGCGCCCGCGCTCCTCTCCCTCGGCTTTTGGGCGGCCTGGCGCGGGGTTGAAAATGACGATTGACGCCCCCCACACGCTATGCTATACTGGAGCCTTGAAACGCCCACCAAGCCTGTACAGAGGCACGTTCGTACCATTTTGCCCGCCTGTTTTTCGCATGAAAATTACGCATAGCAAAAGCTACCACTCTCGTCCTACACCTGGCCACCAGGGGCATCAAGGCAACTGTCGTACGTTTTAGGGTCACCAATCAAAAAATCCCCGCCAGGGGACTGAAACGCCGGGACCACTTCGAACGTTAGCGCCTCGATTCACGTCACCAATCAAAAAATCCCCGCCAGGGGACTGAAACGTAATGGTAATCGTACCTCTTCCTCTGATCTCCTCACGTCACCAATCAAAAAATCCCCGCCAGGGGACTGAAACGGTCCAGCTCACCGCTGGTTGAGGGCCGTCGTGATTCGTGTCACCAATCAAAAAATCCCCGCCAGGGGACTGAAACGTAATCCGCGACGTTGCCAGTTCCTTCGTCCATCATGTGTCACCAATCAAAAAATCCCCGCCAGGGGACTGAAACAAAAACAACAATGGTAGGTGGCTCGTACTCGGCACATGTCACCAATCAAAAAATCCCCGCCAGGGGACTGAAACGTCCGAAAAACGAGACCTTCCGTTCCCTCGCAGATAGTCACCAATCAAAAAATCCCCGCCAGGGGACTGAAACTCGTACAGACGCCCTGCGGCGAAAACTTCGCCTTGTGTGTCACCAATCAAAAAATCCCCGCCAGGGGACTGAAACAGGACATGGCCAGTCGGAGCCTCCACCTCACAGAGGTGTCACCAATCAAAAAATCCCCGCCAGGGGACTAAAACCAAATCCAGTTGGCGTCGTTAACGTCATGATAAGAAAGTCACCAATCAAAAAATCCCCGCCAGGGGACTGAAACTCAGAGATTGGGTGCTCTGGGTATTGCTCTGTATAGTCGTCACCAATCAAAAAATCCCCGCCAGGGGACTGAAACGTATTCCCGAACTGAAATCCTAGATTCAAGTCCATGTGTCACCAATCAAAAAATCCCCGCCAGG
>CAZIRP010000161.1:0-5257 GCA_964541665.1 uncultured Caldilineaceae bacterium | reverse complement strand
TCGTAGGTGCGGTTAGAAACCGCACAGGTAGGCTAGGGCCAGAATATGCGGTTAGAAACCGCACAGGTAGGCTTGCTCGCTATTTGTGCGATCTCTATTTGATTTCTCTATAAGGTATGCAGGATTCCGACTCCATCTAGTGTATGATGCTGGGGGAACCACAACATCTGGTGGTGAAACCTCGTTTGTCGAAATCCCTGCGCTGTGCTATCATCACAGCTACTGGTTTGCCCAGTCCGGCAACAGCGACAAGATCTGACAAAGTGACGGTGTCTTTCTGCGCGTGATCGCTTTTATCCTCTAATATGGCCTAACCTACACAGCCATGTTATCACGCCAAACACCCGGAAGGAGGGGCTAACCAGTGAACTGGTTGGCCTCGTTTTGTCTCTCGTTCTTGGTGTAGAAACTGAGCTTCTTTTGCAGGTCCCCACTCGGTTTCGAGTTTCCACACAAGAGGTATTGCCTTTATGAACTCTATCCTTGGTACGAATGGCCATAACCTGATCCAGACGGTGCGTACGCTGTTAGATGCCAAGTCGTTTCGTGATCACCACTGGGAAGGCAGCTTCGCCGATTATTTGGACATCGTCAAGCGCAATCCCAACGTGGCTCGCACAGCCTACCAGCGCATCTACGACATGATCATGTCGTATGACTATGAGAGCTACGAGCAATTTCGCGAAGAGTTGATCCACTATCACTTTTTCGACGATCCTTTTGACCAGGGATCGGACGCTGTCTTCGGGTTGGATCGCCAATTGATGGAGTTGGTGCAAGTCTTTCAATCCGCGGCGCGTGGGTATGGCACCGAGCGGCGTGTCTTGTTGCTGCATGGCCCGGTGGGCAGCTCAAAAAGCACCATTGCCCGCTTGCTCAAAAAGGGGCTGCAACATTATTCGGCCAGCGAAGAGGGCGCGCTCTATACCTTGGTTTGGGCAGCGGACGACGAGCACATGGAATGCCCCATGCACGAAGAACCCCTCCACTTGATCCCCCGCAACATTCGCCCGCAGATTCTGGCCGACCTCACCACGGGTCACCAGTCGGAATATCCGCTCGCCATCACCGGCGAACTTTGCCCGGCTTGCCGCCATGTCTACCGCACCTTGATGGAACGGTACGACGGCGACTGGTCGCAGGTGATCGAGCATGTGCGGGTCAAACGGGTGATCCTCTCCGAGCAGGATCGGGTCGGCATTGGCACCTTCCAGCCGAAAGATGAGAAGAATCAGGATTCCACGGAGCTGACCGGTGATATCAATTATCGCAAGATCGCCGAATATGGGTCGGATTCGGACCCGCGAGCCTTTAATTTTGATGGCGAATTGAACATCGCCAATCGCGGCATTGTCGAGTTTGTCGAGCTGCTCAAGCTGGATGTAGCTTTTCTCTACGATCTGCTGACCGCTTCGCAAGAGCACAAGATCAAGCCCAAGAAGTTTGCCCAGACCGACATCGACGAAGTGATCATCGGTCACACCAACGAGCCGGAATATCGCAAATTGCTTGCCAACGAATATATGGAAGCCCTGCGCGACCGCACGGTGAAGATCGACGTGCCCTATGTGACGCGTTTCCGCGACGAAGTGCAGATCTACGAACGCGACTTCAATCGGCGCACGGTTCAGGGCAAACATATTGCCCCGCACACGCTCGAACTGGCGGCCATGTGGGCAGTCCTGACGCGGATGGATGAGCCAAAACATGCCAGTTTGACGCTGATGCAGAAGCTGAAATTGTACGATGGCCGCGCCTTGCCCGGCTTCACTGATGATACGGTGCGCGAACTTAAGGCTGTGTCGACGCAAGAAGGTATGCACGGCATCTCCCCACGCTACATCCAGGACAAACTCTCCAACGCGCTGGTTGTCCATGGCGCGGTGGGCTGTCTGAATCCGTTCGTGGTCTTGCGCGAGCTGGAGCAAGGCCTGAAACACCATTCGCTGATCACTAACGAGCGGGATCGCGAACGCTATGGTTTGCTCCTGAACGAAGTGCGTCAGGAATACGACGAAATCGTCAAGAACGAGGTGCAGCGGGCGATCACCGCCGATGAATCGGCGATTGCGCGGCTGGCAGCCAATTACATCGACAACGTCAAAGCCTATACGCAGCGCCAAAAGGTGAAAAATCCCTTCACTGGCCGCGACGAAGAACCCGATGAGCGACTGATGCGCTCGATCGAAAAGAAGATCGACATCCCCGAAAGCCGCAAAGATGATTTCCGCCGCGAGATCATGAACTATATCGGCGCTCTGGCGATTGAAGGCAAACGCTTCGAGTGGAATTCCAACGAACGGTTGCGCAAAGCGCTCGAACTCAAGCTCTTCGAAGACCAGAAAGATAGCATCAAGCTGACGAGCCTGGTCAGCAGCGTGATCGATCAGGAAACGCAAGAGAAGATCGATGTTGTGAAAGCCCGGTTGATCAAAAACTATGGCTATTGCGACATTTGCGCCACTGATGTGTTGAATTATGTGGCGAGTATCTTTGCCCGCGGCGATGTGAAGACTGCCTAACAAGGTTAGCTATGTCTACTATCGAACAGGACACCTCGCGCTATCGTCAAATTGTGCGAGGCAAGATCAAACAAAATCTCCGGCGCTACATGACCGATGGCCAGTTGATCGGGCGCCAGGGTAAAGATCTGGTGCGCATTCCCGTGCCTCAGGTGGACTTGCCCCATTTTACCTTTGGCAAAATCGGCAGCGGTGGGGTTGGTCAAGGCCCCGGCCAACCGGGGGATGTTGTGGGGGGTGGCGAGCCAGGGGATGGTGAAGGCGGCGCGGGTGAGGCCCCCGGCCAACATCTGCGCGAGGCCGAGATTTCAATCGACGAACTGGTGGAGCTGCTGGCCGAGGAGTTGGAATTACCCCGGATTCAGCCGCGCGGCAAGAAGAACATTCAAACCGATGTCACCCGCTACACCGACATTCGTAAGGTTGGGCCGGAATCGCTGCGCCACTTCAAGCGCACCTATCGCGAAGCGCTCAAGCGGCAGATTATGGCGGGGGAATATGACCCCAAGCGCCCGGTGATCATGCCGGTGCGCGAGGATCGCCGCTATCGCTCGTACGAAACCAAGCCGCAGCCCGAATCCAACGCGGTGATCATCTACATGATGGATGTTTCGGGCTCAATGGGGGAACGCGAAAAACGCCTGGTGCGCATGACCGCATTTTGGATCGATGCCTGGCTCAAGGCCAATTATCGCAATGTTCACCGCCGGTACATCGTCCACGATGCCGCGGCTGCCGAGGTCGATGAAGATACCTTTTATCACCTGCACCAGAGCGGCGGCACCAAGATCTCTTCGGCCCTGCACGTCTGCGAGCAATTGTTGCAAAGCCAATACTCTCCGCACGATTGGAATATCTATCTCTTCCAGTTTTCCGACGGCGATAACTTTGCCAGTGACAACGCTCGCTCGCTGGAGATTATCCGACAGAGTTTGCTACCCGCCGCCAATCTCTACTGTTACGGCCAGGTGGATCAACGCCATTACAGCGATTCATTCCTGGACGTGCTCCTGGATCTGGACGAAGTCGATAACATGGTGACCACGCGCATCCCCAATGATGACGCCATTTATGATGCGATCAAGTCGTTCCTGGGCAAAGGAAGATGATGGTTGATGGTTAATGCCAATGCTCAATGGTTAATAATTAACGAATAGTACGATGTCGTTTGCTGCATTAACCATTGACAATTTACCATTGAGCATTAACCATTAGAAAGGACGTTATGACGCTCTCTGCGACGTTGTCGCCCGATCTGCAAGCGATTGAGGCCGAGATTTTGGACTATGCTCACGCGGAAGGGCTGGATTTCCCCGAAGTCTGTTTTGTGATGCTCGATTTTAATCAGATGAACCAGGTTGCCGCGTACGATGGGTTCCCGCGGCGCTATCCCCACTGGCGCTTTGGCATGGAATATGAGCGCCTGCGCAAAAGTTATGCCTATGGTCTCCACCGCATCTACGAAATGGTGATCAACACCGATCCCTGTTATGCCTATCTCCTGGCGAGCAACTTGCCCATCGACCAGAAATTGGTGATGGCCCATGTCTATGGCCACGCCGATTTCTTCAGGAACAATCTCTGGTTTGCGCACACCAATCGGCGCATGTTGGACGACACGGCCAACCACGCCACGCGCATCAACCGCCATATCGATCAGCAAGGTCTGGAAGCGGTCGAAACCTTTATTGATCGCTGCCTCTCGCTGGAGAATCTGATCGACATTCACGGCCCAGGAATTTTGCGCCAGCCGAGCCGCGTGGCCGAAGAGACGATGCCCCCTGAAGGGCCGGGCCGGTTGCCCAGCGAGCGCCCATACATGGATGAGTACATCAATCCGCCTACGTATTTGGCGGCACAGCGGACACGCCAGCAGCAGAGTCAGCAAAAAGAGCAGAATTTCCCGGTGAATCCGCAACGAGATGTGTTGCTGTTTTTGCTCGAACAGGCGCCCTTGGCTGCCTGGCAACAGGATCTGCTGGCGATCATCCGCGAAGAGGCTTATTATTTCGCGCCGCAACGCCAGACTAAGATCCTCAACGAAGGCTGGGCCACCTATTGGCATTCGCACATCATGACCTACCATGCTTTGCTCCCCAGCGAGCTGATTGACTATGCCGATCATCATTCGGGCACGGTTGCCACCTCGCCTGGGCGCTTGAATCCCTACAAGTTGGGGCTCGAGTTGCTGCGCGATGTCGAAGATCGCTGGAATCGCGGCGCGTTTGGGGCGGAATACGAAGCCTGCACCGATCATCGGCAGCGGGCAGATTGGGACCGGCAAGTGGGGCTCGGGCGTCAGAAGCTCTTTGAAGTGCGGCGGATCTACAACGATGTCGGCTTTATCGACGAGTTTCTCACGCCGGAGTTTGCCGAACAGCAGCAACTTTTCACCTTCCGCTACAATCCACACCCGGATCAATACGAGGTTGAAAGCCGAGAATTTGAGGATGTCAAGCGCCAATTGCTCTTCCAGTTGACCAATTTTGGTGAGCCGATCATCGAGGTGACCGACGCCAATTACCAGAATCGGGGCGAACTCTATCTAGTGCATCACTGGGAAGGGGTCGATCTGCGTCTGGATTATGCGCAAGCTACGCTGGAGAATTTGCAGGCCTTGTGGAATCGCCCGGTCTACATCGAAACGACGATCACCGACAAAGGGCAAGCGCTGCTCTCCTTTGATGGCAGGCAGCAGACCAGCAGATTGCTCCAGAAAGCGCAAGCGACTTCGT
>CAZIRP010000160.1:0-5490 GCA_964541665.1 uncultured Caldilineaceae bacterium | reverse complement strand
GCATCGAGCAGGTCGCTGATGGTGGTGCGCCGCAAATCATGGGGCGTCAATTTGGCCAGCCCAAGTTGACGCGCGCGGCGGGCGATCATATCGCTGATGGTTTGTGGGTTGAGCCGCTTGGCTTCGATGCGTCCACCCTTGTGGACGCGGTAAAAGAGTGGGCCGGGCTCGGTGCCGCGAATCCGCAACCATTCCCCCAGCACAGTTTTTGTTCCCTGATCTTCAATGTAGATGGTGTGGCGTTTCTGGCGTTTGCGCAGGACGCGCAGCGTGCCGCTGACCTCGTCGTAGTCAGCGAGATCGAGATTGGCGATTTCAGCGCGGCGGAGACCCCCGGCATAAGCGACGGCGATCAACGCGGCATCGCGCAGGCCGTTGATGCCCTGGCCAGCCAGATGGTGCATCAGTGCGCTCATTTCGCGAAACGAAAGCGCACGGCCAGCGGCGGCTTCTTCGCTTTGGCCGGGGATGGGTTTGAAGTTGATGGCTTTGGCCAGAGTCTGTTGGTCGATGAAATCCAGTTGCCAGCAGGCTTTGAGGACGCCACGCAATGCAGCAAGGTAGCGGTTGGCGGTGCTAGGCGCATACCGTTCGGCAAGCGTAGCGCGCACGGCGTTGGTGTGTGGGAAGCGCAACAAATGCCAGGGCAGTTGCAGGGCGGGACAGCGGCCGCCGGTGAGAATGAGGGCGATGGCGGCGAGTGCTGCTGCCTGGGGGCGGCGTGAGCTGACGCTCAAGGATGCCAAATAGACGATGGCGGGTTGTAGCTCGGGTGGCCGATCGATGGGAGCGAGGTCATCGGCGACAGCAGGCAGATTGAGTTTCATGGCAGCAAGGGAGTCACTGACCGGACGGGTCAGAATGGCTACGATGATAGCGTCCGAATTATCAACTGTGAATACGTCATTTGCTGGATGTTTTGTGAGGTCACTGTTTAGTAGCATAAAGGAGTAGATCCTTTCTGGTGCTTAGCAGGCTGGACAGGTGACGGTTGAGGGGTGCGCAACGGGAGCGCACCTCTCTTTTTTTGTGTTGTGGTTGTCTATGAAAATGGTCATTTTCACAGACAAAAATCGTAACTTGATTGTAGCAAATGGCCGGGGGCGCTATAACCGCAAAAATAGTCACTTGTGGCAATGGATTTGCGGATCACGGTGGGGTATCTTGAACGAGACGACTGACGATTGACGACTGACGATTGATAAAGGGTGAGCGATGTTTGGGATGAGTACCTTTGCGAGCAAGTTGTTGGGGCGACGCAGTCCTGCGGCGACGGGGGCGCAGGCGGAGCCAACTGTAGCAATGGCCGAGCGGACGGTGGCGTTGGGGCAGGTGTGGTCGCAGGTGAGCCAGCAGATCAACGAGCGCGACCCCGAGGATTGGAATCTGTGGCACTGGCTGCAAGACCTCTATTACGACGAAGGCGATTTGTTTGCGGTGACGATTAGTGCGGGGCGCTTGTATCGCTGGCCGGTGACAGTAGATGGAGATGCGGTCACGCTGGGTGATGCGGTGGCGGTGGTAGTCAGCTTCGCTGAGACCGGAGACAAGAGACTGGAGACTAACAGCCAACGCTTGCGCCAGTCGCTGGTCGGTGGTCGCAGTACGATTCGGCAGACCGATGATGGACGGTGGATTGGCTGCTCGATTCTGTGTACGGCCACGGTGAATAGGATGGGCATCCTGGACAGTCGGCAGCTTTTTGATTCGTTTGTCGAACGCTTTGTGGGCGATGGCACGGAGTACATCAACGTGTTGCACCTGGGCGGCGGGCAGAGCCGGATTGGCAGCTTGCGTCATGTGTGGCGTGAGGACAAGCTGCTGGTGGGGATTTACGAGTTTACGCAAGGCGATCCCGTGGCCGAGGCGGTGGCGCAGCGATTGGCTGCTGACGAAGACGGTTTCTGGGGTGGCAGCATCGAGTTCAAGCACTTTGGTGAGCCGGAGCTGGTGGACGTGGCGGATGGCATTCGGTTGCCGATGACGCATGACGGGCAGTTGTTGGGCTACTCGATAGCCCGGAATCAAGATTGTGCGGCGTGGTACACAGGCAATTTGGTGATGGAGCGAAGCATGACCGAGAAAGATCGAGCAGTGGCGTTGGCGTTGTTGGGGGATGAGGCGCTGGTGGATGAGTTGGCCGAGCGGCTGGACGAGAGCAACCGGGCGTTGGCCGGGGCGGTGACGCGCACCGTAGGTGCGGACAATGGACGACCGACGACTGACGATGGACGACCGACTAACGCCGTGCCCCGTGAGCACCCGCAATAGGCGAGCGAAACCGAGGAGGAAGCTACGGAAGCTGAAGTAATTGTATATGAATTGGAGCCGGAGGCGATGGCGCAGATTGCTGAGGCGGTGGTGGCGCATCGAGCGCTTGCCGAGCGGTTTGGCGATGTGAATCTGGCGGTGGATGCCCGCGTGAATGGGGTGTTAGAACGGTTGGAAGCGTTGGCCGGTGAGTTGGCGCAACAGGCGACGACGTTGAACGAGCGGTTGGCCAAGCTCGAGCAAGACGAGCAGAGTCGCTATCGCCAGTATGATGCCGAGAAGCCGAAGCAGCCCACGGTGAAGTTTGGGGTGCGCCCGCGGGAGCGGCGACCAGAAGGCACGCCAGATGTGACGCAGGAGAGTGGGTTTGCACGTAAGGCGCGAGAACGAAGAACCAAGTGATAAATGGTTAATGCTGAATGGTAAATGCTCAATGGTTAATGAGCAGTGGTGAATAATCAATGGTCAATGAACCGGCGCTGGGGAATTGGTTTGGGTGGAAGTAATGGCTAATGCTCAAGGGTTAATGAGTAAGGGTCGGCGAGCCAAGTAATGGTTAATGCTGAATGGTAAATGCTCAATGGTTAATGAGTGGATGTGGGAGAGGCGATGCGAGGAGAGATGATGGTGCCGGGGCAGCAGTTCCCCGGTCTGATGCAGTATGGGTACAACGGGCAGGGGGGCAATATTGATGCTCGGGGTTTGCCGCTGAGTGTGTTTGGCAACCAGTGGGGTTGTTGTCCGCCGCTGTTTGATCAGTGCACTGATGACGAGATCATGATGTTGTTCCATGGTCTGGACGCGGTGGAACCGGGGTTGCGCTGGATTGGGTTGCGCAAGGCGTTGCACATCAAAGAGAAGCGGGCCTATCTGACTTATGTGGCTCCGGCTGGGGCGGCCGCGGGGGAACCGACCGATGGCCTGCCCTTGACAATCTGTGGGCCAGGGCAGCGGGTGGAGATGGGCGCACCGTGCTACATCGAATGCTGCGGCTTTGGTGAGATCCGTTTGGCCAGCAACGAGTTGAAGAATGGCGGTACCAACACGGCCTATTGCAAAGAGCGCGATGTGTACACCGTTGACTTTGGCGAAGGCAGCCGCCGCGTTGAGAACGATGAGGAGTGGTGGCTGGCGGTGATGGGCGGACAGCTGCTCGAGATCCTGGCGCAGCGACTGGTGGCGGGGGACAGTGGCAATGTCTACACCAACACGACCGTGCCGAATGATTCGGACGGGCTCTACACCTATCTGAGCCAGACCTTTCCGGATTGCCCACAGCTCAACCCATTTGTGTTGGACTGGGCGGGCAACCCAGCCTGTGACTATACCGATCCCGCGGGAATGAGTGGGATCACCCTGAACGGCAATGCCGTGACCAGTCCGAAGTATGCCAGCAATATCTTCGTGACCTTGCGGGCGATCTACCGCGAGACGATGAAGCGTATCCGCGGCACACGGATGTTGGGCAATCGCACCCCACAACCCGGCGACCTAGCGATTTTGCTGCCCGACTGGGCGATTGAATGCCTGATCGAGTGTGGCATCTGCCATGTGATCTGCCGGGATGATTACACGCGGCGCGACAGCGAGATGGCCGCTTTGAAGTATGACGAGTGGCTGAGCGGGTGGCAGGGGCTGCCGTACCTGGTCTTTGACCGCATGATCGTCCCGCTGATCGCATTCAATCCCCCGGACTGGCGCACCTATGACCCGGCCAACCCAACTGGTAGCGTGCGGGGATTGTTGGAGAATGCGGACGGCACCTTCAACGCCTTTATGCTCTGGCGGGGCATTGGTGGCAATGGCGGTCGGCGCTTCCTGAACCTGGAGTACAACGACCTGAGCGACGGCACCTATGACACCGCCAGTAATGGGGCAATCCAGCTGTGGGACGACGAGTGTGGTCGCTGCTACACCCTGAACATGGCGATGGAGTGGCGCTGGTGTGGCGATGCCCCCTTCCTGCAGACGATGGTCACGAACATCAGCTGTGAGCATCTGTTTGGCAGCTACAATCTAGGCCCATTGACCGCGGCAGCGAGTAACTGCTAGGTGAAGCGTTCAGAGTCAACAACAGTCCGAAGTCAACAGCAGTCCGAAGTCCAGAGTCAACAACAGTCCTGAGTCTTTCGTAGGGTCTAGAAACTCGACAAAAGACTCTGGACTCGTGACTGTGGACTTTGGACTCGTGACTTTGGACTCGTGACTAAAAGGAGCAGAGCGATGTCGTGTTGTGGAGGAGTGAGTGCGCCGATGGCCCAGGCGAGAGGGCGAGCGTTGACCGATGAGGGGGCGGCCCGTGGGGCGCTGGTGTTGTTGGAATACACGGGCGATGAGCGACGCACGTTGCCCTATGTGGCGGCTGGCAAGCCTTACTTTTTTGGCGTAAACAAGCGTATTAGCGCAGTGCCTGCCCGAGTTGTGCCACAATTTTTAGATCCGGCTGGGCGGTATTATGGGCACTTTGTGCGGTATGAGGCTGAAGTCGTGAGTCCGCAGTCCGGCGTCCAAAGTTCAGCGATGCCAGCGAGTGTGATTGATCCGTTAGGGGCGACAGTGGATGAGTCAGCGACCGATGTAATTGAACCAGTGGAGCCAGGGACAATGCCGACGAAAGTAAAGACGCCGACGCCAACCAAGCCGAAGCCGAACACAAGTAGGATCGATTGATGGATACTTTGGTGGGGATTGGCGAGCTAGGCTGTCCAGAGCCGCTGCCGCCACCGCCTGGGCCGGGGTATGTGCCAATCAGTACGGCAGCGGGCATTGTGTGGTTGCCAACTGGCGCAGGCGGGCCGACAACAGTGGATTTGGCGATGGCCGGTGACGCGCTGACGGTGACCGTCAACGGGGTGAATGACACGATCCCCGGTGTGTTGGTAGAAGATGCGTTTGGGATGGCGTTGGGGTATTTGTTGCCGGGGTAGAGTCCTGAGTCAACAACAGTCCTGAGTCCTGAGTCAACAGCAGTCCGGAGTCAACAACAGTCCGAAGTCCAGAGTCAACAGCAGTCCTGAGTCTTTTGTGGGATCTAGAAACCCGATAAAAGACTCAGGACTCTGGACTTTGGACTAATCAAAAAGGAGTGAGAGATGGCAAATGTGGTAACCGTCCAGAATCTGGGCAATGAGTTTGATCTTGGCACGATCGAGGCTAACAAGATTCATGTGAAGGTGGATGGCACAAGTCTTGTGCGGGATGCGCTAACCGGTGTGATTT
>CAZIRP010000159.1:0-5575 GCA_964541665.1 uncultured Caldilineaceae bacterium | reverse complement strand
TTCAACCTCCCAGTGAGATTAAACCATATCAGTCATTTTTGAGATAACTTCTAGTCAATAATGAATAGTCAATAATGAATGGTGAATAATGAATGGTTGATTCATCGACGACACAATTGACAATTGAGCATTAACCGTTGAGCAGTAACCATTATTTCCGAATATGCCAATCGCCCAGGCCGATCCACTTGTAGGTGGTCAGCTCTTCCAGCCCCATCGGGCCGCGGGCATGGAGCTTTTGCGTGCTGACGATCACCTCCGCGCCCAGGCCGAATTGGCCACCATCGTTGAAGCGAGTGCTGGCGTTGACAAAGACCGCGGCCGAGTTGACTTCGTTGACAAAGCGATTGGCGTTGTGCCAATCATTCGTCAGGATGCTGTCCGAATGCTCAAAGCTGTGTTCCTGCACATGGCTGATCGCCTCGTCCAGCGTATCGACGATCTTCACGCCCAAGACTAGCGCCATCCACTCGGTCGCAAAATCCTCCGGCCCCGCGGCCACCACGTTGGCGCCATATGGTTCGCGCTGCAAGATCGGCAACGCTCGTTCGTCCCCGCGCAATTCCACCTTGCTGCGGGCCAGCCGTTCGGCCACGCGCGGCAGAAGCTGGTCCGCAACCCGTTGGTGCACAAGCAGCGTATCGAGCGCATTGCAGACACTGGGGCGTTGCACTTTGGCATTCTCAATAATGTCGAGCGACTTGTCCAGATCCGCGCTTTCATCGACAAAGATGTGACAAATGCCAATACCACCGGTGATCACCGGGATGTTGCTCTCGTCGCGGCAGAGGCGGTGCAATGCTGCGCCCCCACGTGGGATGATCATATCCACATATTGGTCGAGCCGCAGCAACTGTCTGACCAAGGCCCGATCCGGACTATCAACCAATTGCACCGCGCTGGTCGGCAGATCAACCCGCTTCAAGGCATGATGAATGATCTCGACCAGGGCCAGATTGGTGCGCAACATCTCTTTGCCGCCGCGCAAAATCACCGCGTTACCGGTTTTGAGCGAGAGCGTGGCAATGTCGATCGTCACATTGGGCCGCGCTTCGTAGATCACCCCGAGCACCCCAATCGGGATGCGGCGCCGACTGACGCGCAGGCCATTGGGCAGGACTCGGCTATCAAATTCAGCCCCGACTGGATCAGGCAGCGCCACCACGCTGCGAATATCGTCGGCCAACCGGCGGATGCGAGTTTCGTCCAGCATCAGCCGGTCGAGCAGCGAATCGGAAAGTCCGTTGGCTCGACCACTCTCCAGATCCAGCGCGTTTGGCGCGATCACAGTGGGGATCTGCGCCTCCAATTCTTCTGCAATCGCCAACAGTGCCCGATTTTTTTCAGCCGTAGAAAGCGTTGCCAAGGTGCGACTCGCGGCTTTGGCAGCCCGCCCCATCTCTTCTAAATTGACGCTTGTGCTCTCACTCATTTTCCCTTCTCTCCCCGTTTGCCGCATTGGTCGCGGCCTGCTCCATCTTGGGGCAATAGTGCCGCAAGACGGAATGGTCGTCAAGTTTTGGCCGCGCTCGCCCTGGGATTCACGATCAACCAGTGCGGCCAGGTATGGCAAGCGCCACCGCGAACCTTGAATGGCGCTCAATCGTGCAATCAACTTTTGTTGGGCTTCTACAAAAGTTGGGGCTGTTGTATACTACAGCAAAATGGCGTGCAGGAATATCCTGTGCGCCATTCGTTGTCTATCCAACAGTTCGTTTGGCTAAAATACTATGCAACGGTTATTTGTTTTTCTCAAACCTCATAAGAAGCTTTTGTTGAGCTTGATCGGCGTCAATATTCTGTTATCCGCGATGTTGACCTACACCCCGCTGGTGATCAAAGCCATTGTGGATGAGGTGATCGGCAAACAGCAACTCCACTTGTTGATGTATTACCTCGGAGTGTTGCTGCTGGTGACCGCCATCCGTGCTGTGTCTACCTATTTTTACTCCTATGGCATGAACCGGCTTGGCCAATTGGTCATGACCGACACCCGCACCGCGCTCTACAAAAAGCTGCTCGTGCTGCCCTTTAGCTTCTACGACAAAGAGCAGACCGGACGATTGATGAGCCGCGTGAGCAGCGATGTGGAAAGCACGCGCATCTTTCTCTCGCAGATTTTGATCGACTCAATGAGCCACTTCCTGACCATCATCCTGACCGCGATCGCCTTTTCTCAGCTGGACCCGCTGCTGGGGCTGATCGCGATTGTGCCGGTGCTGGCGTCCGGCGTGGCCATGTATTGGGCGCACCGTCGGCTGCACCATCCCTGGATGTTGCAACATGAGCGCATTGCTCGCATGTCTGGCACCTTACAGGATAGCCTGGCCGGGATCAAGGTGGTGAAGGCCTTTGCGCAGGAGGAACAAGAAGAAGATAAATTCGACGGCGTGCAAACGTCCGTGCGCACGGGTAGCCTCTTCATCAACGATACCTGGAACAAACAATGGGCGGTGATCGGTAGTGTGCCGCGGTTTATGCAGCTCGGCCTGATCTTGATCGGTGGCTACCGCGTCATGGATGGCACGATCAGTCTGGGGACGCTGGTGGCCGTGCTCAGCCTGAGCTTGCTGCTGCTCGGCGCAGTCAACGCGCTCGGTTCGCAATTGAATGCCTTCAGCCAGACCGCGACCGCTTCGGTGCGCATCTTTGAGTTGCTCGACCAGCCAATCGACATCCAATCCCCGCCCGACGCCGAGCCAGTGGGCGAATGGCGCGGCGAGATCGAATTTCGCAACGTCAGCTTTATCTATCCGACCTCCAAAGCCAAAACGTTGATCGAAGTTGATCTGCACGTGCCCGCTGGTTCGTCATTGGCCGTGGTCGGGGCCACCGGCAGCGGCAAAAGCACGTTGATTCACCTGATCGGGCGCTTCTACGACCCCAACGCTGGCCAGGTTTTGATCGATGGCCGCGATGTGCGCACTGTCAACCTGACCGAGTTGCGCCACCAGATCGGCATGGTCTCGCAGGATACGCTGCTCTTTAGCGCCACCATTGCCGAGAATATTGCCTTTGGCCGTCCCGACGCTTCGCAGGCCGAGATCGAACGGGTGGCCAAACTGGCGCTCGCTCACGACTTTATCATGCAGATGCCCGAAGGCTACCAAACCAAGATCGGCGAACGGGGCACCGGCCTTTCCGGCGGGCAGCGTCAACGCATTGCCATTGCCCGGGCCATTTTGCTCGACCCCAAAATTTTGATCATGGATGATTCGATGTCCGCGGTGGATGCCGAAACCGAGAAGCTGCTGCAGGCCGCGATCTCCACGGTGATGAAAGGCCGCACCACGGTTTTGATCGCCCATCGCCTGAGCACGGCCAAAAATGCCGACCGGATCGTGGTGTTGCGCAATGGGCAGATCGCCGAACAAGGGACGCACGCCGAGCTGGCCGCGGGCAATGGCTATTATCGGCACATCCTCGACATGCAGCAGATGAGTTCCGTCGCCAGCATGACCGATGTGATGGATTCCGCGCAGGGCCTGATCGTGCAGCAGGGGAGCGCCGCCTAATGCTCAACCGTCTCTTCAAACCCATCAACCTGAATCGCGAAGATGCGCCGCCCCCGCCGCAGTCGGGGACGCTGGTCCGCCTTTTTAGCTACTTGCGCCCTTACCGCGGCCGCATGATCTTTACGCTCATGCTCTATGTGATCTGTGTCACGATCACGCAGCTTTATCCCTTCATCGACCGCAAATTGATCGACGAACATATCGCGGTCAACAATCCCGATGGCTTCCTGCCGCTGTTGGCCATTGCCGCCATTGCGCACGCGCTCAACTGGGGCGGGGTGCTCGTGCGTTCGCTGCTGATCCAACGTGTCAGCTGGAATATTTTGGTGGATCTGCGCCGTCAGCTGATCGAACATGTGGTCGGGCTTTCGTTCAAGTTTCACGAGAAAGAGCCCGTGGGCAAAACCATGACCCGCTTCATCGGCGATGCCAATAAGGTCAACGATTTTCTCACCAATCAACTGGCGAACGTGGTCAACGATGTGATGTCGGGCATCATTGTGATCGCTCTGATGTTTGCCATCAACCCGATGCTGACTTTGATCGCCCTGTTTATGCTGCCGATTCTCGCGGTGATTGGCATTTACATGCGCCCGCGGCTCTATGAGGGCTGGGAACGGGTGCGCGAAAACGCGACGCGCTTCAACATCTTCCTGGCCGAAAATATTGCCGGGATGCGCGTGATCCAGGCGTTTACGCGCGAAGCGGTCAATCTGCGCCAGTTTAGCGACGCCAATGAGCGCGTGGTGGTCGAGTGGATGAAGGTGATCAGCTTGCAGGCCTGGTTCTCGCCGCTGGTGGAGATCACCCGCAGCGCTGCCCTGGTGATCATCCTCTACGCGGCCGCGTATGGTTTGGGCCTGGGGGGCGATGCCCTGACGGTCGGGACGCTGGTGGCTTTTACCGCATACATCAACAATCTGTGGGCCCCGATCAGCACATTGACCAATCTCTATGTGGTCATGCAGGCAACATTGGCGTCGGCGGGTAAAGTATTCCAACTGCTCGACACCCAACCGACCGTGGTCGATGCGCCCGATGCCGTGACTTTGCCCCGCATCGCGGGTGAGGTCATTTTTGATCAGGTCGATTTTGCCTATGCGGATGCGGCCACGCGGCGCGTTTTGAAGAATGTGACCTTCACCATCCAGCCCGGGCAATTGGTGGCGCTGGTCGGGCAGACGGGCAGCGGCAAGACCACCATCGCCTCGTTGCTGTGTCGCTTTTATGATGTGACGGGGGGTGCTATCCGCGTCGATGGCTATGATATTCGCCAGGTGACGCAACAATCGCTGCGCGACCAGATCGGCGTTGTCTTGCAAGAGCCCTTTATCTTCACCGACACCCTGGCCAATAACATTCGCTATGGGCGGCCCGACGCCACGCTGGAAGAAGTGATCGAAGCCGCCAAACTGGCAAATTGTCACGACTTCATCATGCGCACCAGTGACGGCTATGACACCCTTGCCCAGGAGCGCGGCTCGCAATTCAGCATTGGCCAGCGCCAGTTGCTGTCGATTGCACGCGCCATTCTGGCCGATCCACGCATTTTGGTGCTGGATGAAGCCACCTCCGCGGTGGATACCGAAACCGAAGCGCTGATCCAGGATGCCTTCGAGAAGCTGATGGCGAACCGCACGGCCATCGTCATCGCCCATCGCCTCTCGACCATCCGCAAGGCCGACCAGATTGTGGTGCTGAAGGCGGGCGAGATCGTCGAGTTGGGCAATCACGATACGTTGGTGCATCAGCCAGACGGCTATTATGCCTCGCTGGTGAAAGCGCAGGCGAGCGGCGCGCATTGATTGGGTTTTGAGGTTCGCGTTCAAACTGAGCGATAAGCACGCCATGTGGATGAATGTCCATGCGGCGTGTTTTTTTGTGCATCAATACGGGCCAGGCTTGCGGCTGGGGCGCTCTGTAATTGAGACAGATTCTTATTTACTGCCGCGTATTTCCATGGAAAGTAACCCTGTATGCTATACTAGCTTGGTTGTGCTGAGTGTGTTATTGACATCTAGGTAAATATTTCATACTGGTGACGATTTGTGGTAGAAAAG
>CAZIRP010000158.1:0-5855 GCA_964541665.1 uncultured Caldilineaceae bacterium | reverse complement strand
CGCACCTACTTGCTCGCTATTTGTGCGATCTCTATTTAATTTCTCTATAAGTAAATCACAGAGAGTTTTTAAAAATCTTCTCCACAGATTGCGCAGATTCTACAGGGGAAAAGCCAGAAATCTGTGTAAATCTTGAAAATCTGCGGTTCCAAAGCAGTTTCTGGGTTGTATGGCTATGGATGAGTAACAAACAAGTGTTCGCCTGGTTTTTGAGTGTAATAGATGGGCGAGGTTGTGCAAAATTCTGGATGATGATTTTTGATTTGCTGGCAGATCGTCGAAAATAGACCGATGAACCCTGGATTCCAAACTCACCTGGAGCGCCACGGCGTGATGCTGTTGGATGGCGCGCTCGCTACCGAACTCGAACGCCGCGGGGCCGATCTGGCCGATCCGCTCTGGTCGGCCAAGGTGCTGCTTGAGCAACCCGAGCTGATCCGTCAGGTTCATTATGATTATTTCGTGGCTGGGGCCGAGGTGGCGATCACGGCCAGCTATCAAGCGACTTTTGCCGGGTTTGCCAAACGAGGGATCGAGCACAACCAGGCTGCCGAGTTGATGCGCCGCAGCGTACGTTTGGCCTGCGAAGCGCGCACCCAATTTCTGGCTGAACGGGCAGAATCCGCAGACGCTCCATTATGGGTAGCCGCGTCGATTGGGCCGTATGGTGCCTACCTGGCCGATGGCTCCGAATACAGCGGCGATTATGGGCTGTCGATCCACGATCTGCGCGATTTCCACCGGCCAAGGCTCGCGGTATTGGCCGAGAGCGGGGCCGATCTGCTCGCCTGCGAGACGATCCCAACGTTGCTGGAGGCCGAGGCGTTGATCCAACTTTTGGCCGAGTTTCCGCGGCAGTCTGCCTGGCTCAGTTTTAGTTGTGGTACTGAAAGCCAGCTTTGGCATGGGGAATCGCTGACCGAGGCGGTGGCGCTCGCCAATGATTCGCCTCAAGTGGTGGCTGTAGGCATCAACTGCACCGCGCCCCGGTTGATCGAACCATTGTTGCGCAGTGTGGCTGGCATCGCCCGCAAGCCGTTGCTCGTCTATCCAAACAGCGGCGAGCAGTGGGATCGGGAGCAGCGGTGCTGGGTACCTGGCACGGGCACAACCGATTGGACAGCGCCCGTCCATGCCTGGGTGGCGGCTGGTGCCCGTCTGATTGGTGGCTGCTGCCGCACCACGCCCGCGGATATTCGCACCATGCGCCAGGCGTTGGCCGATCTCCCGGAACAAAGCCGTAACCCGTCTCGTCCATCCAACGTCACACTATAAGCAAGCTTATCGAATTGGAGAATTAGGATATGAAGATGGCGATGGCGCAAAAAGCACTGATCCAGCGTGTACTCCTGTTGACTTTGCTCTGCGGCCTTCTGATCGGCGGTGACGCACGCTGGGGCCGGGCAACCCTCTCGGCCGCGCCGTTGACCGTGGCCGACCCAGAGACGATCCACGTGGTGCAGCGCGGAGATACGCTCTACAGCATTGCGCGGCAATATGGCTGCACCGTGCGCGCGCTGATGGACTACAACAATTTATCTTCATCGACCATCTATGTCGGGCAACGGATCCTGATCCCGGTCGACAACCCGGCCCCGCAGCCGACGATCTATGTGGTGCAGCGTGGCGACACCCTCTACAGCATCGCGCGCCGCCACGGCATCTCGGTGAATGAGCTGATGCGCCTCAATGAGCTCACCTCGACGCGCATCTATGTTGGGCAGCGTTTGCGCGTATCCGGCGGCACTGTGCCCGATCCGCAGCCGACGGTCTATGTGGTGCAGCGGGGCGACACTCTCTACAGCATCGCGCGGCGCCACGGCATCTCGGTGAATGAGCTGATGCGCCTCAATGAGCTCACCTCGACGCGCATCTATGTTGGCCAGCGCTTGCGCGTACCCGGTGGCACTGTCCCCGATCCGCAGCCGACGGTCTATGTGGTGCAGCGTGGCGACACCCTTTACAGCATCGCGCGCCGCCATGGCATCTCGGTGGATGGCCTGATGCGCCTCAATAGCCTGACCTCGACGCGCATCTATGTTGGCCAGCGTTTGCTCGTGCCAGCCTCTGCCCATGGCACGCCACCCCCACCAATGACGCCGACCGCTACGCCGCTGGCAACCGCCACGCCCGCGCCAACTGTAACGCCGGTCCCAGGCGGCACGGCCTATATTGATTCGCTGGAAGTGCGGATTTTGGAATCGTACCCGGTGCAGATCCACGCCGTGATCCGGGGCAAACTCGCCGATGCCTGTAGCCGGATCGATGAGGTGCGCCAGAGCCGCCAAGGGGCGACTTTCCACCTCAATTTGGTGATCAGCCGCCCGCCGGATCTGATGTGCGCGCAGGTGCTCACGCCTTTTGAACAAGTTGTGCCGTTGGATGTGCGGGGGCTGGCCGCGGGGAATTACGAAGTGCGGGTGCAAACAGTGGGAACAGCGTTTGTGCTGCCGTAAGGCGAGGAACAGTCAGCGGATTTTGGGGTAGCTTAGAGTGGAGCTAAAAGAAGCCAGGCTTTTCCAAAAAGCCTGGCTTCTGGCTTCTATCCGCCAATCAGGTTGAATACTGGTTGCGGCGCTGCTAGCTGGTCGGGCAGGGGCGAAACATCACGCACAAAGCGGCCCTGCATACTCCACGGCCCGGTCCAGCGGATCTCGGCTTCGACCAGACGGCCGCGCAATGGTAGGTCGCTCTCAATAAAGACCAATTTGTTCTGGCGAGTGCGCCCGCGCCATTTGCCTTTGTGTTGATCCTCCACCAGCACTTCGAGGGTTTGCCCCAAAAAGCGCTGATTGATCTCCGCGGAAATCCCTTCCTGCAAGGCTTCAATCTGCTGATGCCGCCGTACCTTTTCGGCCTCTGGCACATCATCCACCATGCGCCGCTCGCTGACCGTGCCCGGACGCGGGCTGTAACGCGCCAAATGAACCTTGTCGAGTTTGAGATCAGCCAACACTTCGTGCGTGCGTTCGAATTGTTCTTCAGTCTCGCCGCAGAAGCCCACGATGATGTCGGTGTGAATGGCCGCGCCCGGCAAAATGGTGCGGATGCGTTTGATCAGCGCGCGATAATCTTCATTCGTGTAGCCACGCTGCATCGTCGCCAATACGGTGTCATCGCCGGCCTGGATCGGCACCTCGATATGTTCGCAGACCTTGGGCAGGTCGCGCACCGCGTAGAGAATGCGGTCGGTCATGTAATTGGGGTGGCTGGTCAAAAAGCGGATGCGCCACAAGCCCTCAATCTCGTGGACCGCGCGCAGCAGATCAGCCAGATCCGCTTCGGCTTGGGCAGCCTGGGGTTCCGCGGCCGGGCCGTGATAGGCATCGACCGTGCGACTATGGCCCCGGGCCCCGCGCCAATCATAGCCATATCGATCCACAATTTGGCCCAGCAAGGTGACTTCGCGCACGCCCTGCGCCACCAGATTGCGGATTTCGTTGACAATCTCAGGGATCGGGCGGCTGCGCTCAACCCCACGCCGAAAGGGGATGATGCAAAAGGTGCAGGCGTGGCTACAGCCATAGACGATCGGCACGTGGGCAGCAACCGGGGCCAGCCCATTCAGCGCCAAATGGTTGATCGACTGGATTGTGCCCACGGGCTGCGTTTCGTCTTGCACCTGATAACGCTCGGCCAACTGTTGCCGCTCGAGCTCGGCCATTTCGGCCGCGAGCGCTTCCTGGCGCAAATGGTTGATCAGCGGGATGGCTTCGCTGGGGGCCATAAACACGTCGACTTCGGGATGGGCTTCGATCAGCTTCGGGCTGGGTTTGACGCCGACCATACAGCCCATCAGGGCCAAGGTGCGGTTGGAGTTGTGGCGTTTCCAGGGACGCAGGCTGCCCAGTTTGCCCAGCGCTTTGTCCTCGGCGCTCTGACGGACGACGCACGTGTTGAGCACCACCACATCCGCTTCGTCGATCTGATCTGTCGGGCCGTAGCCGATCTTTTCCAGCTCCGCGGCCACGTGATTGCTGTCGGCCACGTTCATCTGGCAGCCGATGGTCCAAATGTGATACTTCTGCCCATTGTAGTTGGCCGGCAACGGGCGCACCGGTGTGCTTACTTCGTCGAAAAGTTGAATGGTTGTTTGGCTCATCTTGGCTCCTGTGCTCCGGTGTACGCCGGGCAGGGGTGAATCGTATCGTACTCGCTCTCAGGAGTATAGTCACCAATCAGATGGCTGTCAAGAGATGGACAGTAGACGACCGACGACCGACGGTAGAATCATCAATGGTGAATAAGTAATAATGAACGGTGAATGATGTGTGACGACGAAGTATTCTGCTACCGTCCACCGTCTACCGTCTCTCGTCCCCCATCTCCACCTGGCGCATATTGGTGATGGGCGGCGGCGGCCAGTGGTTGCTGCGCTGGCTGTTAAGCCCACGATTCGGCCCCGGCACAAAGGTGTGATTGGGCAGCCCCACAAAGTGACCGGCTTCGACCCAGGCTTCGTCGCCACTGTACAACGCGGCGCTGAGTTGGTCGCTCAATTCGGCCAGGATCGCCGTGTACGCGGGAGAGGCGGCCAAATCCTGCAATTCGTGCGGATCCTCGTGTAGATCAAACAATTGACGGACATTGCCCGCGGCATAATAGACCAGCTTGTATCGGCCATTGTGGATCATGCGGGTGGCCATGGCGCCTTCGTCGATCTCGCCATAGAAATAGGGTCGGCGCTGCTCCCCGACCATTGACAGACCTTCCACACTGGGCGGAATTGGCACCCCGGCGAGATCCAGCAAGGTGGGCATAATATCTTGCCAGCCGACCAACCGATCGTCCACGCGCTGGTGACCCACCCGCTCATCCCCCTGGACGCCGAGCAAAATCATCGGGATGTTGGCTGAGCCTTCGTAGAAGAGGCGCTTGGCCCACAAACCATGATTCCCGAGCATGTCGCCATGATCCGCGGTAAAGCAGATAATGGTCTCGTTGAGCAAGCCTTCCTCGCGCAAGGCCCCGATCACCAGGCGCAATTGGTGGTCGATGTGGGTGCAGAGCGCGTAAAAGGCCTGCCGGGCCAGCCGCGTTTGGATCGGGCTGATCTTGTCGCCGGTGGCTAAGTTGGCCTGCAAGCGATAGGGCAGGGTTGCCCGCTCGGCGCGACTCCACGCCCCGCGATAGGGCTCGTCGATTGGCAATTGCTGGTAGAGGTCGAGATAGGGTTGCGGCGGTACCAATGGCGGGTGAGGATGGCGATACGAGAGAAACCAGAACGCGGGGCGGCCAGGGTCGCGCCGCTTGATCTGGCGCACCATCTGTTGGGTGGCCCAGTTGGTGGGGTGCAGCGCTTCGGGGAGATGCCAGGGCCGGCTGCTATACTCATTATTGCTCATGCCATGGTCAAAATGGCGCCCAGCATGACCTTGATCGCCCAAGAAAAGTTCGTAATCATCGATCACCCCATATTGTTGCCGCCCTTCCTCATCGAGGATCACATCATCAAAGCCAATGCGGTTGCGTTGCGGGTAAACATGCAACTTCCCGACCGCATAGGTCTGGTACCCGGCATTGCCAAAAGTTTCGGCCAGGGTTGGCAGGGCGGGCATGGGCATGGTCTCGTGAAAGACGCGATCCCCATGCGTGCGCGGCGGGGTCCCGGTCATCAATGTGCGGCGGGCCGGGATACAGACCGGGCACTCGGCATAGGCATTGGTGAAACGAACGCCACTCCGGGCCAATTCATCGAGCGTAGGGGTTTGGATGGTGGGATGCTGGGCCGAGCCGAGCAGCGCGGCGGGCCAGTGGTCGGTTGAGATCAGCAAAACGTTGGGGCGATTGGGCATCGGGTGCTCCTCTGGTGGCTCATGCAGCGGGTGGGTTGATGGATCATCTGCGCGATCTTG
>CAZIRP010000157.1:0-6236 GCA_964541665.1 uncultured Caldilineaceae bacterium | reverse complement strand
TCGGCAGCCTGAATCGTGAACAATTAGAAGCCAATGTGCGCGCTGCCAGCACGCCATTGCCGCCGGGTGTGCTGGAGAAATTCCGAGCTCGTTTTGGCGCAAAGTAAAGGATGCGGGGCTGCTGTCGTGGCAAGCGGTGACCGCGCTAGCCCGTGGTGGCCAGCGGGCGCTGACCGTTGAAGATCAATTCGTTGGCGCGTTGCAGCACCAACACGGCCGCGCCAATCGCGCCCGCGTGCGGCCCCAATCGGCTCACCGTGATCTCCGCAAACGAGAGCGGATAGGCCATGGCTCGCCGTTGCACCGCCAGCCGCAACGGTGGGATCAGCACATCCGCGCTGTGCCCAACCGGCCCGCCAAGCACAATCCGCTGCGGATTCAGCAGGTTGATCAAGTTGCTGACCGCCACGCCCAAATGTTCGGCTACTTCTTGCACAACCTGGGTGGCCGTTGGATCTCCCTGCGCGGCCGCTGCAAAAACCGCCTGCGCGGTCAACCGTTCCGGGTGCGCGCCGATCAATTGCCGCAAAGGGCTCTCCGCGGAGGTGCGCAACAATTCGCGTGCACGGTTGGCGATCGCTGGGCCGGAAGCCACTTGCTGCAGACAGCCACGATTGCCGCAAGGGCAAAGCGGCCCATCCGGCATCACGGTTACGTGACCCAATTCGCCTGCACTGGAGTTTGGCCCTAAATAGAGCCGCCCTTCATGGATGATGCCCGCGGCAATGCCCGTCCCAATCGAAATGTAGATCAATTCACTGGCAGCTGACTGGGGGTCGCACCAGAGTTCGGCCAGCGCGCCCACCTTGCTGCGGTTGGCAATCAGGGCGCTCATGCCCAGTTCGGCCTCGATCATGGCCTGGATGGGCACCTCGAACCAGCCCACATCCACCGCGGATTGGATCACCCCGGCGCGCATATCGACCAGGCCGGGCGTGCCGATACCAATGGCCGGCAGCACATGCTGACGATCCGGCTCGTCCACTTGGTCCAAAAGGGCCGCTACGCCAGTGCAGAGCGCCCGGACCGCGGCTTGCGGCGTTACCCCGTTGATGGGTACATCCAGCGTGTGCAACAGGCGGGCGTCGAGATCGGTGATCACAATGCCCCAGGTGTTGTCCAACATGCGCGCACCAAGGGCCAGCGCGGCTTGCGGATTAAACTCTAGCAAGACGGGCGGGCGGCCACCGGTAGAATCGCCCAAACCAACTTGGCGAGCCACGCCAGTGCGCAGCAGATCTTCCGCCAGCACCGCGATGGCCGCGCGGCTGAGGCCAATGCGCTGGGCAAGCTCGGGGCGAGAGAGCACGCGCATCTCTTTGAGGATCTCAAAGGCACGAGCGAGATTGAGTTCGCGCAACAATTCGGGCTGTCCGGCGCGCTGCTGGAGGAAGGAGGCTTCGCCATTCATAAGGTTGATCTACTTTGTAAAGTCTATAAACAAATAACGGACGACTACGTTTGTCCAGCTTAGTATGAGATCAATTTCTTGTCAACTCAAGACTGTCTCTTGGCCCATTTGTAAATAAACTTGACAAAGATTGGCTGCCATGCTAGACTGCGCCAACTTCCTGGCTCAACTAGTTGGTCTTTAGCTGGCTACGCACCTTCTGCCAAAAGACCAACGGCTGAGCGCAATTCGCTCGAATTGTCTGGGAAGAAACTCCAATCGGATCAGCGTTTGTAGCGGTCAAGGAGCAAACGGGGATGAGAACAAAATTATTCGCGGAGCAGCCAGGCGGCTGCGGACGGCCTGTGCGCATCAGCAGCTTGAGCTTTTACGATAAATCACTGGCCGAGATTCTGCCGCTGGTGGACGCCGAAGGCCAGCGCGGGGTGGATCTGATCGCGCTGCCCGAAACCTGGAATATGCAATACAAGAATCAGCCCGAAACGTTGAGTGGCCCAACCGTGACCGCGCTCAGCGAATTGGCCCAGCGCCACCGCACTTACATCGTCTGCCCCATCGACCGGCAAGCCGGGGGTTGTCGCCTCAACAGCGCGGTGCTGATCGACCGCCTGGGGCGCATCGCTGGTCTCTACGACAAAGTCTATCCCTACTGGTCGGAGTTTGCGCTGACGCCACCGGTCGCGCCCGCAACGGACGCCCCGCTGGTCTTTGATACCGACTTTGGTCGGCTCGGCCTGGCCATCTGTTTTGATGTTAATTTCCCGTCAGTCTGGCAGGCTTTGGCCGATCAAGGCGCGGAGTTGGTGGTCTGGCCCAGTGCTTATTCCGCGGGCAGTTCGTTGCAAGCCCATGCGCTCAACCACCATTTTGCGATTGTCACCTCGACTTACACCAAAGATTGCATTGTCTACGACATCACTGGCGAAGAGATTTTGTACGAGACCGATGAGGAACTGAACATCAGCCGTTTCACGCTGGATTTGGATCGCGGAATCTATCACGAAAATTTTAACATTGCCAAACGCGATCAACTCCTGGCCGACCATGCCGATGATGTCGAGATGGAGCAATGGCTCAAGCGTGAACAGTGGTTTGTGCTGCGTGCCAAACGACCGGGGATCAGCGCCCGCAAACTGGCGCAGGAATATGGGCTGGAAGAATTGCGCGCTTATCTGAGCCGCAGCCGGGCCGCAATTGACCAAATGCGCACTGTGCCGCAAGCTGGTAGCCGGTAGCGCGGTCAGCGGATGCTGGGAACGGCTTGAGCGGATTCTTAGCCAGCAATCTGTTCTCACCGCCACTCTGGAATGGATTTTGTGCCTCAGCTCATAAAATCTGTGTCAATCTGTGAAATCTGCGGTTCCTAAAGTTTGATTCAACCATTTCGGACAAGGAAATTATGGGAGAAAACGCCAAAATCCGCGTCGCCATGATTGGTGCCGGTGGCATGGCCAATACTGTGCATTATCCCTCGCTGGCCGCTTTTGAGGATGTTGAGCTGGCCGCAGTTTGCGACATCGACCCAGCACGGCTGGAGGCCACCGCCAACAAATATGAGATCGAAGGTCGCTACAGCGATTATCGCCAGATGATCGAAGCCGTCGCGCCGGACGCTGTGTACGCCATCGGTCAGCCCCACATGCTGTATGATGTTTGGGTCTGGTGCTTGCAGCAAGGGCTCAATCTCTGCATCGAAAAACCGATGGGCATCAGCATCCATCAAGCGCGCAATCTGGCCTATCTCGCCGAGCAGCACGGTTCGATCACCCAAGTCAGCTTTCAGCGCCGCACCAGCCCGATGATCGTTCATCTGCGCGAACAATGTCTGGCGCGCGGGCCACTTGTCCACGCGGTTTGCGAATTCTACAAGTGCGAGCCCAAGCCCTTTCTGCAAGCGCGTGACCACATGATGGACGATGGGGTTCATGCCATCGACACGCTGCGTTGGATGTGCGGCGCGCCCGAAGGGGCCGAAGTTGTGGCCGTTGAAAGCAACTGCAAACGAATTGGCACGCCCGACATCAACTTTATCTCAGCGACGTTGCACTTTGATAATGGCGCGACGGGATTCATGCTCAACAGTTGGACAAGCGGGCGGCGCATCTTCCGGGTGGCGATGCACGGGCGCGGCATCTGCGCCGAGGGCGAGCACGAAGGCAAAGGCCGCCTCTTCGCCGATGGCGACACCAAAGGCACCGAATTTGATACGCGCGCCTTTGCCGGTAGCGACCAATTTCATGTCTTTGCGGGGTTTCAGGCCAAAAATCGCCAATTCATCGATGCGGTGAAAGCGGGCGTGCAACCTGAATCCACCTTTGCGGATGCGCTCAAGACCATGGAAGTGGCCGAGACCATTCTGGCGCAAGCCCTCCTGGCCCGTTGACTACACTCGGAAAGGCAGGTTTCTGCGCGAAGCCTGCCTGCTGTCGAATCCAAAAAATGCGATGAACGAAAGACTTCCCGAACGCTATGCCCTGGTCAATGGGCAAATTGTCCTGCCAACCGTGTTGCTCACCGACCACGCGCTGATCGTCAACGCCGGGCGGATCGAAGCTGTGCTACCCCGGGCGGATCTGCCGACTGATCTGCCGCGGGTCGATGTCCACGCGCGTTTGATCGCACCCGGTTTGGTCGATATTCACACGCATGGCGCGGGCGGCCACAGCTTTAACGAGGGTAGCGTGACAGCCTTTACCACGATCCTGGCCGCGAATGGCCGCGCCGGGGTGACCAGTCTGCTCGCCACCACCGCCACCGATTCGCTCGAGAACCTGGTCACTGTGTTGGATCTGGCGCGCGAGTGGCAGCAGGAAACGCCGACCGGTGGCCCCCGCGGGGCTACCTTGCTGGGCGTGCATGTTGAAGGCCCCTACTTTGCGCTGGCGCAATGTGGCGCGCAAGACCCGGCCCACATCCGCAACCCAGATGATGGCACCCCGCCGCGCCTGCTCGCTTATCACGATGTGATCCGCATTTTCACCTTTGCGCCCGAATTGCCCGGCGCGCATGATCTGACCGAGCGCGTGGTCGAGTTGGGGATCGTCGCGGCGGCGGGGCATAGTTCCGCCCGCGAAGAGGATGTCTTGCCGGCCATCGAACGTGGCCTCAGCCACATGATTCACCTCTGGAGCGCGCAATCGACCACGATCCGCGAAGGGCCGTGGCGTAAACCGGGGCTGCTCGAAGTCTCGTTGACCGACGACCGCCTGACCGGCGAAATCATTGCCGATGGCAAACATCTGCCGCCCACGTTGATGCGCCTCGCTTACCAATCACTCGGGCCGGATCGGCTCTGCGCCATCTCCGACGCGACCAGCGGCGCGGGGCTGCCCGAGGGTTCACGCTTCCGCATGGGGGGCATGGAATATGATGTCTGCGATGGCGTCGGTATGTTGCTCGACCGCACTGCCTTTGCCGGCAGCACAACGCTGCTCAACCAGATGATCCCCGTGTTGACCGAGCAAGTGGGGATTGGGCTGGTCGAAGCGATCCGCATGGCGAGCCTGACCCCAGCCCGCATCATCGGCGTGGCCGCGCGCAAAGGCAGCCTGGAACCGGGCAAAGATGCCGACATTGCCATCTTCAACGCCGATTTTAGTGCGTGGCGCGTGATCATCGCTGGGCAGCTTCTGGAGGATAAGGGCATGGGGAAGTAGGGAGATGGGGCGACAGGAAAGATGCGACTCCGACCAATCTGCCTGTATACTTGCCTACCTGTTTACCTATCCATTTCTCTAATCACCAAGAGGATAATCACCATGAATCACCCAGAACCAATCCGACAATTTCAGGTTGAACAATTGCCTGTCCATGTTTATGCCGACCGACAGACGTTGGGTGCGGCCGCGGCCTTGATCGCCCGTGACATCCTGCAAAGTGCCATCGCCGAGCGGGGGCAGGCCAATCTCATCCTGGCGACCGGCAATTCGCAATTGACCTTTTTGCACGCCTTGCGCGAGTTGGATGGCATCGAGTGGGCCAGGATCACCATCTTTCACATGGACGAATATATTGGTATCGAGCCCACTCATCCAGCCAGCTTCCCGCTCTTTTTGCACCAGCACATCCTCGACCAGGTGCAGCCGGGCAAGTTCTACCCGGTGCCGAGCCAGCCAGACGATGTAGAGGCCGCCTGCCGCGAATACGAAGCAGCCCTGCGCGCTCACCCGGCGGATCTGGTGGCCATGGGCTGGGGCGAGAATGGGCACATCGCCTTTAATGATCCGCCCTATGCCGACTTTGACGATCCGCAATGGGTAAAGGTGGTCGAATTGGCCGATGCGAGCCGCCGTCAACAGGTGGGCGAAGGCCATTTTGCCACATTGGACGACGTGCCAACCCATGCCATCACCTTGACGATCCCCGCGCTTTTGGCGCCGCGCCACATTTTGTGTCTGGTGCCCGAAAGCCGCAAAGCCGTGGCCGTGCGCGATTGCCTCACCCTGCCGATCAGCGAAGATCGCCCCGGTTCGATCCTGCGCACGATCGCGCATGCGCACCTCTTCCTCGACCCGGACTCAGCCGCGTTATTGGGTGGGTGATGGCAAGAAGGAAATTGGTATATCGGTGTGGATAAATAAAATGTGAGCCCCGCCCTAACCCTCCCCGAACTGGGGAGGGAACAGAATCACCGTTGACGAAAAAAACGGCTCCTCATCGGGGAGGATGGGAGGGGCCAGCTACAAACCCTAACCCTCCCCGAACTGGGGAGGGAACAGAATCACCGTTGACGAAAAAACGGCTCCTCATCGGGGAGGATGGGAGAGGGCAAGCTACAAACCCTAACCCTCCCCGAACTGGGGAGGGAACAGAATCACCGTTGACG
>CAZIRP010000156.1:0-6430 GCA_964541665.1 uncultured Caldilineaceae bacterium | reverse complement strand
ATCTGCAAGCCCCGGTTCGCTAAATAGCCAACCCGGCCCTCGCTAGAATTGTCAGGTTCTTTCTTACCTGCTGTCTTATCACTCTTTATTTGTTAATGTGCCGTTCCCTTGCGGGATTTATGATTGTAGCAGACGTTGATTTGCTTGTCAAGTCTTGGTTGCGTTTTTGCAACCTTATGTTTTCATTGACAGTGTTTACTCGCCGACTGCTTGCTTGTGCTGTGACAGTTTGTCTTGGCGCAAGAAACTTAACTATACCAGGGAAGATTTAATTGCGCAAGTAGGCGACCCTCCAATTTTCATTTTGATTGATAAACTGTGCTGACACCGATTTTACCAGTGGTGAACGACTGGATTTTCCCTTCGTTGGTGCTTTGGATGCTTTTTGGTATCCTTTGCTCAATAAGTTGGCTCTTGATCGATGGGGAGTTAGCCGCCTCGATCTTTGAGGAAGGCGACTGGGGAAAGGGACTGATGTTCTCCTTCTTATTTTATTGGTTGAGGATCACCGCTGGCGATTCGAGCAGTGGCCGCGCCCTGTGGTCGGCTCAGGAGGGATTATGCACAAAGCGATCAGTGTCAAAGGTGCTCGTGAGAATAATCTCAAGAATATCCATGTCGATATCCCGCGCGAGCAATTGATCGTGCTCACTGGCCTGAGTGGCTCGGGTAAATCTTCGTTGGCCTTTGATACCATTTATGCGGAGGGACAGCGAAGATTTCTCGAGTCGCTCTCGGCCTATTCGCGCAAGTTTGTGGCCCAACTCAAGAAGCCCGATGTGGATTTTATCGCCGGGCTCTCGCCGGTGATCTCGATCGAGCAGAAGTCGATTGGGCGCAACCCGCGCTCGACGGTGGGTACAATGACCGATATTTTCGACTATCTGCGCGTCTTGTATACGACTAGTGGCACTGCTCGCTGTCTCTATTGTGATCAGTGTGCGCCGGTAAAGACGGCTACTCAGTTGGCGGAACATCTTTTGGCCTTGCCGACCGGCACCGTGGTTGAGATCGATGCTCCTGTTTTCAAGATTTACGGCGAAGATTATGCCTTCTTCTTTGGGGACGTGCGCGCTCAGGGCTACCGCAAGCTGCGCATCAACGACGACCTGATGGATATGAGCGAGGCCATCGAACTCGACGAAACGCTGGAGTACGATCTTGAGGTGGTGGTCGATACTGTGGTGATCAAGCCCGAAATCTTCAAACTCTTGCTGGTTTCGCTCCAAAATGGGCTGCGCATTGGCGAGGGATTTCTGCGTTTCCGCTTGCTCAATCCGCAGAGTGAGGAGCAGCTCGAACAATTTTACGCTGATTTCGCCTGTCCCGACCATTTCATCACCGCGGGGGAGCTGGAACCGGTTTACTTTTCGTTCAATGAGCCGCCGGGCGCGTGCCCCACTTGCATGGGGCTGGGGACCGACCTGCATGTTCACCCCGATTTGCTGATCCCCGACAAAAGCCGCTCTATTTTGGGCGGTGCCTTTATCAAAGAAGCGTTTCGGTATGATAAACAGACCTGGGGCGGGCGGATGATGTACAGCCTGGCCCAGTGGCTTGGGTTCGACCTGGAAACGCCGTGGCGCGAGTTGGCCCCTGCGATCCAGGAGACGATTCTGTATGGCACCAAGGGCGAGAAGCTTCCAGTGCTCCTGCCGCCCGGTGTCAGGAGCACTGATCAACAACCCGCCAATCAGCGCTTTCCCTTTGAAGGGATCATCCGCCAGATCGAGCGCCACTATCGCAATTATCGGCGACAAAAGTTGCAAAGTAGCTGGGTGGAAGAGTGGCTCAAGCGGGTGATGGTCGAGAAGAATTGTCCCGATTGTGAGGGCAGGAAGCTAAAACGTCAGCGGTTGCTGATAACCGTGGGCGGCAAGAATATTATGGAGATCGGGGATCTGACGCTGAGTGAGCTAGGCACTTTTCTCGACCATTTGCCGCCGGTGCCGCGCCAACCGCTGGCCGCCGCGCAGATCATCAAAGAGATCCGGCTGCGTGTCGATCTGTTATTGGACATTGGCCTCGACTATTTGAGTCTGAATCGGCGGGCGAATACGCTTTCGGGCGGTGAGTCGCAGCGTATCCGGCTTTCGGTGCAGATCGGCTCGGAGCTGATGGGCATGTTGTATGTGCTGGATGAACCGAGCATCGGGCTGCACCCCCGCGACAATCGCCGCATGATCCGCACCCTGCAACGGCTGCGTGATATTGGCAACACGGTGATCGTGGTCGAGCATGACGAGGAGACGATCCGCCAGGCCGACCACATCATCGAGATTGGGCCGGGGCCGGGCGTGCATGGTGGCGAAGTGGTGGCGACTGGCTCGATCCAACAGATTATTGCGAATAAAAAGTCGTTGACTGGCAAATACCTGAGCGGCCATCGGCAGATTCCACTGCCACCAGTGCGGCGAGTGGCTGACCGCGAGCAATTGGTGATCTGCGGCGCGCAGGAGAACAATCTCCAGGCAATTGATGTGGTCCTTCCGCTCGGCCTTTTTATCTGTATCACCGGGGTGTCGGGGTCGGGCAAGAGTAGCCTGGTCAATGAGATCCTGTACAAGCGGCTCTACCAACATTTTCATGATAGCCGCGTCTTGCCCGGCAAACATGGCTCGATTGTGGGCCTGGAGCAGCTGCGCGATGTGATCAATATCGACCAGACGCCGATTGGCCGCACGCCGACCTCGAACCCGGCGACCTACATCGGCATTTATGATGCGATCCGTCGATTGTATGCAGCGACGCCGGAAAGTGTGCGCCGCGGCTATACGGCCGGGCGGTTTAGCTTCAACACCAAAGGCGGGCGTTGCGAAGAATGTCGGGGTCAGGGTGTGATCATCACCGCGCTGCAATTCATGGCCGATGTGGAAGTGCCTTGCCAGCAATGCAAAGGGCGGCGCTATAACGAAGAGACGCTGGAGATCACCTATCGTGGGCATGACATCAGCCAGGTGTTGGAGATGTCGATTGAAGAGGCGGCCTGCTTTTTCAAAGACGAAACCGTGATCGCCCACAAACTGGGGGTGCTCAACAAACTGGGCATGGGCTACCTCAAACTGGGCCAATCCTCGACGACAATCTCGGGCGGGGAAGCGCAGCGGGTGAAGCTGGCCCATGAACTGAGCAAGATCAAACGGGGTGGGCGCAATCTCTACATTCTCGACGAGCCGACAACTGGTTTGCACCTGGCCGACATTCAGCGGCTGCTCGACAGCCTGCACCAATTGGTCGATGCAGGCAACACCGTGCTGGTGATCGAACATCATCTGGATGTGGTGAAAAATGCCGATTGGGTGATCGACCTGGGGCCGGAAGGGGGCAAACAAGGCGGGCGGATTGTGGCGCAGGGCACGCCTGAGGCAATTGCTCTGTGTGAACAGTCGTACACCGGGCAGTTTTTACGCCAGCACCTGGCCGCGACTCAGGCTTGATAGACAATGCGGCCGTCGCACACCGTCAACACCGGGTGGACGGTCGCGAGCTCTTCGTCGGGTGTGGCGAAGAGCTGCGCGGAGAGCAAAACAAAGTCGGCCAGGAAGCCCGGGCGAAGGCGACCTTTTTCGTGCTCCTGGAATTCGGTGTACGCGGCATCGATCGTGTAGCCGCGGATGATCTCGCCCAGGCTTTGCCGCTGGTCAGGGTCGCCGGGCTGCCACAGCTGGCGACTGCGCGCATTGGCAAAACCGAGCATCGGGTCGAGGGTGACGATCGGCCAATCGCTGCCAAAGGCCAGGTGCGCCCCGCCTTGGCGCAGCGTGCGCCAGGCAAAACTGTGAGCCCAGCGGCTTGCCCCCACCCTTGTTGGCCAGACATCATCGCTGGTGAGCGAAGGTGGCGCGTGTAGCGGCTGCATCGAGGCGATCACGCCCAGCCTGGCGAAGCGCGGGATATCCGCCGGGTCGATCAGCTCGATGTGTTCGATGCGATGACGGCTGTCGCGGCGGCCATTTTGGCGCTGCGCATAGGCATAGCCATCCAACGCTCGCTTGACCGCACCATCTCCACAGCAATGGACGGCGATTTGCAACTCCAATCGGTCGGCCTCGGCTGCGATCTGGTGAAATTGGTCGGCGCTAAAGAGTGCACTGCCGCGGCTCGTTGGCAGATCAGCGTAAGGTTCGACCATCAACGCGGTATAGGACTCCAGCACCCCATCCATAAAACATTTGATGAAGCCACCGCGTACATAATTGCCCTGCACGGTCATTTTCCATTCGGCTGCTTCGGCTAAGGCTGCCAGCGGTGTGGCGGGCGTGACATTGTAGGGCACATAGAGCCGCATGGTCATCTCGCCCCGTTCCTCCGCGGCCAGATAGACTTTGAGCCCGTCGTCCCAGGTGTCCATGTTGTGCGCGCTGGTAATGCCGTGGCGGGCGCAGAGGGCGAGCCCTTGGCGCAATAATTGGTCGATCTCGGCGGGGCTTTTGGCGGGGATGACCGTTTTGATCGGTGCGAAGGCGTCGAATTCGCGCAATTCGCCGGTGGCCGTGCCATCATTTGCCATGACGATCTCGTGGCCAGAGGGCAAGTCTCGCCCGTGCAGGATGCCGCCACGGCGGAGCGCTTCGGTATTGGCCCAATGGGTGTGACCGTCATAAGCGATCAGACAGACGGGGCGGTCGGGTACAATGGCATCGAGGAAGTGACGGTCGAGCGGGCGCTCCGCGGGGATGGCTTTGTAGCGCAATTGGGAGCCCACCAGCCAGGCTTGATCCGGGTTGCTGGCGGCATAGGCACGCAGAGCCGCGGCCAGTTGATCGAGATTCTCGACCTCCCACAGGTGCAGATCAGCCAGTTTGAGCGAGCCCCACAACAGATGAAAGTGACTGTCGATCAATCCCGGCAGGAGCGTGCCGCCCTCGCCATCGATCCAAACCGTGTGGGGGCCGCGCCAGGCAGGGGCTGCGGCGTTGGTGCCCACGAAGATGATCCGGTTGCCGCGCACCGCGATGGCTTGCGCGTGCGGATTGTTTTCATCCACCGTATAGATATGGGCATTGGTGATGAGCAGATCGGCGAATTGGGTCATGATCAAGTGGCCGCGGTGCCAGCGCGTGAGGCAAATGGGAGGCTGGATAAGCGTCCAGCCTCCCATTCTCTACGTGAAATCCAAAAACTCTTTCAAAATCCCATCCACAGAGTACGCAGATTCTCCAGACGACAAACCAAAAATCTGTGGATTCTCAAGCAGGTTCTGTAATTCCTTACCGGCTCTTGACTTCGGTCCAGATCTGGTCGTAGAGCGGCAACGCATCACCAACATCATCGATCGAGTGGCCATTGTCGATCACTTCGGCGGGCACATTGGTGATCGACGAAGCCATGTATTCTTCGTACAGGGCGGTTGAGGTAGTCTCGTTGCCATCCGCATCTTCAGTGACGATCTCGTTGGCCGAGGCATACTCAAGCGTGCCTTGGTGGGGGTTGATATAAGGGAAGTCGCGCAACATCAGCCAGAAGAACTCCGACTGCATGGTGTAATTGAGCCAGGCATAGGCAGCGTCGGGGTGAGGCGCATCTGCAGGAATGGTGTAGTTGTCTTGCCAGATGATCGTCCCCTCGCTGGGGTAGATGAAGTCGATGGCGGGATTTTCCCGCTGCGCCAGCACTGCTTCGCCCGTCCAGACAATGCCCAAGTCGGCATCCTGGGCAATCAACGCGGTTTTGGGGCTGTCGCTGTCATAGATGCGGATGTTGGGGGTCAGGTCAGCGAGTTTGGCCTGGGCTTCGGCTAGCTCGTCTGGATCGGTCGTGTTGATGTCATACCCGAGCACCAGCAAAGCTGCCCCAATCACGACCCGACCGTCATCCACCACGACCATACGCCCGGCATATTCAGGGTTCCACAGATCCGCCCAACTGGTGGGGATAGTTTCGACCGCTTCGGTGTTGACGACGATGGCATCGGTGCCCACCTGGTAGGGGATGGTATACTCGTTTTCGGGATCAAATGGCAGACCCATATAGGTTGGGTTGAGCTCGTCTAAAAAGTGCAATTGCGCTTTGTCGAGTGGTTGCAACAGCCCTTGGCGAATCATCAGGCTGACGATGTAATCGGTCGGCTGGACGAGATCGTAGCCCGCGCCGCCAGCTTGCAGCTTAGCATACATCTCTTCGTTGCTGGAATATTCATTGTAATTGACGGTGATGCCATACACCTGTTCAAAGCAGTCAACATGCTCTTCAGGAATGTATTCTGTCCAGACGAACAGATTGAGCTCGGTGGATGTCACCTCGACGCGAGGGTTGGGCTCCGGGCAAACAAAGCCGGAAGAGGCGACAATGGCATCGGCGGGCGCGGCCTCACCATCGGCTGCTGCTGGCCCAGCACTGGGCGCACAAGCGGCCAATAGGAGGCTGAGGAGCAAAACAAGTGAGAATGAAAGTTTGTGCATCAATTTTTTTCCTAACTATATCGTGTCTA
>CAZIRP010000155.1:0-6665 GCA_964541665.1 uncultured Caldilineaceae bacterium | reverse complement strand
TAACTTAGACAAGTTTCTGGTTGCAATTCGCAATCTGGGGCTTGGTTCTGCCATACCAGTTGAGGACGACTCTTATGCAGATCGCCGTTGTCGGTGGCGGCCCCGCGGGGCTGACAGCCGCTTATCGTTTGCAACAAGCCGGTCATCAAGTCGAGGTACTCGAAAGCCGCTCGGTGGTGGGTGGGCGCACCCACGCCGAACACTTTGGCCCCGGTCACCATTGTGATACTGGCGCCGGATGGCTGGCAACCTTTTACACGCACACCCTGCGCTTATTCGACGAACTGGGCTATCGCGATCTCTTTGTGCGCCCGCGCAACGTGCGTGGTGCCGCGGATTTGTGGATCGACGGTGAGCGCTATCCCTGGCCTTTTCGGGGCGAAACAGTCACAAATTCCACCTTGCTGACCGATGACGAGAAGCGCCGCTATGCCGCTTATCTCGACCATTTGCTGGCGGTGCAACCGACCGATCTCCTGCCCGACCTGGGGTATGATCACCGCAACGCGGAAGACGAATTTACGCCCCTGGGCAGCGGCATCGTCGAGATGATCATGCGGTCACTCTTCGAGGGACCGTGGTTTACGCGGCTGACCGAGCAATCGGCCACGCACGCTCGCCTCTGGTTGCGCGCCGTGCAAGATGCCCTCTTCTTCCAGGTGAAAGATGGCATGGACGCGCCCTGGCTGCGCCTGGCTGAAAGTTTGACCATCCGCACCGGCGAGCAGATCGAATCGCTGCATCGCCAGGGTGAGCGCATCAGCTTGCACGGGTCAAGGGGCAGTCGTCTATACGACGGCGTGGTCCTGGCCGTGCCTGCACCGGCTGCCGCGCGCATTCTGTCCACCGCGCCGGAGTTTGCCCCAGCCTGGTTGGCGGATGTGCAATACGCGCCGCAGGTGCGTGTCTACGCCGCGCGCCAAACCGCGGCAGATGCCCAGTATGGCGTCCACATTTTGCCGCCGACTGATCTCTTTTCGGTGGAATGGTACTCGGGGCGGCATGGCGCGTGGGGCGCGTGCCCGCCCGATTGGCAATGGGGATTGGTCTGCACCTATGGGCCGACTTGTGCCAGATTTTTGGATCAACCCGAAGCCGCGGTAACGCAAGACCTCTGGGCGCAAGCCCGCGGCTTTTGCCCAGAGATGTTCGCGTTAGACCAGGCGGATGTTGTGCACTATCACCGCTGGGAATGGGCCGTGCCGATCTTGCAGCCTGGCCATTATCACAACCTGGCTACGTATGCCTATCAACCCCCGGTGGTGCTGGCCGGTGATTATATGAACAATGCCTGCGTCGAAGGTGCGGTGCGTTCGGGCGAAGCTGCTGCCGCGGCCTTTGCTTAAGCATCGCTCGCCAACGCCGGCAGGATGATATGGCCAAAGAGCTCGCTGAGTTCAAAAGCCTCAATCCCTTGTATGCCCAACATCAGCGAAAGCTCGCCGCCATGATGAAGGTCGTGCGAGAGAATGCGCCAGAGCGTCCACTGGCGCGAGACATCATAAATGTCGCCATTCCATTGGTGACGATAGCTCACATGCAGCTCGGCAACGCTCCACGTTTGGAGCGTTGTTTCGATCATCTGCCAGGTCAGCGCCAACCAATCGACCAGTGCAGCAGCTTGCTCGCTGATCGCCAACGCGCTTTCGACCACATCGCGATTGCCATCGTCGTCTTGTTCCCAGGCTGGGATCTGAGCCGCCACTTCCTGGCTCAGCGGTGCGTCCATGCGCGCGAACCAGGTCACCCGGCCCAGGCTGATATGGCGCGCCAGCTCGCCCACCGATCGATGTTTGGCGGTTGGTCGCCAGCGTAACTGCTCCGCCGTGAGCGGGGCAATGGCATTGACCAAACTGGTTTGATAGCCATTCCAGCCATCCAAAATGTCGAACAGTGATGGTTGGGTTATGTTCATTGTTTTCTCCTACATGATGCTTGAGAAGTGATGAGTGAAACGCAATGCATCATTCGCCGTTTATTATTGACTATTCGTCAAACGTGATGCGTCAAACGTCACTCATCACTTCTCAAGCCGCGGTTGCAGGCAATGACGGCACATATTGATACGTCGGATCGACCTTTTGGCGTTGCAGGATCGGGATGATCTCGCTCCATGCCGCGTATAAGCCCACCGGTGACGGTGGCAGATCGTGCTTGATGGCACGGTGCAGGGCGGCGAGATGGTAGCAGGGCACAGCCGCGTACATGTGATGTTCGGTGTGATAATTCATGTGCCAGTAGAGGAATTGTACCACCGGGTTCAGGATGATCGTGCGTGTGCAGAGGCGGAAGTCGGGCACGTTGTCCTGCAGCCCGACATGCTGCGTATTGTTGCAGAGATAGAGCAACCAGCCCCCATAAAAGGGTGCCAGTGTGATCAGCACGGGCAGCATCCACGCGCCGAGCGCCAGCGAAACAATGGTCAGCAAGCCATGGCCGATCAGCAAGGTGCGGGCCCAGTTGAAGAGCTGACGCCGTTTTTCTGGCTCGCTGGCCGGAAAGAGCGTATTCTCCCATTCACCTTCCAGGCGGCCCCGGCTGAGGCGAAAGACCCCTTTGAGGCGACCCCACAACCCCCACGGGTTGATCAGCGCGGATTTGAGGAAGCTTTTGAGCGTCAACTCGACGGGCAAAACCACTTCGAGATCATCCGGTGGGTGGAGCGTATATTTGTGATGCTCTTGATGGCTGGCCCAAAACAAAATCGGGTTGAACCAACCCAGAAAGCTGAAGAAATAGAGAAAGAAGGTGTTCAGCCATTTGCTGCGAAAGACTGTGCTGTGACACAGTTCGTGAAAGCCGTTCAACAGAAAGGCATAGCAAGTGCCATGCAAAAAGAGCGCGAGGATCATCCACAGCCAGGCTTGTCGCGAAGCCGCAACCCAGGCGAGGCTGCCGGTCAACACAAGAATGCCCAAATGGCCCAGTGTCTGCACCAGACCTTTCCAGTCGCTACGCTGGTTTAATTGATTGAGAAGTTTCCGATCGACCGGGGAACGATACCAATGGATCTTTTGGAGCTTGGCTTCACCGAGCATAAAATCATTCTCCTGGAGAGTAAATTGGCAAATGATTGCTTCAAATGGAGTATGGTAGTATCCAGTATACCAGAGCTCGGCCAAATTGGGTATTGGCGCATTCGCAGGAGCAGGTAAGCCGCACATAAAAAGTCAGGTTTCCGCAGAAACCTGACTTTGATAGCCGCATTGCTCTCTCCCAGCAGCACTAGACCGCCGACCAGCCACCATCCGCGGGAATGATCGCCCCGTTGATGTGGCGTGACTCGTCCGAAGCAAGGAAGAGGGCCAGGGCCGCGATGTCACTGGCCGCCAGATAGGCGGGCGCGAGCGCCGCAAATTCACCCGCACGTGCCGCCCCAGCCGGATCAAGCCGATCCATAGGCATCGATTCCGCAATATTGGTGATCGTCGCCCCTGGGCAGATGGCATTGCAGCGAATGCCACGTTTGGCGTACATCCAGGCTGTGCTGCGGGTCAGACCGACCACCCCATGTTTGGAAGCCGTGTAGGCTGCCCCAGCCGCGCCCCCATGCAGCCCCGCGGTCGAGGCGACGTTGATGATCGAGCCGTGCCCCTGTGGCAACATATAATGCAGCGCCCGCCGACTCGTAAACATCGGCCCGTCGAGGTTGATGCTTAACACCCGCCGCCAGACATCATCGGCGAGTTCACCCACGCCTTGCATATAATCCATCACCCCCGCGTTGTTGCAGAGTACGTCGATCTGGCCGAACTCATTCACCGCCAGATCAATCAACGCCTCCGCGGCGGCCTGATCCGCAATGTTACCCTGGAGGCCGACAATGGTGCCACCCGCATTTTGAATGGTGGCAACTTCTGCGTTTAAGCGCTCTTCATTCCAATCTCCGGCGACAACTTTCGCTCCTTCCGCGGCGAATCGAGTTGCCATCGCCAACCCCATCCCCGAAGCGGCCCCGGTGATGACCACGACTTTATCTTGGAGACGCATTGTTTTCTCCCTTCTCTTGATATCCACAGGACTTACGCAAGCCTTGACGGAAGAATCTGAGCCTAAGAAAGCTTTTCCCCTGCTGGCATCTCAAGCGCTGCGTAAGTCGTGATCGATGATTCACCTATCAGCAGTATAGAGAACTGTTCGATCTGCTGTCAATCGTCAAATGGGTATATTGACCCCTGGCCAGATGACCAGGGGATCAACCCGCTGCGTGGCGAGTGCGTGGTCTACCCGCTTGCCGGGCGTTTGTCCGGGGGATTCGCAGTATAGTGGCTTAAGTTATGCCATGGCGAAGGCTACGTGATACCAATCTGGTCCTGAAAAATCTTCTCCACAGATTTTGTTTCGCAAATTGCGCAGATTTCCCAGCTCACGTTACGCAATAGCTGCCAGATGCTCAAGCGTAGAAACCGGTACTCAATCACAGAACTTTCGCCGTGGCTTGCGTAACATCAGTTCTCAGAGGAAAATAAGAGAGCTGGCTCAGCCGGGTTTGTATATGGCGGTCAGCTGCTGGCTGTTTTGTGAAGGACTGGTGCACAGCAAAGAGGGGATAGCACGCAAATGGCTGAATTTGATCTGGTAGTAATCGGTGGTGGGCCCGCGGGGTTGGCCGCTGTGGTGTATGCACTGCAAGCGCAATTGCAAGTCGCTCTGATCTCCCCAGACTTGGGCGGCAAGGTCAGCTATTCTTTTCAGCTTCGGGGATTGCCCGCGGTGGAAAGCGCCTGGGGTACCAGCTTGACCCGCCAGTTCGAGGCCTATGTTGATGCTAAATTAACCCGCTTGATTTCGCAGCCAGTTCAACGCCTGGAGCGCCGACCCGGCAGTGGCTTCCAACTCACCCTGCCCAACAGCATGATCCACGGCGCGCGCACGGTGATCCTCGCGACGGGTGCGCAGCCACAGCGCTTGCAGATCCCCGGTGAGGAGACATTCCAGGGGCGCGGGGTCAGCTATTCCGCGGTGAGCCATGCCCAATTTTTCCGCGACCGCACCGTTGTGGTCATTGGTGGGGAACGGGCGCTGGCCGCGGCGCAGAAGTTGGCCCCCATTGCCAGCCGCGTCCATTTTGTCATGACCCCGACATCGGCTCCGCCCGCCACGCGCCTGGCGCACGAGGTTTTGCGCCATCCCAGGATTATGATCCACCAGGGGTGGGCGCCGCAGCGCATTGTTGGCGATGAATTTGTGACCGGGCTGGAAGTGCTGGACGACGAGCAGCAACCGCAAACGCTGGCGGTGGATGGGGTCTTTGTCGAACAGGGGCTGATTCCCAACCAAAAATTGGTGCGCGATTGGGTCGATCTGGACGCGAATGGGCATATCGTGGTGAATCAGCGCTGCGAAACGAGTGTGCCGGGGCTCTTTGCCGCAGGGGATGTGACCAACGTTCATGCTGAACAGGTATTGGTGGCGATTGGCGAAGGTGCCAAAGCCGCGCTCAGTGCCTGGGGCTATCTGGCTGGGCATCGCTAGCCGCGCCCGCCTCGACCCGCCGCAAAAATTCTCGGATCATCGGCAGGGCCAGGATCGATTTCTGGTTCCAAAAGGTGTCGGAAGCAGCCGCACGCGCAACAATCTCCGCGGCATAATGCGCGCTGAATTCCAGCCACTCGGCCCGCGGCAAGCGGCGATAGACCATCTCGGCTGCCGCGCGTGGGTGGAGCGGGTCAAACCCATGCGCGATCAGCGTCGGCACGGTGATCTGGCCGAGCTGGGCGTCGGAAAGACCCGCGACAGCGAATCGGCCACGCGCAGCCCACTGCATCGCCAATTCGCCCCATTGTTGCATCTGCCTGGCAAATTTTTGCGCGTCCATGGCCAACAAACGCGCGTGATTCCCTGGGTTTTGCGCAACGCTGGCAGCGATCCAGGTGCGGAACGCATCTCCCGCTTGTGCCTGGGCCGTGGCCATGCGCATCCACGCCGCGGTTGAATAGTCGCTCACCGCAGCCATGCCACGCGTGGCGGCTACCTCGGCAAACTCCAGATAGCGCGCCGCAAGGATCGGCTTGAGCTGCGCCAGGTCGCTGGTCGGGCTGTCGATCAGGATCAACCCCTTGACATCCGCGGGATAACGCTGGGCCATGATCAGCGAAAAGAGGCTGCCCGCTGAGCCCCCAGCCAGGTAGGCCGGCGACAGGCCCAGGGCCTGCAAAAGCGCGTGCAGATCATCCGCCCACAGTTCGAATTCGCTGGCAGCCTCGTCCACTGCCAGATCAGACGCGCCACTATTGCGCCGATCCCACAGGAGGACGGTGTACGCATTCGCAAGCGCCCCCGCATAAAAATAGGACCATTCGTCTCGCGGCAGCCATCCCCCGGGTGTCCACACAATCGGCGGGCCATCCCCTAAAGTTTCATAAGCCAGCGTCACCCGGTTGACATGGATCTTGGGCATTTACGATCCCCACTCTTCTTCTCTTCTTTGCTCATTGGGCAATTTCGATTAACATTCAACCATGGTCAAAAGAGACCATCTGCTTGCCGAAGCAATCATTAGAAGCCATCCCCAAAATCGGTTGTGGCTCCTGGGAACAAAGGTAGCCCAACCAGGGTGGCACAGAGATTTTTGAGATAAGGACTAGTCAAGGCTCGCGCAAGGTCGATCCATATTATTGACATCTAGGTAAATATTTCATACTGGTGACGATTTGTGGTAGAAA
>CAZIRP010000154.1:0-6675 GCA_964541665.1 uncultured Caldilineaceae bacterium | reverse complement strand
ACGTGAATTTTCAACAAATTTGTGACCTTTTTCAAACTAGCACCAAAGGTTACTAAAGTAGAACACAGAAACTGCCTGAGAATCCACAGATTTTAAAGATTACACAGATTTTTGGTTTGTCGTCTGGAGAATCTGCGCAAATCTGCGTACTCTGTGGGTGAGATTTCCTGAAACCACGAAGTTTTTCTTCGTGGTCTTCGTGGTTCAAAATAAAAAACAATCTTCAACCATCTTTTGCCATTACCAGAATTCTTAGTCTTTACCCTGTGTCCTCTTAGGAGCCACAACCGATTTTTGAGAGGACTTCTATCCAAGTTCTATGGGCCGGCCAGGCTTCAGCGCACAGGGGGCTTACGCCTGCGAATCCTGCGGATCGTCCCAGGAATCACCGTCGTCGAGTTCATAATCGCCCCATTTGCCGCTGAACGACGAAGCAAACATCTCGGCATTGGTGCGTTCGGCGTCGGCCCGGGCCTTTTGTAAGACAGCCTGGCGGCGCTCAGCTTGATCGTCGATGGCGTTGTGTTCGACGCGGCGAGCGCGCAAGATGCGCACATTCACCAATTCCCCCTGGCGGTAAGGGATGGTCTGCCCCACCTTCTTGCCCAGAATGGCCTGGGCCAGCGGGGCCTCTTCGCTCAACAAGCCTTGTTCCAGGTCGGCCTGGGCGGGGCTGACAATCGTCAGGGTGAGCGCCTCGGTTTGATCCGCCTGGTCGATCAATTCAAGCACAACCTGGCTCCCAAACTCTACCGTTGCGAGCAAAGCATCTGCAGTCATGGTTACCTCGTCGTGGAGAAACTTTCGGCCCAAACTCTCGTAGTGGCAAGCAAGCCGATGAAAAACGGTGCGGGCGCGGCTGCTTACTATACTGTATCCCTCAGCAAAACACAATCAGGCCGTCCCAGAAAGGGGAATTTCCTACTTGTTTTTTTGTCTGGAATCCGGTAGAATTGGCAGAGTAGGAGGGTAGTTTTGCTTCTCCTGCCAGGGAGCGTAGCGTTAGTGATCCGTCCCGTTCGCTTAGGTGATCTATTCACTGTCCAGCAATTGGGCAGGCAAGCCGCCAAATTAGCCATGATTGAGGCGTTGCTCAATCCTCAATCAGCGTTTCAAGCCGCCTTTTTTGCGGCTTTCTTATGGAATGATGCAAAAGTAATTACCTATCTCCTCCGTCGGCGTGAACATGGTTTGGCCAGCACCGGGCTTCTCCAGTTGCAAAAGCGCCCTGGTCGGCCCGAAGCTGAGATCCTGCTGTTAGCGCCCGCGCTTGACACCACCTGGGGACACCCTGCCATTTGGCAAAAGCTATTGGCCCATGCCGTGACCACAGCACCGCACCATGGTTTACTGCGGCTCTATGCGGATGTGCCGGATCAGCCACTGCCGGTCAGCACGTTTGGCCACGTGGGGTTCCGCCCGTATGCTCGCCAGACGATCTGGCGTTTGGCCGCGCAAGCTATCCAGGCTTTCCCGACCAAGCTCAGCACAAAGCCACGCCCCCAAACTCGTCAGGATGAGTGGGCGCTACAACGTTTCTACGAGCGGATCACCCCCTTGCCGGTGCAACAGGCCGAAGGCGCGCAGGCCGAGGAGACGACCCGCCCGCCAATTTTGGATTGGTGGCATGGGGGGTTGCATAAGAGTTTTGTGCTGGAGCAGCGTCAGGAGGTTTACGGTTGCGTCCAGATTGCCTACGGGCGACGCGGGATCTGGCTGCAAGTCTGGGCCGACAATCGCCTGCCCGATAGCAGCATCCAGCACGAGTTGATCCGCTTTGGGTTGACAACCATCCGCCAGGACGGCATTCGCTTGCCCGTCTATGTCGGGGTTTGTGATTATGAACGGGTGATGGGCACAGTCTTGTCCGATTATGGCTTTGCACCGTTTACGGACCGCACCAAGATGGTCAAACATGTTTTGCAATGGGTGCGAACGGTGGCACCGGCCCAAACCCCACTGTTAGAGAATGTACGTGAAGTCATTCCGACTCCGTACGTGTTGCCCGAGGAGCCCAGCCAATGAGCTACGATAGACTTAGAGTTACCGAGGAATGATGCCGGCTCGATCCGCCGGAACCCATTGTTGGCAGGGAACGTCTTGTTGGCATAAACGACACTGAATCATGATTTATGCAGCGCTGTTGGGTGGCCGCCCGTGCGGCTTGAATTTCATTGAACCAAAGCCTGCGTAAGGTCTATACCGGTTATATCGCTTTGCAGCTTTTTCACTATGTCGCACACTGTATGTCACACACTGTGCGCGTTAGGTTCAGTTCTAGGCCAATCGGCCGTTCGTCATACAAACGTAGTCTGGCCCGTTTAACCTGAGCAAAGGAATGTTTGTGGGAACAGAACGTACCGCATTCGCAAATCGACCTAAGAATTTGGAAGGACCTTCAACGATTATCGAACCAAATCCCTCAATGGCTACGCTACAAATCACGGATGATCTGGAGTTGCTGTTAGAGATCCTCCCGCCTGCTGTGCAGGCAGCGTTGGAGCAGACCAATCAATCGGCTGAGTTGCTCGAAGTGGTGATGGACCTGGGGCGTCTGCCCGAAGCCCGCTTCACCTGGGGCGAAATGTATCTCAGCGACCAGGAAGTAAGTGCCGACGATCTACAAATGACCATCGACCGTGTGGGCGATTTTGGGTCAGACAATCGTGCTGGCATTGAACGGACGCTGCATCGCATCTCCGCGATCCGCAACCGCAAAGGGCGGATCATCGGCCTGACCTGCCGCGTGGGGCGAGCCGTCTATGGCACCATCGACATCATCAAAGATATTGTGATGAGTGATAAAAGCATCTTGCTGCTCGGTCGCCCTGGCGTTGGCAAGACCACGCTGCTGCGCGAAGCTGCCCGTGTCCGTGGGGAAGATAAGCGCGTGGTGATTGTGGATACGAGCAACGAAATCGCCGGTGATGGGGATATTCCGCACCCGTCGATCGGCCGTTCGCGGCGGATGCAAGTGCCCGAACCCGCGTTGCAGCACGAAGTGATGATCGAGGCTGTCGAGAACCACATGCCGCAGGTGATCATCATCGACGAGATCGGCCGCGAGCTGGAAGCCATTGCGGCCCGCACCATCGCCGAGCGCGGGGTGCAACTGATTGGCACGGCCCATGGCAACAGCCTCGAAAATCTGCTGATGAACCCGACGTTGAGTGACCTCGTTGGGGGGATCGAGTCGGTCACGCTCTCGGATGAGGAGGCCCGGCGCCGCGGCACGCAAAAGAGTGTGCTCGAACGCAAAGCACCGCCGACCTTTGATGTGCTGATCGAGATCCAGGAACGCCAGCGGATGATCATTCATCACGATGTGGCGGCCTCGGTCGATGCGCTCTTGCGGGGGCGAATGCTCACGCCGGAATTGCGCTACCTGGACAAGGATACCCAGTTGCATTCTGAGCCAGCGCTGCAATATGGCAGCAACGCGCAAGAACAAGCTGGGCCCGAACCAGACCGAGAACGACCGCGCCGCCGCACTGGGAGCAAACAGTGGGAAAATGAGCGTGCGACAACTGGCAATGGCAATGGCCGTCGCCATCACGAGCCCGCGCTCGAATGGCGCAATAGCGCCGTCAATACCGCCGAGCCAGAGGCCGCGCGCACACGCACCGAGAGCGATGCCAGCGCGCGCAAGCTGGTGCGCATCTTCCCCTACGGGGTGGGACAAAATCGCCTGCGCTCCGCGGCCAACACGCTGAATGTGCCCATTCAGATCGTGGAGGATCTCAACCAGGCAGATGTGGTGATGACGTTGAAGAATTATTACCGCCAGCAGCCGCAGCCGATCTCGGACGCTGAACGGCGCAATATTCCCATCTACGTCCTGCGCAGCAACACCGTCTCGCAGATGGAACAATGTCTGGTCGACATCTTCCACATCCCAACCGACCCGATCGATGTCTTCACCGAGGCCATGCGCCAGGCGCAGGATGGCATCCAGCAGGTGATGAGTGGGGCCAGCGACATCGAACTAGCCCCCCAATCCGCCGCGATCCGCAGCCAGCAACATCAACTGGTGCGCGCGGCCAATCTGGTCAGCCATAGTTACGGGCGGGAACCATACCGCCGAGTCCGCATCTTTCGCAAGTAAACCGGTGAGCCTGAGCGATGGTTGATTCCTCGTTCAGGCTCACTTGCACACGCACTATTTTTTCCCATGAGCCTCTTTATTACATTTGAAGGGCCCGATGGCAGCGGCAAGAGTACGCAGATCGGGCTGTTGGCGGCTGCGCTCGAACGCCGAGGTCATACGGTGATTCTGACACGCGAGCCAGGCGGCACCCGGATTGGCGACGCCATCCGTTCGCTGGTGCATGAGCGCACTTTTGTGGAGATGAGCCCACGCGCCGAAGCACTGTTGTACAATGCCGCGCGCGCCCAACTGGTCGACGAGGTGATCGAACCCGCACTGGCCGCCGGGCAGATCATTCTGTGCGACCGCTTTGCCGATAGCACACTGGTTTACCAAGGCTTTGGCTATGGCCGCGATCTGGCTACGCTGCAACAATTGATCCGCTTTGCCACGGGTGGGCTGCAACCGCAGCTTACCTTCCTGCTCGATCTGGCCCCAGAGATCGGGTTGAAGCGTAAGGCCCAGGATGCCAACGATTGGAACCGGATGGAAGACAAAGCGTTACAATTTCATCGCGCGGCCCATGCTGGCTACCACACATTGGCGGCCCAGGATCCGCAGCGCTGGCGCGTGATCGACGCCACGCAATCGATCGAGACGATCCACGCGGCGATCTGCGCGGAGGTCGTTGCCCGCCTCGGCCCATAAATCTGCGCCGCGCTCGATAGCGCTGGTCACATTCTTGGCATCTGTGCTGGTTTGTGGTTCAATCTAGCTGTATGGTCAAAGACGTACCCTGACTTGGTTCTGATATTGTCTGCTCTGCATGGCCTATGAAATTGATCTTTGCCATTGTCAACCAGAATGACAGCCGCAATCTGGTGGATCGGCTCAACCGTCGCGGCTTTTCGGTGACCGTCACGAGTACGTCGGGCGGTTTTTTGCGCGTGGGGAACACAACGATTTTGTGTGGCGTTGATGATGGACGCGTGGAAGAAGTGATTGGCATCATCCGCGAGAGCTGCCCCACTCGTGTCCAATATGTCACCCCGCTCCCGCCGGTGATGGAACCGGGCGAGGTCAACATTCCCATGCCCTTAGAAAAATATGTAGGCGGCGCGACGATTTTTGTCGTCAATGTCGAACATTTTGAAAAGGTGTAAACTTATGAACAATTTCTGGCAGCGCGTGCGGCAATGGGCTTTGCCAACGCTAATGATTGCGCTGGGCCTGTGGTCGTCCTTGCCGCTGTACGCGCAAGACGAACCCGGCACGATCGTCGATACCGTGGCCGAATTGGATCCCGGCGAAGTCTTCCGCATTGAAGCTGGGGACTTGCGACAAATTGCCTTCTCGCCCGATGAGACCATTCTGGCCGTGGCAACAAGCGCGGGTTTGTGGATCTATGCGCCGACCGAGGAGAGCAACGGCGAATTGCTGGCCGAGGAGCCGATCCAATCCCTGTGGTGGTCGGCGGATAGTACCTTGCTGGCCGCTACGCTGGATGATGGCGCGCTGCAATTGTGGCAACTCCCCGAGCGCGAATTATTGGGCCTGGTCGATGGTGTCGCCGGGGCGATTGTCAGCGTGGCCTGGGCACCGGATGGTGCGCAGCTGGCAACTGGCAGCTCGGATGGGATGATCGAGGTCTGGAGTGTGAGCGAAGGGATTGTCCTGGAAACGTTGGAAGGGCATACCGACAGCATCCGCAACTTGTATTGGATCGCCGATGGCACCCAAATTGTGTCGGCGGCAGCGGATGGCTCTGTCCGGGTGTGGGGGGTTGAAGTGGCTGCGAGCCCAACGCCGACGGCCACCCCAGAACCAGCCCCACAACCCGCTTTTGCCACCGTGCAGGTGGATCGCCTGAATGTGCGGTCGGGGCCAGGTATGGACTTCCCCCGCATTGCCACGGGACTGCGCGGGGAAAACCTAGCCGTGCTCGACCAGGCGGACGATTGTGCCTGGTTGCAAGTGCAGACCCCCGCTGGTGATGAGGGATGGGTTGCTGGCGACAGCCAGTTTGTCCTGTTGGATGTAGAGTGCAGCGAAGTTGGGCAACCGGTCAGCGCACCCACACCAACCCCGCAAGCCACCACGCAGCCAACCACAACCGGGGAATCGACCATTCCATTACCGACTCCCTCACCGACCGCCACTGGGGCCGCTGAGGCTACTGCAACGGGAACCATCTCTGTGACGGAGACCCCAGCAGCAACGCCTACACCTGCTGCAACCACCGTCGCGGCAGAACCACCGGCAGATCCCTACCCCGCGGACCAGGGGTGCTATCTCTTCCAGAACGAATTGCCAGTGGCCTTGACGCTCGATCTGACTGGTGCGAGCACCGGCAGCAGTGAGACGATCGAGCTGCCCGCGGATGAGGAAGCGCTCAACTGCTTCGAGCCCGATCAATACGCCTACACCATTCGCTATCGCATCAGCGGTAGCAGCGAGCCCGCCGAAATCACTGGCGAACTGAACGTCACTGCTGGGGATCGGTTTATGTTCCCCATTCGTGCGGAGTAGGTAGGTAACGTGAGTTCGGGATAAGACAAGACTCCTCAAAGCAAGTAAACTGAATGCGA
>CAZIRP010000153.1:0-6999 GCA_964541665.1 uncultured Caldilineaceae bacterium | reverse complement strand
GCGGCAAACAATCTTCGTCCTTTTCCTACCCTTTCTCAAACTGATATGTGGCTAGGATCTTGATTAATTTTCTGCACTATTGCCAGTGCGAGATTGCAAACTCAGCGCGCAATCGTTAAAAACGATATACTTGCGGATGGTGAAAGTGCAAAAATAAATTTTACCGTTCCTAGAGAACAGAGTTGTTCCTTAAGTAGAAATAGAAATCATCTTGGACTTTGACAGGCTGTAGACAAGCAAAAATTGTAAATTGCGGTTGCCCCTGCCCATGCGGCCACTTCCAAAATCCAGAGAAGGAATGCACCTGTTCCCCGGCCATGGTGCAGCGTTATCAGAACCGCTTGAGTGGCCCGCTGTTGGATCGGATCGACATTCACCTGGAGGTGAAACCGGTCTCGTACGAGAAACTGGCTGGGCTGAATGGTGGCGAAAGCTCGGCGACCATCCGTCAGCGAGTAACCCAGGCGCGCCAATTGCAGGCGCAGCGCTTTGCGCCGCTCAACAAGCCCAATCTGGTAGTGAATGGAGATATGGGGCCAGCCGAAGTGCAGCGCTTTTGCTCGCTCGATGATACGAGCCGCAAGCTTGTGCGGGCCGCCATGCAGCAGATGAGCCTCAGCGCGCGCGGCTATCATCGCGTGTTGAAGCTGGCGCGCACCATCGCCGATCTGGGGGGCGAGGAGTCGATCCAGGTGCAGCACATCGCCGAGGTGTTGCAATATCGACCGCGCGGGGTGGTGTAGATCTTTACAAAATTCACCTGTCTATTGTTTCAACCGCCCCCAATGCCTTGAGGGTGGTGACCTGGGCAGCGCTCAAGCCGGTGACGCCGGTGATGTTCATGCCCTCATAGGGGCGATCACTGCGCAGGATGTGCAGGCATTCACCGGTCTGCACATCCCACAGTCTGATCGTTTCATCAAGGCTGCCGCTCACCAGCGTGTGACCATCGACGCTAAAGCAAACCGACCAGACTTTGTTGCTATGCCCGGACAGCAGATGCAGACACTGGCCGGTGTGATAGTCCCACAAACGCACCGTGCCATCGTCACTGCCACTCGCCAGGTACGCGCCATTGGGACTAAAACAAAGCGGCAAGATTCTGCTCTCGTGTCCCCTTAAAACGTGCAGACACTTACCCGGGTCGGCGGTGTCGCCACAATCCCACAGACGGATGGTATGATCATCACTACTGCTGGCCAGGATTCCCCTATCTGGTGCAAAGCAAACAGACAGGATTTGGGCTTCGTGCCCGGTCAAGACCCCCAGGCACTCACCAAGCGTAGCCGTATTACGACAATCCCACAAACGAATGGTGCGATCATGGCCCCCGCTGGCGAGCATACTACCATCGGCGCTAAAGGCAACCGAGCGGACGGCCCCCCGATGTCCTTGTAGCGTGACCAGGCAGCACCCATCCTGGACAGTTGACTTCAGCGAGGTCGGCACATCCCACAGCCGGACGGTGGTATCCGCGCTGCCGCTGGCAAGCAGCTGACCATCAGGATGAAGACAAACAGACCAAACCCAGCCGGTATGGCCGCGGAGTGTAGCCAGGCGAGGCTCCTGGGCAACATCCGTGTTGAGCGAAGCGGCAACGTCCCACAGCCGGACAGTGCAATCATTACTACCACTTGCCAGCAGGCGGCTATCTGGGCTGAAACAAACAGCCTTGACAATCGCAGAATGGGCCTGTATCGTGGCCAGACCTTGTCCAGTACGTATCTCCCACAGACGTATAGCGCGATCTGTGTTCCCACTTGCCAGCAGACGACCGTTCGGGCTACAGGCAACAGACCAGACAGCACTGGTATGGCCCTGGAGAGTGGCCAGACATTCACCTTGTGGCAAACTCCACAAGTGTGCCATGCAATCACCACCGCCGCTCGCCAAGAGGCTGCCATCAGGGCTAAAGCAGAGTGATGTGACAAACGAGCGGTGTTTTTGCAGGATCATCAAACAGTGACCTGTCTGCCAATCCCATAATCGAATCGTGCCATCCTCGCTGCCTGTTGCCAGCAAATGCCCTTCTGGATGAAAGGAGAGCGCGGTTGGCCAGGCTTTGTGCTCGGGCAACCGGTACACGCACTCACCGGTGCGCCAATCCCACAGGTAGACGCGCTCATTCACTACACCGGCCAGCACACTGCCATCTGGGCTAAAGCAGATCGTGCCCAGGTCGCGCTGATCCGGCACAATCTGGCCGCGTTGGCGCACCTGTGGAAATTGTTCGACATCCCACACGCGGATGGAGCCATCCGAGCTACTACTCGCCAGCAGACGACCCTCTGGATGAAAGCAAATGGATATGATCCGCTCCGTATGTCCTGTCAACACCCGCGTGCCCTGACTGCTGTCTACCGCGTGTCCAACCTCACAAGGCCAGATGCGGATTGTATGGTCATAACTGCCAGAGGCCACCAGACGCCCATCGGGACTAAAGCAAATCGACCGCACACAATTTGTATGTTCCGGCAATGTCGCCAGACAACGGCCACTCTGCGCCTCCCAGAGACGAACCGTGTGATCATCACTGCCACTGGCGAGGAGGCAACCATCGGGGCTGAAACTGACAGCCGCGACCCAACTGGTATGGCCCTGGAAAGTCAAGTGCGGTGCACTCTCTTTTACGTTCCACAGGCGAATCTCATTGCCGTTGGTGCCGACCGCCAGTTGCTCACCATCGGGGCTAAAGGTCAGGGCAAAAACGCCCGCAAAGGTGTCGGTGAAGAGGCTATGCGCCCAGTCAGTCTGAACAAAGTTAACATTTTGCGCATTCACATCACGCAGGTCGGTCTGCCACAGGCACAACTGTGAAAAATCCCCGCCACATAAGTTGCCGTTGATTTGTACCAGCAAGTTGAGCAGATTGCCACCTGCATAACCTGGCTGGCGAGGCTGGGTCTGCCGTAGTTCGGCAGCGACTGCCCGCAGGCGCGCTTCAGCACCCGGCTGCCCCAACGTCTCACACAAACGTCTGCCAATGGGCGTCAGCAGCAAGGTGCGCTGGCTTTCTTGCACATAACTTTTGGCCTGAGTTTTAAGCAAGGCATGACGCTGCAGGTAGACAAAGGGGCCATGCAGCACCTCATCCACCATCTGCTCGATCAGGTGCGCCGTCAGATATTCGAGCACGACATTTTGCAGCGTGAAGCCCGCGCCGGTGCGTTCAATCAGCGAACGTTGCCGCAATGCCTGTAATTTTTCCAGTAATTGTCCACCGGGGATAGGCTGCACCAGATCGTGGCGCAGTTCAGCTAGCCCGACTGGTTCCCGTTCGACGGCCAACCAGAGCATCAATGTCTGTTCGAGGGATGAGAGACGGGTAAATTGCTGGCGTAACAGATCCGCGATGCCGCCAAAGAACAGGGCATCGGTGCGGAGAAAGTCCCGAATATTGCCGCCAAAGAGTTGGCGAATGGTCTCGGCCACGATCTTCAAGGCCAGGGGGTTGCCCGAATATCGTTCATGCAAGGCGGCCCAGTCGTCGTCGTCGCCGCTCAGCCCGCTGCCCGCCAGCATGGCAACGCTATCGACAGCGATCAAGCTCGTGAGGAATAGGCTACGCACAGGTGAGGTGTCACCGGCCAGGGTAATCAGTTCTTGTGGCTGCTCGCGGCTGGTGAGTAACAGGCAACTTTGGTGCCGTCCCTCGCCCACCCGTTGTAGCAGACGCCCATAACCGGTATAGTCCAATCGATAGTCACCGACTCGTTCGCTGTGCAGCACCGTCTCGAAGTTGTCCAACACCAGGAGACAGCGCCTTTGTCCGAAATACTTCAAGAACAGGTTGATCCGTTGTTCGAGGCCGGGCGGCAATTCCAGGACCTCATGCTGCGAGGCGACCTGGATGCACTGGCCCAGTAGCTCTGTCAGCGACGGGGCATTGCGCAAAGAACGCCAAATGATGCAGTCAAAGGCACTTTCTGCTTGGGTGGCTGCCTGCGTCGCCAGCACGGTCTTGCCCTGACCTCCCATCCCCAACACGGCCACCAAGCGGCAGCGATCCTCGACCAACCACTGGTGCAACTGGCTCAGTTCGCGTTGACGCCCCTGAAATTGACTGACATCGGGTGCTTCGCTCCAGTCGATGAGGGGGTGAGGGGATGAAAGAGTGACAGAGTATTCGGGCATACCATTCACCTTGCCACCTCGCCACCTTGTTGCTTGGTCAAAGTTACCGCCGCGAATCACTTCCAGCACTGCCACAGTCTCGGCGTCAGGCTCGACGGCCAACTCAGCGGCCAATACCTGTCGGCAGATTTCATACTGCGCCAGGGCCGCCGCGCGCTGGCCGCTGCGCGCCAGCAGTCGCATCAGCTGGCGGTGCGCCTCTTCGCGCCACGGTTCCAACGCCAACAGGCGGCGGGTGTAGGCGATAGCCCCGGCCAGATCGCCTTGCTGGTCGGCATAAGTCGCCAGTGCGTGCAGCCCTTGCACCATGGCTTCCCGATAATGGGCGCGCTGTACGAGCAGCCACTGTTCAAAATCGGGAGCGTCGCGGACATAGAAGCCCTCCAAAAAATCGCCCCGGTAGAGCGCCAGCGTAGCCTGCAAAGCGTCTGCAGTTTCTGGTGATGGCGCAAGCCTGACGCCCGCTTCAAACCGTTCGGTATCCACTTGATAGGGGTGAGCGCAGTTCAAGGCGATCCGCTGGCGCTCGATCAACACGGCGTCGCCCAGCACTTCGCGCAGGTTGGAGAGGCACTTGCTCAAGCTGGCGCGTGCCGCCACTTCGGGTTGATCGCCCCACAGCAAACCAGCCAGGCGCGGGCGCGTGTGCGGGCGAGCCGTGACCGCCAGATAATAGAGTAAGGCACAGGCCTTGCTCGTGCGAAACCCAGTGACCAGGTCACCGTTGATCCGCACTTCGGGGATTCCAAAGAGAGTCAGTTCCAGCAGATCAGCCATAGGGGGGCTCCAGAAGAGGCTTTCGCGCACTTTTCGCGGCGACCTACTACGCTAACAGTAGGCAAACGGGGTAGGAATGCAGGCAGCAACGAGATCCAACCAGGAAACGGGATGAGGCGACGACGTAAGTATAGCAGATCTGTTGGCGGCTGTGAAGGCTCAGGGTGAAAGCAAATTCAGCGGATGAACCCCAAACCACCCTACTACCGCATCTACCTGTTGACCGTCTGGCAGGAGCAGAATCGCAGCCCACCCGAGCAGATTACCTGGCGCTTTCGCCTGGAGAATTCCCGTATGGGTCAACGACAAGCGTTTGCCGACGGAACGACTTTGCTGGCCGCAATCCAAGCCACCACCGTTATGTATGAGGATGTGAGTGAGGAAAGGAAGGAAGCAGATGAATTCGAAAAGGAGTCAACCCATGCAGTCGATCTCACAATGGTTTGTCTTGTTGATGGTCGTCTTGCTGGCCGCTTGCACGCCGCTCCAGGCACCCCCTGCGCCGGCCGCCGCGCCGGCCAGCGACCATGATCATGGAACGATGGACGAATTAGGCGCTGTCAATTTCCCGATCTCATGCAGCGCCGAGGCCCAGGCCGAGTTCAATCATGCGGCCGCCTTGTTACATTCCTTCTGGTTTGGCCCGGCGATCCGGAGTTTCACCACCGTCACCGAGCTTGACCCGACCTGTGCCATGGGGCATTGGGGCGTGGCGATGAGCCGCATGGGCAACCCCTTCAACTGGCCGCCGTCCCCCAAAGTGCTGGCAGATGGTTGGGCCGCGGTCGAAAAAGCGATCGCTGCGGGGGCCAAAACGCCACGCGAACAGGGCTACCTGGATGCGATTACCGCCTTTTACCAGGATGCCGCCACTCTTGATCACCGCACACGAGCACTGGCCTATGAACAGGCGATGGAAACGCTTGCCACGCAGTTTCCCGACGATACCGAGGCGACCATCTTCTATGCCCTGGCCTTGAATGCCACCGCTCTGCCCACCGACAAGAGCTATGCCAATCAACTCAAGGCGGCGGCGCTGTTGAATGATATCTTTGTCGACCAGCCCAATCACCCCGGTGTGACGCACTATCTGATCCACAGCTACGATTATCCGGCCATTGCCGAACATGGACTCGAAGCTGCTCAACGCTATGCTGGGATCGCGCCGGATGCGCCCCATGCCTTGCACATGCCCTCGCACATCTTCACTCGCCGTGGGTTGTGGGAAGAATCGATCGCCACCAATCTCGACTCGGCACGCGTTGCCAGCGCCGAAGCATTCGCCGCTTTGGGTCCAGGCACCGGCGCGGCCAGTGCGCTACACGCCTACGATTATCTGATGTACGCCTATTTACAACTGGCGCAGGATGAGGCGGCGCGCAACTTGCTTGATGAACTGGAGACAATGCAGAAGTTGGACGCAGAGAATTTTGCCGCCATGTTTGCCTTGGCATCCATGCCTGCCCGCTATGCGCTTGAACGCAATCAATGGGCCGAGGCGGCGGCACTGACCTTGAACCCCATCACGCAGGCGTGGGCGCAATTTCCCCAGTCGGAAGCGATTGTGGTCTTTGCCCGTGGGTTGGGTGCGGCGCGCAGTGGCGATGTAGCAGGGGCGAACGAAGCGCTAGAACGATTACAGACGCTCCATGCTGTGCTGGTCGAGGCCCAAAATGAGTATTGGGCCGGCCAAGCCGAAATCCAGAGCAACGAAGTGATGGCCTGGATCGCCCTGGCTGAAGGTCAGCAAGATGAGGCATTAACGCTGATGCGTAACGCTGTGACACTGGAAGCAGCCACTGAAAAGAACCCAGTGACGCCGGGCCCGCTCAAGCCCGCCCAGGAACTGCTGGGTGAGATGCTGCTTGAGCTGGGCGACCCGGCGTCGGCGCTGGAAGCCTTTGAAGCCTCCCAGCAGAACGAGCCAAATCGCTTTATGGGGCTGTATGGCGCCGCCCGCGCCGCCGAACTGGCCGGGGACACCGAGAAGGCGCTCAGCTACTATGAACAACTGATCGGCCTGGCTGCAAATGCCGACAGCGAGCGTACTGCCCTAATGGCGGCGCAGGAATTTCTGGCGCAGAACTA
>CAZIRP010000152.1:0-7112 GCA_964541665.1 uncultured Caldilineaceae bacterium | reverse complement strand
GCGGTTTCTAACCGCACCTACGATTTATGCGATATTTATCTGGTTTCTCTATAATGATCACGCAGATTACTGGCTTTTCCTCTTTGGAATCTGCGCAAATCTGCGTGCGCTATGGATCATTTTGAACGCGTTTTTGGAGGCTACGTAGCCTACAGCCTGCCCGTCATTCGCTACTGGTGCGTGGTTCGGCATAGGTGCGAGCAGAATGGACAGCCTGGTGCGCATCCAGCCGGCCATAGCCATATTGCAAGCTGTAGCCATCTTGATATTCCGCGCCTGCCTCGTCGATCTTGACCGCGCTGGCGCGTAAAATAGCACACACTTGTTCGCGGGTCAGCGTGGGGTTGGCCGAAAGCACCAATGCCGCGATACCCGCGGCAAGTGGTGTCGCGGAGGATGTCCCCCCAAAGTTGCGCGCATAAGCCCCATGCAGCGTGAAACCGCGCCTGCGTTGCGAGACATCGGTGGTGAGGATGCTTGCTCGCCCGCTGGCCGGATCACTACTCGGCGCGACAAAATCGATGCCGCTGCCATAATTGCTGTATTGGGCGCGCCGTCCTTGATCGTTCGAGGCCCCGATGCCGAAGACGAGGGGATGAACCGCGGGAAAGCCAACCGCCGCGGCATAGGTATTGCCCACCGCCGCAAAGATCAAACTCCCCTGGCCATTCCGCCCGCCCTGGGCCATGTCCGTGAGCGCACTTTCCAAATCGGGATTGGGCGGACTGGTCCAACTGCACGAAATGATCTGCGCGTGCTGCCCGGCGTAGCGAATCGCGTCCGCCACGCGATCGTTCGGGGCCAGGGCATCGGCCCCAAAGATCTTCACCGGCAAGATCTGGCAACGATAGGCAATGCCAACCCCGCCGCGCCGGTTACTGGCCGCAGCGGCTACGCCCGCGCACGGTGTACCGTGAATGTCGTTGCCTTCGAGCTGATCATACGGTGGCCGAAAATAGCGCGGGCGCGGGTCGTAATCATTGTCATAAAAGTTGCGGCCATGCTGATCAGGCGCGGCCGGGTCGGGATTGGTCCAGATATTGGCGCTTAGATCGGGATGGGCAATATCGACCCCATCATCGATGATGGCGAGCACAATCGACGGGTCGCCGCCCCCCACCAATCCCCACGCCGCACGCGCCGCGACATCTTCCCCGGCCAGCGCGCCATTCTTCCCCTGGTTGTGCAGATGCCATTGCGCATAGAGCAGCGGATCCTTGGGGAGCGCTGCTTTGCGGTGCTCGGCAATAAAATTGGGCGCGGCAAATTCCACCCATTCCGTCTGTTCGCTCAGCGTATTGGCGAGTTCGAGCGTCACCGTTTCATCCACACCGCTGGTCGGTGTAACAATAAACTGGGCGCTGTTAAACTCATTCTGGCGCACCTTTTGCAGCTTTAGGCTCTCCAGCAATTGCGTCTGCTGACGCTCGCTGGTTTGGTGCTTAAAGCGCACCGTGATCTCATTTGTGGTCACCAGCCGCAGGCCCGATGTCGGCTCGATATAAACCGGCAAGGTGCGCTGTACCTGGTTGATTTGGCGGGTGGGCAGGGCGCTGCGCACCGTGGCAAAGGCGCTGGCTGTGGCCCCGGCCTGATGGAGCAGCATCACGCGATCATAGCTGCGGGGCACGGCCTTGTCCCAATCCTGGCAATCGATTTGGGCGCGACGAGCAACTTGGACAGCGCTGGCGGCCTCTCTGGGAGCATGAAAACAGACACCGATGTCATTGGGCGAGAGGTCGAGCTGAACTTTTTGACGATCAACAGAATAGATGTAAGCCATGGCAAGCGAAGCGGGGCGAGTAGCAGTGAAGCTGCAAGGTGATTGGCTTGATTTGGTTGGTTGATCCTGGCCAAGCACTGAACTAGCGCTTGTGTTCGGAGATGAAGTTGGGTGTTGCAAACATGACGCCTTCGGCGGTGTCAAGCTTTTGGGCGATTTCGAGCGTTTCCAGACCTTCAGCCTGGGCCACTTTGACAATATATTGATTCGGCACAAACTCATTTTGGCGGGTAACGACAACGCCATATTGCTGCTCGACCGCACTCAGCTCGGCGCTGGCTGGCGTGGCCACAAACCGCACGGTGATCTCATCGGTCAGGATCTGGTGAGCCTGGCTCTTGACATCGCGCAACAGCGGCGTGACAAAGGTGATCAATCCCTGGTTGATCCACTCGTGGAAGAGTGCTTCCCCCGCCCGACGCTGGGCCTCATTGGCAAACTGGATGATCACCAATTGCCAGTGCGGATTGTCTTCCACCTGGCCGAGCGCCTGCAAAATGGGGAAGATCTGCTCTGCCTGCTCGGGCTCATACCCGATGACCAGGGTATCTTTCACCGGCTCGACCGAGAATATTTGTTTGCCTGTCTGATAGGTAATCGATTCGTTTGCCTGCATTGTAGATGATCTGATACTGAACGTTGGACGCCAGGAAAGGGAAGTAGAATCCAAAAATGCTTTCAAAAGCTGATCCACAGCGTGCGCAGCATCGCGCAGATTTCACAGGAGAGAAGCCCGCAACCTGGGTACTCTGTAGCCGCTGTGGAGTTCCGAGCATTTACTGACGACTCTGCCCAAAAAACCTTTGTCCAGGGAAAAAGCGTAGAACACCTGGTAGCGTATGCAAAACCGCGGCCACCATCAGCAAGCCCCATTCCCGTCTCCCAGGCAGATCCGCAGAGCGTTGGGGCCTATGAGTGGCCACCCCTGACCAATACCCTATTGCAACCCGCTCTATCTATGGTATCATACCAGTCATGCTAGCCACAACCCCCCGATACCTACAACCAACAGCGGGCCGCCCTATCCTCAATCTCACCAAATTACCCCTGGCTATGCCCCTAATTCACCGGTGACGGAAGGAATGCGTGGATGAACCAAAAAGATCGAACGGATATTGAACGATTTTTGAATTGGGTTGAAACGACCGGTAAAGGCACCCTGCGCCTTTCGGAAAGACACTTGGCGGAAGTCGTCACCCTCTATACCCGCGATGATCCCTATGAACAACAAGCGGACCGACCCGAGCACTGGCCCGAGCACTTTTCGCCCTTGCTCTATCGCCTGACCATCCGCGCATTTGATAACGTCGAGGACGAGACCCTCGCCAATCGTACCATGATCCTGGCCGTGCTCAGCGGCTGGTTTACGGACGCTTGATGAACTGTGGCTCTTGCTGCTATACTACGGTCATACCTACAGCCCAAACCTAGAAGATACACGCATCTACACCCTGCATCCAGTGGAGAGTAGCCAAAGTAGCTACCTGGATGCGCTGAAGCCTTTGCCAAGATCAAATATTGGCTTTTTCTTTAATACTGCATCCAAAAACGCTTTTAAAATCCCATCCACAGAGTACGCAGATTCTCCAGACGACAAACCAAAAATCTGTGTTATCTTTAGCATCTGTGGATTTTGGTTTTCAATCATTCTTTTTGGTTTCTTTCTGGTTTCAATAAGAACGGAGTTGGCATGTTTAAGAACCTGAACACCGGCGCTTTGGGGGTTCAAGCTACCTTAGCCGAGCAGATTGGCTTTGCCCGTCGCCACGGTTTTCAAGGCATCGACTTTTCGATCAGCGAAGCCGTTGCGCTGGCTCAGGCGCAAGATGTCGATGCGGTCAAAGCGCTCTTCGCTGAAGCCGCTGTGTTGCCCGGTCAATGGGGCTTCCCGGTCGACTTCCGTAAAGACGAAGCAACCTGGCGCGCTGGTCTGGCTGAATTGCCCCGCCAAGCCGAATTAGCCGCTCAATTGGGGTGCTTCCGTACCTGCACCTGGATCCTCCCCGGCCATGACGAGCAGAATTTCTGGGAATACTTTGCCTTTCACGTCGAGCGTTTGCGCCCGGCCGCGCAGATCTTGCAGGAGTATGGCCACCGTTTTGGCCTCGAGTTTGTCGGCCCCAAAACGTTACGCGATACGCGCAAACATCTCTTTGTCTACACCTTGGATGGGATGCTGGCACTCGGCGCGGCGATTGGCACTGGCAATCTGGGCTTGCTGCTCGATAGTTGGCATGTCTACACCTCACACGGTTCGCATGATGATGTTCGTAAGCTGGCCGCCAGCGATATTGTCGCCGTCCATGTCAATGACGCGCCTGCTGGCAAAGCGGTCGATGAACAACTCGACAATGTGCGCACCTTGCCCGGCGAAACCGGGGTCTTGGACCTCGACGATTTCCTGGCTGCCCTGCGCGAGATCGGCTATGAGGGACCTGTGACCTCAGAACCATTCAGCCAGCGAGTTCGTGACTTGCCCGCCGAGGATGCCATTGCTGAAACCGCCGCGGCCATGAACAAAATCTGGGCCTCGGCTGGGTTGTCATAACTTAAAAATATCATTCATTTCCAGTGTAGAAGCTATCAACGAGAGAAAATATTATGATTGGTGCTGCTCTGATTGGCTGTGCCCACATCCACACCCCTGGTTTTATCAAACAATTGTTGACCCGCACCGATGTCAAAGTCGTCGCGGTTTGGGATCATGATCTGCCGCGCGCCGAGAAGCGCGCCGAAGAATTATCTGCCCGCGTCGTGACCGATCTCCAACAAATTTGGGATAATCCCGGCATTGCCGCGGTGGTGATCTGCGCGGAGACCGACCGCCACGAGGAGTTGGTACTGGCTGCCGCGGCTGCCGGGAAGCATATGTTTGTCGAAAAGCCCCTGGGCATTGGCGCAGCAGATGCCAATCGGATGGCCGCTGCCATTGAACAGGCCGGTGTGCTCTTCCAGACTGGCTACTTCCAACGCGGCAACCCCATCCATCGCTTCCTGAAGGAGCAGATTGCCAAAGGCAGCTTCGGGCAGATCACGCGGGTGCGCCACTCCAATTGCCATTCGGGCGCGATCGGCGATTGGTTCACCCCCGAATGGCTCTGGATGACCGATCTGAAGCAGGCTGGGATCGGCGCTTTTGGGGATCTGGGCACCCATTCGCTGGATATTCTGATGTGGCTTTTGGGAGATGTGGCCGCAGTTACCGCCGATATTGGGGTTGCCCTGGCGCGCTATCCCGATTGTGATGAGTATGGCGAGGGGTTGTTGCGGTTCAAAAATGGGACCATTGCGACGCTGGCCGCGGGTTGGGTGGATGTCGCCCATCCGGTTTCGTTGATCATCAGCGGCACAGAAGGCCATGCCTATGTGCGCAACAACGAATTGTTTATCAAGAGCAGTCACCTTGCCGAGGCCGATGGCGAACAGCCGTGGACAGAATTGCCCGCACCGTGGCCGCACGCGTTCATGCTCTTCTTCGACGCTGTGACTGGCCAGGCCAATGTGCCGCTGGTCACCCCCCGCGAGGCGGCAGACCGCAGCATTGTGATGGAAGCGCTCTATCAGGCTGCGAATGGTCAGCGTTGGGTGACCCTGTAAGCGTCTATCTGAAGATGGTGTGCCCCCCAATCATTTTCAGGAGACGATCAGGCCTACGACAGCAAAACGTAAGCAAGGGCATCAGGGGAGAGTAGTTCGAACGACAAATCTGTCGATTCATACGTCTGTGCAGAGTAGGCAAAACGTATAGGATCAAAAAATAATCTGTACGTAAAGAGTCCTTCAGGCGTGCCGCTGCCGTCCAGTAAAAACTTTGGTTTCCTGTAAACTGATGACTGACCACATTGAACTTTGATTGCCGCCGGTCGTTCGGTTCATAATCCTTGTCAAATCTCAATTGTCGAAGGAGTTTGCACCATGTCACTCTTGACTACAGTGGGCGGTATGTGGGTAGTCACATTGATCTGCTGTCTGATTGTCTGTTGGGCTTGTTGGCTCCAGGCCTGGTACGAGATTAAGCATTCTTTGGGTACACGGCCCTTGAATACGCGTAAGTTTAGGGTCTATCGTAAGTTTGAGGATCGCTATTCCTTCCTGCGGAATCACCACTTAGTCCACTCATTGCGACCATTCAACCACCTCAACCCCGTATAATGCGGTTGCATCTATACACCCAATAGATTCGCACTTCCAGTCGAACGGAAGTTGCAACAGGCCCGTGGCTTAGCCACGGGCCTGTTGCATTTTGGATGACAATTGTTCACGCCTTGCGCAGATGTGATAAAAGCCCCGAACAAAACAGATTTCGGTTACACGGATGTAGTCTGGGGCCCGTAGGGTTTGAAGGGTTGCGGGGTGAAGGCCAGGCTTACTGTCCACGGTGCCTGCTGATGGGTGCGGGTTACATGCCAGGCACCCGCCGGTGGCAGCGGGTTGTCCCGATCAAACTGTTTGCGATAGAAGTCGATCTCCGCTGTGGGCAACTCAAGGTGGCGCAACATCAAGCGTATCGGGCCGCCATGCGAAACCAGGGCGATTGGCCCCACGCTCGCACTTTCGGTCAGGGCTGCTTCCCAGAACGCCAAAAAGCGCTGCAAAACAGCCTCTTCGTTTTCGCCCCGTTGCCACTCGGCGATCGGCAGTGCCTCAATCACTTCGAGATTGAGCGTAGCCGCGGCCAATGCTGCTGTGCGCCGCGCCCGCTCCAGCGGACTGGCATAAATACGCCGAATGCCTGCGCTTTGCAAAAAAGCCCCCAATTGGGCGGCTTCTGCCTCGCCCTGCGGTGTGAGCGGTGGCCCCGGCGGAATATCGTAGCGAATCTCCACCCGGCTCCAATCGGGCGTGGCGTGACGTACGAGATAGACCGACTCGCTCATGAACAAACTCCCTTCGTTAGGTTGGGCGAATTTTGGGCAAAAAAAATCGTATGCTTTCATCGCCTCGCCAGAGCACCAGGCACCCCCGTGTCACCCAGAACGGTCTGCTTACCGTTGCTGCCTTCCGGCCCTGGCGGAGTTCACAGTGTTCTGCCGCACAGGACCCAGCACCTGGCGAAGCGATGGAAACACACGATCTTTTGATGAGCGGCCAACAATTGTTCCGAAGACCAGTACCAATTGTTGGAATAGACCAGGCGGAGAGGGAGGGATTCGAACCCTCGAACCTTTTGGGTTACGAGCTTTCCAGGCCCGCGCACTAGGCCAGACTATGCGACCTCTCCAGAAACTACCTGTCGGTGAGCTTGGCCGCAGCCGAAGTTTACAGACAGTCCAACTAGTATAACAGCACTGGCCTATCCCAGCAAGTTTTTGAGCCAATCGCGCTAGAG
>CAZIRP010000151.1:3684-7188 GCA_964541665.1 uncultured Caldilineaceae bacterium | reverse complement strand
ATTGACAATTAATTATTCCTGTTTCAACCGCGCGGCCCATTTCGGCTCAGGCAGTTCCCACGCTCGAGCAGCCCATTGCAGCAGCACCGCCAGTTGTTGACGCTGGAAGCGCCGCACGCGCGGCAACCCGGGGATCTCCGGCTCCCAAGCGCGCCGCGCAAAGAAGGAGATGCACCAGGCCAGCGCGCTATCAACCGCGGCATGGTCCAGCGCCATTTTTTCGCCATACCACGCCAGGATCTGCTCGGGCGCTGGGCCCCCTTCGACAGTGACACTCTGCGCAAACGCGACAAGATCCAGCTCGGGCCGCCCGACCATCACCGCGGGCCAATCAAACAAATAGAGGCGATTGCGTGTAAACCGCAGATTGTCCGAGCGCAGATCCCCATGCAAAAGGGCAAATGGCTCCTGAAGCAGCGCGCCATTGTCCAACCGGGCGACAATGGTGGGGCTCGCCAGCTGCAGCCAGCGCAAGGCTTCGGCGGCTTGAGCGCCCGCCATGGCCGCCACTTTGGTTAATTCCGCGGAAGCGGCCACGGTCTGCGCCCAATTTTCCTCGCTGACCCAACTCGCTGGGCGAGCCAACCATGCTGGCAAGGCCGCGGCCAATGTTGTGGTGTGAAAAGCAGCCATACCCTGCACGACCTTGCAGGCCAGGCCTGGTTTCCACGGCGGCGCGCTCTTCGGGCCGAGATCCTCCAAGAGCAGACCATGCCAATCCTCGTACTGAAGTTCGGCATAAAACTGCGGCATCCACGGGCCGATGACGTCGCTCAGTTCGGCGTAGACACGCGTTTCTGACCAGAGCGCCGCGGTCGAAAACTCATTGGACGCGGCATAGGTGGCCTTGAAGAAGGCGCGCTGCCCATCAGCCAGGGCCAGGCGAAAGGTGGGCGCGGGCGAATAGCCTCCCCAAATGCGGGCGGCCCGGCGAACGGGCGCGCCGAGCGTGCTTTCAACTTGTTGACGCACGGCCTTGGGGACATTGCGCCAGGGCAATTTTGCTTCGACACCGGTCCGGGACATTGGGCTAGGTTCCGTTGGTAGAAATCAGGGAAAATAACAAATAATGAATAATGAATGGTTAATTTTTGTGACGTTCGCGGCTGGTTTTGATGCTGGCGTTGATGATGCGGCAGAGTTCGTCACATTCAGTCTGAAGGGGTTGCAGTCGTCCTGCGGGCAGCAATTCGCTACGCTGAATGATCGCAAGCCAATCCGGCTTTCTTGTAGCTCTTTGGCAACGAGCTTGAGTTTGTGGACAAAATCATTCGGGCTTTCGGCATTGCGGGCCTCAGCATAATTTGCGGCGGGCGATGTTCCGCTGCGCAACAGTTGCCCAGCAATATGCCGACCCGCAACCGTGCGTGGCAATTGCGAACACAGATTCACGATGCGTACCGCAAAGTTGATAAGCCGTTCCTCAATATCATCACCCTTCGCCATAATTCCGCCCTTCCCTTTATTCACCGTTCATTATTCATTATTCACCGTTCATTATTTCTATCGTTTTTTCCATCCTGCTCGTTTTGCCTGCGAGACCGCCAACTTTGCCCACAATTGCGCTTCGTTACCTTCAGCCAGCAGTTCGCGCAGCTCGGCAAGCTGACCGGTAAAATTGTCCACCTGGGCCAGCACGGCCTGGCGATTGGTCAGCAGGATATCCATAAACATGCGCGTATCGCTGGCAGCCACGCGGCTCGTATCGCGAAAACCCCCAGCAGCCAATTGCCAGACCAAGTCATCCTCGCTGCCCACATCGGCAACGGCATGGACAAAAGCACTCGCCAACAGAAACGGCAGATGGCTGATCGTCGCTACCAACTGATCATGGCGCTCAGGGTCGAGCACCACCGGGCGCGCGCCAATCGCCTCGGCCAGTTCGGTGGCCAGCGCCAAGGCATCCGGGCTGGTGCGCGCTAAGGGCGAAAGTATCCAGGGCGCATCGCGATACAAGCCTGCTTCCGCCGAGCCAAACCCGGCGGTCTCTTTGCCGCACATCGGGTGACCACCCACTGGCTGCACACCGGAAGGCAGATCGGCCATGGCCGCGCAGATCTCCGCCTTGGTGCTGCCCATGTCCATCACCAGCGCGCCGGGCCAGATGTGCGGCCCCAACGCGCGCACTTGATCCACAATCGTACGGACTGGCGTGGCGAGGATCACGATATCCGCGCCGATCACGCCGGTGATTGGGTCATTGGTTGCCAGATCCACCGCGCCCGAGAAGAAAGCTTCGAGCACGGTATCGGTTCGCCGGGCCACGCCCCGCACCTCGCGGCAGAGTTTGCCCTGCACCAAATCGAGGCAAAGGCTCGCGCCCATCAACCCCAGACCAACCACGGCCACACTGCAATCAGAAAGACGTTTTGTCATGTGCGGTTTGGTAAATGATGAGACTGGAGACTCCGTTCAATCTCTAATCTCCAGTCTCTAATCTCTAAATTTTTCGCCCAACAGCCGCGGCGACCGGCTTCAACTCGGCCACCAATTGCCCAAACTGTTGCGGATTCAAGCTCTGCGCGCCATCGCTCCAGGCCCGGGACGGGTCGGGATGCACTTCGATCATCAACACGTCGGCCCCGGCCGCAACCGCGGCTTTGGAGATGGCCGGCACCAACTTGGCCATGCCAGTTCCGTGCGCGGGGTCGGCACAAACGGGCAAGTGGGTCATCTGCTTGAGCAGCGGCACCGCGTTGACATCGAAGGTGTTGCGCGTGGCGGTTTCGTAAGTGCGGATGCCACGCTCGCAGATCATCACCTGCATGTTGCCACCAGCCATGATATATTCAGCGCCCATCAGCAATTCGTTGATCGTGCCGCTGATCCCGCGCTTCAGGAAGACCGGCTTGTTGGTTTTGCCCAGCGCTTTGAGCAGCGAGTAATTTTGGTTGTTGCGCGCGCCCACCTGGAAGATGTCGGTGTATTCGCCGACCAGTTCGATCTCATCCACACTCATCACTTCGGTGATGATGGGCAAGCCGGTCTGTTCGCGGGCTTCGGCCAGATATTTCAGCCCTTCGGCGCCCATACCCTGAAAGCTGTAGGGGCTGCTGCGCGGCTTGAACGCGCCCCCGCGCAGGATCGTGGCACCGGCCTCTTTGACCATGTGCGCGGTCTCGATGATCATCTCGCGGCCTTCGACGCTGCACGGCCCCGCCATAATCGCAATCTGGTCGCCGCCAATCTGCACGCCGCGCACATCGATCACCGTGTTAGAGGGGGCAAAATCACGGCTCGCCATTTTGAATGGCTGCATCACGCGCATCGTCTTTTCCACCCCGTCCATCACCTCGAAGGTTTCTTGCTGCAACTTATGTTCATCCGCGCCGATGATGCCGATGATGGTCCGCGCCTCACCGCGGCTCAGATGCACCTTGTAGCCAATCTCCTCGACCCGCTTGACAACTGCTTCGACATCGGGTTGACTTGCGCCTTGTTTCATTACAATAATCATGAGTGGTTCCTTAATTTCCAGAAAAGCTGTGTTCGTGTTTATGAAGT
>CAZIRP010000151.1:0-3584 GCA_964541665.1 uncultured Caldilineaceae bacterium | reverse complement strand
ATAATCATGAGTGGTTCCTTAATTTCCAGAAAAGCTGTGTTCGTGTTTATGAAGTTGCTGCGCTGCGTGCGACGCCCTGGTGCTATCCAGCCTGGTGCAGAGCATTGATCCTTACCAGGGCGTCGCACGCTCTCTACAGTTGTCTGCTTCACGTTGCTTAGGCCAAAACCTCGGACAGTTGTTGCAGAACTTCCCCGTTCTCTGCCTGCTCGGGGATGGTGCGATCCACCGCTTCGGCAATGCGGCGCAGATCGCGCACCAGTTTGGCGAAATCCCCGTGGCTCAGAGTTTGGCGACCATCGCTGACCGCCTTGTCCGGGTCGGAATGCACTTCGATGATCAACGCATCCGCGCCAGCTGCGACCGCGGCTTTGGCCATGGCTGGCACAAATTCTCGGTAACCAGTGCCATGCGATGGGTCGGCCACGACGGGTAGGTGCGAAGATTGCTTCAACACCGGCACGGCGTTCAGATCAAAGGTATTGCGCGTGGCGGTTTCATAGGTGCGGATGCCGCGCTCGCAGAGCATAATATTGTAATTACCGTTGCTGGCAATGTACTCAGCGCACATCAGCAGCTCCTTGATCAAGCCACTCATGCCCCGCTTGAGCATGACCGGTTTGTCCACCTTGCCCACCGCGTTGAGCAGCCCGTAATTCTGCATATTGCGAGCGCCGATCTGCAAGACATCGGCATATTCGACCACCAGCGGCACCTGTTCCACTGTCATCACTTCGGTGATGATCGGCAGGCCGGTGATCTCGCGGGCTTCGGCCAGGTATTTCAGCCCTTCTTCGCCCATCCCCTGGAAGTCGTAAGGGCTGGTGCGCGGCTTGTAGGCCCCACCGCGCAGCACTTTGCCCCCGGCTTCTTTCACAGCAATGGCCGACTCGATAATCTGGCTGCGGCTTTCCACACTACAGGGGCCAGCCATGATGATCACCTCTGGGCCACCGATGCGCACAGTGCCGCCAGCAAGGTGAATGATGGTGTTGTCTGGTCGGGTGGTGCGGTTGGTCAATTTGTGTTGCTCTTGAATGCGCATGGTGCTGGCGACCCCGGCCATTTCGTCAAAAACCTCGCGTGAGACCGTGGTCAGATCCCCCACCAATGCGATGACCGTGCGGGCTTCCCCGAAGATCGGGTGCGGCTTAACCCCCATCTGCTCGGCACGGGCGAACACGGCTTCGATTTCGGCCTTAATTGCGTCTGGTTTCATCACGACAATCATGGGTTTTCTCCTTGGTTTGGGCTACAGAATCAGGCTGGCCTGGATTCTGTATGCTAAATTTGTAACAACTGCGCCTGTGCGTTGACATGATTCTGCTCTTGAGCGGCTGCGGGGTAGCTCCCCAACAGCTTGACAAAGGCAGCCCGGTTCAACAAATAGACCAACGCTTCGGTGGCATCGGTATCCTGCCAATGCCCATCAAAATCCACATAAAAGACATATTGCCAGGTGCGATTGCGGCGTGGACGGCTCTCTAATTTCGTCAGGTTGATCTGGCGGCGGGCAAATTCTTCAAGCGCGCCATAGAGTGAGCCCGCGCTATTGGGCACCGCAAAGACCAGCGACGTTTTCGAGCGTTCGCTGCGTGGGGTGTCCCCCACACCGACTACAAAAAAGCGAGTATAATTGTTTTGTAAATCTTCAATCCCTTCCTGAACAATTTGCAGACCATAGGTTTTGGCCGACAGGCGGCTGGCAATCACAGCCACACCAGCTTCGGGCGTAGCGGCCAGATCTTTGGCGCTGCCCGCCGTGTCGTACCAGGGCACCGCGATGTATTGATGGCGATTGAGAAATTCCTCGCACTGGGCCAGCGCCTGCGGGTGGCTGCGCACATGGGTGATCGGCTGGGTGCGGTCAGGGCTGAGCAGACAGTGGCGCACTCGCAACAAGACCTCGCCATGCACTTTCAGATCGTGCTCCAGCAGCAGATCAAACGATTTGTTGATGCTGCCCGCGGTCGAGTTCTCGACCGGCAACATGCCATAGTCTGCTTGCTGGCTTTCGATCGCCGCAAAGATGTGTTCAAAACTATGGCAGGGCAATGTGGTGATCCCATCTCCAAAATGTTGATAGGCTGCCTCTTCGGAGTAGGCTCCCGGTTCACCCTGGAAGGCAATCGTTGGCATGGCAGATTTCTCCTATGTTCAGCTCTGTTTGAAAACGCACTGCTTTTTGCCTGTTAAACCTGATAATGTTCCGCATTTTCACAGCAACCGCGCTGGCAGCTACGAGGCGTGATGGGCGATCTGTTGGTTGATCCACTGTTCAAGCTCGGCAAGCTCGTGCTCGGAGAGGGCAACGCTTTTGTCGGGGCGCAAGCTGCGTGCATCGCGCAGATAGGCGTGGCGTACCTCGCTTTGGCTCTTGTCGGTATTCCAATGGAGCAAAATTCGAATGCACTTTTGCAGGCTCCCTGGAACGCTCATTTCGTGCGCACAGAGCAGGGGCACATCCAGCCACCCCAATTGGCGCGCGGCCGTGGCGGGAAAGGCCGAAGCAACATCGGGCGTGGTGGTGAAGATTGCACTGGCGACATCGGCCGGGTCGATCTCATTCAGGCGGATCAACAGGGCGAGCAGTTCACGCGTTGCTTTGATCACTTGTTCGGGTTCATCGGCATCAATTGTGGTTGCGCCGCGCACACCTCGGCAAACAGTCATAGGGATTTCCTCATCAAATTGGGTGTTGATATCGGGTATATGGACGATTCTACACCTATTTTGGCACAAAAAAAACGAGAGCGGGTTTATCACCATCCGCTCTCGTTGAGTTCAGCTTGATCCTGTTTTTACCCAGGCCTCATCTGCTCCCCGGCGCAAGATGGCGACGAGCCACTAAAATAAAAATAATAAGCAAAGGGAGCAAAAGAAAACCCGCGCTCAATGGAGCACGGGCTATCTGCAAACGCAAAGCAACCAATGGCAGCCTGATTGCCAGTGGGCGACAGTTGGATGGTCTGGGTTCTTTCGTGCTTGGTTGACGTTTGCATAATCGGCCAGAAAAACTTCCGGTAAGTTACTAATGTAGCAGGCACCAAAATAGCACGGTCAAGTTTGCTTGTCAAGCCAGCGACCCATTAAAACAGCAATTTGATGGGCTTCCAGCGCTTCTTATCCATCACCCAGCAGGCACTCCACATAGAACCTTATGATATAAATGGTATAGCAATCCTGTAAGCCTGCTAACGTAAATGCGCTCAATCCTGCCAAAATTAGACCAGCAGAATGGTACATGGTATACTGAAGGCTATAGACGGCACAAATAAAGTTCACGCAGGTGGTCATGGCTGGCAGGCATCGGCCCATAACTTCTGTTTGTGCGGCTTTATCCTTGTTTCCTCTATTTTGTTTGTTGCAAGTATCCGCAAACACCTTATTTTGGCGACGGTGGCCTTACCCCGATAGCCAGGCAGGTCGCCAATTTCTCAACCAAGATCAGCTACAATCAGCCCTGGATTTATGTCCCGCACCTTTCGGGGGGTACCTTCTTTTACTCGCTTTGCACTTTGCGGGACAAATCTGCTTACTCAAAGGCGTACGTAATGACTTCTCGCTCGGCCCCACGAATCTTA
>CAZIRP010000150.1:0-7314 GCA_964541665.1 uncultured Caldilineaceae bacterium | reverse complement strand
GCTTTTCTACCACAAATCGTCACCAGTATGAAATATTTACCTAGATGTCAATAAGAATAAGACGCGTCGTAGCGTTAATCCTTGTTGACATCATTGACTCTCCTCATCAGAAGCTTTTTGTGTTTACTGATATGCTGATCGCCTTTCGTAAACTTCTTCAATCGTTGCACGCAACCTCTTAAAGAAGAAAGATACGTTTTCTGCTGTGGTCAATTGCTGGCGATCTTTACCTGTGAGTGTATTCAGGGGGGCTTGCACTCCGGCAATGTTGAGGTCCTCGCCCACGAATGAACGAGCCAGCCAGTTATGGCTTTGCAATAAGGCCACATCCTCGGGTTGGCCCAGGATCAGCGCATGTATCCAAATTACCTCATCAGCTCGCACAGGGACATCCGCCTCACCTGGAGAGCGGAGTGTTGCCAATCCCAGGCTTCTGGCAAAAATATCCCTATCAATACCAAAACCACCCATAATGACCCCCAGCGGCAGATGTGACTGTAGCCAGGCTTTGTCATCATCCGTCAGGGCGCTCAACATGCCAGAATCCATGAGGAGTGCATCCAATGGGTGTTCAGCTGCTAGATCTCTTGCCGCCTGCCAATCTCGGACAATCATCACTCCTTCCCGCACTAGATCTTCTTCAGTCAAACTACCGTGTGTTCCCCCTGCATTTCCTACATAGACCATTACCGGTGATTCCGGCATACTCGAAGAGTAAGCAAGCAGAGAGGGCGAAATGGCTTGTGTCCCTGTCATAAGTAAGCCACCGGCAACTAGCCCAATCAAAGCCGTAAAAAACAGAGAAATTCGTTCTAACATGAAGTTTCCCCTTTCTGAATGCCTAAACCACCCAGTAACGTCATCTATCTCTGTACTGAACATCCCTGAAATTAGTGGAAGGGAAAATAAACTCCCTACACTAACAAGTAGTGGGTAAAGCAAAATGAATCAAAAACGCTGGACATAAGTTAGAAAGAAAAACGGTAAGAACCAACTAACGGTGTGGTGGGCTGCGCTGTTATAGAGATTTTAGGGGTTGCAGCGAACGCTGTCTACTGTGGAAACCCACAGGTAGAGGCGTGGATTCCCACAGGTTGAGTGCCGATTTCTTTACGTCCGATCATTCTCATTGGCTTTGTTTTGCCGCTCTTGATACCAAAGCACAATTTCCAGACGCGAAGAGAGATTTAGTTGTTTCCGAATCCTGGCAAAATGATCTTCGACCGTACGTTCGGAGAGATGCAACTGGTGAGCAATGGCTTTGTTGGCGTAGCCTTTTACGGCTAATTCGAGTACTTCTTGTTGTCGCTTCGATAGCACAGAACTAGTGGGTATAAAGTCTTGTTCTGGTTGTCTTGTTTGCTTTAGTAGTCGCTGCAGCAATGACGGACTCAACCAGATGTCACCTCGGTTGACAGCCCGAACCGCTGTAAGCCAGTCCGCGATCGGGGCCTGCAAGGCAATGGCACCATGTACAAGACCCTTTGTCAGCAAGGATTGTATATCGACGGTGGTTTGTGCATTCGGGGGTACAACCAACAGCGTATGAATGGTTGCTGTATTTTCTAAGCGTGAATAAAACGATAACAAAAACTGCCCAAAAGCCTCATCCAGCGGGACGAGCACCACAGTTGGCTGATCGAGCCGTTGCCGCGTGCGCTGATTGGGGGCGTAAATCTGCAATTCCAGATCGGTGGTGGGCGCAACCAGTGTTTCAAGCAGAACTTGTAAGATGGGCCATGGATTGACCAACAAAATCTGGATCATGCGCAAGCTCCGGGGTCGCGAGAATCGGCAAGTTTATTTGTTCACGATCACAATGATAAACAAAATACCCCTCAGGGATCGCTGAAGGGTGGGTGAGGTAATCAACTATTTTGATGGCGACCGCTGGCCCTTCAGCGATTATCCAGGCGCTTCCACGAAGGTAGGCGGAGCGCTTCAATGCCAGTATACCAAAGAAGTCACGCGGCTATGAGCCGCGTGACTTCTCGTGCTTCGTGGACAGATGAGGTACACTAGGCGCAGCAACGATCTCTCCCCATTTCCATTCATCAACGAGCATTGCTTATGATTGACCGAATCGCCCAGTTGGAACTTTTCCCCCTGCGCATTGCGCGCGAGACGCCCTATCTTGGCCCCTTGGAGCCGGAGGTACGAGTCAGCGAGCGCGGTTATTTTATTCGCCCTGGCAACCAGACGGTTTACAGCATTCACGACCATTCGGTGCTGGTCAAACTCACCACCGAGCGCGGCCTGGTGGGCTGGGGCGAAAGTTTTGGCGTGGTCGCGCCCGAAGCCGTGGCCTTGATCGCGCGTGACCTGCTCACGCCGCTGGTGATTGGCCGCGACCCGCACGATGTGGTCGCCATTGCCGAAGATATTTACAATGCCATGCGCGTGCGGGGCTTCTTTGGCGGCTTTTATGTCGATGCGCTGGCCGGCGTCGACATCGCCCTGTGGGATCTGCGCGGCAAGCTGACGGGGTTGCCGATCTGCAAATTGTTGGGCGCGCAGCGGCAGACGCGCATCCCCGCCTATGTGTCGGGCTTGCCCAAAGCCACGCGTTCAGAGCGGGCCGCGCTCGCCAAATGGTGGATCGACCAGGGCTTTGCCGCGGTCAAATTTGCCGCCGCCGTGGCCCACGAAGGTGAAATCGCCGAGATGCAAGCCTTGCGCGAAGCACTCGGCCCCGGCCCCAGGATCCTGGCCGATCTGCACTGGCAATATACCGACCAAGCCGCCATCAAGTTGATCAGCGCGCTCGAGGAATATGATCTGGCCGTGGCCGAAGCACCGGTGCAGTCGGAGGATCTGGAAGGCCAGGCCGCGGTGGCCCGGGCAGTCAAAACGCCGGTGGCGATTGGCGAAGAGTTGCGCACCGTCTTTGAATATCGCCCCCGTTTTGTCGCCCGCTGCATGAGCATTATCCAGCCGGAGATGGCGCACATGGGCATCACCCAATTCTGGCAGGTCTGCCAACTCGCCCGCGCCTTTCACTGCGAAGTGATGCCCCACGCTACGATTGGGATTGGCATCGCCCAGGCGGCCAGTCTGCAAGTCTCGGCCGCGCTCTCCAACGTGACAATGCACGAATATCAACATTCGATCTTCGACCGCAATCTGCAATTTGTCGAAGGCGATATGCGCTGCGAGGCGGGCTATTTCCACCTGCCCAGCGGCCCCGGTTTGGGCGTGGAGCCGAGCGAGGCAATCTGGCAGCATGTGCTGACGACAGACGGTTGACGACGGACGATGGCTCTACCGTCCCCCGTCTGTCGTCTATCGTCTGTTCGCACAGCGATTGACAATCCGATCATCCGCTTGTATGCTTTTGGGGTAGCCGCTTGGGGAAGGAAACGTGTTCAATGAGTGAGAAGACCAAAGAAAACGAATTACCTGCATCCTGGCAGCAGATTCAAAGTGCAGTCTGGTTGTTGGGCATCGCCGTGCTCGCCTGGCAGGGCTGGTGGTGGCCGGGGATTTTGGTGTTGGTGGCCATCAGCAGTTTGTTGCAAGGCGCACTTGCTTTGTATCTGAATCGAGAACGCGCCGCTGTTGTGCCCGAAACCCGCCCACGCCAGTTGCCTGCTGTCTGCCCCAATTGTGGCGCGCCGGTGGATCCCGAGCGCGTGCACTGGCGCGGGCCCGACAGCGCGAGCTGTAATTTCTGTGGAACCACCATCAAAGCACTTGAAGAGACCGCAGCAACCAAGTAAGAAAGGGTTATGATGGATCGACAAACCGTGCCGATTGGTAAGATCACGGCCACAATCATCAACATTGGCAATGTTCAAGAAGATCTCAACCCCTGGTTCAAGCCGTCGGCTGCGGATCGCGCGGCCTATCCCGGTTTGTTTGACAAGCCCGCCCAGTTGCCAATTTATAGCACCCATTTGGCAACCCCCACCGCCTCGGTGATGGTCGATGCTGGCGCGTACGATTACCCACCCGACAGCCCGCTGCTGATCCCTGGCTACACGCCGCCGCCGGATCTGCTGACGAGTCTGCGCGCCGCGGGGATCGACCCTGCGGGAGTCGATCATGTGATCATCACCCATGCGCATGGTGATCATTTCAACGCGTTGACCGAGTTGACGGGCGACACGTGGGTGCCGGTTTTCCCCAATGCGCAACATTACCTTGGCCGCGGCGATTGGGAAAGAATCCAGCCCGACCTGGCCGACCCAACTTCATTGCAGAGCCGCACGCTCGGCGTGTTGCACCAGCGGGGGCAGCTGCAATTGGTGGATGCCGAAACCGAGGTCGTGGATGGGATCACCATTCTGCCCGCGGCCGGGGAATCGCCCGGTCACCAGGTCGTGCGTGTGCACAGCGAAGGCGAAACCTTCTATTGCCTGGGCGATCTTTATCATCACCCGCTCGAAGTGGAGCAACCAGCCTGGATGCCGCCCTGGAATGATGGGGAAACCAATCGCCGCAACCGGGCCACGCTGAATGAGGCTTTTTTGCGCGAAGATGCGCGGCTGCTCGCCAGCCACATTGCCGGTGTGGGCAAACTCACCAGGCGCGCAACGGGCTACACATGGCAGCGGCTCTAACCCCGTAACTGTGCGAGCAAGCCCAGTCCAATCCTCCGCGCTGCTGAACGTGAGAAGTTGGGCCTCTCCTGAAGCCCGACTTCTTGCTTATTCACGCCAAAAACGCAACCCCTGCATGACAGACCCTAGCTTGAATCGAGCACCATGACTGAACCTGCAAACCCAACCCAACGCCCGAATCTGCTCTATATCCACAGCGACCAACACACCCCCTATGTCACCGGCTGTTATGGTGATCCCCTCGTGCAGACGCCCAACCTCGACCGATTGGCCGCGGGCGGTGCGCTCTTTGAAAATGTCTATTGCCCCTCCCCAATCTGCGTGCCCTCGCGCATGGCCATGCTCAGTGGGCGCCATCCCTTTCAGAACGAAGTCTGGACCAATACCCACATTTTGGATTCAGGCATTCCGACCTTGGCCCACGCCATGGGCGCGGCGGGCTATCATCCTGTGATCATCGGGCGGATGCACTCGGTCGGGCCGGATCAACTTCACGGCTACAGCGAACGACTGGTCGGCGACCACAGCCCCAATCACATTGGCGGCAAAGGTGTAGCCCGTGGCGTGCTGGATGGCACTGCCGGGCCCGAGCGCGTTAGCCTCGTCAAGTCGGGGCCGGGGCAGATGGCCTACCAGGTGCATGATGAATATGTGACCGCGGCCACGGTCGATTATCTCAATCGGCTTGGCGTCCAGAAACGCAGCAACGGCCAGATCGAGCCCTTCAGCCTGAGCGTCGGCCTGATGTTGCCCCATCCGCCTTATGTCGCCCGCCGCGAGGATTATGAGCGCTATCGCGAGCAGATGACCCTGCCGCGCAAACCAGTGGCTTTCGAGGATGTGAGCCATCCCTTTTTGCGGGCCTGGCGCAGCCACACAGAGATCGAACATGTGAGCGAAGAGGAAATTCTGCGTTCGCGCGCGGCCTATTGGGGCTTGGTGCATCGTGTGGATGTCCTCGTCGGGCAGATTCTGGATGCGCTTGCAGCGAATGGCCTGGCCGAGAATACGCTGATCATCTATTCGTCTGATCATGGTGATATGCAGGGCGAACATGGGCTCTGGTGGAAACATGTCTTTTACGAGGAATCGGTCAAGGTGCCGCTGGTCGTGCATTGGCCAGGGGTGATTGCGCCCGGGCAGCGTTGCCAGCAGGTGATCAGCGCGCTCGACCTCAACGCCACGATCCTCGACGCGCTGGCCGCGCCCCCGCTGATCCATTCGCCGGGCCGCAGCTTCCTCGGCTTGATCTCCAACGCCCGCACCACGCCGGAGTGGGAAGATCTCGCCTTCTCGGAATATTGCGCGGACGAATATGTGCCCCAGGTGATCGATGGCGGCAAAAGCTACCAGCGCATGATCCGCCTGGGCGAGTGGAAGCTGATCTATTATCACGGATTGGAGCCGCAGCTTTTTAATCTGAACGAAGATCCAGGCGAATTGCACGACCGCGCCGCCGACCCGACCTGTCGTGCCATCCGCGACGAGCTGACCGCGCGCATCCTGGCCGAGTGGAATCCTGAATTGATCGCCGCCAAGATGGCCGCCCTGCGCGCCGATAATCGTGTCTTGCGCGGTTGGGCGCAACAGACACAGCCGCCGGATCAATATCGCTGGGATCTGCGCCCCGAGATGAATTATCTGGACGAGGAGTAATTCAATAATCAGTCATGAACAATCAACCATTGGCAACCTCATCGGAGATCCGCACCATTGCGGTGACCGGGGCCTTGGGCAACCTGGGCACCAAACTCTTTCGCCATCTGGCCGCTACGGGCCGGGGATACCGCCTGCTCGGGCTGGATGTCCGGCCTGCCAGCGAGGCCCCGCAGCAGGTCGTGCCCGGTGTCGATTATGTCCCCTGCGACCTGGCCGATTGGCACGATGAGCGCTGGCGCAACGCGCTTGCTGGCGTGGATGCGCTCGTCCACTTTGCCGCGCAAAACCCGTATCCCGAAGCGAGCTGGCACGAGGCCGCGGTCTCGCTGGACATGACACTCAACCTTGCCAACGCCGCGGTGGCGCAAGGTGTGCGGCGGATTGTCTTTGCCACCTCCAACCATGTCATGGGCCGCTATAAAGATGATCCGCTCTGGCGGGAAACCCCTGCCGGGGAATTGCGCCCGGGTTCACCGCCCGCGGTCGGCACTGTCTGGCACACCGGTGCCCAGGCCATGGACTCGACCGCCTACGCCACGGCTAAACTCATGGGTGAACGTGTCTGGCGGGCCGCAGCAGCGCGCAGCGCGGGCCGGACTAGCGCCGTCTGCGTGCGCATTGGCTGGTGCCAGCCGGGGGAAAATCTACCGACGACGCTTTCCGCCGCGGGCACGCCCACCCAGGCAACCGGCGCGGCCACGGTCGATGCCGCAGCCTGGGCGCGGGCCGATCGCTGGTTCAAAGAGATGTGGCTCTCGAATCGGGATTTTGTCCAGCTTTTCGAGCGGGCAATCCTCGCCAATGGCAGCGCCTGGCCGGACGGCTATCTGCTCGTCAATGGCATGTCGGCCAATCGCGGCATGAAGTGGAGCCTGGCCGAGACGATCCAGGGCTTGGGCTACGCCCCGCAAGATGATGTATATGGCTAGGACCCAGGAAGCTGATTGTCTGATTGTTCTATCAGGGTGAATAATGTCTTCTGATGGAATAGCCTTCACACCAGTTTTTCCGTTGCAAACTTTTCCTGCCTCCTGGGAGAACTATTGACATCTAGGTAAATATTTCATACTGGTGACGATTTGTGGTAGAAAAG
>CAZIRP010000149.1:0-7525 GCA_964541665.1 uncultured Caldilineaceae bacterium | reverse complement strand
AACTTGGTTCCATTCGTATCCTTTTGCGACATTATTTTTGAGATGACTTCTAGTAAAATGAGGTAGAAGAGCGCGATCAGCAGTGCCTGCCCCAGCCCAAGCCACTGCCAGATCACGCCCACCAGTAAGGCTGCCGCAACACTTTGCACACCGATGGCAAAGCGAAATGAATTTTTGGGGCCGGCCCAGGCGGCAAAGGTTAAGTCGCCCCGCGCCAGATCTTCCTCTATCTGGTAAATTTGGGTCAGGGGATAGAAACCAATCGTAATCAGGGCCACCGCGCTGATGCCCAGCCAGGCCAGCGGAGACACAGCCATCAGAGCAGGCTGGGCAATGACATAACCGGCTAACCCGGCAAAAATCCCTTGCCCCAGGCCAATCACCAACAGACTAGCGAGCGGTTTGCCTTTTAAGCGAATGGCCGGGTGCGAATAGGCAGCGCCCAGCAGAACATCGAGCAGATACAAGATCGCAAAGGGCAGATTGACCGCAAAGGCCAACCCTGCACCAATCAGTTGCATGATCAGCGAAAAGGGCAGCAACACTGGGTCAACCGGCGAGGGTTTGGCCAGCCCACCGACCGGGCCTTCATCGCGGTCGTAATAAGAGTTGTAGGCCGTGGTGCCGCCATAAAAGAAGAGGTGGAAGGCGAGGAAGCCGATCCAGAATTTCCCACCTGGGGGAGCACTATGGTCACCGACCGCGAGGAAATATCCCCACAAAAAGATCGGCGCCAACAGAATTTGGTAATGCAAACGCAGATGAATCAACAGGCGGCGGGCAATCGCCGTGCGGCTATTGTTTGTACCCGCGGCCAAAGATGCCAAATCCGCCAAGGGTCACCTCGGTTGTGATCTGCCCAAAGCCTGCTTCAGCCAGTGCGGTGGCAAGCATGGGCGCGGAAAAACGGCGGTGGAGCCAACTGTAAACACGCCACAAGGTCAACGAGAGGTGCAGGCCGGTGGAGCGTTGCTGCCAGAGCCAGGCCCAATCCACCACACCGGCACGCGGCTCCAGGAATGCCACATGCCCGCCAGGGCGCAACACCCGAAAGACTTCGGCCAATACCCCGCGATAATCCGGCAACAGATAGAGAAAACTATGGCCGGTCACCAGATCAACCGTAGCAGCAGGCAAGGGCAGGTGCAACGCATTTCCCCGCACCGGCAGCAGCGTGTGCGGTGACTCCCCTGCCCGCAGGCGATTCTGCTGGGCCAACTCTACCATCTGTTGCGCCAGGTCAAAGGCAATCACACGGATGGTGGGGCGCTGCGCACGCATCGCCAAAGCCGAATTTCCCGGCCCTGCCCCCAGATCCAACACGCGCCATGCTGCTGGCTCCGGCGGCAGGGCAGCCAGCAATTGGGCCGCGTTGGCGTGCCAAATCGGGTTGCCCGTCATCCAGGCATAGACCCATGAACCAAAGTCGAAGATGATGTCATTGGTCAGCAGTTGACGCCCTGCCCAACGCAGCGACGCTTCGAGCATAGCGCGCACCTCTCGGAGACTTGACCCTCAAAATTTAAGCTGCCTGAACAATGATATCGTAAGGGTTTTTCCTGAAATGTCAAGCAATCTGTGGTTATCTATTGAAACGTGAGTTCGGGGTAAGGAGGCAAGTTCAGACACGTGCGTGGCACGCAGCGCAGAATTTGCCTACGTTCGTACCTGGCAGACTCATCCCTGCTCGTCCAGCATTGCGTTCGTCCCCATTGCTTAGGCAGCAAAAAGCCTATCCACAAAAAAGGAACCCAGGCCACCGTGCATAATCAAGCGCCAGTTGCAATCCTGTCTTTTGGCACAGCCGTACCACCCTATCAAGTCAAACAAACTGAAGTTGCCCACTGGATGAGCGCGTCCCTGGCTCATCGCCCGGAAATGAGCCGCTGGTTGCGCAGCATTTTTGCCAATGCAGGGGTGGAGACCCGCTATAGCTGCATCGACACCTACAATCTGCCCGTTGACCAGTCGCGATTTGCCCCCGGCTGTGCCCGGAGCGAATCTGCGACTACCGCGGAACGCATGGCCATTTATGAGCGAGCATCTGTGCCGCTGGGGGTGTGTGCAGCCCAAAAAGCCCTGCACGAGTTGACAGAGATCACGGCAGCATCGTGGGAATCCACACTGGCTTCGATCACCCATCTGGTGGTTGTGAGTTGTACAGGCTTTTTTGCGCCCGGGTTAGATCTGGCCCTCGCCAGGCAGCTGGGGCTGGCCCCCACGGTGACCCGCACATTGATCGGGTTTATGGGCTGTGCAGCCGCGTTCAATGGCTTGCAGGCTGCCACTCAGATTGTCCGAGGTCGACCCCAAGCCCGCGTCCTGGTGGTCTGTGTGGAGCTGAGTTCCTTGCATACCCAACCCAGCACCGAGCGGGAAAATCTGGTCGCGGCTTCGCTCTTTGCCGATGGGGCTTCCGCCTGCGTGGTCGGCTCGTCCACCCTCAGCCCGGGCAATTTCTACCTGCTCGAAGACTTCCACACCCTGGTCAAGCCAGACACGGCTGATGATATGGTCTGGACGATTGGCGATCATGGGTTTGTTTTGCGCCTCTCTCCTCAGGTTCCACGCCATCTGGCGGAAGTTGCGCCGGTTGCCCTGGCCCACTTATTTGCGCACGATGCACCGCAATTTTGGGCGATCCACCCGGGCGGGCCAAGTATTGTCAACCAGTTGGCCAATATTTTCGCCTTGATGCCAGAGCAGGTCGCGGCCAGCCGCGCCATTCTGCGCGACTATGGCAATCTCTCTTCGGCCACCATCTTCTTTGTGCTGGATAAACTCCGGCAGACGTTGCGCGCTGGGCAAACTCAACCGCAACGGGGGGTGGCAATGGCCTTTGGGCCGGGGTTGGTGATTGAACTGGCCCGCCTCACCTACGTGGCAGAGCGGCTGGAGGCACGCCCATGCACGATGTGCTGATCATCGGGGCCGGGCTGGCTGGCAGCAGCCTGGCTGTGGCGCTCGCCGACTATGGGTGGGATGTGCTGCTTGTGGAGCGAGATCGTTTTCCGCGCCACAAAGTTTGTGGTGAATTTCTCTCTCCCGAGGCGCAACGTTCTTTGCAAACCTTCGGGCTCGATCAGGATGTGGCCGCGCTTGCGCCTGCCCCGCTCCAGCAAGCCCGTATTGTCTCGCAAACTGGCCGCGCGCTTGCGCTTCCCTTGCCTGGCCACGCTTGGGGAATCAGCCGCTATCGTTTGGATCATACGCTGGCGGCAACTGCCGAACAGCGAAATGTTCGGCTCTGGAGTGGTGCGACGGTTCGGGCCTATGAACGCACCGATCGCGGCTATGTTGTTCAGGTACATGACGGCGAGCAAACCACGGTAGTGCAAACCCGGGTGCTGATTGCCGCGTGCGGGCGGCACAGTCAGAGCACCCTGCCCCCCAAAGCACGCCCGCTGCAACGCCACCAGCAATTTGTCGGCATCAAATGTCATTATGCCGCCGTGGAGATGCCCCCTCAGGTTGAATTGTTTCTTTTAGCGGGCGGATATGGCGGCGTCAGCCCCGTGGAGCAGGGCCTTGTGAACGTCTGTTTGTTGGTCTCTTACCCAACCTTTGCACAAGCTGGCAAACGGGTGGACAAGCTGGTAGCCGCCGCGATGCAGGCCAACCCCGCGCTCGGTCACCGGTTGGCCCCAGGGTATGCCCTGCCGGAAACCGCGGTCACTGTCGCGCCGGTTGATCCCTCTCGCCCGGCCATGCCCTGGGATGAGATCGCCTGTGTGGGCGACAGCGCGGTGATGATTCCGCCTTTGTGTGGCGATGGCATGGCCATGGCCTTACGTTCGGCTGAGTTGTGTGCGCCCTTGGCCCATACATTTCTGCAAGGTTCGCGCTCGCTAAATTCCTGGGCAGAGCACTATTGTCGGCAGTGGCATAGTGAATTTGATCGCCGTCTCCGGGTTGGCCGTTTGCTGCAAAAGCTGCTCAACCGCGCGCTGCTCGCGGATCTATCGATCAGCGCGGCGCGCCTAATGCCCGCGCTGGGGGCCTATCTTGTGCGCGCGACGCGCGGGTAGTGCAGTCGGGCTGCTGCTAAATCAGCCCGACCGGCTCAGCTGGAACAGCGGTGGCTGCCCACGGTTCGCATCATCCATTTTCCTGCACCGCGGCAGTCACCGCGGCGGCGCATCCCCATGCCAATGTATGGCCGAGCGAACCGTGCCCATAATTGTGAACGACCATACGCTCTTCGCTGACACGTTCCACATCCAGGCGGACTGTGCTGCGCCCAGGCCGTAGCCCCACTCGGTGTTCGAGAATGGTGGGGTTTGCCACCGGCGGGCAGAGGATCGCGCAGCGTGCCAAAATCCCCGCGCCGATGGCCTCATCGGGTTCAAGGCGGGTATCCCCAAAGTGATAGGTGCCGCCCAAAAGACAATCCTGACTGCGCGGGATGATATAGGTGACTTCGCCCGTGATCTCGGCGGAGATCATCGCATCAGCGAGTGCGGGCGGTTTGGCAATGCGGATCACTTGCCCGCGGACTGGGTACATCTCGTCGCCCGTGAGGGCAGCTGCGCCCAGCCCCGCGCAATTGATGACCACCCGATGTTCATCGAACAGTTCGTCAATGGCTTCGACCGTGGTCACAACCGTATGACCGCCGAGTTGCTGGAAGCGTTCAAGCAGCCGCGGCATGTAGAACAGCACATCCACCTGCGGCACGGTCGCACAGAATCCCGCCCACGGGCTTGGGAATTCGCCGCGAGCCACTGGGCGCGCTGAAACGGGCAAGTTCTGCGGGGTTGTGCTATGGCCTTCAGCATTCAATTTGTAGAGTTCTTTGAAAGAAACCCCATTGGTTGGATCCGCTGCTAACGTGCGCAAGGCCGCCAGCCCGGTCAGCGCCCACTCGCGCATCGGGCCAGGCCCGAACAGCGCACTCGGCGACCAATAGGCCGCTGCCACATCCGACGTGGTATGTGGCGTCTGCTCGCGCGCATAGATGGTCACTGAAAAGCCCGCTTCACAGAGGCGAATGGCACTGGTCAGACCAATCACCCCGCTGCCAATCACCGCAATCGGCAAGTTTGTCTCGTTTGACATCAAACAACCTCTCCATACTGCACAAATCTCTAGCAATCTCCATCCCCTCTCTGCGAATCTCCATAACCCCCAATTGCTGGAGATAAAAGGAGATTGACAGAGAGTAGGGAGATTTTTGTCTTTTGTTAGTACTTATCTCAAAAATCTCTGTACCACACTGGCTGGGCCACCTTTGTTCATAGGAGCCACAACCGATTTTTGAGATGACTTCTAGTCCAGATCCATATCCGGGTTGTCGCGATAGAAGCGCGCCAGGTGCACCCCCAGATTCTCCTGCAGCTGGATGGTCAGGCCGCCATCAACCACCAGCGCATGACCAGTGATAAACGAGGCTTCATCCGAGCACAAAAAGTTGATCGCGTTGCCAATGTCTTCGGGTTTGCCCACGCGGCGCACGGGATATTGTTGGATGAAGAACGGCATCAGCGACGGTGTGTGATCCCACTTGCGTGCTTGCATCCGCTCGGTAACGATGTGCCCCGGGCAGATGGCATTGACGCGCACGCCCAGCGGCCCAAAATCACAGGCCATTTGTCGGGTGAGACCGATCACCGCATTTTTGGCGGTTTCGTAGATCAACGCCTCCGGGGCCATCAACAGCCCGTGGACTGAAGCAATGTTGACGATGCTGCCATTACCCGTTTTGGCGAGCTCCGGCCCTGCATATTTGGCCGCAACCCAGAGCGCTTTGACCATCACATCCATGCCGTAATGCCAATCTTCTTCCTTGACAGTGAGGGCACTGCCACCCCCACCGCGCCCGCCCCAGGCATTGTTGACCAGAATATCGATCCGCCCCCAGTGGGTGATCGCTTGCTCGACCATGGCTTTGATCTCGCTGGTCTGCGACATATCCGCGAGTGTATATTCGGCCTCGCCACCGGCCGCGCGGATCCGCTCGACGTTGGCCTGGGCTGCCTCTTCCTGGATGTCGGCGATCAGCACTTTGGCCCCAGATACGGCCAATCGCCGCGCTGTGGCGCCGCCAATGCCCATTGCCCCGCCGGTGACGATTGCGACGCGCCCTTGCAAGCTGCTCATCTTTTCTCCTCTTTGATTCTTGCGTGGTTCTTGTTTTGTGCTTCAAGCGATGGTTGATCGCGTATTGCTACGGCTTGATCTTACGCAAAGTTTTGAATCCAGCAAACAGCCGCGCAGGGTTAGGAAGGCGTACTGAGTGAAACATGATGCGTCAGCCATCTCTCACGATTCCCCAGGCATCAACAATCGGTTGCATTGATCGATCATGCGCCGCCACCCCAACCCAAGCTGCACCCACAAAAAATTGCAAGTTGACGACTTATGCAGAATCTGCTATCCTGTTGACACTCAGTTTGCCCCTCCTTGTAGGTCCTATCTGTAAAGTCTGCATTCATGCAAGCCCAGCGCGGTTGATTTGCTCCCGCGATTGCTGATGGATAGATCCAAACCAACTTACCGCCATACCTCCCTTCGCAAAGCTGCCCCGCTACGCGATATGGCAAACGTTGAACCTGCAACTCTGTAGCTGTACCCAACTTCACCACTTGGTTTTCAAAGGAGGCCCTTATGAAGCAGTTCGGCTTGTCTCGACGACAGTTTCTTCGGCTCAGTGGCAGCGCGTTGGGGGTTGCAGCCCTTGCGGCCTGCGCACCCATGGCCCCGACTGGCAGCGCGCCAGCCGCCGAAGGAGATACAGGCGGCATTTCCGTGGCGGGCGATACACCACTCTGGGTGTTGCAGACCCAGGATTTCCACCCCGACTATAACGATTTCGTCCGCAAACATATTGAGGACTTTGCCCGCGAAAAAGGCTATGCGCTCGAAGTGGCCGACGTGGCCGGTTTTGTCGCGGGGGGCGCGGAATTGCAGAAAATTGCCGCCCAAGTGGCCGCCGATGACGCGCCCGACGCCATTCAGCGCAACTATAGCGTCGCCCAGTACAATCAATTGGAATTGATCGTTCCTGTCACCGACATTGTGGATGAAATTGTCGCCACGCACGGCGAGACCGCGGCCCGTCAGCAGCGCGATCTGCGGATCGATGGCGAGTGGATGGCCGTGCCTTTCCATGTGCGCAGCGATGGTGGCTGGGCTCGCAAAGATATTTGGGACGCCGCGGGGATCGACGTCACCGCGCTGACCACCTTTGATGAATTGCGCGAAGCCTGTCTGGAAGTCTCCGACCCGTCGTCAGAGATGTGGGGCTGGGGCATCTCGGTCAATCGTGGTGGGGATGGCAACTGGATGATGCACCGCGTGGTACACGGGTTTGGCGGTGCCTGGACGGACGAAACCGGCCAGGTTGTCACGATCGATTCGCCGGAGACAGTAGCAGCAGTAGAGTGGCTATACGACACCTACACCAGCCCCCAATGGGAACCGATGTTGCCCCCCGGTGTCTTGAGCTGGACCGACCCGACCAACAACGAAGCCTTCCTCGGCGGCAAGGTCGCGTACACCCAAAATGGGGGGACAGTTTACGCCA
>CAZIRP010000148.1:0-7751 GCA_964541665.1 uncultured Caldilineaceae bacterium | reverse complement strand
CCGCTACTTATTTGTTGCGCTGGGGGTTGCCTGTATGGGCTATGGAATTTATTGTTTATTCTTGAATCGGAGATTTGTTACGCAGAGCCGAGAAGTCCCCTATCGATGATGTTATCGCAAAAATCACCTCAGTGAACCGAATCCAGTCGTAATTCGGCCAACAAAGCCCTTGCCTCAATCAGATCTCCAGTCTCAAAGCCTTCGCTGAACCAGCCGTAGAGACCGGTCAGCAGATGGTGGGCGGCGGTGGTTTTGCCTTGTCTCTGCCAAAGACGACAGAGGCTGGTCGTGGCCCGCAGTTCGAGGGAGCGAGCTTTTTGGCTGCGCGCCGTGTCGATGGCCAGTTGGTAGCACTGTTCAATCTCGGCATCCGGTGCGTTCTTGGCTTGCAGATAATCGCCCTTGAGCTTGAGCAATTGGGCATCAAGATGATGGTCTCCACACTCCTGGGCATAGGCCAGAGTCTGCTCGATTTCCCTGAGCGCTGCAGCCAGATCAGAGGCCAGGAGATATGCTTCAGCCAGCAAGGCGCGCCAAAAGCACTCGTAGAAGTAATTGCCCCGTGCGCGATGCGTATCGGCGTTTTCCCGGATCAACGCGATACCATCGTGCAGGTCGCCCTGCTGAACCAACAACCAGCCGCGATAGATGTTGCCCCAGCGCAAGGAAAATTCATCGTCACGCTCGGTACTCAGTTCGACCAGCTCGGCGGAGAGGGTGTCCACCGTCGAGACATCTCGGCAAAAGAGCAAGATAGAGCTGTATTGATGCAGGACAATCTGCAACGAGCTTGGCCCATTCTCACGCGCCCATTGCATCCCTGCATCAAATCTCCGCAGTGCTTGTTCTGGAAAACCCAACAACCAAAGACAGTACGCTGAGCGAGCAAAAAACCCAATATTCCCACCGGCTGAATCCTTTAATGAGGTATAGGGTTGAACTTGTTCAAAGTAGGCCTGAGCCTCCTCTAGATCGCCCCGGCGCATGAGAACGCAGGCAATGCTATAACGTGCATAAGTCAACAACACTGGGTCGCCAACTTTTGCCGCCATTGCTAAAGATTTAATAGCCCGTTCATACGAGTAAATCCACTCACCGCGGACCCGATTATATATAACCAAGGCATTCAATACATTCACTTGTTGAACAGGCGTTCCTATCTCTTGCGCTAATGTATGGGCAGGCAGCAGATCACTGCCGACCGTTGGGTGTCCTTTGCCCTCTGCCTCTATTCGAGCTTCAGCGAGCGCAAGCAGCAGATCAATTTCGGTTTGTCGGTTTTCTGTACTTCTGGGCAATTGCCGCAGAAGATGCAAGGCCCGCTGGCGATGAGCGACCGCCTCTTGATGGGCAAAGAGCTGTCTGGCTCCGTCGGCGGCGCGTTGGTAATAGACGATGGCCTGCTCAAGTAACCCAGCCGCTTCGCAATGGACAGCCAGATGTCCACAGGCGGCATCCAGATTGTCACCATAAATCGTTTCAAGTGCGTACGCCACCTGGCGATGCAAGAGACGCCGCCGGACGGGGCTGATCTCACCATAGGCGACATCGCGGATGCGGTCATGGCTAAAGTCAAAGCGCCTGGCGTCGATCTCACGGATCACGCGGTGCTGCCAAAGTTCATCCAGCGCGAGGAGCACTGCTTCCTCGTCGCACGCTGCTGCCTTGGCCAACAGCGGAGGATCAAAGGCTCGACCGATGGTGGCTCCAAGCTGCGCCAGGGTTTGGGCTTTGGAGGAAAGTTGGCCCAGCCGTGCGCAAATAACGCTGTACATCTTGGGGGGCATGGTCAGCGGCTCGTCCCCGCCAACGTGGTCAGGATGTGGTGGCAGCGAGACGACATCGTCCTGAGCCGAGGTTGCCCGCATACGCTCAATGATAAACAGCGGGTTGCCGGCGGTGTCGTGAAAAAGCCGTTCTGCCAACTCCCTCGCCAGCACCTCCTCCCTGACCTGAGCGGCCAATTCTGTGGTGGTGTCCTGGTCGAGTGGCGTCAGCAGCAATTCGCTGAATCGATCGTGGCGTTGCAACTGTTGGCGCAGATGATGGAGCGGATGCTCTGCACCGAGCTCATCTGTGCGTACCGTCCCCAAAACCAACAGTCTGCTCTCTGCACGCTCCACCAGGTATTGCAGCCATTCCAGCGTCTCCCCATCCGACCATTGCAGGTCATCGAGCAAGAGCAGCAACGGTCCCCGCACACTGGCAAAGACGTGACAGAGCGCATCAAAAAAGTGCTTGCGCTGCCAGCTTTCACGCAGCGGCTGGGGCGGTGGCAGGTCTGGCCGGTAGCTGAGTAGTTCCGGCTGCAGACGAGCAATTTCCGTCAGCCAGACCTCCTCAAGTTGGGATAATGGGGCTTGTAGCGGCGTAGCCTGCAGCCAATCCGCAATTGGAGCATAGGCCAGTTGCCCCTGCAAGGCATGGGAGCGAGTGCGGGCCACGGCTGCGCCATCTCGTTCAGCAAACAGCAACAACTCTTCAGCCAAACGGGTCTTGCCAATACCTGCCTCCCCACCGATGCAGAAGAAATGAGGCTGACCTAGCCCTTGCCAGACAGTGCGCACAGTTTGCCATTCTTGGTCTCGGCCCACCAGCGGAAATTCGATGGTTGTGACCATCGACTGATGAGCGCCTGGCTGGGTTACGCGGGGTGATGAGGTCACCTGAAGCGGCTTGGTCGGTGTGAATGCACCTGTGCGGATCTGTTCGACCAGTTCGAGCGTTGCTGGGCTCGGTTCGACATCCAACTCTGTACGCAATTGCGCACAGCACGTTTCAAAGTGCATCAGTGCGGCGCTCACCTCATCATGGCGTGCCAGCAGCACCATCAATCGCCGGTGCGCCTCTTCGCGCCACGGTTCCAGGTGGAGCAGATGACGTATTGTTTCAATGGCCGCGGATAGTTCATTGCGTTGCTCATACTGCTCCGCCAGGCGCTGCAACACCTCGACCATCTGCCCTTTGAGCCGCGCTCGCTCGCGCAACGCCCACGCCTCAAATTCATAACTCACAGAGAGGTTGAATCCAGCCAGAAAGTCGTCGTGATAAAGCTGGGCGGCATGTACCAGAGGATCGATCTCGTCAACAGCTACAGGGATGGATACCAGCCGTTCAAACTCAACAACATCAACCCAGCAATTGTCCGGGTCGAATGCCAGCCATTGCGCCGAGTCCATGCAAAAGTTGATACCGTTGAGCGTGCGTAGATTGCCAAGTGTGCGGCGCAGGTTGGCGCGGGCCGTGGTGGGTGTGTCAGCCCACAGCAATTCGGCGAGCGCGTTGCGGCTGTGGAAGCGCTGCGTGCTGGCCAGATAGACGAGCAGGGCGCGCGCCTTGTTAGAGATAAAGCCGGTCAGCGGCTCATCTTGCCAGGTGAAACGTGGGGAACCAAACAAATGCAAGTTAAGCCGGTTGCTCATGATTCCTCATATGCGACCTTCCTTAACATAAGTGACACCTAGTCAAGAGTATAGAACGGGTTGGGGTGACTGTCAACCAGGAATGTGTGTTACCAGTAACTCGTCATATTGAGAATTACTGGTAAAAAGGGCGCTGAGATGGGAGGGGTTCGGCACACGATGGATGAATATTTCCCCTGAGTATTACTACATCGTCGCGACGGCCGTCGCTATTGCGCTGGGGAAGCGGGTTTGGACATCGATCAATGCCACCTATTGCGGTTTGACACTGATGCGGATCGTTTGCGGAAACATCTGGGCGTATTGCGCTCTCCAGGCTTCGGCGGCCTCTTTACCCAGATAGCGCCGTGTGATGGCTGGATACTCTGGGATTTCCCCATCCATCCTTTGGCTATGCGCCGTACCGCGAATGATCAACACTCTGGCCGGCCATGCTTCATAATCAGTTGTCAACGAAACTGGCGTATCTTGTGCCAGCACTTTCATTTTGGGTGCAATCGAACCATACATAGGCCAATCTCACTGGGATGGACGCTTGAAGCAACTCCTGGGCAAGTGGTTCGTTGAGTAACGTTAGATCGCCTTGTCTCTTTGACATTGTAAGCTCCTTTTTACCGTTCAAGTGGATGTCGTAGGTCTGATATTCTGGTTGATGCTGAACAAATTGGTGGGATCGTAGCGATTTTTGACTGCTACCAACCGTTCGTAAATGAGGGGTCCGCGCAAACTGGCGCGGAGCGATTCAAGGGCTGTGGGTGGAATAACACCAGTAGTAATATGGTCATGCGCCATAAAAACCCTCCTCGCAAGTGGTATAGTACGCAGGCAGACTTATACTCATGACCTCTCTGCTAACGAGAGCGCTTGGCCAAAGGAAACTTCTCACAAAAGCCGAGCACACCCCGAATCAAGTGCAGCGCATGTTTGGCGGCTAACAATACTTTTAGCCGGATGTCTATCAATTCATCAGTTGCAAAATAAAGTTTTTGACAACTTCAACGTATTCATTGGGTTGCATCTCATGTACCCGATGATCAACAGTATCAATCACAACATGGGTGGAATTACGAATTGCAGCCAGAATCTCCCTTGGTGTCCACACGCTGCTGGTTATACAACAAGTGGGGCATTGAATCAACGGAGTAATTTCCTCAGTATAGTATCCCTCAAATACCCTTCCATCAATCACACTGTCGTAATGTGTGATATCCATCGCCCAACGTTGCCGGGCATGACGCTGCACACCTTCCTCTCCATAGATTTCTAAACGTGTTTTACCTGGATATACTGGCGGAGCTGGAGACTGAGCGACTGCTTGAATATATTCATCAAAGGATTTATTTGCTGCTCGATGTGCATTCAATTGGTCTCGAATCGGGGCAAAAGCAGTATATCCTTGCCGATTCTCTGGCGTGATTACAATATCTGAATCTTCCAGGATCAATCCTGTAACCCAGGTTGGGTTACGTGCTGCAAGCCAACCTGCCACCAAACCACCCATTGAATGCCCTGCAACAATGCTGGTAGTACCAGTCACCCGTTGCATGAAGGCTTCCACATCATATACGTGATTTCGTTGTGTATATTGTTCAGGTGTGTGGCCCGATTCACCATGTCCTCGGAAATCAAACGCATAAACATGGGCAACTACTGCAAGACTTGACATAACAGGGAGATGGCTCTCACTAGAGTCGTTGAAGCCGTGGAGCAAAATTAATGGTGGGCCATCCTCACCTGCTTCCATATAGTGAAAATTAACCCCATTCAAATGGATTGTTTTATGATGGAGCACTGAACACCTCACTTGAACGATAGCAACATTGAAGAGATAGATTCGCAATTTGCTGTTTTATACACATTCCATGCCCTGATTATCTTTAGCCTCGACCTAGCAGCCGAACCCCTAGCTCACCTATGAGCGACGAAAGCGCGAGCACGTTGTGGACGAGATCACACCACCGAAGGAACCAAGCCCAGATGGCGCCACCCAAAGGGTTCCCGGCCCACTTCGTGTTGGCGTAGCCGCCGCCTGCGGCATCACCCCTGAACGCAGCGAATCAGGTGCAGCAAATGTTCGGCTGCTTGGTCACAGTTCAGCTTTACGGCTTCATTCCACAAGCAATTAACGCTGGCATTGGAATTTCGTACTGTCCATTTGCTGCATATTCACTGATCTTATGGCGAACTGCCTGCTTGATCCTTTCTGATGCTTCAGGAGCTTGAGCTTTCAATACGGCTGCAATCCGTACTGTGCCTCCTGCAATGCCATCAAAAACCATGTCAGCATTCGGTACTCGTAAAACTAAAGGCAAAGACTTCACGGTGGGCGAAACAAAACCAGCTTGTGTCAAAGCTTGTTCACATTGCTCGGGGTTGCTGAACAGGAAAAAGTTAGGGCCCGGTGGCAGCTCAACATTCATCGTACCAAGTGCTTGCACTGCACCGTAAACAGCACCAAAAGCAATTGTCTTTTGTGGTGCTTCCCAAGCTGTGAATGCATAATAACCACCGGATTTCAATACCCGATAGGCCTCATCGATAGCTGCTTGCGGGTTAGGGAAATGAGGTATGCCAAAGTTATTGACCACGGTGTCGAAACTGTCATTAGCGAACGGCAAATTATCTGCATCAGCCTCTTGAAATGAGGCCGCAGCATAGCGTTGTTTTGCCATTTCAAGCATAGTAGGGGAAAAATCTACCCCTATGGCCTTGGTGCCACGCTCAACAGCAGCCCCTGCCACATAGCCAGCCCCACAAGCTACATCAAGGAGATTTGACTGACTCGATACCTTTGCCAAGTTAAGCAATGCTTCGACACTTTGGGCTGTCAAGCTTGCAAAACAATCATGATATGTCTGACATACCTCTTGCTTTGCCCATCCAGCCTGCTCGAAATCACGGAATGGTTTAGTTGCGTTTGTCATCCTGAACTCCTTATTTTTGCTGTTCGATCAATTTTTGATCTATTCCTGGTGAGCATAGAATTCGCTTAAAGCAGCCGAACCCGCAACTGAGCCGCTGGGGTCGAAAGTACCATGACAAACTGAACGAATAACGAAACACCGCAGGAACCAACAACAAAGCCGTGATCTCGCCCATCTGGTGCAATAGGTGTTCGGCTCTATACCATCACCCTATCTCAAAGAGTCTTAGCCAAAGCCCCGAGCTGAAATTATGGCCGTACCTCGTAATGGTGATTAAACATGTCCTCGACATTCAATTTTTGGAACTGAGTAAAACCTGCTGCTCGCGTCATTTGGCGTGCCAAATCTTCATGAAAACCAACTGTACCCAAGCCTGCACCACCTGGCTCTGATAGACCCGAGGACATACAGATTAAAACAGAGAATGCATAAAATAGTCCGGCCATGGGGTGTTCTTTTAAGTTTTCCTCAAAGCTGGACTTCCCGGTGATGTCAGTAATAAACCAGGTGCCTTCTGGTTTAAGTGCCTTATAGATAGCAGTAATCAATCCCATCGGGTCAGTTGTATCATGAACCACATCAAAAGTGGTAATAAAATCAAAACGGCTATCAGCCGGCAATGGATCTCCCACTGGATTATGCCAAAATAAATTCTTCAAGCCTGCCTTGCTCGAACGTTGACGTGCCTCAGCTAAAGCGTGTTGCGACGTATCAAATCCGTGAAATTCAGATCGTGGAAAGGCCTGTGCCATGAGCATGGTTGCAGTACCAACCCCACATCCTATATCAGCAACTAATGCACCCTGTTCTAACGTTTCAACAACACCATTCAAAAGCGGTAATATCTCAGACAACAACTTCTGCCGTGCCCAATTGCCACCCATACGCTCCAAGCCAACAGCACAGTCAAACCCTAAGGCGTCATAGGACAATCCAAGCCCGGTCTGAAAGCAAGTCGTCAAGTTTGGTGTATTACGTACCAACGGCATGACTGTCGCCAAACTGCCTCCAGCAAAGAAGATGCTTTCCTCATTTGCCAGAACTTCAACTGCCTCCGGTTTGAGATAGAAACGTCCACTTCCCGCATAGGCCACGAACCCCGCACAGGCCTGCTGTTGTAACCACTCACGCAGCCAACGTTCATGAAGGCCCGTATGCGTAGCTAAATCTTCACTTGTCACTGTCCCGGTTTCCGCTAACGCTTGATATAGACCTAATCGATCCCCCAGAAAACAGAGCGCCATCGTCATCGCACCCTGAACGGTTGCTCCTACTTTTGCAGAAAATTCTTTCACTGCTTCTTGATCGAGCATAGATTGATTGAGAGACATTTTCGTATTTCCTGTGCTTGGCGGAATAGGGCAGTGCTATTTTTTGATGACTTAGGTGGCAGCCATCTGTCTGC
>CAZIRP010000147.1:0-7882 GCA_964541665.1 uncultured Caldilineaceae bacterium | reverse complement strand
AACTTGGTTCCATTCGTATCCTTTTGCGACATTATTTTTGAGATGACTTCTAGTACTTATCTCAAAAATCTCTGTACCACACTGGTTGGGCTACCTTTGTTCATAGGAGGGCTCGCGCTCAGGCGGTCATGATCTGGTGGATCTGGATCAGGTTGCCGCAGGTGTCATCGAAGATAGCAACCGTGGTCTGCCCCATGTTGGTTGGCTCCATAGTGAATTCCACGCCGAGCTTTGTCAGGCGGGCATACTCGGCATGGATGTCCGCAACCTGAAAGGTGGTAAAGGGGATGCCATCCTTGACCAGGGCTTCCTTGAGCGCCTTCATGGCCGGATACGCGGCATTGGGTTCGAGCAGCAACTCGGGGCCATTTGGATCTTCGGGCGAGACAACCGTGATCCAGCGCGCATCACCCCCTAAAGGAATATCATGCTTTTTGATAAAGCCCAAAATATCCGTATAAAAGTGCAATGCCTGGTCGTAATCGGCAATCGAGACACTGGTAAGCGTAATCTTCATTGGATTCCTCCTGTGTGTAGAATTTCGGTGGCGGTGCGGCAATCCAGTTGGCGGAACTCGCTGGGCGAAAGGCCAAAGTGCTGTTTGAACGCCTTGCTAAACGCAGTATGGGTCTCATAGCCAGCAGCGAGGGCAACTTCGCCAATATCGACTGCCCCCATGCGCAACTTGTGGCCGGCGCGCTCCAGCCGAATTCGCCGTACATACGCGGCCGGGCTGATCCCAATCGAAGCGGTGAAGATCCGGTGGAAGTGCGGCACCGAGAACCCAGCCACCATGGCCAGGCGCTCCCGATCCAGCGGCTCGGCCAAATGCCTGCGGATATACTGTTGGACCGCGCGCAGCCGCTGTTCGTCCTCCTGGAGGCTGTTGACTATGGTCGTCATAGGCGCTATTCTATCACAACCGAATATTTGTTCGTTATTCCAAACGTATCATCCTGGGGCAGCTTACACACTGGAAGCGGATTGGGGCCAATTCTTCTCGCCAGCCCTGTCTGTAAAACCCGGAAACCACCTGAGAATCCCCAGAGTACGCAGATTTGCGCAGATCCCAAAGGAAAATTGCTATGCTAAAAGTCGCCATCCTCGATGACTATGCCAATGTCGCTTTGACGCTTGCAGATTGGTCCATACTCGACGGCAAAGCGGAGATCACCGTCTTTGACCAGCATCTCAGCGAAGCGGAAGCCGCGATTGCGCTGCAACCATTCGACGTGCTTTGCACGGTGCGCGAACGGATGAGCCTGCCGCGCAGCCTCTTCGAGCGTTTGCCCAGGCTCAAATTGGTCACGATCATTGGTGCATCGCTGCCCAATTTGGATCTCGCCGCGGCCACCGAGCACGGGGTGATCGTCGCCAACGCCAGCGTGGGCAAGCCAGCCTACGCCAACAACGCCAATGCGACGCCCGAATTGACCTGGGGCTTATTGATCGCCACGGTGCGCCATTTCAGCTATGCCGACCGGCAGCTGCGCGGGGGTGGCTGGCAGAACACCGTGGGCATGATCCTGGCGGGGCGTACCCTTGGCCTGCTCGGCCTGGGGCGGATTGGGCAGCGCATGGCCCACTATGCGCACGCGTTTGACATGCAGGTCATTGCCTGGAGCCAGAACCTGACCGCAGAAGCCGCGGCCGCGGTTGGCGTCCAACGGGTCGAGAAAGAGGAACTCTTTCGCCGCGCGGACGTGCTTTCGATCCATGTGCGGCTCAGCGAACGCACACGCGGCCTGGTCACCGCCCGCGAACTGGCCTTGATGAAGCCGACCTCCTACCTGATCAACACCGCGCGCGGGCCAATTGTGGTCGAGGCGGATCTGCTGGCCGCGCTGAAAAATGGGATCATCGCCGGGGCCGGGCTGGACGTTTTTGAGAGCGAGCCACCACCCGCCGATCACCCGTTCCGCAGCCTGGACAACGTCACGCTCACCCCGCATCTCGGGTATGTGACGCACGAGACACTCACCGCTTTCTACAGCGATACCGTGGAAGCCGTCAACGCCTACGCCGACGGCACCCCGATCCGTGTGACGAATGCCGACGCGCTGCTTCACGCCCGGCAGCAACGCGCCTGACACTTGCACAGGCACTTGCCATTCGCTATACTGTCCACACCGGACGGATCAACTCAGCAATAAATTATCTCCTCTCCCGACCCCTGACTTCCTGCCACGGGAGAGCAGGGAGAAAACAATGCTTATTTCTATCCGTAGAAAGTGGGAAAATGCCCACAGCCATTCATCAACCAATGGGGAGCTTTTGTCATGCGCATTATCGATGCCCACAATCACCCAGATTGGCATAAGCATGGCTTGGAGAAATTCCTTGCCAATATGGCCCAATACAATATTGAAAAGACTTGGCTTTTATCGTGGGAAGCCCCACCCACAGAGTATGACCCAGCCTACAACAACATTATGCTTTTGGGCGAAAAGGGCTATCCCATTCCTTTTGCGCGCTGTCTGGACTATAAACGCACAGCGCCGGACAAATTTGTGTTGTGCTATGCGCCTGATCCACGCTTGCCCGAGGCGATCGATCAATTGGACGCGGCGATTGAGCTGCACGGCGTGCGCGTCTATGGCGAGCTCAAGTTGCGGATGATGTATGACGATCTAGATGCCATTCGCCTCTTCCGCCATTGCGCCACCCGCAAGCTGCCGGTATTGGTGCATCTCGATTATGAATTCGACACTGGGCGCAAATATCCGCGCCCCAATTGGTGGTATGGCGGCGGGATTGAGCCATTCGAGCGTGCAGTGCGCGCCTGCCCCGAAACCAGCTTCATTGGCCATGCCCCCGCGTTCTGGGGCCACCTCTCTGGCGATGATCGCGCCAAAAGCGAGCCCTACCCCACAGGGCCGGTCTTGCCAGGGGGCAAAGTGCCACAGATGTTCCGCGACTACCCCAATCTCTATGCCGATCTATCGGCTGGCTCGGCCCACACAGCCCTCTCGCGTGATCTGGAATTTACCAAAGATTTCTTGATCGAATTCCAAGACCGCATTCTCTATGGCCGCGATTATTTTGACAATCGTATGCAAGAATTGCTCAACAGGTTGGGCTTGCCAGCCGCGGTATTGGCAAAGATTTATGCGGGCAATGCCTTGCGCCTGGTTCCTGATGAAGAGCCTATGATGGGCTAGTTGCGGTGAGCCGATGCCAGATTCAAACCAGGGCTGACTTTCGGGAAGGGAAATCATCATGAAGGTCTTTATGGTCACGGATATGGAAGGGGTGGCGGGGGTCGTCTCCTTTACCCAACAATCCTATGCCGATGGCAAATATTACGAACAGGCCAAGAAGCTCGAAACCGCCGAGGTGAATGCTGCGGTCGATGGCTTGTTGGATGCGGGTGTGACCGATATTTTGGTGTGGGATGGGCATGGCGTCGGCGGCATTAGTTTTGAAGAGTTACACCCCGCGGCCAAGTTACTCCACGGACGCCCATCACCGCCCTGGTCGCGCCTGAACGAAGTGATTGCCCAATACGACGTGGTGGTGATCGTCGGCCAACACGCCATGGCCGGTGTGGTCACGAGCAATCAGAATCACACGCAAAATAGCCAGGCCATTGATTATTATCAATTAAATGGCAAGCCGATTGGTGAAATTGCCCAGATCGCACTCTATTTTGGCTCTTTTGGCATCCCGTTGATCTTCCTCAGCGGCGAGGTGGATGCCTGCAAGGAAGCCGAAGCATTGGTTCCTAACGTGACCACGGTTGCCGTGAAACAAGGATTGGGGCGTGGCGCGGCGATCTCGCTTTCGGCCCCAGAGGCGCGCCGCCGCATTCGCGAGGGGATTCGCCAAGCGATCGAGAAGCAGAAAAGCGCGCCGATTGAGCCGTTGGTGTGGCCAGGGCCATACACCTTAGAGAAACGCTATTTCCACACCGACGTGGCCGACGGTGTAGCTTCACAGTCCGGCGCCGAGCGGGTTGATAGCCAGACTGTACGCATGCAAAGCGATAACATCCGCGACCTTATTTATCGCTAAGGCCAGCCAAATTGACGTTTACCCTCCACAAGCTCCTAATACTCAGGATCACAAGCGCGTGCGGGGAGTAAACGCCTATTATCCATCGATAAGGCACAACTTGCCACACAATCCAAGAGAGAATATATGAAGATTACCGACATCAAAGCCTACCCCCTCAGAGCCGGCCGCGACATTTTTCTTGTCAAAATTGAGACCGATGAAGGGATTTACGGTTTGGGCGAGGGCGGCTGTTCGTCTCGCGAGCTGGCCGAAGCCGAAGCGGTCCGCCACTTTAGCCGCTTCCTCATCGGCATGGACCCGATGCGGATTGAACACATCTGGCAGAAATGTTACCGCAGCAACTATCACGAGGGCGGGCGGGTTTTGACCGGTGCGCTCAGTGCGATCGACATTGCGCTGTGGGATATTAAGGGCAAAAAGCTCGGTGTCCCGGTCTATCAATTGCTGGGCGGTGCCTGCCGCGAGCGCGTCTATGGCTTTCCCACTGTTTCGCTGAATAGTAGCGACGCGCTGGCGATTTGTCAGGATTACATCGACGCGGGCTGGCCGTGTATCCGGCTGATCGCGGCGACGCCGATCCCTGGCTGGGCCAAAGAGCTGCACGCCGCGGACCCCGACCCGCAGAATATGTTCGAGCCGCGCGCGTCCATCGCCGAGACGGTGGATCGACTCACCGAACTGCGCGCCAAGCTCGACAAATCGATTCCGCTGGGCGTGGAGTACCATCACCGGCTCAGCGTGGCCGAAGCCGCGGCCTTCTGCCAGCAGACCCCATCCGGGACGATGGCCTTTCTCGAAGAGCCGATCCGGGGCGAGACGCCGGAAGCCTACGAAAGTCTGCGCCAGATGACCAATGTGCCCTTTGCGATTGGCGAAGAATGGTCGAGCAAATGGCAGGCTCGTCCCTATATTGAGAAGGGGCTAACCAACTTTTGCCGCCTGGATGTCTGCAACATCGGCGGCTTGAGCGAATCGATGAAGGTTGCCGGCTGGAGCGAGGCGCACTATATCGACATCATGCCGCACAATCCACTGGGGGCAGTGTGTACAGCAGCCACGATCCACATGTGTTTTGCCGTGAACAACTTTGCCTGGGTGGAGATCAATCCCCACGTCAACGAAAGCGGGGCGGCGCTCTTCCCCGTGCAATTAGAGCGCGATGGGGCCTATTTCCCGCTGCCGACGCGGCCCGGTTTGGGCGTTGAATTTAACGAGGATGCAGTTGCGGATCATCCCCATTCTTTGACCGACATGCCGCACTTCCACAAGCCGGATGGCAGCCATACAAATTGGTAAGTAGCCGGGATACAGGATAGGGCAAACTTGTCCACGGGGCGGGAGAACGAACCGCTTTGGTCGCGAATTGACACGAAACAAGTAAAGTACAGAAAAGCCTTGGGAAACCACAGATTACACGGATTATACAGATTTCGCTTTTTCATCTGTGAAATCTGCGTAATCTGTGGATAAATTTTTGAAAGATTTATAGAGGAAAACCTAATGTCCACTGCAAGTCCGCTCAAGGTTCATATCACCGGTGTGTATGGACTCATCGGCAACCTTGCCTATCAACACCTGATTGCTCAGCCCGAAAAGTATGATGTTTACGGCAGCGGGCGGCGGATCATGAGCTCGGCGCGGGCCGACGCCGAAAGCATCACGCGGCTCCCGGACGACCATTTCATGATCGCTGATCTGGCCGACGCCGATGCCATGCAAGCGGCGATCAACGGCATGGATGCTGTGCTGCATATTGCCGCGGTGCCCGATCCGAGCGCTTCGTTTGAAGATGTGTTGAGCAGCAACATCGTTGGCACGTACAATGTGCTGGAAGCCTGCCGCAAAGCAGGGGTTAAGCGGCTGGTCTATGCCAGTTCGATCATGACAACCTGGGGCTATTTTATGTACCGGGAGCCCTATCGCGCCATCTACGAAAATCGGCAAGACGATATTCCTGCCGTCGTCCCCAAAGTTAAACATACGGACCCGACGCATCCCACCGAACCTTATTCGGCCAGCAAAGTCTGGGCCGAGGGCTTCTGTCGCACCTATCACGACAAATTTGGCCTCTCGATTGTCTGCCTGCGCATCGGCGGCGTGAACAAAGCCAACACTGCCGACAACCCGGTCTCCAAAGCCGTTTGGTGCAGCCACCGCGATGTCCAGAACATCATCAATCTGGCCCTCGACGCCACCGCCACGCCCCGGTTTGACATCTGCTATGGCGTTTCGGATAACGAACGGCGCTGGGTTGATCTGGAGAATTCGCGCGAGCGATTGGGGTTCATTCCGCAGGATGGGGCGTAGCGGCGCGCTGTGGCCCGGCGCTGACAGTGGTTACCTGTTTCCAGCCGCTTTGCGCATCGCCGTGGCATCGAGTAAAGTAGCATTGTCCACCCCATCGTATCAGATCTTACGCAAGCTTTGCGCAGGCAACAGGGTTATGAAACGAGAGCCTGTCCTGAGAATCACAAGGCGCTGCGTAGGCCGTGTGTATGTTCATCAACCAACTTGAACGCGACAGCAACAGCTTCGCTAGCTGGGAGACTTTTCATGACCGAACGAATTTTGGATCGAATGCCCAAAGAGATGCGCATGGGCCAGGGCCAGTTCCGCGACCCGAGCGATGACATGCTCACCTACATTGTGCAGTTGGGCCTGCAAGACTTCCTGATGAATACTGCCGCGTTCCCGGGCGACAAGCAATGGGAATATGAGGATTTGCTGGCCGCGCGCAAAAAGGCCGAAAAGCATGGTCTGCGCCTGATGGCACTGGAAAATGTGCCCATCCAATTCTACCAAAAGGTGATGTTGGGCGAGGATGGCCGCGACGAGCAGATCAACCACATGCAAAACACCATTCGCAACATGGGCCGCGCCGGGATTCCGATTCTGGGGATCCACTGGATGCCGAGTGGAGTGTGGAGTACGCAGCCACCTGCTGTGTTGCGCGGGGGAAGCACATCGCGACGCTTCAACATCGACGAGCATCCGGCAGATGAGCTGACCTTTGGGCGTGTGGTCACGGAAGAAGAATTGTGGGACAACCTGAAGGTTTACATGGCGGGTATTTTGCCCGTGGCCGAGGAAGCCGGCGTTACGCTGGCTTTCCACCCCGATGATCCGCCGGTCCCTTCGTTGGGTGGCGTGGCGCGTATTTTGCGCAACTTCGAGGGCTTCAAGCGCTTGACAGATACGTTCGACAGCCCGAATGTTGGCTTGAATTTCTGTATTGGCTGCTGGTCCGAGATGGGTGGCCGCGAGAATGTTTTGCGCGGTATCAAGTATTTTGCGCCAAAGGGCAAGCTAATCTTCATCCACTTCCGCGATGTCGAAGGGATTGCCTCGAACTTTACCGAGTGTTACATCAACGATGGCAACCTCGCCAACAAATTCGAGATCGTGGCCGCGCTCAAGGAGAATGGCTTTAATAGCTTTATCATCGATGACCATGTGCCCCACATGATCGATGACACCCGCTGGGGCCACCGTGGCCGCGCCTATGCCACGGGCTATCTGCAAGCGCTGGTGGACGTGGTCAACAAAGTGCCTGCGCTCAGCCAGGCTGCTGCGCCAGCCTAAGCCAGCACGACCGGGCCGCTAAAAGGTGCACGAGGGATCTTTGACCAAAATGTGGGGAACATCCATCCTGGTCAAAGATCCCTTTTTTGTAGCGCAAATAGTTGATCAACAAGTCCTATTTTTACCACGAAGCCGCAGAGATGGAAAATGGCTGTTCCCTCTGCGCCTCTGGGCGAGAAAAACAGCAGCGATACTCCAGAAGTCAGGCTTCTGTCGAAGTGCGTAACCTCTAATAGAGAAATTAAATAGAGATCGCACAAATAGCGAGCAAGTAGGTGCGGTT
>CAZIRP010000146.1:0-8031 GCA_964541665.1 uncultured Caldilineaceae bacterium | reverse complement strand
TACCCCTGTCCCTTTGCGCTTTACCCTTTATTTTTAAACTGATATGTGGCTAGATCAAGATCAACTAATTTGATAAGCGAGGTTTCGCCTCGGTTTTACCGCCATTTATCTGCCTCTTTTATCCTTGCCGCACCTCTGTCTTGCCAAATTGACGCGTCATGCGACCCCAAAGGATGCTAAGATACTTGAATGAGTTTGCGACATTGCACGGGGAATGTGCTTTGCTGCGGAGGCTAGATTTAGACAGCTATGGCACAATCTGCGTCATCATTTTGCTGAATCCGCGCCCAAGAGCAGGATTTTGACTCAATTGGCATTGCTGTGGGTCTATCGCATTTGGGATTCGTCGCACCTGCCTGCGGATCTGGCAGGGTTTATTTTGGCAGAGTCAAAGGTGTGAGAACATAAGTGCGCGTTCTTTTTATTGCACCCGAAGAGGAGATGCGCGATTTGATGGTTTGCACCCACGGTGCGAAGGCCACCTAATTTTCACAGTGCCGCTTTCGCCGTTAATAGAGCACAACTTTATCACTTAGAAAGGACCGCACTTAGCATGCCGAAAACCTCACGCAGCCTCACTGTGCATCCGCTGACCCTGCGAGAGGTCGAGGTCGTCCAGGTGGTGGACCTCACGCCGGGGATGCGACGAATCACGTTGGCCGGCGCGCAGCTCCGCGCATTTACGTCGGCGAACGGCTTCCCGCAGCCGGCGTTCGACTCGTCTGGATTCGATGACAACATCCGTCTGGTGTTCTGCTACCCCGGCCACACCGAGCCGGTACTGCCCGTGCAGAAGGCGGGGGGACTAGAGATGCCAAGGGACCCTCGCCCCTTGTCGAGGGTCTACACGGTGCGCCGCTGGGACCCGGATGCCAACGAACTGGACGTAGACTTCGTCAAGCACGGCATCGGCATGGGTACCACTTGGGCCTACCGTGCCCAGGCTGGCGACCGCATCCATATAGTTGGCCCAAGCTCATCTAAAGCGCTCCCGCGCGATGCAGACTGGCTTCTAGTCGCCGGTGACGAGACCGCGATCCCGGCGATCGCCCGCTTGCTCGAGGGGTTGCCCAACGACGCGCGAGCACAGGTGTTTGTCGAGATCGCTGAGGGCTCGCACCAGCTCGAGCTACGGGGTCTGCCGCACGTCGAGGTGACTTGGCTGGTGCGCAGCGGCGCCGAGGCGGGTACGACCACCCTTCTCCGGGATGCAGTCATAGGTAGTGATTGGTGGGGCGGTCGGCCATTCGCTTGGCTCGCCGGGGAACACACGGCCGTGCGGGATCTGCGCCGTCACCTAGTCGAGGATCGAGGGGTGCTGAAGGAGGACATCGAGTCCACGGGGTACTGGCGTCGCGGCGAGGTCGTCGCTCTGGAGACCGATGGGGCGGTGCCCGACACCAAGAAGTCGAGCACGCCGTTCGAGGAGCTTCATGCGCTGACCGAGCTGATACGGCCGATCGCGATCCGCACTGCCGTCGAATTGGGTGTGCCCGAGCTGATCTCCCGCGGCGTCACTCGCGTGGCGGATCTGGCGGGCAGGACCGAGAGCGATGAGCGGGCGCTGGGCAAGCTGCTGCGCTATCTGCATGCCGTGAACATCCTGACCGAGACCGAACCGGGCCACTACGGCCTGACCGCTGTTGGTGAGGTTCTGACCAACGAGTTTGTCGCGGACGCGCTGCACCCAGCCGGAGTGCAAGGTCGCGAGATGCTCGGCATCTACGGACTCACCAATGCCATCCGCACTGGACGGCCCTCCTACAGTGCCGTGACCGGGCAAACCTTCGCAGACGTGCGAACCGAACAGGACTACGAGGACCGCTACCTCGAACGCCTGGCGAGGTTCCAGCCCGCGCTGGCCGAGCCCATCGCTAAGTCCGATCTGCTCGCCGGGGTCCGGCATCTGGTAATCCATTCCGGCGGCGCGGGCGCCCAAGCTCGCGAATTCGTCGCTGTCCACGAAGACTTGAGGGTGACGATCTGCGCGCTGCCCGCCCAGGCGGACTGGCTGCGCCGCGATCTCCCCGACACCATCCCCGACGAGCAGCAGCGCGCGCGGGTCAGCGTGGTCGAGCAGTCCGTCTTCGAGCCCAGTCCGGCGGCGGACACGGTGCTCATCAGTCGCGCTTTTAAGGCCCTGCCCGATGCCGACGCCGCCCACGCGCTGCGCCGAGCAGCCGAGAACCTCCTGCCAGGCGGCCGGGTGCTGCTGATCGAGGAAGTCTTCGACACCGACGAACTCGACGACCACGACGGCGAAGCAGACTTGCTCGCCCTGACTTGCCACGGCTCCGGCCTGCGCACCGCCGCCGAACTCGACGCCGTCATCACCCGAGCCGGCTTGGTGCGCAGCACGACGCACACGGTCGGCTGGGGCACCACCGTCCACGGTCTCGTGCGGGTCGAGATCTAACCCCGGCTCATCATAGAACAAAGAAATACGCCGCAACACAAACAGAAAGAGAAGACGCATGACTATGACCAACCTAAACTTAAAACAGACCCTTACCGCCGCGCTCTTGAGCACAGCACTCATTCTCTCCGCTTGCGTCGGCGGCGCGACAACAGTCACGCCTACGGCTAGTAACACATCCGCAACCACCGAGACTGAGACCCGCGAGGTGGAGACGGACAACGGTACGGTCACCGTTCCTGCTAATCCGCAGCGGGTCGTCGTGCTTGTCAATGCCGTCCTGGCTTACCTAGACCTCGGTGGCACACCAGTCGGTGTCACGGAGGTTGGCGATACCACACTGGCCGACCTTCCTGCGGAGCAGCAAGCTGCCTACCGGGCGGCCACGAATGTGGCGTCGAGCAGTGGTGAGATCGATCTCGAGAAGATCGCCTCCCTTGAGCCGGACGTCATCATCATCCAAACGGGCGACAGCCAATTCGCAGAGATCGGTGAGGAACTGAACTCAATCGCCCCGACAGTGTTCTTGGGACAGGCCAGTGATTGGGAGTTCCGCGTCGTCGCCTTTGCGACCGCGGGCAACCTGCTCGACACCATGAATGCGCAGAAGGCGAAGTACGACGAACTGCTGGTCACAATCAAGCAGGACTATGCCGACGTCCTCAAGACGACGAAGATCGCCGAAACCTACCGGGGCGGCTGGACGGAAGCGGGGCAGTTCTCCCTCAACCAGTCGCTGTGTGCCGAGGTCGCTAGGGACGAAGGCATCTTCGACTTCGCGGAGTCGGTGCCGATGTCGTTCGAGCAAATCGGCGACCTCGCCACCTACGATCTCATCCTGTATCCCGCCACCAGTGAGGGGCAGCCGACCGCGGGCATACAGCCCTTGCTGGAGACCAACGCATGGAAGCTACTACCGGCAGTAGAGGCCGGCCACGCGCAAGGGGTGTACTGCCCGTGGGGCAGGTCATATGGATTTATGTCGCAATACCTAACGGGGCTTGAGCAGGCCCTAGCGACGCTTTCGCCTGCGACATCCACTACGGACGACCCATCGACTGGCGCAGAGAGTGGCACGCGTCAGGTTGAGGCGGACAACGGCACGATCCAGGTTCCCGCCGACCCACAGCGGGTCGCCACGATCGGCAACACAACGCTGCCGTTTATCGACCTTGGCGGAAAACCGATCGCCGTCACGGCAGTGTCGGACTCCGCCATCAAGCGATTGCCCGAGGACCAGCAGGAGACATATGCGTCAGCGACGATTCTGGCGGCCAGCGCCGATGAGGTCGACATGGAGGAACTCGCCAGTCTGAAGCCGGACCTCATCCTGGTGCAGATACCCGATGCTGAGTTCGAGCTGATCAAGAAGCAGTTGGAGGTGATCGCCCCGACCGTGTTCTACGGGCTCGACACCGAGTGGAAGGACCTCGCCGATGGAATCGCAGAGGCTGGCAACACGACTGATGCGCTAAGTGAGCAGAAGGCTGAGTTAGAGGCCCGCATTGCCGAGATCCAGGAGAATTACCGCGAGCTCATCGACGGCACCTCGTTCGTCGACATTAACCGCTGGGCATCGTCCGATCCCGGAACGTTCGCCATCGCCGATATCGGTTGCTCCGAGATCGCCAGGGACGACGTCGGCCTGAATCTGCCTAAGGCGGCCGACGGCCAAGATCCCTTGGCCTACACGTCCCTGTCGTTCGAGCAGCTCGGTGAGCTGTCCGAGTACGACGTAATCCTGTACCCGGTCGATGCTGAGGGCCAGCCGACAGAGTCCTTCACGCCAGTGCTCGAGACTAATTCCTGGCAGGCACTTCCTGAGGTGAGCTCCGGTCATGCGCTTGGAGTGTTCTGCCCCGGCAACAACTCCTACGGGGCCGTCTTGAGGTATCTGGACTCGCTCGACCGCGCTCTGGCAGCGCTCCCCACGCAATGACAGGCATAGTCCAGTGGCATGAAGGTCTGGGCACCGTCATGGTGCCCAGAACCCGTCGCTTGATCGGCCTCGTCGTTGTGCTCATGGTGCTGCTGGTCTTGCTGGTGCTGAGCATGATGATTGGATCGAAGGCCATCACGCCATCGGTGGTGTGGGATGCCCTGTTCAATCCATCGAACGACATCGACCAGTTCGCGATCCGCGACTATCGGCTGCCGCGCACAATCGTGGGTCTGGTCGTCGGCGTCGCGCTCGGCGTATCGGGAGCGTTGATCCAAGCGCTCACCCGCAACCCCTTGGCCGATCCGGGCATTCTCGGCGTCCATGCCGGTGCGTCCTTCGCGGTGACGGTCGCCGTGGGGCTGCTCGGCGTCCGCGATGTCCAGGGTTTTATGTGGTTCTCGTTCGCAGGGGCGCTGGTCGTCACGCTGATGGTGCTCGCCCTCGGGTCGACGCGGCAGGGCTCCTCGCCGGTGGTCATGGTGCTCGCCGGGGTCTGCGTCAGCGCGGTGCTCGGGGGCGCCAGGGAGGCGCTCCAATTGACCAACCCGGACGCCTTCGATGCGATGCGGTCGTGGAACGCCGGTTCGATCATGGGCCGCCCGCTGGAGGTGGTGTGGCCGATCCTACCATTCTTCGCGGTGGCACTCGTTCTGGCTTTCGTGGTGGCTGGCCCGCTCAATGCGATGGCCCTCGGTGACGAACTGGCGGTTGCCCAGGGGGTCCGCCTAGCGCGTACCCGCGTCCTCGCGATCATCGCGCTCACCCTGCTTGCTGGGGGTGCGACGGCCATCGCCGGACCGATCGGGTTCGTCGGACTCATGGTTCCGCACGTGGCCCGTTGGATCGTCGGCCCGCACCAGCGGTGGATCTTCGCCTACAGCATCCTTCTCGCCCCGAGCCTGCTGCTGGCCTCCGACATCCTGGCCCGAATTGTCATGGCACCCGGCGAGATCCCGGTCGGCATCGTAACGGCGTTCGTGGGTGCCCCGATCCTGATCGTACTTGTACGCCGCAAGAAAGTGAGCGGCCTGTGAGCGACTTCTTATCCCGCTTCGCTGCCCGCTCGACGAGCGAGCAGCGAGTGGACTTCGGGCGGCGGACGCTCGTAGTGCAGCGAAGATGGCTCGCATTGCGGATCGATCTGCGGAGCATGGTTATCTGCGTCGCGCTTGCGGTCGCTATGATCGTACTCGCGCTGGTAGCTTTGGTGACCGGCTCGTATCAGCTCAGCCTCGGCCAGGTGGCCTCCGCCCTGACGGGTGGGGAGACCGGGCTCGTTCGCGAGATCGTGGTCGAATGGCGTCTGTCGCGGGTAGTCGCGGCACTGGCGTTCGGGGCTGCGCTCGGAACGAGCGGCGCGATCATCCAATCGCTGATGCGCAACCCGCTCGCCGATCCCAGCATCATCGGGTTCTCACAAGGCTCGTACACCGGCGCGCTGATCGTGATTCTAGTCATCAATGGCAGCTACCTACAATTGGTAGGTGGGGCGCTGTGGGGCGGGATGGCCACAGCGATCCTGGTGTACATACTCGCTTGGCGACAGGGTGTGCAGGGCTTTCGGCTGATCATCGTGGGCATCGGCGTCTCGGCGATGCTCGGCTCGTTGAACACCTGGCTGATGCTCAAGGCCAACCTGGAACAGGCGATGGCCGCGGCCGCGTGGGGCGCGGGATCACTCAACGGCGTGTCCTGGGATCAGGTGGTCATCGGTGGCGCTTGCATCGCTGTGCTCTTGCTGCTGGCGGCGATGTTGAGCCGACCAATGCGACAGATGGAGCTGGGCGATGACGCAGCCGCATCTCAGGGGGTGCGGATATCGGCGGCCCGGTTTGGCCTGATCGTGGTGGGCGTGGCACTGACCGCGACGGTCACCGCTGCATCGGGGCCGATCGCATTCATATCCCTGGTCGCGCCGCAGATCGCCCGGCGACTCACCCATACCGCCGGGATCACCCTCGTGCCCGCCGCCTGCGTGGGTGCCCTGCTGTGCCTGACAGCCGACTACATCGCCCAGCACCTCGCCCCGAATCCGTTGCCGGTCGGGATCATCACGCTGATGATTGGTGGTGGCTACCTCGGCTGGCTGCTGTTCATCGAAGCGAGGCGACGTCTGTGAACGCATCCACCCACACCATCCCTTCCTCGACTCTGAAAGACCAGTCCGCCATGCCCAACATTCTACACACCGCTGGTTCTCGGCTGCACGTCGAGGGAGCGTCCATCGGCTACGACAAGCGCATCATCAGCGAAGATCTGTCGGTGTCGATCCCAGACAGGTCTTTCACAATGATCGTGGGCCCGAACGCGTGCGGCAAGTCGACGCTACTGCGTGGGCTGTCTCGGCTACTCAGGCCCTCTGCGGGGCGGGTCGTCCTCGACGGCGCGGACATCCGGTCCTACAAGACTAAGGAAGTGGCGCGGCGGATCGGGTTGCTGCCGCAGACATCGATCGCCCCCGACGGGATCACCGTCGCCGAACTGGTGGAGCGAGGTAGGTATCCGTATCAGGGGTTCATCCGGCAGTGGACCGAGGGCGACGAGCAGGCCGTACTGAGGGCGATGGATGCTGCCGGCGTCACCGAGATGTCGGGCCGACTGGTCGACGAGCTCTCCGGCGGGCAGCGGCAACGGGTGTGGGTGGCGATGGCGCTCGCGCAGCAGACCGACATCCTGCTACTAGACGAGCCTACGACCTACCTCGACATCACCCACCAGATCGAGTTGCTGGAGTTGTTCACCGACCTCAACTGCGTCGGCCACACCATTGTCGCCGTGCTCCACGACCTCAACCACGCTTCGCGCTTCGGTACCCACCTGATCGCGATGAAGGACGGCACCGTCGTCGCGGAAGGGAGGCCGTCGGAAATCGTGACTGCCGAGCTGGTTGAGGAAGTATTTGGGCTACGCTGCCTAGTCGTGCCAGACCCTGTGGTCGGCACGCCGCACGTGGTGCCGTTGGGAAGGGACCGGAGTCGGCGGGGCTAGGCCGGTCTAAGAATTGTTCAATTGCGCCATAGCTACTGGCTGAAACTTCGGAGACAGGTCACCATCAAACCACCGCGCGCGGTCGATATTGCAAGGCCTCGGCGATATGTTGCACCTGGATCGCTGCTTCGTCGCTCAGATCGGCGATGGTGCGCGCCAGCTTCAACACGCGATGATAGCCGCGCGCGCTGAGGCTCATCTGCTGCATGGCGGCCCGCACAAGCTTGCGGCTCGTATCATCGAGCGAGCAAAAGCGCTGCACTTCGGCTGGCCCCATATCTCCATTCACTACCAGATTGGGCTTGTTGAGCGGCGCAAAGCGCTGCGCCTGCAATTGGCGCGCCTGGGTTACTCGCTGACGGATGGTCGCCGAGCTTTCGCCACCATTCAGCCCAGCCAGTTTCTCGTACGAGACCGGTTTCACCTCCAGGTGAATGTCGATCCGATCCAGCAGCGGACCGCTCAAGCGATTCTGATAACGCTGCACCATGGCCGGGGAACAGGTACATTCCTTCTCTGGATTTTGGAAGTGGCCGCATGGGCAGGGATTCATGGCCGCTACCAGCACAAAATTGGCCGGAAAGGTCAGCGAACCCGAAGCCCGGCTGATGGTGATCACCCGATCCTCCAGCGGCTGCCGCAGGGTCTCCAGATTTCTGGAACCCAGCTCCGGCAGTTCGTCGAG
>CAZIRP010000145.1:0-8132 GCA_964541665.1 uncultured Caldilineaceae bacterium | reverse complement strand
GACCTGGGCGGCGACCCCAGAAAAGTGGCGAGTTATGCAATACCAGGCAGCGAGTCAGCATGTGCAATTTTGAACAAATGTAGGCCTATCTTAGCCGATTGGCGCAATTTGCGTCAAGCTTGACTACCCTACAATTCCCCAACGATTTGCCCAATCCACCTTCGCCCTCCTGTATTGCGGTAGGTGCGGGGTTTGTTCGGCCTGTGGTCGCTCATCTATAATCTGAATGGACGATGCAGCCATTGCATACATGAACAGCCGGAATTTGTACGACAAGGCAACCGCGTCTAATATAGTCTACTGGATTTTTACCCATTTGAGATTAATTCAAGATTAACAAAGAATATTGCACTTCATCGGTAGATTCGACCAAAACGAGCGGCGCGATCACTGCTGAGGGCGCAACTGTCTTTTTTACGCCAGCCGGGCAAGCTGCCCTGGCTCAGTTAGCGCGCCTGGATCTACACGAGCACGATACCCTGGCCCACTTGACCGCGCTGCGCGCAGCGTTTTCGCCCACAGAGGCGGGCGCTTTGCTGAGATTAGCCCGTTTGCGGCGGGCAGCCAGCGCCAAATTTCCCTTTGCCGATCAACTTTTTTTGGTGCCAGAGGCCTTAGAGCAGGCAACGGCCTGGCCAGTAGCCCTGCACCATGCAGATTGGCTGGACCAGCACGCCCCGCCCGGCCCCCTGCTGGATCTCGGCTGCGGCATCGGTGGGGATCTCCTGGCCCTGGCGCAGAAACGCGCGGTGATCGCCGTGGAGCTTGATCCGCTACGTTTACGATTTGCCCAAGCCAACGCCGCGGCGTTAGGGCTGAGCGAGCGCATCACCTTTCTCCAGGGCGATTGGACGGCTTTGCTAGCCCGCGGTGCATTGGCTGGCGCTGCCGCAGCCTTTGTCGACCCGGCCCGCCGCGTGGGAGAGCGCCGTATCTTTTCCTTGCACCAAATGCAGCCGCCGTTGACCGAAATTTTACGGTTACAAAGATCTATATTCACGCTCGGTGTCAAAGTGATGCCCAGCGTGCGCAACGAGGAGCTGCCCGCGGATTGCAGTGTCGAATTTATCAGCCACGACGGGGTTTGCAAAGAAGCGTTGCTCTGGTTTGGTGACGTTGCGCACCAGCGACGCTGGGCCAGTGTCTACACCGGCAACGAGTGGATCACCCTGGCGGATGATGGCACAGCGCCCGCGGTGGGCGAGGTGGCCGCGGGCCATTATCTGTACGAGCCCGATCCCGCGGTGATCCGTGCCCAGGCGGTGGGCGCGCTGGCCCGGCAATTCAATGCCTGGTTGCTGGATGCACAGATCGCCTATCTGGTGACCGCTACGCCACAAGCGACCCAGTTGGCGCAGGGGTTTGCCATCGAGGAAGTCCACCCATTTAGCCTGAAAGGGTTGAACCAGCGGTTGCAGGCTTTGGCGATTGGGGAAGTTGAGCTGAAGAAACGGGGGTTTCCTGTGGAGCCAGAAAGCCTGCGCCCACGCCTCAAATTGGTGCGCGGGGGCAGACCGGCAACCATCTTCCTCACCCGGCGCGGTGACCAGCGGCTTATGCTGATCGGACGGCGGTTGCCAGCTGATGGATAGCGCGGATGCAGACGCAGAGCTCCAGCGCGGCCATTTCTCACAAGAACCGCAAAATAAGCATATAATGAATGTATATTGGCAGAGAGGGAGAAAATAACGATGATACGAGAAGTGTTGGTAAACGAACCGGTTGATCCATTGATCCGTGTGATGCCCAATGGCGAAGTACGCCCGACCTCCTTTTTGTGGCGCAACAAAACTCGCTATGTCAGCGATATTGGCCGCCAGTGGGAAGAGCGGGTCGGCGGCAAATCGCTGCGCTGTTATCTGCTAAAGACGGTGGATGACAACACCTTTGAATTGCGCTGGGAATTGAGCGCCAATGAATGGATCATTCACCGCGCCTGGCTGCGCGATCTGGCCGTTTAGGGTTCATTCGCTGGAGAGCAGCACCGAATCCAGATAAAAGTAGGCGCGCTTTTCTGTATCCGCTTCGACAAAGAAGGCCATGTTGAGCATACACCATAGATTGGCCATGGCTGGCATGCGCATCGGCTCTACGCCGGTGAGGTCGAAGATGCGGTCGTTGCACTGAAAGCGCAGATAACTCATGCTGGCGAGATCAAAATCGATCCGCAGATAATGCCAGTTCATTTTCGTGGCAATTTCGTTGTAACAGAGGAGCTGATCGCCGCCGGGCAGGTCGCTCCACCCCTCTGGGGCAAGATGGAAATGCGAGCGCGTCTTGCCACTCCCCCCAATCTCATGCAGCGTTACCCGTTCCTGTTTGTATTGCCAACGGCCAGCAAATTCTCCATCCTGCGCGTTCAAATAGCGGAGATGGGGCATAATGCGCTGCGGTTGCGCGGTGCGATCCACATCTTGCAGATCAAACAGAAAGCCCACCGCCCGCACATCCAACTCCGAAAGCTGCAACTCACTCGCTTCGGGCTTGAAGCAGAAATAAGTCTCCAAACGAATGGGGCCAAGCCGCCGAAAGGTGAGGCGTTTGACTGCCACGCCAAACGCGCCGGGCCGCGGGCGTGTGGCGAGCTTGAGCGCGTAGGTGCCATTCATCGACCCCGCGGTGCCGGTGTCCCACATCGACAGATTGCTCAGCATCGGTGGGCGCAGGTCGCGATAGTCGGGCAGGATCGAGTCGAGCGAGCCTTCGTAGTTGCCGATCAGGCTGGTCCACCCATTGATACCTCGGTCAAAATCGTCGTAGCTCAGGATGCGCGGCAGCGCGTCGAAACGGCTCAGGTCAGGATGATGATTCATGGTGCATTCGGTAGGCTCAGGCAGTCAGGCTTTGGCAAGCTGCCTGACTGCTGTTGGCGGATTTGGATTACCGTTTTAACTGCTCGAAATATTGCTTGCGGAATTTAGCCACCTTGGGCGCGATGATCACCTGGCAATAGCCCTGATAGGGATTGTTCTCGAAATACTCCTGGTGATACTCCTCGGCCTCGGAATAATTATTCAGCGGCACCACCTCGGTGACAATCGGGCCGGGCCAGACCCCCGCGGCAGTGGTCTCGGCGATGACTTGCTCGGCAATTGCTTGCTGCTCGGGCGAGTGATAAAAGATCGCCGAGCGATATTGGGGGCCGATATCATTGCCCTGCCGGTTGAGGGTGGTTGGATCGTGCAGCGTGAAAAAGACCTGCAAAATCTCGCGATAGGAGATCACTTGCGGATCAAACGTTACCCGCACAACCTCGACGTGCCCTGTGGTGCCTGTGCAAACCTGCTGATAGGTGGGGTTGATCACATGGCCGCCGGCATAGCCAGATTCGACGCTGACTACCCCGCGCAACTGGTCGTAAGGCGCTTCTAAACACCAAAAGCAGCCACCGCCCAACGTGGCAACTTCGTATTGATTCGAGTTATCGCTCATACCTTATTCCTCGCTTTATCCTGTGATAACCTGCTCGTACAACTCTCCCCAGCATAAAGCGAAATGCTGATTTTTTCAGTGACGAATCTCTGATTTGATGCTGTACGCGGGGTGTCGTTTCACTCTTTGAGCACCAGATAGACCAAAACGGTCAGCGACGCGCCCGCGGGCAACGTGCCAACCGCGCGCAGCCAGCCCCCAAAATGGCTCACGCGGCAAAAGCTGATCCCCGGCTCGCTGGGCAGCGGCAATTCGGTGCCTTCGTCGCACCAGTGGATGCCGTCGGGCGAGATCTGAATGCGCGCTATGCTGCCCGCAGGCACATCTCTGGCCTCAAGCGCTCGCACAAAGTAGATCGCCTCGCTGGCCCAGGCAGCTTCAAAGGGCTCGACCGTAAAATCACCTTGCCAAACAACGTTCCGTTCGACGACGACGGTATGGCTCTGCTTCATAACTTCATCCAGAAATGGGATTTTGCTGGCGCCAACCAGCCAACATCTGATCCATGACCCAACTGGTGCGTGCCCCGCTGATGCCGGTGCTTGAGCAGCGCCCTGTGCCATTGAGCTCATCGACAATGGTTTGGATCAATGGTTGTTGGATGTGGCGCGGGTTGGGCAGCGAGAATTCCTGCGCGCCATCGGCGGTGGTCAGCACAAAAGGCTCGTCGGTGAACGAGGAAAACGTGAGCGTGCCCCCATCGCCGCGGATCTCGGTGCGGTCCACATTGCCCGTGTTGGCAAAGCTCCAAATCCCCGTCCCATGCACGCCATTGGCAAAGACAAAGCTCCCCGCGACCACATCCTCCGCGGAATATTGCCCGGCCTGGTTGCTGGCGTAGCCGCTGACCGCGCTGATCGGCCCGAGGAAATAGTCCAAATAATCGAGCGTGTGGGCGGCCAGGTCGACAAACAGCCCGCCACCAGCAATCGTGGGGTTGACACGCCAGGGCAGATTCTGCGAATCATACGGGCGCATGGTGCGGTAAAAGGTGATCGTCACCGTGCGCGGGGTGCCAATCGCGCCGCTGTCGATCAATTCCTTGACGCGCAAAAAACGGGGCAGGGCGCGGCGATAATAAGCCACAAAGAGCGGAACACCCGCGGCAGTGCAAGCGTCGATCATTGCCTGGCATTCGGCATGATCAATTGCCATCGGTTTTTCCACGTAAACGGGCTTGCCCGCGGCTGCCACCGCCAATGTATATTCTTTGTGCGAACTGGGCGGGGTGGCAATGTAAACTGCATCGACCTCGGGGTCGTCGATCAACCGTTGCGCGTCATCGTACCATTTGGGTACGCGGTGGCGCTGCGCATAGTCGGCAGCTTTGGCCCCATCGCGCCGCATCACCGCCACCAATGCGGAATTGGTGGCTTGCTGCAGAGCCGGGCCACTTTTGACCTCGGTGACATCCCCGCAGCCAATAATTCCCCAACGAATTGTTTTCACCTTGGGCCTCCTTGTGCTGGTAGACCCCGATTATACCATCGCCTGGGGGATCCTCACCAAGTGCGCGCTTGGTTGGGAATGATGAGGAGCGGGAGAGAGATTGGATACTCTAAGAGTGCATGAGTGCAATCCTGAATACCCAATCCCTCTTCTCCTATCTTGCACTCACGCTAGCTCAATCTCCCCCGATAAGTGGCAAATAGAGCTGGTGGTTCATCGCTTCGGTGAGAGGGGGTGTCGGCACTTGCTCCTCTGGCCCTGCCTCGACGGGTTCATCGACCCAGAACTCGACGCCGGTCTCGTCAGTGATGACCGGCAACTCACTGGTGGCGATGATCACCTGACCCTCGAACTTGCGGAATTGCGAGTTGGCCGAATCGATGCGCCCGGCAAAGCGGATGGTGTCAGCAGTGCCCTCGTCGGCTCGATCATCCCACTCATCCCCGGTAATATCAACGGTAAAGTCGTCCTGACCGAGAATGCCAAAGGTGACAGTATCGTTGCCCAAGCCAGCCGCGAAACGACCGATGAATTCGGTTGTGCCATCCGCTGTGCGCCAGCCATTGCGTAGGCTGAGGTTGATCTGGTCGTTGCCGGGACCGCCTTGCAAGTCAGCGACACCATCCGGGTCGGGGAGCGTGTCATTGCCCTCCCCTCCGATCAGGATGTCGTAATCGCCGGTACCGCCGTTGAGCACATCGTTGTGGCTGCCGCCATCGAGATAATCGGTGCCGAGTTCGCCGTAGATCAGGTCGTTGCCCTCGCCCCCGCAGATGACATCATCGCCCGCTTTGCCGTTGAGGACATCGTTGCCGCCAAGACCGAGGATCAGGTCGTTGTCTGCTGTGCCGACGATGTTGTTCTGCGCATCCGTGCCAACGAGGATAGTGCCGCTCCAGCCGTCGGCGCTATAGATGTCGCCCGTCAGATAGACAGCATAACCGCCACACGAAGCGATCAGGGTGCCCGTCGGTGTATTGGTTGGTGTGCTCGTCGGTGTGGCCGTTGGCGGGACTGGCGTGTTGGTGGCCGTGTCCGTTGGCGTTGCTGTAAAGGTCGGTGTCTCGGTCGGCGGGACTGGCGTATTGGTGGCCGTGTCCGTCGGCGTCGCTGTAAAGGTCGGCGTCGCCGTCGGTGGGACTGGCGTGTTGGTGGCTGTGTCCGTTGGCGTTGCTGTAAAGGTCGGCGTCTCGGTCGGCGGGACTGGCGTATTGGTGGCTGTGTCCGTTGGCGTTGCTGTAAAGGTCGGCGTCTCGGTCGGCGGGACTGGCGTGTTGGTGGCGGTGTCCGTTGGCGTCGCGGTCGGCGGGACTGGTGTATTCGTCGGCGTACTGGTAGCAACCTCATCGGCTTCTCGACAGGCAGAGAACTCCGACGTGTTGCCAGCAGCATCGATAGCCGTGGCTGTGATATAATTCTTTCCCGGCACCAGGGTCAGCGTCGCGACGATAGCGCCCGGCGCAGCGATCACTGTATCACCGAGATAGACTTCACCTCCGCCATGGCCTGTGCTATGGCAGGCCGTGTTGGCGAAAAATTCGATCCGCACCGGGTAGGCCGTATTGGTCGCCAGGCTATCCAGCGAACCAGTCACCGCGCCCGCCGATGTCACCGAACTCAGCACTGGGAAATTTTGCATGTGGTTCGGGCCGTTGTCTGGGTCGTCGGTGTCGTTCGCTGTCACACCAGCCCCTCCGCCTTCTGGCCACAGTTCGATGCCGATAGTGAACGGGGCAGAAGAACCGCCTATGATGCTGTTGGCTGAGAAACGATTGCCAACTTCGTCATTGCCGGCTGACTGGATGCCATAGCTAGCGTATCGGATAATGTTGCCCTCATCCCCCGGCGTCCCCGTGCCATCGAACCCGATGATGTTGTTACTCGCATCGAAGCCGAATGCGACGCCAGAGCCATTCAGAATGTTGGCACTGTTGGTCACATTCACGCCGATGTAGTTACCCGAAACCCGTTGGTTCGAGGTGTAGATCAGGATGGCGATGTTGTTGCCAGAGATCACGTTGCGCTCGTTGGCGTCGTTGCTACCGTTGCCGTCCGTGCCGACCCGCGTGCCGGTGTTGCTGCCCGTTAGCCAGATACCGATGCTGTTCCCGCCATTGGCTTGGGCAGTGCCTGCCGCATTCGTGCCGATAAAGTTGCATTCAATAACGTGATTGGGGGTGAAAGCCGCAATACCCATCCCGTTGGAGCCGTTGTAGCCGCTGATCGCCAACCCACGAATCGTGCTGCCATCGCTACCAGCGTTCAGGTTCAGACCGAACCCAACCGTGTCTTCCGGCACGGCGATCTCGATCAGCAGCGGGCCCGCCGTACAACTTGCGGCGCTGCCGCCGTTGGCTGGCTGCGACAGACCGTCAATCAACACTGCACCGCTGATAGTCGGCAATACCGTGGCAGGCGTGATGGTATGCGGCCCCGCGCCGGGAATGTCGAAGCTGATCGTGTCAGCGCCAGCGTTCGCGTTCGCGGCGCAGATTGCCTCGCGCAAGCTGACTTCGCCGTCGGGGCCGGGCAGCGACGCCAACGTTACCGCAGGGCAGGTCCCTGCCGCATCGATTGTATCCGCCGTAGTCGTCACCGTGATACTGGCTGCATAGACAAGCTTGGTGGGCATCAATAGTGTGGCAGCCAGCACCGCCGTCACCAGCAGGTTGATCCAATACAGCCTGGAGAACCAGGCAGGAAAGTGATGAACATTGTTCATGACAACTATCTCCTGTAACGGTACAAAAATCTGGCGGCAGATTCAGTGTCAGGGATGCAGGACAACCAACGACAAGTTACAACATCGGCTGCGTGCTGGCGTCCTGCAAGGTTTGTTGATTTATAGCTTCCTTAAGAAATTATTGCCTATCCAGCGATTAGCATAGATTGATATTTACTGAGCATAGGCTGAACTGTGCCCGTAAAAACTAGCGGATGCAGAGGTTTCTAGTACTTATCTCAAAAATCGCTGTACCACACTGGTTGGGCCACCTTTGTTTACAGGAACCACAACCGATTTTTGAGATGGCTTCTAGACATTTCTTTGGGGGTATCTGGAATCTTTGGGGGTATCTGGAAATAGACGCGTTGAATATAGCAGGCTTTTTCTGCCACGCGGCCTCATTTCATCTATACTTAGGTGCGAAGCCCTAGCCCACACTCTTCACTCTTTCCATCGATACCAGCATAGGGACCAAGCGTTGGAAAACCGTTGGAAAAAGCGTGGGAAGACCATGAAAATGGAAATA
>CAZIRP010000144.1:0-8396 GCA_964541665.1 uncultured Caldilineaceae bacterium | reverse complement strand
TGCCTGCTTTGCTTGCCTTGATGATTATTAAATATTTACCTAGTTCTCATTAAATCACAAAGTGCCCAAGGAGCACAGCTCATGCGTCAATTTACCGGGGCTTGGCCGGCGCTGGTCACCCCCTTCACCGATCAGGATCAGATCAACGTGCCGGTTCTGCGTCGCCTGGTCGACTATTTGATCAGCAAAGGCGTCGGGGGGTTTTATGTGTGCGGCTCGACCGGCGAAGGAGTCGGCATGTCGGTGGCCGAACGCAAACTGGTGCTCGAAACCGTGATCGAGCAGAACAACCGCCGCGTCCCGGTGATCGCGCATGTGGGCGCGGTGGCCGCGGGCGATGCCGCTGCGCTCGCACGTCACGCCCAGGAGGCCGGGGCCGATGGTGTGGCCAGCATCATTCCGCCGCTCTACAATCAGGTTGCCGCGATTCATGATTATTATGCCGGGTTGGCCGCGGCCGCGCCCGACTTGCCGCTGCTCACCTACATCTTTGGCGGTCCCGCCGACGCGGTTGCCCTGATGCGCGCTCTGATGGACATTCCGACGCTGGCCGGGGGCAAATATACCGGCCCCAATATGTATGAGTTCCGGCGGATCATCGACTTGGGCCAGGGCAAGTGGACGCTCTTCTCTGGCATGGATGAACAATGTTGTTTTGCGGCCATGTTTGGCGCGTCCGGCTGTATTGGCTCATCGCTCAACTATCACCCCGGCGTTTATCGCACCATTCAACAACTCGTGGCGGGCGGCGATCTTGCCCAGGCCACCCAGTTGCAGATCGAAACCAACCGCACCACCGAGCGCATGATCGATGCTGGTTATCTGGGGTCACTCAAAACAGTGATGCAATGGCTGGATTTTGATTGTGGTCAGCCCCGTCTCCCCAATTTGACGCTTTCGCCAGAGAAGCAAACCGCGCTGCGTTCTGCATTGGAGGGCGTTGGCTTTTTTGATCTTTCGGCGCTCTGAGCTAATCTCGTAGCTTATAGAGAAATTAAATAGAGATCGCACAAATAGCGAGCAAGTAGGTACGGTTTTTAACCGCATATTCTGGCCCTAGCCTACCTGTGCGGTTTCTAACCGCACCTACGATTTATGCGATATTTATCTGGTTTCTCTATTAGGAACCGATGAGATCTGTGGGTAAATTTCTGGAATTTTCTGATTTTCACGCAAGAAGGAGCAGTTTGTGATCCGCATTGGTATTCTCGGTTGTGGTAAGATTGCCCGCCTCCACGCTGAGGGCTACAAAGCCGCGCCCGACCTGGCAAAGGTGGTCGTCTGTTGTGATGAGTATAATCTGGAATGGGCGAAAGCCTTCGCCAAAGAATTCGACGCCGACGCCACCGATTCCTGGCGCTCGGTGATCGAACGGGAGGATGTGGATGCGATCAGCCTCTGCCTGCCCCCCTATCAACATGCCGAAATCACGCTGGCTGCCGCGGCAGCAGGCAAGCATGTGTTGGTCGAAAAGCCCATGGGCATGGATCTGGCCGAATCCAAGGCGATGGTCGCCGCGGCCAAAGCCGCCAATATCGTGTTGATGGTCGGCCAGAATCAGCGCTTCCAACCCGAGCATGTGCAGATCAAAGAGTTGCTCGATCGCCAGGCGATTGGCCGCGTCGTTGCTCTGCGTTTTGACTGCAACCAGTTTGTCAAGCACATGTATCCCCCGGACAGTTGGATCTTCGACAAGGCCAAGTCCGGCGGCGGCATGATCGCCCAGACCGCGGTCCACAAGATCGACCTGATGCGCCATTTCTTTGGCGAGATCGACGAAGTGGCCGGGTTTACGGGCTACAGCGGCTTAAATCCCAATTACAAGCCAGGTGGCAACGAGGATATTGTGGCTTTCTCGATGAACTTTGCCAATGGCATCATCGGTGAGGCCTTCTATCTCTTTGCCGCTTACAAAGTGCCGATCCCAACCGCCACGGGTGAATTGACCATCTTCTACGGCGACGAAGGCATCATCCACAACGTGATGGGCTGGCACATCTACAGCACCAGGATCCCCGAATATAGCGGCGGCATCACCAAGCTCGACATTCGCAACCATCCCTACACCGATTCGGTCTCGGCGGAAATTCGCCACTTCCTGACGTGCATCAACGATGGCAGCGAGCCGATCACGTCGGGCCGCGACAACCTCGGCACCATGGCCGTGGTCGAGGCGCTCTATCAGGCCGCGGCCACCAAGACCGTGGTCAAAGTCGAGCAGACCCAGCAGTAACCAGTAACTTCCTGCCCCGCAATCGCCACGAACGCTCCGATTGCGGGGTCAAAACCAACGAGGAGAAACCCATGACAAAGCGTGTGAATTTTGATCTGACCGGCAAGACGGTGATTGTGACCGGCGCGAGCAAGGGGATTGGCAAAGCCATTGCCTTGGCTGCCGCTGAATGGGGCGCGGACCTGGCTCTGGGCAATCGCAACATTGCCGACACCGAGCCGGTGGTCGAGGAGATCCGGGCGATGGGGCGCCGCGCCGAAGCCTGGCCGCTCGATCTGGCCAGTGTGGAGAGCATCAACACCTTTGTGGATCAAGTGGCTGCCGCGTTCGGCCAGATCGATGTCCTGGTCAACAATGCTGGGGTCAACACCCCAAAGCCAGCGCTGGATTACAGCGAAGAAGAGTTCGATTTTATCGCGGATGTCAACTTCAAAGGCGCATTCTTTATCGCCACCGCGGTGGCCCGGCACATGATCGCCAAAGGCACCGAAGGCGCGATCATTACGCTCAGCTCACAGGTCGGCGTGGTCGGTGGCCCCTTGCGCACGCCCTATGCCGCGGCCAAGGGCGCGGTCGGCCAATTCACTCGCTCGCTGGCCGCTGAGTGGGCCCCGAACAAGATCACCATCAACGCGGTGGCCCCGACCTTCACCCGCACGCCCATGCTTGAGGCCGCGGTCAAGAATCCTACTTTTGCCAAGAACCTGGAAAAAGTGCCGATGGGGCGCCTGGCCGAACCGGACGAGATCGCGGCCGCGGTGATCTATCTCGCGTCCCCCGCGGCGCGCATGGTCACCGGCCAGATTATCTGCGTGGATGGGGGCTTTACGGCTGTCTAGCAGATTTTCCGGTGGCTCGGTTGGGGGAAACCCAAAGCCAGGCAAGTTTAATTCATAAACGAGGACACGATGAGCAAACCAACCATCGCCGTGATTGGCGGCACCGGTGCCGAAGGGTCGGGCCTGGCCTTTCGCTGGGCCGCGGCAGGCTATCCGATGATTCTAGGCAGCCGCAGCGCGGAGAAGGCCGAGCAAAGCGCCGCCGAACTGATCGCCAAACTGCCCGCGGCCAGCGGCCCGATTCAGGGCGCGACCAATGCGGACGCTGCAGCCGCTGCCGAGATGATCGTGCTCAGTGTGCCCTATGCTGCCCAGGTTGCGACGCTCGAACAGATCCACGACGCGAGCCAGGGCAAAATTTTGATCACCGTTGGCGTGCCTCTCAAGCCACCCAAAGTGGCGACTGTTTGGCATCCCCCGGGGGGCTCCGCAGCTCAGGAGGCCCAGGCCCAACTGGGGGACGCGGTGCGAGTCGTGGCGGCCTTTCAGAACATCTCGGCCACCCATTTGCATGATCTCACCTGGCAGCCAGATTGTGATGTGCTGATCGCCGGTGATGATAAGGCCGCCAAAGCAGCAGCGATTGAATTAGCTGCCGCGGCCGGCCTGTTTGGGATCGATGCTGGCCCCCTGGCCAATGCCGCGGTGGTCGAAGGGTTCACCGCTGTGTTGATCGGCATCAATATTCGCCACAAAGTCAAAGACAGTGGCGTGCGCATCACCGGCATTCCCCGTTCGTAACCATTTCTGTAATTCCCGGCAGATTACACAGGGCAAATCAGAGCGCTGGATCCTCTGTGTAATCTGCGGTTTCCACGTAGTTTCTGTGTTCTCCGTAAATTCGGCGCGACTAATTGTAGAATTCAACGTCAAGCCTTAGTGGAGATGATGTAGCTCGTCCCCGGGCTGTCCTCATGGGGTGTGTGCTCCCACCTGTGGGCCGGCATGGCCCCCAACTCATCCTTTCTCTGGTCCTTCTCTCAAAAGTCACTCGCCTATGGAACGGTTCCAACGACGCAGCCGTTGCATTGCTTAGTACATGCCAAGTTGTCATGAGACCCTACTCAGGATGAACGTATGAACGAAGCAACGTTTCTGGCTACGACTCGTCAGCTTCAGATTACCTTCGCAGCTGATGAGTACCGTGAGCTCGCCACTCAGCTCGACCAGTACAAGCTCTATTTGTATGGCATCGAACCAGTGATTCAGCGCTTTTGGCGGCAGCTTCCCGAATATCGCATTGCCGAATGCCCGTTCTGTGGGGCACGCTACACTGAAAAACTGGATACGCACAGCTTGCTCTATTGGCGTGTCCAACCCTTCAACCAAAGTTATGTCTTTAGCAGCGAATATCGCAAGGTCGGCTGTGACCATTTTGTGGCCGTGCATAGTTTCGTCAATTTGAACGATACCTATGACGCGGACGCGACTTTGCTGCCCTTGCCCGCGTTCGAAAACGATAGCGGTGACATCCCCTTCGTCGTCCCCGACCTGTTGCCCGATGGCTTTACCTCGATCGCCACGATCCACAGTTTGCCAATCTGCCGCCTCGAAGCCGACGGGTTTGTGCCCCGCTACTCGCTTTATATGATCACCTATTTCGCCGAGGATGTGCGCAGCCTCAAGGCGTACCGCTGGCGCGACACCAAAGCCGAGCTGGGAGATTATCCTCCCTTGTTGGACTATCCCGAATTGATGCGCTACCTGCCCGGCAGCGCGGATCTGCAAGATTGGGTGGCCAAAGGTCGGCTGCAATGGCTGGATCCACATGCGCCCGACCTGACTTTGCGCGCCCAGCCAGCCGATCAATTCCCTTACACCGACATCACAGGGTATGGCGAGCGTTTCACCTACACGCTCCAACCGGTGGTTATTCCGTCCTGGGCGTTTTGGCGCAAACGCAAACTGCGCGCGGGCGATCACATCCTGCTGCGTGGGTGATGTAGAAGCATAGGGAGGTGGGGAGATAGGGTGGTGGGGTGTACTTCCTATCTCTTCACTACCCCATCACCCTACCTCCCTACTGCCCCGGTGGCTTGCGTGTCTCCCAGCCTTCTTCAAACAGGCGCAAGAAGTACGTATCACTATAGGGGTGCTTCTCAACTTCCGCTTCGTTGAGCTCGACCCCCCAGCCGGGCGTATCCGGCACGGTGATATAGCCATTCTCGACGCGCGGCACACCCGTCAACAGATCCCACGTCCACGCTTCCTGCGAATCATCAAAATTCTCGTGGATCAGGAAATTGGGGATCGACGCATGAAGATGCGCGTTCATGGCCGTGCAAAAGGGGCTTTGCGCTTGATGGCACGCTACCAGCGCATCATACGCAGACGCGATGGCAAAGGCTTTGCGCGCCCGTGCTGGCCCCAACGTCTGCGGCTCTGGCTGCACAATGTCGATCACCCGGTAAGCCAGGAGGTCGGCAAATTGGCGAACTTCGGTGAAGCCTTCGCCCAGCACGACCGGCACTTGAATCGACCGAGCCACCTCCACATGACCAGCCAGATCATAGGTGCGCACCGGCGTTTCGAGCCAGAAGGGTGAAAATTCCTCCAGGCGCCGCCCAATGCGGATCGCGGTGCCGACTGTGAAGCGATCATGCGCCTCGATCAGCAGGTCGATCTGCGGGCCCACCGCGCGCCGCACAGCAGCCACAATCTCGATGGCGAGATCCTCGCTCGCTTTGCCGATCTGCTGATAGGCTCCGCCGAAGGGATCAAACTTAAATGCTGTGTATCCCTGCTCGACCAAGTGCGCGGCGGCCTCGGCAAAAAAGCCTGGTTCACGCGGCCCCCGATACCAACCATTGGCATAGACCCGCAACCGTTCATGATGTTTGCTACCAAAAAGTTGCCAGCAAGGCACGCCCAGACTTTTGCCCAAAATGTCCCAACAGGCCTGTTCAATCGCGCTCATGCCCTTGGTGCCATTGAGATAGCGCGCTTTGTGCAGCTTGTACCAGAGGCGTTCCGGGTGGCGTGGATCCTCACCGATCACATGGCGGCGCAGCTCTTCGACATCGCCCACGTTGGGCTTGGTCGACAGTCCTCCAGTTGCCTCGCCCAAGCCGGTCACGCCTTCATCGGTAAACAGTTTGACAAAAACCCAGTTTTTCCAGGGATTGCCCACGACATAGATTTTGAGATCAGTAATTTTCATTGTCGCTCCTTGCGCAAACGGGAGAGCGTTTGCTGAACCCCGTATCCTGTTTTCTGCAGCCTACACCGTAAACAGCGAATCAACACCGGCCAGGATCGCGTCCAACTCGCGGCGATCTTCGTCATCCAGGCGCGCACCGGGCGCACGGCTGACGGTGGTGGCGATCACCCCGCGGCGATGGAGCACTTCTTTGTAGACGGCGATCCCATACAAGCGCTCGTAGTTGATCAGCGGGAGCAACTGGTTGAAGAGGGCGCGGGCACCTGCTTCATCGCCGGCTTCGAGCAGATTCCAGATCGCCACCTGCACATCCGTGGCCTGACAGGCGGGCATATTGCCACAAGCCCCGCGCCTGGTTTCGTCGATCAGATAGATGCCGCCCTGGCCCCCGAAAACGCCCTTGCAATCCTTGCCCGCGGCAGCCAATGTCTCGCTGATACGCCGGGGTTCGGGCAGCGTCTCCTCTTTGATATAGTCCACATGGGCCAATTCGCGACACATCCGCGCGATCAACGCCGAGCTCATGGGGGTGCCCAGCGGCGCATTGTAATTTTGGATCATAATCGGGATCGACACGGCCTCATTCAGGCGTCGATAATAGTCGTAGCAGCCATCCGCGTCGGGGTGCAGCACATGGGGTGGCATCGCCATAATACCATCCGCACCGGCTCGCTCGGCATACTGGCTGAGCGCCACCGCGGACAGCGCATGGCCCGACGTCGTCGCGGCGATCACCGGGATTTGCCCGCCCGCCTCGCTGATCACAATGTCGAGCCAGCGCTTGCGTTCGTCGTCCGAGAGTGTGGAGAATTCGCTGGCATTGGCCGGCCCGACCAGCCCGTGCGCGCCCGCGTCGATACAAAAGCGGATCTGACGGCGCAAACTGGCCTCGTCGAGTTCATGGGTGGACGTAAACGGAGTGACGACGATCACAAAAATACCGCGCCATGGTTGGGACATGGTTACCTCCATAGTTGACGATGTCATTGAAAGATTGGTAGTATGATTCTACCCGTTCCACCGTGAATCATGCTAACATCCCGGCTGCAAACACCAGCAATGTAAAGTCTATACGAAGGATTTCGTTGAGGCTTAGCGATAAATAGAATAGACAACCCGTAGGTCACGCCAGGAGGCGTGACAGACAACCGAATGAACGTCACTCACGTCCTCCGAAGGGGCAGCCAGATGCCGTGAGCATGTCACCGGTGTGACCTACAACAAACGTGACAAATCACACGACATGTCCCCCACGGGATCGAACAACCGTAGGTCACGCCAGGAGGCGTGACAGACAACCGAGGTAACGTCACTCACGTCCCCCCGAAGAAACTATCGGACGCCGTGAGCAGGTCACACCAGAGATGTGACCTACAACAAACGTGACAAATCACACGACATGGCCCCCACGGGATCGAACAATCGTAGGTCACGCCTCCTGGAGTGACAATCAATTGAAATAACGTCACTCACGTCCTCCCAAGGAGCAACCAGATGCCGTGAGCATGTCACACCGGAGGTGTGACCTACAACAAACGTAACAAATCACACGACATGTCCCCCACGGGATCGAACAACCCGTAGGTCACGCCAGGAGGCGTGACAGACAACCGAGGTAACGTCACTCACGTTCCCCGAAGGGGCAACCAGATGCCGTGAGCATGTCACCGGTGTGACCTACAACAAACGTGACAAATCACACAACATGTCCCCCACGGGATCGAACAATCGTAGGTCACGCCAGGAGGCGTGACAGACAACCGAGGTAACGTCACTCACGTCCTCCCAAGGAGCAACCAGATGCCGTGAGCATGTCACCGGTGTGACCTATAACAAACGTGACAAGTCACACGACATGGCCCCACGGGATCGAACAATCGTAGGTCACGCCTCCTGGCGTGACAGACAACCGAATGAACGTCACTCACGTCCTCCGAAGGAGCAACCAGATGCCGTGAGCATGTCACACCGGAGGTGTGACCTACAACAAACGTAACAAATCACACGACATGTCCCCCACGGGATCGAACAATCGTAGGTCACGCCTCCTGGCGTGACAGACAACCGAATGAACGTCACTCACGTCCTCCGAAGGAGCAACCAGATGCCGTGAGCATGTCACACCGGAGGTGTGACCTACAACAAACGTAACAAATCACACGAC
>CAZIRP010000143.1:0-8565 GCA_964541665.1 uncultured Caldilineaceae bacterium | reverse complement strand
GGTCAATTTGTTGCTGGTTATGATTATGACGAATCGCCGGTGCATTTCAAGTACCAGATGTGTACCATTGGCAGCGCGGAGGTGTTGCATTGGGTGTAACAGGAGAATTTTGAGGGGATTTGGGGAGATTTATGGGGATTTGGCCGATTCACCGTCAAACGTCAAACGTGATGAAGCCATGACGTTTGACGTACACGAACTGAGAACGTTCAAACTTTGAAACAATTTACTTACGCACTTGCAAGCCGATCTTGCCGATGTTCTGGTTGGCCGCCATGCGGGCGTGCGCTTCGTTAACCTGGGAGATCGGGTAGATTTGGTCGATCACGGGTTGGATGGTGCCATCCTCCAGGAACGCCCAGAAGCGTTCCATAAAGCGCGTCTTGATCTCAATCTTCTCGGCCAGGCTGCGGCTGCGCAACACCGAGCCGATCAGCCGCAAGCGGCGCCCCATCAGCGCGCCGATGTTGAGTGTAGTCTGCAGACCGCCGAGGGTGGCAATAAAGACCAACCGGCCTCTGAGCCTGAGCAAGCTCAGGTTGCGCTCAAAATAGTCCGCGCCCACCATATCGAGGATCACGTCAACGCCCGCGCCGTCGGTAAATTCTTTGGTTTTGGCGACAAAATCATCCTGCTTGTAATTGATCACCAAGTCAGCCCCAAGCGCCGTGCAGGCCGCGCATTTCTCTGCCGAACTGGCAGTGACGATCACACGGTTGCCGCTGGCCTTGAGTAGTTGGATCGCCGCGGTGCCAACGCCGCTCGCCCCACCATGCACGAGAACTGTCTCGCCCGGTTGCAGATTGGCTTCCATGTACAAATTCACAAACGCGGTGAGATAGACTTCGGGCATGGCGCCGGCTTGGGCGAACGTCCAGGCCGCGGGGATCGGCATCAGGAGCGCCGCGGGCACGGCAACCCGTTCGGCGTACCCCCCACCGGCCAGCAGCGCGCAAACCCGATCCCCCACCTGCCAATCGCGCACATTCGCGCCCATCTCGCTGATCACACCCGCCATCTCCAGGCCAATGATGTCGGGCGCACCGGGTGGCGGCGGATAATTGCCCGCGCGCTGGAGCAGATCCGCCCGGTTGAGCGCGCTGGCGTGAATATCGACGATCACCTCGTCTGGCCCGGCCACGGGGTCTGGTGCCGTCTGCCAGACAAGCGGACGGTCGGGTTGGCTGGCATCGACATGAATGGCTCGCATGGATCACCCTTTCTGTAAGGAAACAGGTAGCCAGGTGGGGCTGCCTGTACACTTGTCTACCTGGCTCATCTTGTAAAATTTTCTGCCGCTCTTCTCTCAGTTATGATACACTGCGACACAGCATTCACAGGTGGATCACAAGGAGACCTTATGAAGAAGATTCAGACGCAAGGCGTTCACCATATTACTCTGATTGGTGCGGATCGCCAAACCTCCATCGATTTTTGGGAAGGGGTATTGGGGATGCCCTTCATCTTTGAGCAGCCCAATCTGGACGTGCCCGAGGAAAACCATCTTTACTTTGACCCAGGCGATGGCCGGCTGATCACGATCTTTACCCGCGAAGACCGCACCCCCGACCGCACCCCCAACCCCGAGGGGATCGGCAATCTCCACCACATTGCCTTCACGGTGTCGCGGGCTACCTATACGCAAGTGCGGGCGCGGCTGGATGAGCGGGGCGTGCGGCACAGCGGCGAAGTGGATCGCGGTTTTATGGATTCGATCTATTTTCGCGACCCGCTGGGGCAACTCTTTGAGTTGGCTTCGTACAAATTTGAGCCACCAGCCGGTGTCACCCATGCCGAGGTGTTGCTGGAGGCGCACAAGGTGCGCGTGGCCGAAGATGCGCATCATATTACCGATGCTCACCTGGCCGATGCGATCGAACGATTGACCCGCCGCACGCGCGAAACGCTCTCCGCGGATCGCACGGTCAAAAATCCGTATCGTTAAACCCGTTGGGCTACACGCTCCGGGCAACTTGTGGTAGGATGTAGCAGTCTATTCCCGTTCGAGCCTAACGCCAGGCTGAATATCCGTTTGTGAGTCGGTTATGTCTATTCTTTCTTTCTCCAATCTAGGCCAATCCTTTGGCGATTTTGATGTTTTCCTCGGCCTCACGGCTTCGATTCCGAATGATGGCAAAGTCGGGCTGGTCGGGGCCAATGGCATCGGCAAAACAACGCTGCTGCGGATCCTGGCCGGGCTGGAACAATCCAGCAGCGGCACGATTCAACTTACCCAGGGCACCCGCATTGGCTATTTACGCCAGGAAGCGATGCAGGCCTTTGCTCAGCGCCAAAATACCGTTTATGGCGAAATGCTCACCGTCTTTGGCGAAGTGCGCACCCAGGAAAAAGCATTGCAGGCGCTGCAAGAGCGGATGGCCCACGGCGAACCGTCCGACGAATTACTGGCCGAATACGATGCGCTCCATCACAGCTTCGAGGTCAATGGTGGCTACGAATACGAGACGCGCATCAGCCAGGTGTTGCAGGGGCTGGGCTTTAGCAAAGCAGAATGGGAGACGCCGCTGAGTGTGTTGAGCGGGGGGCAAAAGACGCGCGCCCTGCTGGCTCGGCTGCTGCTCGAACACCCCACGTTGTTGATCCTCGATGAGCCAACCAATCATCTCGATTTTAGCGCGGTGGAATGGCTCGAAGGCATGTTGCAGACCTGGGATGGCGCGCTGCTCGTCGTCAGCCATGATCGCTACTTCCTGGATCGTGTGGTCAATCGCATCTGGGAGATGAGCCGCAGCGGCCTGGAAGAATATCGCGGCAATTACAGTGCCTATCTGCGCCAGCGTCAGGAACGGTGGGAACGCCGCGAAGTCGAGTTTGAGGCGATCCGCGAAAAGTTCCTCAAAGAGCTGGATTATGTCAAGCGCAACATTGCGCGCGATGCCACCAAAGACCAGGCCCAGGGCCGCCTGACCCGGTTGATCCGCGAGGTGCGCGTGGTCGAACAGGGTGGCTTGTCGCTCTTGCTCAGCCAGAACTGGGGCAAGGTGATGGAACAAGTGTCCATCTCCGAGGCCAAATGGGGCGTGGCCGATGCCGAAGGGGCGATCAAAGCGCTGCAGAATCCCATTACCCGGCCACCTCGGCTGAATATGCACCTGAAGGCCGGGATGCGCAGCGGCAATTTGGTCTTACGCACCAGCGAAGTGCACGTGGGCTATCCCGAAAAGCCGCTCTTCACCGCCGAGCCGATCATCTTGCACCGCGGTGAATGCGCGGCCTTGATCGGCCCGAATGGCACGGGCAAGACCACCTTTTTGCGCACAATCACCGGCGAATTGCTAGCCCTGGGCGGGGAAATCCGCCTTGGCGCGAGCCTGAAGGTCGGCTATTTTGCCCAGGCGCACGAAAAGCTGGACCCGAACAAAACGGTGCTGGAGACCTTGATCGACCACAAGTTTATGCTGATTGGTCCGGCGCGCAATTACCTGGCCCAATATCTCTTCCGTGGGGAAGATGTCTACAAACCGGTGCATCTGCTCAGCGGGGGTGAACGGGGCCGCCTGGCTCTGGCGCTCCTGGCGCTGGAAGATGCCAATTTCCTGCTGCTCGACGAGCCGACCAATCACCTTGACATCCCCGCGCAGGAAGCCTTGCAACAGGTGCTCGAAGCCTTTCCCGGCACGATCCTGATGGTCTCGCACGACCGTTATCTGATCGACCAACTGGCGACGCAGATCTGGGTGTTGGATCATGGCAAGCTGAGCGTTTTCCCGGGTACCTACGCCGAGATGATCGAGGCCCGCGCGCGCACGACGGAAGAGGCCAAACAAGTGGCGGCGCAGCAACGGGCCGAAGCCCGGCGCGAACAAGGGTCGGATCGGCAAAGCAAAAATGATGCCCGCAAACGGGCTAAGGCACTGGCCGATCAGGAAGCGGAAATTCATCGGCTTGAACAAAAACTGGCCCAATTGGAAACCGACCTGAGCAACGAACAAGATGTCGCAACCTTGCAGCGTCTGGGCACGGACTATACGGCCACCCAACAGGCGCTTGAACAGGCCATGGAAGCATGGAGCGAACTGGCCGCAGCGTAAAAAAAAGAGATTGATAGAGATTTGGGGAGATTGGGTGACAAGCGTGCGCATCTCTATCGATCCCCCTAAATCTCTTTGAGTTCTCCCGACGTACGTTTCAACAACTCTGTTATCGCTACCCAAGGCTTTTCCTATGGCAACGCCCAAAATCTGTGTGGTCGGCTCATCCAATTTAGACATGAATAGCTATGTGGGGCGTTTTCCGGCAGCCGGCGAGACGATCCACGGGCAACGCTTCACCACAGGGTATGGCGGCAAAGGGGCCAACCAGGCGGTGATGGCGGCCCGGCTTGGCGGTGCGGTGACCTTTGTGGGCAAAGTAGGCGACGATCTCTTTGGCCGCGACATGGTCACCAATCTGAGCGCCGAAGGCATCAACGTCGATTATCTCGGCGTGACGAGCGAAGCAGCCAGCGGGGTGGCGGTGATCACCATCGACGCGGCAGGCATGAATCAGATCATCGTGAGCGCGGGCGCGAATGCCTTGTTGACTGCTGCGGATGTCGAGCGCGCGACCGCAGCCATTCAAGCCGCGGATGTGCTGGTGTGCCAACTGGAGGTACCGCACGCAGCCACGCTGGCGGCGATGCGCATTGCCCGCGCCGCGAACCGTCTGGTCATCCTCAACCCTGCACCGATCAGCGAGGAATTGCCTGCCGAATTTTATCCGCTGTGCGACATTCTCTGCCCGAACGAGCACGAAGCCACCTTATTGACTGGTCAACCGGTCACAACGCTGGCCGAGGCCGAAACCGCGGCCCGCCACTTGTTGGCGCGGGGCCCCAACCATGTGATCCTGACTTTGGGCGAGCGAGGCAGTTTGTTGGTCAACGCCAGTACTGTTTTGCCGGTTGCCGCGCCACGCGTCACCGCGGTGGATACGACCGGCGCGGGCGATGCCTTTGTCGGCAGCCTGGCCTTTTTGTTGGCGAGCAAAGTGGCGTTGCCCGAGGCCATTGCCCGCGCCAACCAGATCGCGGCCATCAGCGTGCAGCGCGCCGGGGCCCAAACCAGTTATCCACGAGCTGCCGAGTTGGCAATGGATTGAAGCATTTCCCTCAGCTTACGCTTGCTTATGTCTGCGTTCCTGACCCATCCCCGTATCCAAGTCTACAGAGTAGAAAACCGATTCATGCTAGGGTATAGCGGCTGAGCAACAAAATGGGAGATAGAACAAGCATGAGTGAGGAACAGGTAACGCCACAATCCACAAATAGCCCCAATAGCAATGGCCAGGCGGGGATGGTCAATGCGCTGGTCGACCAGGTGCTGGGGTCGATCAACCAGGTGGACGCGGCCGCGGCCCAGCAACGGATGGCCGAATTGCGCCAGAAATTCCCCGAGGCCACGGCCGATCAGCTGGTCGAACGGTTGATCCAACAGCGCTGTATGCAGGCGGGCACAGTGGGCGCTGTCACTTCTGGCGCGACGATCATTCCTGGGTTGGGGACAGTGGCGACATTGATCTTTGGGGTGGCCACCGATCTACGCATGACCTATCAGATCCAGTCTGAGCTGGTTTTGGAGATTGCCGCGGTCTATGGGCGGGCGATCCATGCGGACGAGCGCCGATTTATGGTCGCGCTGGTCACCGGGTTGAGCGCGGGGGCCAATCGAGTGGTGACCAGGGCCGGCACCGAACTGGCCGAATTGGCCAGCCGCCGTCTTGCGCAACGCGCTGTGGCAAAATCGATCCCTGTTCTGGGGGTGGCGGCTTCAGGCGGGATCAACATGCTCTCGACCTACCTGATCGGGCGCCGTGCGCAGGCTTATTTCAGCCAGGACCCCACTTTGCTGGTCGGCTGGGATGACCACATGCGCACTTTGACCGGGGTGGATGAACGCAAATTGGCAAGCTGGTTGACCGACACCACCGAACGTTCGTGGCGTTTTACCAATCGGCAGGCGCAGACCGTAGCCGGTGGGGTGATTGTGGCCGGCCAGGCTGCGGGGAAGATTGCGCTGGTCGCGGCGGGTCAGGCTGGTGAAGCTGCGGTCAACGCGGGGAGTTGGTTGCGGCAACGCACGGGTGATGTCGCCAAAAATATTGGCGAATGGCGAGCGCGGCGTCGCGGTCGGTCCGAGCCGAGCCTCACCCCAGACGAATTGTCAGAGCCAGCTTCGCCCGACGAGCCACAAAGTTAGACAGAGTCTTCGCTCAATAAATCTGCTGGGGTGTCGAGATCGCGCAATTCGCGAGCGGTTGCCGCCACAGGCACGATCTCGCCAGCATACTGCCTGAAGATCGCCCGTGCGCCCACATCCCCGCTGAGGTGTGCCAGCGCAGGCCAGAGTGCGCGATCAAAAATTGCCGGGGCCCCACGCACTTCCCCCTCGATTGCCGCGGCTGCCAGGCGAGCCCCTGACCGCCAGGCCGCAATCAACCCATCCAACAGCGGGACAGACAACCACGGCTGATCGGTCGGCAGATAGAGCGCCGCGCCGATCTCGGCGGGTAATGCCGCGACGCCACAACGCACGCTGCTCGCTTGCCCGGTAGCAAAATCGCCATTGTGGACGAGGTGCAAGCGCGGCTGCGCGGGGAAAGTCTCTGCCAATAGGCGGCTGACCGCATCAGCTGCCGCGCCGGTCACCACCCGAACGATGGCGGCACGACTTTGTAGCGCCACTCGGGTGGCCCGCACGACCAGCGCCTCGCCATCCACCAGGATCAACTGTTTGGGGTGGCCCATGCGGCGGCTCTGCCCCGCGGCCAAAACCACCGCGGCCACAGCGGAAGGATGCTGCTCGCTTTTATTCGACATGAATGAGATGGCGTTAGTGGCTGCAACCGCAGGCACCACCACAGCAAGCCCCGCCCATGCTGGGTGCGCTCATCTCGGCCAGGCCGGCAGCGCCATTCCCTTTCATCACGCTGCTGGCAACGAGCGAGAGGATGCGCTGGCTGGATTCGACGCGACACGAGGGGCATGTTGTGGGCTGATCGGCCTGCACAGCTGGCCGAAGTGCTTCAAAACTTTCTTTGCAGGATGGGCAGAAATATTCGTATAAAGGCATGGGAAACTCCTGATTTGACGGGTTGATTGGATGGTTGAATTATACCAAGGCTCGCAATGCTTGATCAAGATCGGCGATCAGATCATCCGCATGTTCCAAGCCAATCGAGACGCGCAGCAGATTTTGTGGCGTGTGGCTGGTTGGGCCTTCCACCGAAGCGCGATGCTCGATCAAACTTTCGACGCCCCCCAGGCTCGTCGCCTGGGCAAAGAGTTTGGTGGCGCTGGCCACCTGACGGGCTTCCGCTGCACCCCCCATCACCTGGAGCGACAACATACCGCCAAACGCACGCATCTGCCTGGCAGCAATCGCATGACCCGGATGGTTGGGCAGGCCCGGATAATGCACCGCTTCGATCGCGGGATGATCCACCAGGAAGGCAACCACAGCCGCCGCATTCTGGCAGTGGCCGCGCATTCGGTAAGGCAGCGTGCTGATGCTGCGCCGCAAGAGCCAACAATCGAATGGCGAGGGCACCGCGCCGCCCAACTGTTGGATCGTGCGCAAACGTTCCAGGAGCGCGGGCGGCTGATCCCCCACGACCACCACCCCGCCAGTCAAGTCGCTGTGCCCGCCCAGATATTTGGTGGTTGAGTGCATGACGAGGTCGGCTCCGTGTTCGAACGGGCGCTGACAGATCGGCGAAGGCCACGTGTTATCAACCACGCAGAGCGCGCCCTGCGCATGAGCAAGGTGGCTGACAGCCGCGATGTCGGTGATCTTGAGCAGCGGATTGGAGGGCGTCTCGACCCAGATCAACTTCGTGTTGGGGCGAATGGCCTCCTGCACCGCGGCGAGATCGGTCAGATCCACCACACTGGTTTGCCACCCCCAGCGCGCAAAAAGATCGGCCACCAACCTGCCCGTGCCAAAGTAGACATCCCCGGGGATGATCACATGGTCTCCGCTGGCGAGCAATTGCAACACCGCGGTTGTCGCGGCCATGCCCGAGGCAAAGGCGACAGCCGCGCTGCCACCTTCCAGTTCGGCCAGACAGACTTCGAGCGCATGGCGATTGGGATTATCGCTGCGCCCATAGACATAGCCAGAGGGATAATCGCCCTCGGCATTGCGCACAAAGGTCGTCGACAGATGGATCGGCGGCATCACCGCGCCACTGCTGGGGTCATGCTCATGGCCGGCATGAATGGCCAGCGTTTCGATGTTCATAAGCCCTCGGAGCTTCCAGCTTTGTCAAGCTCAATTGTAGGTCACATCTCTGGTGTGACATGCTCACGGCGTCCGATAGTTTCTTCGGGGGACGTGAGTGACGTTATTTCGGTTGTCTGTCACGCCAGGAGGCGTGACCTACGGTTTGCTTAGTCCCGTGGGGGACATGTTGTGTGATTTGTCACGCTTGTTGTAGTTATAGGTCACATCTCTGGTGTGACATGCTCACGGCGTCCGATAGTTTCTTCGGGGGACGTGAGTGACGTTCATTCGGTTGTCTGTCACGCCAGGAGGCGTGACCTACGGTTGTTCGATCCCGTGGGGG
>CAZIRP010000142.1:0-8706 GCA_964541665.1 uncultured Caldilineaceae bacterium | reverse complement strand
ACGTGAATTTTCAACAAATTTGTGACCTTTTTCAAACTAGCACCAAAGGTTATTATCTCCGATGGCGCGCAAAAAGTCCAGGTTCTGTTATAATGCCGCCAATTGTTGCGCAGAACAGCGCAGCTACCAGGGACACTGATCATCCAGATTTGTATTCTCATAGGAAGCTTATGGACATTGGGGCATTGGTCGAGCAGATCCGCGGCGGGTTGATCGTTTCGTGTCAGGCCCTGCCCGACGAACCGCTCTACGGGGCTGAGATCATGGCGCGCATGGCGGTGGCCGCGCACCAGGGGGGCGCGCGGGCGATCCGGGCCAACACCCCCGCCGATATCGCGGCCATCCGAGCGCGTGTGGGTCTCCCCCTGATCGGCCTGTACAAAGCGGATATTCCCGGCTATCCTGTGTACATTACGCCGACCTTGGCGCATGCGCAAGCCGTGGCCGCGGCGGGCGCTGATGTGATCGCAATTGATGCCACCGCGCGGCCGCGCCCTGAGCCCGGTTCACTGGCCGATTTTATCGCGGCTATTCATGCGACCACTGCCTGTTTGGTACTGGCCGATATCGCCACGCTGGAAGAGGGGATGGCTGCTGAGGCCGCAGGCGCGGATTTGATCTCGACCACCATGTCGGGGTATACCGCGGAAAGCCCGCAACAGCGCGAGCCGGATCTGGAACTGGTTTCGCGCTTGAATGAGCGGGTTGCCGTTCCAATCCTGGCCGAAGGTCGGTATCGCCTGCCCGAACAAGTGCGCACCGCCCTGGCATCCGGGGCGACGGCTGTGGTCGTAGGGGGCGCGATTACCCGGCCCCAGGCGATCACCGAATGGTTTGTGGAAGGCATCAGTTGAGCAGCCCGTTGATCGCCCATCATGCTATTGCAAAGTCCCATGGATCCACAAGCGTGTGAATTATGACTGAATCAATCCTGGTGTTGGATGTAGGGGGAACGAAGTTAGCTGCTGCTATTATGCTGCCCGACAATCGGTTGGTTTGCCGTCAGGAAGCAGCAACCCTGGCCGAGACGGGTGGCCCCGCTGTCTTTGCCCGTCTGGTCACGCTGGCGACCACTGTCTTGCGCGCGTATGCACAGTCAACCACGTCCGCCCGTGCGCCGCTTGCGGTGGGCCTGGCCAGCGCCGGTTATATTGATCCTGCCACTGGCAATGTGCTGTTTGCGACCGAAAATTTACCCGGCTGGACGGGGATGCCACTCGCCGAAATGCTGGCCGAGCGCTTCGGTGTGCCCGCCTTTGCCGCGAATGATGCTGCTTGTTTTGCGCTGGCTGAAGCTAATTTGGGAGCCGGTCAGGGCTATGGGGATGTCCTGGTGGTGGCTGTCGGCACAGGATTGGGGGGCGGCATTGTGCGCTCGGGTGAATTGTACGGAGGGTGGCAGGGCCGTGCGGGCGCGATTGGCCATCTCTGCGTCGAACCCACCAATGGCCGGCCCTGTACGTGCGGGTTGCAAGGTTGTCTCGAATCGTATACCGCGACGCGCATCATGGTCGCGGAAAGTGGGTACGAGTCGATCCACGAACTCGCCCAACAATATGGGGCAGGCAATGAAGAGCCAGCCGTCGAAGAAGCCGCCATCTGGCTTGGGCGCGGCCTGGCCGCCGCGGCTCATCTGCTCGGCCCCGAAGCAATTGTGGTTGGGGGCAGCGTTGGCCTGCTGGGAGAGCGCTTCCTCGACACGGTGGCAGCCACCTTCCGCAACCAGGTAATGCCAATTTATGCTTCCATTCCAGTTTTGCCCGCGCACCTGGCCGCGGATAGTGGCCTGTTGGGCGCTGGCCTGTTTGTGCGCCGCAGTCTTGCCAGCCAACCCCAGGACGTAATGGTATGATCGGCTTTGTCATCGTCTCGCATAGCCATGAAGTTGCAGTGAGCATCCGCGAACTGGCGCTGCAAATGGTGCGCGAGCGGGTGCCGATCGCCGTAGCCGGGGGCATTCATGATGCTGTTGACCCAATCGGCACAGATGCTTTTCGCATCCTGGCCGCGATCGAGTCGGTTTACAGCGATGATGGGGTCGTGGTCTTTATGGATCTGGGCAGCGCGATCCTGAGTGCCGAAACTGCCCTCGATTTTCTGCCGCCCGAACAGCGAACCCATGTCTACCTTTGCCCCGCGCCTTTGGTCGAAGGCTTGATCGCGGCCACGATCCAAGCCATGGTCGGGGGAACCATCGAGGAAGTGCTGGCCGAGGCAGAGGGCGCGCTGGCCGCCAAACAAGCCCAATTGGGCCCCGCGAATGTTTCATCTGCCCCGTTGATTGCTGTGCAATCCGACGCTACGGGATGGTACCTGACTGTGACGGTCAGCAACGAGCTAGGGCTCCATGCCCGCCCAGCGATGCGGATCATCGATACCATCAGCCAGTTTGATGCTGATGTTTGGATCACCAAAGGCGAGACAACCATCAACGCGGCTAGCATCAACCAAATTCTGACGCTGGCGGTTGAGCCTGGTGAAACGATTCAATTCTACGCGACTGGGGCCGAGGCCGCGCAAGCCATCGCCGCCCTGGAGACGTTGGCCACGCTCAAGTTTGTCGAGGCCAGTGACGAGCCGCTAGGGCTGCCCTCGCCGCTTCCCCTCACCCGTATCACACAGGCCGGGGATCTCGTCGGGTTGCCGGCCAGTGATGGGGTCGCGTACGGCCCGGTTGTCCGTTTTGACCCTGTGCCATTGCCTCTGCCTGAAGCGCCCGCCGCGGATCCCCAAGTGGTGCTGGCCCAGTTGGATCAAGCCTTGCAGGCCGCCAAATCTGTCTTGCTGGCGATCCAGGCTGCCAGTGCGCAACAATTGGGCGCGAACGAGGCGGCAATTTTTGCCGCGCAGGTTCGCTTGCTGGATGACCCGGATTTGCAGGCGCGGGCTCAGCAGTTGATCCTGGAGCAGGGGTATGGGGCTGCCCGAGCCTGGCGCGCTGTTACCGATGCAGCCGCAGCCCAGTTGCAAGGCTTGGCCGATCCTCGCTGGCAGCAACATGCCAGTGATCTGTACGACGTGCAGACCCAAGTGCTCCAACAGCTCATCCAAAGTGATTGTGAACTCTTCGCGCCGGAGCAGCCTTCCATTCTGGTCGCGTCTGACCTGGCCCCGACCCTCCTATCGACACTGTCGTCAACGACCATCCTGGCGATTGTGTTGGAACAGGGGGGGCCTGCCAGCCATGCCGCCATCCTGGCCCGTGCCTTGGGCATTCCGCTGGTGGTTGGGGCGCAGGGCATCTGCGCACAGGTGACAGAGGGGCAGTTGATCGCTGTCGATGGGTATCTGGGGCGGGTCTGGCTCACGCCGGACCCAGCCTTGCTGCAAGCATTGGACGAGATCAGCGGCGTGGCTGCCCATCAACAACTGGCTGCTGAGCAACAGGCAAGCATCCCTACCCAGCTGCGCGATGGCAAGCGGATCGCGGTCCTGGCCAATATCAGCAGCCTGGCTGAAGCTCAAGTAGCAATGGCCTATGGCGCAGAGGGCGTGGGGCTCTTGCGCACCGAATATCTCTTCATGAATCGCACGGCTTTGCCGGATGAAGCGGAACAGTTCCAGACATATTTGGCGATTGCCCAGGCTTTGGCCGGGCAGCCATTGGTCATCCGTACGCTGGATGTGGGGGGAGACAAGGTCCTCGCTGGCTGGAATCTCCCGGCAGAATCGAATCCTGCTTTGGGGTGGCGCGGGCTGCGTTATTGGCTGGGTTACCCTGAAATGGCGCGCACCCAATTGCGCGCATTGCTGCGCGTCAGTGCCCATTATCCATTCCAATTGATGTTCCCGATGGTCAGCACCGTGGACGAGTTACGCCAGGCTCGGGCCCTGCTGGAAACGGCCAAGCGCGAATTGCAGGCAGCCGGTCATGCCTATGCCGAGACCATACCCATCGGCGTGATGATCGAAACGCCCGCCGCGGTCTTTCTGGCCGCACAACTGGCTCCTCAGGTTGACTTTTTTAGCATCGGCACGAATGACCTCGCCCAGTACATCATGGCCGCGGATCGTAACAATCCGCAAGTGGCCGGGCTGGCCCAAGCCTTTCAACCGGCCTTGCTGCGGGCGATCGAGCAGGTGATCCAAGCCGCGCACCAGGTGGGGATTCCCGTGGGTGTTTGTGGGGAATTGGCGAGCGATCCCCAAGCGGCACTGCTGCTGGTTGGGTTAGGGATCGATAGCCTGAGCATGGCCCCGCGGGCAATTCCCCGCGTGAAGGCTACATTGCGCGCGGTGAACTTGCCCCAGGTCATCAACCTGGCAGAAGCCACGCTGGCACTGGATTCCGCCAGCGCGGTCGAACAGTATCTGTGGCAGCATGCGCCCTTTTAGCAGGGCTGGATGCCAGGCTTCGGAGAAGCACCCGGCTTCCCCGAAGTGGTTGGCAATCAGTCTTAGTCCAGGGGTGGTGGGGGAATTGTAGCGTTTGGCTCTTGCTTAAAGATCAGGGGCAAAAAGTTAAGCGATTCCTGATCGGTCTGGGCCAGGCTTACCTCTTGCCAAACCCCGAGCGCGGCCAGGGTGAGCATCCCCGTGAATAAGAGCGCAAAGATCCATCGGCGGGGCGAGCCACTACGGTGAAACATAATCATTCTCCTTGTTTCCTACACCTGGGAAGCTGATCGCTTCCACTGCTGCAAGCAGCGATGATCTGCCCCCACGGGCACGAGCGGGTGATTCTCGCAGCAGGAACGTGCTGATCATCGCGCAACGAACCTACATGATCCGCCCCGGCCATCTCTCTTGCTGAATGGCTGGGCCAGGATCAAGCAGGCTTGTGAAAGATACGATCTTTAGGAAACAAAGATACGAACGGGATCCCTGCGCTCGGGCAACGGGATCCAACATTCTGTCGGGCGGCCAACCGGCGCAATTCAGCCCGCCAGGGTTGCGCGCAGCCGCTGGGCAACGATGGCTACATCTTCATCGACCAACGTATTGACGACCACGGCCAACTCATCCCCATCGTTGCGCAGCCAGATGATCGGCTCGCCGCTGCGCAACTCTTCGATCACCGTGGGCAGACTTTTGCCGACTTGCTCGCTATCGATGCGCACCAGCAACTTCATCCACGGGTCACGATTGGCATCCCAGGCCACGCGTGTGCTGACCCCGGGCACCCCCGCCAGCGCTGCTTCGATCAATCCGATGCGGTCGGCTTCCTGTTGCAAGCGCTCTTCATGATCCATCTCCAGCCAGGTCTGGAGCGCGACAGTTGTGCCGATCACCTCCTGGCGGTCGATCTTGTAGCCGCGGCCAATCGCTCGATTACGTCGGCTTTCGTAGCTGACAAAGTTGTTGGCGCGGGCGGCATCCACCCATTCGGCGCGGCCACACAGAATACCGGCTGAATTCTGCGCACCCAGATATTTTGCCCCAAAACAGATCAGATCCGCGCCGGTGTCGGCCAGCGCGGTCATCCGTTCGACTGGATACAACTCGGAAGCGGCATCGACCAGGACGGGAATGCCGCCCGCGTGGGCCAGTTCGATCACCTGGCGCAAGGGCAGGACCCCGGACGTTCGTTCCCCGCGCGCAAAATAGAGCACACCCGCTGTGTTCGGCCCAATCGCCGCGCTGAATTGTTCGGCGGTCACCTGATCCGCGCCACCGACCTCGACGAGTTTGCCGCCGGGGACGCTCAGGCAGCGGTCGTAGTGGTAGCGCATGGGTTTTTGCAAGAGAAACTCATTCTTCATGCCAGTGGTATCGGGCAACTGGGCCACTTTTTCTGGATCACCCCCGGTCATGATGCCGGCCGCGCCGAGCACTAAGGCCGCGAAACAACCCGAGGTGACAAAGGCCCGCTCGGCATTGAGCGATTTGGCGATCACCAAACCGGTTTTGTCGAGCACCTCTTCGAGCGGCGCGTAATGACGATTGGCCGCGTCCATTGCTGCCTGCACAGTGGGTGCCAGACTGGAACCACCCAGCAATGTCACATTGCCGGTGGCGTTGATCGCCCGCTGAATGCCAAATTCGGCGTAAATATCTGGTTGCATCGTGCGTTGTCCTCTGGACTATGATCAATGATGGGGCGCGTGGTTGCTGGAGTTTGCGCCCCGTTGATTGGCCGGTGAAAGGCTGGGTCAAAGGGTTGCGCTCGTGGATGGACGAAGCGTTTTCCCAGAGAGAATGTAAACATAGGCCCGGCCAACTTGTCAACGGCGGCATAGCCCAAGAACTGCTGGAACATTCGGCCCGTTGCCTCCGTCCCATCTGCACAAGGTCGCCCGCGTAGCAACAAGTGATTTGCAGCGACTTTGCTGGTTCAAGTGGACTTGGAGGCCTTTATGATTCTCTTGCCGCGCTCTAGATTTGTGTTGATTATTTTCTTCTTTTTGCTCGCTTTGTTGATCGCCAGCTTTAATACGGCGACCGTTTCTGCGCAAGGGATCATCATCGACCCGCCCTGGCTGCATCCCCAGCCAACCCCTGTGCCGCTGCCGCTGCAGCCATCCATCAGCATTGAGCAGCACAGCGTGGACGCGCAGATCGATGGCCCGGTGGCCCATGTCCAGGTGACGCAGCGTTTTCGCAATGAGCAAGCGGTCGCGGTCGAGGGTGTTTATGTCTTTCCGCTGCCGCAGGATGCCGTGGTCAGTGATTTTCAATTGACCGTAGATGGCCGCACGCTGGAAGGTGAACTCCTGGGGCGAGAGGAGGCGCGGCGCATCTACGAGGAGATCGTGCGCAACCAGCGCGACCCCGCGCTGCTCGAGTATCTGGGCCGTGAACTCTTCCAAACCAGCGTCTTCCCGATTCCTGCTGGGGCGACGCGCACCGTCAGCTTCAGCTACACCCAGGTGGTGCCCCAACAAAATGGGCTCTTCAAGTTTAGTTACCCGCTGCGCACCGCGCCCTTTGATTCGGCCCCAGTCGCGAACTTGTCGCTTGCGGTCGAACTGCGCAATCAACCCGGTCTGCGCACAATTTACAGCCCGCAATTTGCGCTCGACATCGAACGGGCCGACGACAGCAGCGCGTCGATCCGCTATCGCGCCAACGCAGCCCAGCCAGACCAGGATTTTGAACTCTATTTCGGCGTGGATGAAGCCGCGGTCGGTTTGAGCGTGTTGAGCTACAAACCCGCCGGTGAGGATGGCTTTTTCCTGCTTTTGGCCGCGCCGAGCGTGGATGTCGCCCCGGAAGAGATCGTTGAACGGGATCTGATCCTGGTTGTGGATATTTCTGGTTCCATGCAGGGCGAGAAGATCGAGCAAGCCCGCAACGCGGCCAATGGGGTGCTCGAACAACTCCACGCGGGCGACCGCTTTAACCTGATCGCCTTCAGCACCGGCGTTCGCCTGTGGCAGTCCGAGCTGCAACCAGCCTCCGCCGAGAATCGCCAGGCCGCGCGTGCATGGATCAACGGTCTCACGGCTGCCGGTTCCACCGACATCAACCGGTCGCTGCTCGAAGGGTTGGGGCAACTGGCCGGGGATGCCCAGCGTCCAGCTTATATGCTCTTCCTGACCGATGGCTTGCCCACGCAGGGCCAAACCGAACCGCAGCGCATCATCCAGAATGCGTTGAATAATGCGCCGGAACGGGTGGTGCGGCTCTTTACTTTTGGCGTCGGTTTTGATGTCAACACCGATCTGCTGGATCGGCTCAGCCGCGAGCTGGGTGGCCGCAGCACCTATGTCAAGCCTGGCGAGGCCATCGACGAGAAGGTGGGCGATTTTTACGCAGGCATTAGCATACCGGTGCTGACCGGCCTGACGCTCGACTGGCAGAGCAACAACGGCATCGATGAACTCTACCCCTATCCTCTGCCCGATCTCTTTGCCGGCGATCAGTTGATCCTGCTGGGGCGCTATCAGCGTGGTGGCCCCTTCACTTTAACCTTGAACGGCACCGCGAACGAACGCGAGCTGAGCTTCCACTACAGCGGTCGCTCGCTGGTGACCAGTGGGGGCGAGCCGTTTGTGGCGCGGCTGTGGGCCACCCGCAAGATCGGCGCGCTGCTTGAGCAGATCCGGCAGCATGGGCCGCTGACCCAATTGGTGGATGAAGTCGTCGAGTTGAGCCTGGCCTATGGCATCGTCACCCCGTACACATCGTATCTGGTGGTCGAGCCGGAAGTGCAGCGGGAGCAACGCGCGGCGGAGCAGGTCGCGCCCCTGATGGAGCGGGCCCGAGTGGGCGCGCTTTCCTCCCTGCGCGAGTCGGCCGCGGCCCCGGCCAGTGGTGCGGATGCAGTCGCTGCCAGCGAGACGCGCAACGCCTTGGTCTATGCGGCGAATGTGCGCCAGAATGCGCAGGTTCGCTATATCGCGGGCAAGACATTCATCCAGGAAGCGCTGGTGGAAGGGGCGGAGGGACGGACCGTTGTGCGCTGGGTTGATACCGCGTACAATGAGGAGCACGAGACCGAAACCGTGATCTTTGGCAGCGAGCGCTATTTTGTGCTGGCTCGTCAGACCCAGTTAGCTCCCTGGTTGGCCCTTTCGACCGAATTGGTGGTGGTCGTGGAGGAAGGCAAGGCTCTGCGCATCACCCAAGGCGAATGATGGGCGATAGAGGGTGGACGAGGATACTTCTTCCGGTCATCGTCCTTCGCCCACTGTCCTTCGCCCACTGTCAACATCTACCGCCAACCCTCCCTGATAAATGTGTCCTGTTATACAGACTGGGGAACGGTGCTAGTAGAAAATTCGTTCAAAGGTTGAATAGCAGCCAAAGGGGCTGTGAGATGCT
>CAZIRP010000141.1:0-8719 GCA_964541665.1 uncultured Caldilineaceae bacterium | reverse complement strand
TGATTTTGATTTCATAGGATCTCCTTCAGGTTGTTGTTAATATTAGTTTTATTCGAAATAGGTGTCACATCGTTTAGCGTTGTTTGAGCCAGCGAATTCAGAAATGCATGCAATGCATCAGAAAGGCTTCTTTTTAGTGAGCAACGGTTTCGATAAAGGCAGTCGCATCTCTGGCCAGAAAAACATTCAGCGATGTAAAAAGAAGGCTCTGTCCGCATTATGATTTCTTTGAGACTTTGGCGTCCGGTTTCATCCTTGATAAGAAGACCGCCAGTTCTCCCTCGGCTTGTTTCAATAAAATCTAATTTAGCGAGTTGGTTCGAGACCTTGATCAGATTATTTTTAGAAACCCCAACTTTTCCCGAAAGCTCGTTCAAAGTGACAAGCCTTTTCTGCTCATTTAAGTACATGAGCACTCTTAGCGAATAATCAGTATGATCAGTTAAGCGCATTTTGCATGTCCTTTAACAAGAGGGTTTAGCTTGCGGGCCTGGTTTAAAAATCCTTGGCAAAAATGTCCAGCACCAACTTCCGACAGCAAGAATCCAAAATGTTGCAGCCAAATGGAGATAGCTCATTTTCCACAGACCATCAGAAAATCCATACAAAACTCTAGAGACAATCCCCAAGGTTAGAAACGTAACGAGACACCAAAGAGCTGGAGACTTCATCTCAAGATCAATGGAGTAAGATCCATGCGCTAACGTCACACGAGTGGCGACGGCGAAAGTGATCATGCCAAAGCAGCCAATAAAGAGCAGATGAAACCAGGTGACGAACATAAGGGGCTGAAGCCAGATTAGAAAAAAGCTGGTCGGGATCATGGCGGCAACAATGCGAACACCGTATTTTAAAGCCGAGGGTCTATTAGAAGGTCGTTGTATTTTCCAAATCGTAAAAAGGTATATCATTGATAGAATCGTTAATCCAAGATAGGCGCCGTTCACACCTCGGCCTGCACAAAAAAGAAGAACGCCCATAAAAATGCCACAACTGTGAAACATCAAGCGAGGCCAAAACGCGGTTACATCTTCAAAAGCTGAAGGGAGCCCAGAAAGAAACGAGAAAAACCGAGTTCCTATTCCCAACACCAAAAGGAGAGTCGTTCCGACGTGGTAAAGGTGAATTCCCATCAAAGAGTTTCCGATAAAATGATAATAAGATCCGAGTAGGGCAAGGATCATTGCAATACCCACATGAGAAAAGAATACGGGCACCGGCTTTGTAGTTTTAAGGACTCTTCTGCCACCATAGAAGATCAAAAATAGAACTAGCAGCATTTGGTTTGCATAAAAGAATCTTGCGTCCAGTTGCCACGAAAATACGGTCTGTCCAATGAGCAAAACGGAAGCCAGAAAGTACTCGAACCGATTTGCACTTCCAGCGCCTGTCATACGTGGAACCGCTGTCATTAGAAAACCTACAATGAAGCTCCATAGAAATCCGCCGACAATGAGTTTGGAGTGAATGAGCAAGGCAGGACTTTCAATCCATCCCAAATTTTGGATGAACCAAACTCCGACAGCAAGTATTGCATTCAAAATACCTAACGGAAAAAAGAGCTGATAGGGCGCAAGATTTTTCATTTTCCAACCTCGTGAACTTTGCTGAGACGTGAAACGCTTAAAAGCATGACCGAAAAACTTGCAAGCATGGACAGCACCGCTCCTAACGGGCTGAACTTTCCTAGCCCCGCAAGTGTCAAAGCCAACGCATTGTAAAGTAAAGCAGCGCATCCTGTCTGGATTAAGACCTTTCGATATTTTTTTGAATACTCAATTGCAGCTAGAATCAAATCGAGGTTCGGCGATTGAAGATGGAAATCAACCGGAGCAAACCCAAAAATTCTGTGACCGACTCGAAAACTGACGCGAGATTTAGCAAGAGCCAAAGTATCGTTGAGCCCATCTCCGACAAATGCCGAGGCGCCTTGAATTCTTTCGGCCTTTTCCTCCGGAGTGAGATTTCCGAAATATGAAATCCGTTGATCGAGTTTGGTAAAGGAGGTGCCGGCGCCGCTGCTTGGATCTCCAGAGAGAATTTCAATTTTTGCATTACGCCTGATGTTCAATAACTTTTTAAGAAACTGATGCGAGTTTGAATCATAAACGCTTTTTACGATAATTTGTCCCACGACTGCTCGATTTAAAGCGACCAGCGGGAAAGCAGAATTACTTGAAATCTCGAGTCCCATTTCTTTCAGAAAACTCGCTCGTCCAACTGTGATTTTCGCTCCGTCACTCGCAATTGCCTCAAGTCCTTTTCCTGGATGTTCGATAATTCTCTCAATGGATTGTAGTCCGCCAGTAACCTTAAGGCCGCGTAAAATGGGATGCTTTGATCTTTCTGCAAGAGAATTCAAGTAGGGAATGGCGTGCTCACCGTCACTTAACGGCACAAAATCAGATTCAATAGCCTCAAGCGTTCCGGTTTTATCGAAGAAGAAATTTGTAACTTTGGAAAGATCCAGCAGAGCGTCAGCCCTTGAGAGCATGATGCCACGCTTGAGTAAAGCCAGATGAACCATCTGCTTCATTAAGGGGATGATGCTTGCAAAAAGGCAGGGACAAAAAATCAGAATTCCCACAAAAAAGGACTCAACAATCAATCGAGTCTCAGCACCTTTTAACGCTTGAACGCCCGCTATTAAAATCGCACCACCGAACGCAAATACTACGAGACCGCTTTCTATTTTTGAAAAGAGCTTCATGTGCTGTGACTTGTTGTTTTCAGAAAGAATGGCAGTTTCGGCCCAAAAATCAATTTTTCTTTCTCCCTGAGGAGAGGTAACGGAAAGTTTAATTTCACTTTGAGCAATCGCGCCCGCGAAAATATGATCGCCCTTTTTGAGGCGAACCGTATGTGCCTCGCCACTCATGAGATGGTTGTTTATCTCACCACTCTCGCTCCCAAGAACTCCATCGAATGAGAGCGTTTCCTGCGGCAAGATTCGCACAAGATCGCCTCGTTTAATTTGCGAAACTTCGGCGTGCGTCCACTGTTCTTTCCTAAAAACTTGGACGGTTTTCTTTTTTGGATGAAGTTGAAAGAGAATGTTCGAGGTGAGAGTTTTTGCGATGGTGTTCTCAATTTTTTTTGTGAGTAGCAGAATTGCCACGATCATCGACCCAGAATCCGAATAAGTTATACTGGAGCGGGACAAAAGAGCGATCACCGAAATTGTGAGTGCAGAAAGCCCACCAAAGAAAATAAAAAAATCCAAGGTCAGAAGCTTGCTAAACCATAAGGCGCGAAGTCCGGATTTTCCAAATGGAATAATTCCCAATAAAATGGCCGGGAGTCCAAATGCTGATGAAGCAAGCGCTAGTGCATAGAGTTCTGTTTGAGAAAGCTCACCTAAATAGCTGGCAAATGCGAGCATCGAAGACCACATTGCCAAAAACCAAACAAGACTTATGAGCGTCCAGGGGATCTTGCGGTTTGATTCATGCTTAAGGCTCTCATGAAAGTTAAGAATCCAACCTTCAGATTGCCTTTTAATACCGAAACCGATTCGCGCGACTTTGGTCTGGATAGATTGATCAAGGGGACCACTGTCTATAGTTGGCTTTGGTCGCACCAACAGGAGTTTACTTGTATAGTTCAAATCAGCTGAATCAACCCCTTCAAGCTGCGTAATCGATTCGCGGATATTCTTCGCGCAGGTCGAGCACCACATGCCGGAAACAAAATAGATAAGTTGGGGCGCTTCAGCAGACATTTAAAATTCCCTTTAGGACCAGTTGACGGCCCAAATTAAATGTTGCATATTAAATACAACATTACAACAAAATCTGCAAACGCTCTGTAAAATCAGGATCTTTGCTAGGGGCCGCACAATGGATGCAAAAGTAGTTTTCGTGATTCTGACGTTTTCGATTTCGGTCCTTGGCATGTTGGCATTCGTAATTGCCCTCATCCAAAAGCAGGTTTTGGTGCCTACATCTGCCGCCCGGTCCATATTCGGCGACGATGAGCTTGGGCATTCAGAGCCCGATGGCAAAAGCCGCATGAGTGATCAGTGGCGTCTTCTAGATCAATCCGCGACGACCCCGATCCTTCTTTTTATGGTGTCGTCGGTTCTCTGGCTTGTTCTTGGATCTATCTTTGGTCTTTTGGTTTCTTTTAAGTTTCATGCGCCTGAATTTCTAGGAACTCAGGCATTACTAACATTTGGAAAGCTAAGACCACTCCACCTCAATATTATCGCCTACGGTTGGCTCGCTCCAGCGGCACTTGGAGTTGCGATGTGGCTCGTCCCGCGCCTAACAAAAGTGCCACTACAATACGTAAAAACTCTTTCAGCGGCAGGTATCCTTTGGAACCTCGGAGTTATTCTTGGCTGCGTTGGAATTCTTTTTGGCTACACCGACGGTTTAGAGTGGTTAGAGTTTTGGTGGCCGATTGACATTCTTCTAGCGATGGCAGGAGCGATGGTCGCACTTCCGCTTTTTAGAACGATTTATTTGAGTAAGGAAAAGCATCTCTACGTGACCATGTGGTACACGATTGCTGCACTTATTTGGTTTCCCGTTCTTTTCGTGGTTGCTAACTCGCACTTTCTTCATTCGGGCGTCCAGCAAGCTATCGCCAACTGGTGGTTTGCGCATAACGTTCTTGGCTTGTGGGTCACACCTCTAGGTCTAGGCATTATCTATTATTTACTTCCGAAAATTATCGGACATCCTATTGCTTCATATCAGCTTTCGCTTTTCGGATTTTGGGGACTCGCTCTCTTTTATTCCCAAGTGGGAATGCACCATTTATTAGGCGGACCAATTCCCACGTGGCTTGGCAATTTGTCTGTCGTAATGAGTGTCGGGATGGCGATTCCCGTGATCACGGTTGCGATTAACCATCATGTTTCAACGTATCGGCATTTTCTTGTTTTGAAAGAATCCGTCGTGTTGCGGTTCATTGTTTTTGGGGCGATGTCTTACACCGTGAGTTCTCTTCAAGGATCTCTTCATTCGTTGAGAACATTCAATTACACTACACACTTCACGCATTGGACGGTTTCACACGCGCATCTTGGTCTTTATGGTTTCACAACCATGGTTCTCTTTGGCGGAGTTTACTTCGCTCTCCCGCGAATTGTAGGCAGGAACTTTAAATATCCGCAGCTCTTGAACCTGCACTTTTGGGTCGCGGCTGCCGGAATTATTATCTACGCTGTAGGACTTGGCATCGGAGGATGGCTTCAAGGACAAGAGCTTAGAAATATTCACGGAACCTTCGAGCAGTCGGTCCGGCTCACGATGCCCTATCTTGTTGTTCGCAGTGTCGGCGGAACGCTCATGCTTTTGTCCCATCTACTGATGCTCTACAACGTGATTAGCATTTTGCGCCCAGAGAAAGCAGTGGTGACAAAATGAATAAGGCTTATATCTTTGTTCTCGGAGGAACGAGCACGATCACTCTTTCGATATTTCTGTTCGTTCTAGCTCCACGCATCCAAGTTTCCGCTGTTGATAAAGAAGCCCTCAGCGCTCAGCTGCCTTATACCGAATCCGAATTAAAAGGTCGAAAGACCTACATCGATAATGGCTGCGTTTATTGCCATTCTCAACAGGTTCGTGATCCCGTTGCAGGAGCCGACAAACATTTTGGCTGGGGACGCGCGAGCCTTCCTTCGGATTATATCCACGACAAGCCCCACTTACTCGGAACGATGCGCACAGGACCGGATCTTTCAAACATTGGCTCAAGGCAACCAAGCCGAGATTGGCACCATCTACACCTCTATGACCCTAGAAGCTTAGTGACCTGGAGTATTATGCCGGGTTTCTCCTTTTTATATGAAGTGGTAACCGCAACCGAATCTCCGAAAGCGGGCTCTATCCGCATTCCAGGGAAAACAGATCAATGGATCATCCCGAGCGAGGAAGCGGAGAACCTTGTTTCCTACATGATAAGTTTAAAACGCGACCGCGAACCCATGAAAGCACCTGAGGTGGGCCAATGACTTTCAAGCGAGACAGATTAGAGCATGAAAAGGATGAGCCATCCGAGGCCTCATCCCTTAAGTTCATCAATGTCCCAATTATCTTAATTTCTGTTTTCGTTGGATTCGGAATTTCATATCTGGCAATGAAAACAAAAGATGTCTCGATGACTCCTGGAGATAGCAGAACAACTCCGACGATAGGAATAGCAGAAGAAAAGTCAGCGGGTGCAGCGGCGGGGACGGCTGATCTTTCGGCTTTAATGGAAAAAGGCAAACAAGTATACACGACAACTTGCCAAGCCTGTCATCAGGCAACCGGAGCAGGTATTCCCGGCGCCTTCCCTCCATTGGCAGAATCAGCTTGGGTCAGCGGATCGCCTAAGCGATTAGCTGCGATTGTGCTTCACGGGCTTCAAGGGGAAATCAACGTGAAGGGCCAAAAATTCCATGGCGTTATGCCTCCGTTCAAAGATCAATTGAAACCAGAAGATATTGCTGCGGTAGCGACCTATGTCCGAAATTCATTCGGCAATGAAGCAGATCTCGTAACTGTCGATACTGTGAATCAGGTTAAACAAGAAACGGCGTCCAAAGCTACACCTTGGAATGGAGAGTCCGAGTTGAATGCTCAGAAGTGGGATTGATGAAAGAACAAATCTTACCTCACACCGAAGCTGTAATTGTTAACGGAGTTAGCTTCCGTCATGAAGACATATTTCGTGTCGTAGATGATTTTTACACTCGGATTCAGAACGACGCCGTACTTCAGGTGCCCTTTAGATCGGTTGGCGATTGGCCCGAGCATATTCAAAGACTCGCGCACTTCTGGTGGGTTCGCTTTGGAGGCAAGCCGTATCTCTTCAATCACTACAATCCGGTATTAAAACATTTCTTCGCCGGATTTAATCGTGAGCTTCTAACTAGATGGCTTTCTATTTTCCACGAAACTCTTCAAACACATTTAACACCCGAACAAGTCACACTCTGGAAGTTGGTTTCTGAACGAATGGGTGAAGCCTTGTCCATGAAAAACGAGCTTTTTAGGAGAGAATATGAATCAAGAGAACAAGAAGTTAGAACAGATAGCGGAACTTCGTAAAATTCGCATTCACGAACCATTTGCCGAATTCCTGCATGCCGAACCCAGCATGCATAGTTTTGAAATTTCATTATTGGATTGCTACCGAATGTCCGGTCATGCTTGCCACGCGATAACGGGAGCATTTCTTGTAGCAGAAGCCGCAATAGAGCGGTTGTTTCCCGAAACAAAAGTCTGCGAGCGAGGTGATCTTGTCGTGGAGTTTGGGTCAAATCTCGACGAGAGAGCCACTGGCCCGAGATCAAATGTCATTAGCTTTATCACGGGCGCCTGGGCTTCAACGGGATTTCCTGGCTTGAAAGGAAACTTTAGACGAAAGGATTTAATTTCTTACGGCCATTCTGAACTTAGTCAGAGTGCTATCCGATTTCACAGAGTTTCAACTCGTAAAAGTGTCATCGTAGAATATGACACGAGTGACTTCGTGAAAAAACTTGATCTTAATTTGGGTTTTCCGGAAAAGTGGCGAGCGGAAATATGCGCTATATTAAATAATCCCTTAGAAGTGCTACGAATCACGGTAGAAGATGCGCCAGTCTCTTGTAGTTCGCCTGGACCGAATGGCTGTTGTTAGAAGCCGATTTATCCGGTCGTGTATTTTTATATTAGGGATTATATCGATAGTACTAGGCGCTATCGGTGCATTTACGCCTGTACTTCCAACGACACCTTTTGTTTTGCTTGCGGCCTGGTGTTTTCTAAAAAGTTCCGAGAAAGCTCATGCCTGGCTTTACCGCCAGCCACTCTTTGGCAAATCACTTCAAGATTGGGAAAGAAACCGTTCCATTTCCAGATCCACCAAACTAATCGCGATCTTTATGATCGTTCTTTCCGTCGCATTCATTTGGGTAAAAGTTGACAGCTCGCAGGTTAGATATTCGGTGACTCTTTTGCTTCTACTGGTTTCGGCATTTATTCTAACGCGCGACTGATGTATTCTTCCACGTCCGGCCATTTACAACGTAGCTCACTGTCGCCTTTGCCAGTCCATATTTTTCGCGCAGTTGGCGATTAGTCGCGCCCGCAAGATGCTCCACTCGCATCTTCTCCGCTGTTTCCTGATTAATTTTTTTTCTTGGTTTCATTGGAATATGACCTAAGACTCGCCAGCAGTGGAGCATATTCTCTGAGTGGGTGATGAGTTCAAGATTCGGAGGAGTATTGTTTCGTTTATTTCCGTCGATGTGATTGACCGCATAGTCTTCACGAAGCGGCCCATGAAACTTCCGATAAACCACTCGATGAATGCACAAGTGCTTACGTTGATACTTGATTGAAAGATGACCAGACTCAGAGACGACAAAAGCCAGTTGCCGCCATTCACCCGTCAGGCTGTCCTTTCCCGCGCGACAGACCGTAGTCAAAACCGTGCCGTCGGCGCGGATCTCATACCTGGGATCGTGAATAATTCGCTCTATATAAACGTCATTAATCGCTATCTTCATACACACGATCAGCCGTATGTGTGCCTGAAGTTCAAGTCGAAAGAGGGCGGATCGGCGAGTTAAAATCCGAGTTTCTTGTTTTCTTCGTCGAATTTCTTGAGATCCGCAAAAAGATCCACCTTCTTGTCCTGACGAGCCAAGCGAAGAATGTGATTTCGGGTGATGAGGATATTTGATCTTCCTGTCAATACCAAGGGAAAATGTCGCATAATTACCGAGCGATTCTGT
>CAZIRP010000140.1:0-8846 GCA_964541665.1 uncultured Caldilineaceae bacterium | reverse complement strand
ATGTGGCAAGGGGCGATTGTTGGTGAACGCCAGGCCGCGCTGATCGAAACACGCACGCCCGGCGCGCAGGCAAACTGGGTGGTGGTCAAGGTGCACACCGCGCCGATGTGTGCCGAGTACAAGGGTTTCCTCAGCGGTCGGCCTGCCACCCACATTGGCCATGAAGCCGCGGGCGAGGTGGTGGAGGTCGCGCAACCGGGCCGCGTGCGCGTTGGCGATCGAGTCGTGGTGATGCCCCAGTACCCCTGTGGGCAATGTGCGCTCTGTCTGGCGGGCGATTACATCTTCTGTCAGCAGACTGTGGATTTCGCCGCCTTCACCGGGAGCCCCGACGGCAGCGCCACCATGGCCCAATATCTGCTCAAGCCCGACTGGCTGCTCGTGCCCATCCCCGACGATGTCTCGTATGATCACGCTTCGTTGGCCTGTTGCGGATTGGGGGCTACCTTCGGCGCTTTTGAGCGGCTCGCCAGCGGCGCGTTCGATACCGTCTTGATCTGCGGATTGGGGCCGGTTGGGCTGGGTGGCGTCTTGAATGCCCGTTTCCGCGGCGCCCGCGTGATCGGCGTGGAAGCACATCCCTGGCGGGCAGCGCGGGCCCGGGCTCTCGGCGCAGAGATCGTCCTGTCGCCGCAGGATCCCGACCTCCTGGCGCAGATCCTGGCGCTGACTGGTGGCCGCGGGGTCGATCATGCGGTGGATTGTTCGGGCACGGTTGCGGCCCATCGCCTCTGCATCGACGCCACCCGCCGCCGGGGCCAGGTGGCCTTTGTGGGCGAATCCAGCGCGGAAACGCCTTTGCGCATCAGCCAGGACATGCTCCGCAAAGGCTTGACCCTCTTCGGCTCCTGGCACTACAACTTGAAAGATACCCCAAAATTGATGCGCATGATCCAAACTAGTGGCTCGGCCTTGGATGGCCTGATCAGCCACCGCTTTCCGCTGCGCGAACTGCAACGTGCCTGGGAGACGCAGGTCAGCGGTGACTGTGCAAAGGTACTGCTCAAGCCCTGGTAACCGCAACGAGCATGGTAGAATGATGCTTTAATCGCTACTTGCTTTGTTCAGGGATGGTTTGTGACACTTTCGCCAGGGATTTTTGCGCTCGGACAGTTGCATCGCGACGTACGTTTGCTCATCAGCATGTCGGGATTGATGGCCATCAGTTTTTTCGGTATCCAGAATTTAGTCAAAGTGCTCTATGTGCTGCGCCTGGGCTACGGTCTGGAGTATGTGGGTATCTTCAATGCCACCGGCGCGCTCGCCTACATGGTGATGAGTATCCCCGCAGGTGTACTCGGCAACCGCTTTGGCATCCGCTTTACGATGCAACTGGGCGGGGCAGCAACGGTCTTGGGGATGGTGATCCTGCCGTTGACCGAGGTGACCAGCGGGTGGCTGCGCGATGCCTTGCCCATCCTCTCGCAGGTGGTCATGGTGGCAGGCTGGTCGATGTGCGGCGTCAATATGGTGCCAGCACTGATGGGCTTAACCACGCCCCAGATGCGCACCAATGCCTTTGCCATGAACAGCGTTTTCCGCGGGATCGGCACCTTTGTGGGGACGGTGGTGGGCGGCTTTTTGCCCGGCCTGTTCGTCGCCCTGACAAGTGCGCCGCTGAATGACCCCGCTCCCTATCGCTGGGCACTGTGGGTCGCCGCGGGATTGGGGCTCTTCGCCTTGCTGCCGCTCTTCCGATTGGGGCAGATCGAAGGCAAATCCATTGCCCTCGCCGATGAACCCGCCGGGCCATTTCCTTTTGGCTGGGTGGTGCTGCTGGTGATCTATTCCTACCTGACGCACGGCGCGTTTGCGACCTGTCACGCTTTTTGCAGCGCCTATATGGATACCGATCTGCGGCTTTCGCCCGGCGCGATTGGGCTGATCATCGGCGGCGGCCAATTTGTGGCGATCCTGGCTCCGCTTTTTGTGCCCGGGTTGGCGCAGCGCTACAGTAACCAATGGATGCTGATGAGCATCTCTTTGGGCATGGCGATCAGCTTGCTGCCGATTGTGCTGTGGACGAATTGGCTGGCGGTCGGTTTCGCCCGGTTGGGCATTGTAGCGTTGGATGCCATGTGGCAGCCCTCACTCCAGGTGATGCAGATGGAGACGGTCACCACCCGCTGGCGCTCGCTGGCCTACGGCATCTTTTCGATGATGTTGGGCCTGACCTTTGCGACGGTCAGCCTTTCCGGTGGTTATATCGTGGCTGGTGTGGGGTATCGTCCCCTCTTTTTGGGGGGCGTAATCGCCAGTCTGATCGGTGCAATTTTGATGCGTATCATACCAATTCCACTGCGAGCAGAACATGAACCGACAAAAGCATGAGGCAATTGAACGTGTGATCGGCAAGGGCCCATTTGCCGCGGATTGGGAGTCGATCCGGCAGGCATATACCATCCCCAATTGGTATCAGGATGGCAAGTTCGGTATCTTTATTCACTGGGGCGTCTACGCTGTTCCGGCCTTTGGCAATGAATGGTACGCCCGCAATATGTATCAGGCTGATCAACCGGAATTTGCCCATCACGTGGCAACTTACGGCGCGCAAACCCAATTTGGCTACAAAGATTTTATTCCCTTGTTTACAGCCGCCCAGTATGATCCGGAAGCGTGGGCCGCGCTCTTCCAGGCCGCGGGGGCAAAGTTTGTGGTGCCGGTGGCCGAACACCACGACGGTTTTGCCATGTACGACTCCGCGCTGACCCGCTGGTGTGCGAGCAAAATGGGCCCTCAGCGCGACCTGATTGGCGAGTTGGCCGCGGCAGTACGCGCCCAGGATCTGGTCTTTGGGCTCTCCAGCCATCGCGCCGAACATTGGTGGTTTATGAATGGCGGGCGCACCTTTGACGCCGACGTCAACGATCCGGCCTATGCGGACTTTTATGGGCCGGCCATGCCCATGGCGGGCGATCCTCACAAGTTTGACACTCGTCCCTATCCCGACCAGGCTTTTCTGGATGATTGGCTGGCGCGTGCGTGCGAATTGGTCGACAAATACCAGCCGCAATTGTTCTGGTTCGATTGGTGGATCAACCACGAAGCCTTCAAGCCGATTTTGCCTCGTTTTGCTGCCTATTATTACAACCGAGCAGCGGCGTGGGACAAGCCGGCCGCGGTCAACCACAAGTTCGATGCTTTCCCGCCCGGCACCGCTGTCCTCGACATCGAGCGGGGGCAATTGGCCGGCATCCGCAGCGAGCTCTGGCAGAACGATACCTCGCTGACCAAAACCTCGTGGGGCTACATTGAGGGGCAGCAATACAAAACAGCCGACTCGCTGATCGATGATCTGGTCGATATTGTCAGCAAGAATGGCGCGCTGCTGCTCAACATTGGCCCCAAAGCCGATGGCACCATCCCCGCGCCGGAGGAAGCCATCCTGCGCGAGATCGGGGCCTGGCTCCAGCGCAATGGCGAGGCGATCTATGGGTCGCGTCCGTGGAAAATTTTTGGCGAGGGGCCGACTGAAGTTAGTGAGGGTTCGTTTACGGATACCGATCGGGGTGAGTTTACCGGGGCTGACATTCGCTTCACCACCCAGGGCGAGCTGCTCTACGCAACGGCGTTGGCCTGGCCCGGTGCGCGGTTGACTGTGCACGCGCTGGGGCGCGGGGCAGGCCATCTCGACCGGCCCATCCAGCACGTTTCGCTGCTGGGCCACGACGCGCCCTTGCCCTGGCAACAGACCGAGACCGCGCTGGTGGTGGATCTGCCGAGCGCACCGATTGGGGATCACGCCTTTGTCTTCAAGATTGTATAGCTGAACCCGAATTCCGCTTCCCGGAGCGCCCGAGGACGGATTCGGGCGGGGCAATCCGCGCCATCAATGCGTTGACGTGCCCGCTGCGTACTGGCCCTAGCCAATCACCAGAGGCTCGCCGAGCGGAGCCGCAATGACCTGTGTGGCGGGGCAATACCATTCAGCGGCAATGGTCACCCGGGCTGGATCCAGCACGTAGCCTTGCCAGAGATCATAATGGTGCAGGATCAATTGTTGGGCTTTGGTGTCGCGGGCCGCGCGGGCCGCATCACACTCATCCATGTAAAGAAGCTTACCGGGTGGGTTGCAGGCCACACTCACACAGATGGCCGTGAACGACCAGCGGCGCGTCAATGCTTCCAGGCCGGGGAAATAATGGCTGTCGCCACAATGTAAGATCGTCGTCTTGCCACATTCGATCACATACCCGTTCGCGCCCTTGGCGTTTGGGTCCTGCATGGGCACGGCGGTAATCCGCAGATCGTTGAGCACCAAGGTGGCGTGATGGGGCAAAGTCTGGCAGCGTTTGTGCGGCCATTTGTGTTGCTTGGCAACCGCCACGCTGGCTTTGGGGCCAATCAGCCCTGCTTCGGTGCGCAAACGAATGGCATCCAGCGCGACCGGGTCGGTGTGATCATCATGCTCGTGCGTGAGCAAAACCGTGTCGACATCGCGCACCTGGCCCGGCGAGAACACGGGCGGTGTGAGGCGCGTCCATTCGGGTGGATGTCCTGGCCCGATGAAGGGGTCGATCAACAGCGTCGTCGCTGCACTTTGCAGGGCATACCCGGCTCCGCCTAAATACCATAAGACCAATTGCCCTGGGGAGACTACTCTTTCCTGCAGACGGGTAAAGAAATCAGCTGTCATACCGGCTCACTTCAATCGACTGAAAATTGGATGCTCACGTTTGATTGCACATAGATGATCATCGAGCGCCGCGTGGGTAGCCAAAGCTTGAGATGCACCAGGCCTGCTCGTGGTCGGGCTGACACTCACAAAGCATTCGAGCCAGGTTTGAAGCGCTTCGGCCTGTTCAGCCGCACACTCTGAGTGTCGAACCCAGCGTTCGATTTTTCATTTGTGGTGGGATAATTCTATCTTACCTCAAACCTTACAATTCACCCAATCATCCTTGCCATACTCAGCAATTCGCGGCCTTGGTGCCAAATCGCACTTGCCACAACCTTGGGCTACTGGTAAGATAGATAGACCGGTTTGATGAGGGAGCCTGCATGTCCACCAACAGCAATTACATTGTTAAGCCCGTTGATAAGGCGCTCCAGGTCTTGACGCTACTGGCCGAAGCAGGGGACGATCTCCCGCTCAAGGAGATCTGCGCGCGTACCGGCCTGCCCAAGACCACAGCCTTCCGCTACCTCTATACCCTCAACGTGCATGGGTATGTTGCGCACAATGGCGAGACCGATCTCTACCGGCTCGGCCCGCGCAGTTGGCAACTCGGCCAGGCAGCGGATCAATATGCGCGGCTGCTGGAAGTGGCGCTGCCGCCCATGCAAGCCTTGCGCGACCGCTTTGATGAAACGGTGAATCTGGGTGTGCTAAACCATACCTCGGTGGTCTATTTGGGGATGGTCGAAAGCCGCCGCACGTTGCGGATGCAGGCGCAACTCGGCAGCCATGATCCTGTCTATGCCACGTCGTTGGGCAAAGCGATGCTCGCATTTCTGCCCGAAACCGCCTGGAACAATCACCTGCCAGCCCGACTATCGCCCCGCACGCCGCAGACCATTATCTCGCGCGCGGCGCTGCAGCAGGAGCTGCAACTCACCCATCAGCGCGGGTACGCGCTCGACCAAGGGGAGAATGAAGAGGGCGCTTATTGCATTGGCGCGCCCATTCTTCATCCCCAACAAGGCCGAGTGATTGCAGCGCTCAGTGTGGCCGCCCCAGCCAGTCGCCTCTCTAATGCTCAAGCCCAGGAAGTTGCCCAGGCGCTGATCCAAACCGCAGAGATCATCGCCCATCACCTGATTGCGCAGCCTGCAAGTCCGCTCAACGGGGCTGTACCCACCGCGATTTCAAACTTTCCATAATGCTGCGCCGGGCGCTGCTGGTAAGCTGCGCTCCGGGAGCCGCACCCAGGCTATAGCTAGCTGCCTGGCTTTCTACGCCATCTCTTGCAAGACAGCTTTGGCCGCAGCGACTGCCTGGTCGACATCTTCTTCGGTGTGCACGGCGGACAGGTACCAGAGCCCGCGCCCGATCAGGCGGATGCCCCGTTCTTGCATTGCTTGCACAAATTGCCCCAAACGAGCGCGATCATAGGCCAGGGTATCGCGATAATTGCGCGGCGGGGCAAGGGTGCCAAAACCGGTGTGGACCATGGGGCCAGGGCCCAGCACCACGAGCGGCTGACCGGTGGTTTCGGCGGCTTCCTGCAAGCCCGCCTTCAAGCGCTGGCCCAGCGCAAAGATGCGCTCGTATACACCGCCTTGCTCGAGGACATCCAGCGTGGCCATCGCTGCAGCAATGGTTGGGTTGCCGGAGTTCATCGTCCCAGCGTGGATCACTTTGCCTTCGGCGATTGGCTGCATCCACTCCTTTTTGCCCACCAGCGCGCTGATCGGGTAGCCGTTGGCCATGGCCTTGGCAAAGACGGCCAAATCAGGCGTCACTCCAAAATATTCCTGAGCCCCACCCAGGCCCAGGCGAAAACCGGTGATCACCTCATCAAAGATCAGCGCAACCCCGTATTGATCGCACAAGCGGCGGAGGCCCGCCAAAAAGCCTGGCGCGGGCTCAATGCAGCCACTATTGCACATGATCGGCTCGGTGATTATGGCCGCAATTTCGGTGTGGCGAGCCGCCAGTGTCCGCTCGACAAGATCAAGATCATTCCAGGGCAGCACAATAAACTCGTCGCGGGCGCTATCGGGCAGGCCACCCGTCCAGGGCAGCGGCGTGGGCTGCTCATAATCGCCCATTGCCTCGGCAGTGGGTGCGCCGATGCTCCAGGCTACATTGTCGAACCAGCCGTGATAGTGGCCCTCGAAGCGGATAAATTTGGGCCGCCCGGTGACAAAGCGCGCCACCCGCAGCGCTGTATGATCCGCCTCCGAGCCAGAGAGACTAAACCGCACCAATTCGGCGCAGGGGATCAACCGCTGCAATCGTTCGGCCAGTTCAAGCTCTTGCAGATGCTGACCGGCAAAGAGTTGCCCTTGGCGCGAGGCCCGCTCTACACTTTCCAGCACGTGTGGATGGCCATGCCCCAGGATCAGCGGACCTTGACTGAGCGTAAAATCCACATACTCATTCTCATCGACATCCACAATGCGGCTGCCCTGAGCCGACGCGTAAAAGAGTGGATGCGGCCAATTGAATTTACGAAACTCGCTAGAGACCCCACCAGCCAGGGCCTGGCTGGCACGCGCAAAGAGTGCTTGCGATTGTGTATACGTTTTCATGAACTACATTCAACCTTTGTTGCTACGCGGCAAAGCGCGGGAAAGTAGAAATGCGATTATAGATGATCCCGTGTTTCTTGTAAAGGGCCCAGGATTTCTCTGGGCGAAACCCAGGCTGGCTTTTGCCCGTCCTCTCGTTCACCCAGCCATGCTGTTTTGAAGAAGCGGATGGGCTCGGTTATAGTAAATCCGTTTCGCTTTTCTGTCCACAGAATTATGCAAAGGAGACCTTGCCAATGGAGTCAAGACAGCCAACCGCGCTTGATGATTTTCTCTTTGATCTGCGCGGGTACCTGGTGATTGAAAACGCGATTGAAGCGCCGCTTCTGGACGCGCTCAACCAGGCATTCGACAATTTCCCGCCCCTCGGCGTGGGTGAATGGTGGGGCAACGCCCAGCGCCGCGACTACACCAGCGACACTGGCTTCGAATTGCATAATTGCCTGGAAGCTGGCGAGCCTTTTGATCAGCTGATCGACCACCCCAGTTACATCAATTATCTGCGCCACTATTGCGGCGAAGAAAAGTCTTATGTGGAAGGGCTTTTTATTGACGAATGTATCGCGTCCATCCGCCGCTCAGGGGGCCATCACCCCGTGCATTCGGGGGGCTACCAGGGGGCGCTGCGTGGCCGCTATCTCTACCAGAATGGTGTCTTTCGCTGCGGTCAATGCAACATCATCGTGGCACTGACCGATATCGGCGAGGGCGACGGCCCGACCATGGTCATCCCCGGCAGCCACAAATCCAACTTTCCCCACCCACTCGCCGGTGATTATGGCGCGGGCGACCGCATGGATCACCTTGAGGGCGCGGTGCCAGTCTACCTGAAAAAAGGTGATGCTCTACTCTTTGTCGATGGGGTAATGCACGGTGGGAGCAGCCGCACCAACCTGGATGGCGAACGGCGGGTGACGATCTTCCGCTATGGCGCCAAATGGGCAACGACGCGCTATGGGTACCGCTATTCGCCGGCATTGCTCGACCGGTTGACCCCAGAACGGCGCAAGATCCTGGAGCCAATCCCCCCGCTGTTGCCACCCAAGCAGTCATCAGCATAGACCATAGGGAAAGCGGAAACAAAGGCTTCACCTTGTCTCTGCTTTCCCTGGTTAGCTGTTCTGTCAGTTATGCATCGACCAGCAGCCGTTGCAAGAGCAGGCTCAAAATGGCCACAAAGATGATGGCCCCCAGGGCAGGCCAGACCAGGAGGATCTCTTCGCCGCCGATGCTGATGGCATAGAGCCTGGGGAGCTCAAATTGGCTGGCGACCCAAGCCCCGGCAATGGCTCCCAGCACCCCCACGATCAGCGAGATGGCACAGCCGCCGGGCGAGTAACCGGCAATGCCTTGCAACAGGCCACCACCAATCACCGCTACGCCAACAAAAAAGATCCATTCCCACAACGAGTATTCAAGCAGCGTTGTCATAGAAGCTCCACAATCTTGGGTATAGTTGGCTTTGCTCTAAGTCTGACAGGTCTGGGCAGCTTGTCCATCTACCGTAAGCAAGCTCGCACATACAGATTGAGATATATCTTCCAGCAAGGATTTGCGTGCGCCACTTGCTTGCTTGTTCTCGGTGAAGGTAGCATCAGTAAAACTCATAGAGAAACCAGATAAATATCGCATAAATCGTAGGTGCGGTT
>CAZIRP010000139.1:0-10136 GCA_964541665.1 uncultured Caldilineaceae bacterium | reverse complement strand
TTAAGTAGACCACAGAAACTGCCTGAGAATCCACAGATTTTAAAGATACCACAGATTTTTGGTTAGTCGTCTGGAAAATCTGCGCAAATCTGCGGTTTCTGTGGATGGGATTTTGAAGGAGTTTTTGGATTTTACTTAACGCAATGGCAATTGTAATTCGACGATCACGCCTGGGCCGTCCTCGCGATTGCGCAAGCGGTAATGGCCCCCCACCTCCCAGACCAATGTTGCCACCATCGCCAGGCCCAATCCGGTACCAGGGAGTTCGCCGGTAAAATGTTTCTCGCCCTGGTAATAGGGTGACCAGACTCGCTCAAATTGGTCAGAAGGCAGCGAAATGCCATCGTCGCAGATCGTGATCCCGAGCAGATTTTTCTGGAGCGGTTGCAGCTTGATGCTCACAAAAGGGCACTGATGCGGGTGAAATTTCTTGGCATTCTCCAACAATTCCAAAAAGAGCGATTCGGTCGCCCGAGCCGAGAGACAGAGTTGACTGGTCGGCAACGGCGTGGGCAGATGCAGTTCGGTCTCGATGGTCAGGGTGGTGGCGATCTGGGTTAAGAGTGCAGCAAGCTGGGAGAGATCCAGCCCTTCGCCCGACCGGGCCAGAATGGGCATCTCGAGATAGCGCAAAATGTCGCTAACGGTGTGGGCCAATCGCTGCGCGCCACTGTGGGCAAACTTGGCCAGTTGACCAATTTCCTCCTGCGAAAAGGTTGCAATCGTCTGGGGCGAGAGCATCTCCAACCCCCCAACCATCGTCTGGAGTGGGGTGTTGAGCTTGTGCATCACCATCGAGTGAAATGTCCAGGTGTCGCGCTGGGTGGTCACTTGTGTGGTGATATTGCGAACATGAACCAATTGCTCAATGCCAAAGCGGTCGCGCTGGGCCAGCACAGTAAATTCCAACCAGAGGGCCGCCGAAAGATCGGTCTCTGGCCGCACCACATAAAGCGGATTGGCCGGTGCTTCGGCTGAGCCAAACCATGCTTGCCACTGGTCGATTGGTTCGCAGCGAAAATTGGCCTGCAGCAATCCGAACAAGGTGGCCTTGGAAGGGAAAGCAAGGCTGGAGGGTAATTCGAGGACTTGGTGGGCCACTTGATTGGCGTAGAGCAGCTTGCCGTGCATATCCAGGATCAGGTAGCCGTCATCCGCTTGCTCGACCACCCACTCGAAGCGGGTGCGCTCATTCAGCAAATTTCGATAGCGATTCAGCCGCGTGACGGTGCGGACGCGGACGCGCAGCTCGGCCCGATCGATCGGCTTCGAGACAAAATCATCGGCCCCGGCATCCAGCCCCTCCAGCCGCGATTCACGATCATCCAATGCCGTGACCAGGATCACCGGGACTTCGGAAAGCCGGGGATGTTTGCGTAAATGACGGCAGACCTCAAAGCCATTCATTTCGGGCATCATCACATCCAGCAGAATGAGGTCGGGGCTCAATTGTTCGGCCAGCGCGAGCGCCTCTCGGCCATCGGCAGCTGTGGCAAGCTCATATTCGGGGAGCGTCAAAAGAGAACGCAAGGTCTCGCGGCCATGCGGCGAATCATCAACTATCAGGATCAGGCTTTTTCCAAGCACAACGTACTCCTTGCCATGGCCGATCTTCACCCCGACCAGTCTTTTCCTTGCCAGAAAGTGGCGACACTGCCCCAATCTGTCCTCACCCCAACAGATGCGGCGCGTATTTCTGGTTCAAGCTAGCGTGACGCAGCACCTCGTTCGGCTGGCCAATCATTTATGGTTCGCTTTGAAATTCTGCTATGATGAGTTGCGACCATGTTGAGATTATTCCTGAATCGCGCAGAGAACCATGAGCCAACCATCTCGTCCACGCCCTAAAAATCAACGTTCGTCCCGGTTGTCGCCCCAGATGATCTTACGGTGGGCAGCGCCAGTGGTCATCGTATTGCTGGGCTATACCATCTACCAATTTACGCAACTCGCTGCACTCACGGCCCCGCCCACGCCCGAAGCGCCAAACAGCCCAATCGAAGCAGGCCTGTCACCTTTGTCCGCACCCCCGGTGAGTGATTCTCCTGTGATCAGCGCCAGCCAGATGGACGAGCCTGTCGCGGCGCTGGGCATCACACAGACCGAAATTGTCTCGACAACGGGCGAAATCCCGGTCTACACCTACGAAGTAATCAATACCTACCCGCACGATGCGAACGCATTTACCCAAGGGTTGGTCCTGGACGGCGACACCCTCTACGAGGGCACCGGTCTGAATGGCCGCTCTAGTTTACGGCGGGTGGATCTGGCAAGCGGCCAGGTTTTGCAACAGATCAACCTGGCACCGGAATACTTTGGCGAAGGGATCACCGTCTGGGAGGAGCAGATTATTCAGCTCACCTGGCAGTCGCAGCATGGTTTTGTCTACGACAAAGCGACCTTCGACCAACTCGCTGAATTTACTTACCCCACGCAGGGCTGGGGCATTACTCACGATGGGCAGCGCCTGATCATGAGCGATGGTTCGGCCACGATCTATTTCTGGGACCCCACCACCTTTACCCCGGTCGATAGCATCGACGTATACGATCTGAATGGGCCGGTCGCCAGTCTGAACGAACTGGAATATATCAACGGCGAGATCTGGGCCAACATCTGGCAGACTGACCGCATCGCCCGCATTGATCCGGTCACCGGGCAAGTGCTGGCCTGGGTCGATTTGAGTGGTCTGCTCACCCCGGCAGAACGTGCGCAGGCCGATGTCCTCAACGGCATTGCCTATGCGCCGACCCAGGATCGTCTATTTGTCACTGGCAAATTGTGGCCCAAGCTCTTTGAGATTCGCCTGGTACCGATAACGCCGTAGCAGCGCGTAGCTGCCCACCGCCAGGGCCACCAGGCCAACCAATACCCCGCTGAAATTGCTGAGCAGGCTATTGATCGTCGCCCACTGATCGCTAAAGACATAGCCCAGGCTGCCGTACAATAAGAGCCAAGTCAATTCTCCACTGACCGAAAAGAGCAGGAAGCTGGAAAATGGATACCCCGTGCTGCCCGCAACAAGATTAACCGGCCCGGCTAATGGGGTGAGCAACCAGCGCGTCAGGTAGATCGCCACGCCGCCGCGGCGTGTGAGTTGTTTGGCGGCCCGCTGCCAGGTTTGGGAAGTTTGCCAGCGCCGTTGGACAAACTTATGCGCGCTGTACCCAATGCTGAAGCTGACGATATCACCGAGGCAGAGCCCCAACAGCGCGCAAATCACGACCCATTCGAGGCTGAGCACCTCCTGGCGGATAAATGCTCCGGCGGCCAGCACCACCAACGTCCCGGGAATCGGCACCCCCAAAGCGGCCACAAACAGGATCAATAAGATCGCCCACGGGCCGTAGATCAACAACCACGAGAGCAGCACATTTGACAGATCAGCGAGCGAGAAGCTCATGGCTCCTCCTCGTAAGCCTGCAACGCGGCCTGAAGGGTGTGGATCAGCTCGGGCAATCCGCCGGGATAATTTGAACTTTCGGCCAACTGGCCTAAGGGCCGCACCGCGGGGTTGGGCGCAGCGGTCAAGGTCAATTGGCCGAGCAAATAGTCCTCGGGCACGCCGCTACTATTGGCAATATAGCGGATCGTCATCCACGGGCGAATGTCGCCCAATCCTGTGGCGACTGGGTTGGCCCGATACGCTTCGACCGCTTCGATGACACGGGGGAGAATTGCGAGTTCGCCGGTCGAGACCAGCCCGAATTGGTAGGTGCGATTTAGCTCGCCCAGCGTATCATTGCGGTTGCGTCGGTCATAGGGGATGCCCAACTCGGCAAAGATATACTCTTCGGGCACGGCATAGGCCACCGCCACATAGCGAATGGTCATCCACGGGGCAATGGCGCGCACCGAAGCCACTCCATGATCCAGCCCCTGTTGGCGGATGTAGCGAATTTGTTGATACGCGCGCAGCGAACGCCCACCAAAAAAGAAGAGGCAGAGCAGGCCAATGCCAATCAACAAAAGTGCAATCGTCGAACGGTTGAAAAAGGGCCGTTTCATTGCTTGTCTCGCTTCAGAACGCCCAAGCTAATCATCTGCTTGTTGAGAGCGCATTATACCTGTTCAGCGCAAAATGAACAGATCGCAAATCCATTCAGAACGGCCAGATCAACGGCACGAGCGTAATCGCAATCCCGTAGATCAGCAGAGTCAGCGGCGACCCCACCTTCAAAAAGTCGCTAAAGCGGTAATTGCCCGGACTATAGACCATCAGACAAGAGGGTTCAAGCGGTGTCAGGTACGAAGTGCTGGCCGCGATGGCGATGATCACCGCAAAGGTGCGCGGATTCAACCCAAGCTGGATGGCGGTCTGGATGGCAATCGGCGCGACCACAATCGCCGCAGCCTGGTTGGACATCGGTTGCGTGAGTAAAACTGTCAACATAAAAAAGCCACTCAACAGCCAGAGCGGGTTGGTCGTCCCCAGCCAATGGACGATCTGGTCGGCCAGAAACTGAGCAGTCCCAGTCTCTTGCATGGCAACGCCGAGCGATAACATGCTGCCGATGAGAATCAACGCCCGCCATTCGACCTGGCGATAGGCCGTTTCGACGCTGATGCAGCCAGTCAAAAAGACGACCAGCACACCGATCAAGGCTGCGACCGGCAAGCTCAACAGATTGAACGCGGCCAGCATCAGCGCGCCGACAAATGCGGCCACCGCAATCGGTGCGCGCTGTCTTTTGAGTTGTGGCGTCTCTGCCGCGTTGACAATATGCACTGTGTCGTTCGCTTCCAGGGTGGCAAGCTGATTGTGGCTGCGGCGGGCCTGGATCAACAAAATGTCGCCAACATAGAGTGGCGTCTGGCTGATGCGCCGAGCAATCGTTGCCCCGTGCCGGTAGATGGCCAACACTTGCAGATCGAACTGGTCGCGGAAGCGCATCTCGGCCAAGGTTTGCCCAATCAGTTCCGAGCGCGGCAGCAGGATCGCCTCCACGAGGTGCAGATCCGCCTCGCGCAGTTGCGGATCCGAAAGCTTCATATCATCCTTGATATCGATGCCCGTGACATTGTCGATGCGCAAGATCTCGTTGCGGGTCCCTTGCACCAACAGCATGTCATCCGCCAACAGAATGCTGTCCGCGTTGGGCATAATGTATTGATTTTCGTTGCGGACCAGCCAGATAATGCGCAGATCCAGATCGCGTCCCAAGCCCGATTCGGCCAATGTTTTGCCCACCAGGCTCGAATTTGGGGGGATGATCACTTCGGTGAGGTAAATGCGATTCCCCAATTGATGTTCACCGGCCGCGCTCTGGCGGTTGGGGATCAGGCGATGCCCAATAAAGTACATGTACGCAATCCCGGCTAACAGGATCGGCAAACCCACAGGGGTAAGCTCAAAAACCCCGAGCGGGGCCAATTGATTCACCACCATCAATTCACTCATAACAATGTTGGTGGAGGTGCTAATCAATGTGACCGAGCTACTCAGGATCGAAGCAAAGGCCAGCGGTAAGAGGAGGCGAGAAGGGCTGACTTGCAGACGCTGCGCCAAGCCCAGGACCAGCGGGAGAAACAAGGCAGTCGCGGCCGTATTGTTCATAAAGGCACCGAGCGTCCCCACACTGGCCATGATCATCAACAATAGTTGGTTGCTGTCGCTGCCCGTGCGCCGTAAAAGCGCGCGGCTGGCTATTTCGACCACGCCAGTATTGATGAGGGCTGCGGTCAGAATGAAGAGCCCCATAATGGTGATGACGGTGCTGCTGCCAAAACCGGCGAAGGCCTGATCCGCGGGGATCAGGCCAGTGACAATCAGGGTGATCAGAACGCCCAGAGCAACCACATCAGCAGCCACCCACTCGAAGGCAAAGAGAATGACTGCGATCACAACCACAGAGAGCAAAATGAGGATAGGTAGCGTCATAACCTACTAATTTCTCAGGCGAACAGGATGAAAGCACGATCGACGCACTGCCTGCCGCGTGTTTGGGCGAAGTGCTCACCTGGCCGTTTCCTTCCCTGCCCAGGCTTGCAGAAACCCTACGTTTTGGCCGTGGTTACAAATCGTTAATGACCTATACTATAGCAGACTTTGACCATTCTTTCGCTATCCACTTTTGCGCTCGCGGCCCACTTAGCCGCCGACTTCAGTCTCCGTCAGGTGCAGTACCCCGGGCAAAAATTGTTGGATCGTCCAGGCATTGGTTTCGATGTGCCCTGTACGTTTGCGAAAGCGATAAAATCCACCGAAGAGGGCCACCCAGATCATTAAATTATCCGCGGTATGCTCGTCTACAGTGGCTTCGCTGCCCATCTCCTGTTGCAGCGCTTCGGCCGCGATGCTGCCCACCCGCTCTGACGCCACCCCGCGCGCGCCCAGATTATCCACCCCCAATCGTGTCTGTTGATACTCGGCCACAGCTGTGATCACCGAACCCGGCGAAAGGCTCTCGACATGCGCGGCTTCGACCTGCACTGGCCCCTGGCGCAGCTGATTCTGACAGGCCGCGGCCTGGCGGGTTGCCACGCGCGCGTCGCGCAGATCGCGGCTGGCAAATGAATAGAGGCGAATCTGTTCGAGCGGCCCCCGCTCGGGGATCGTCAATGCAGGGGCGTATTGATGTTCGCGTTGCCAACTCGCCTGTTGCAGCCACGGGGTCACCTGCAGGATGACCTGCCCGCCGCCTCTGGGGTAAAAGCCGCGCCGGACCACCGTCAACTTGATCTGCTCGGCGTAAGGACGTAAAAAGGGCAAGAGCACATAGCGCCAAAAGTCGAACGACATGCCCCCGCGCACATCGGTGCCGCCGCTGATCGTCAATTCGATGGGGCCGGGCGCGAAGAGCATCACCGGCAAGATCGTTTGCAAGACGAGCGAAATTGAACCAGCGGTGCCAATCGAGGCGCTGTAGCTGCCGCTCACCAAGCGCCCCGGGCGAAAGTGGAGCGACTCTGCACCCGGCTGCGTGGTATCGACCTCTACATCAGCCAGTTGCTGCAACAGGTTGAGGATCTGCGCGTGCTGGGGTTTCAAGCCGGGATCAGCTCGATTGGCGCGGATCCGATCAATGCGAAAGGGCTCACCCGTCAGCAAGCTCAACACGAGCGCTGTACGCAGGATCTGCCCACCACCTTCGCCATAACCACCATCAAGCGTAATCATGCGCTAGACTCACAGGAGACAAGGCCGCAGCCAGCCGAATGCGGACGAAACACAAGCGCCGGGCGAACTTGTTGCAACCAGAGGATCAGCTCGGCGCTCCACCTGTTCATGCGGCAACCTCGGCTTGGGATTGGGACAGCACACGGCCAATATCGCGGCGGAATTGCGCCCCCTGAAAGCTGATCTGCGCTACCCCACGGTAGGCCTGATCCGCAGCAGCATTGAGATCGCGCCCGAGCCCGGTTACATTGAGGACCCGCCCACCAGCGGTGACGATCTGCCCGCCCTGCAATTGGGCTCCGGCCTGAAAGACCTGGCAGCTCAGCGCTTCGGCTTGGGTGATCCCCTGGATCGTCTGCCCGGTCAACGGCTGATCGGGATAACCACCCGCGGCCATCACCACCGAGACCGCGGCTTGGGCGTGCCAGCTCGGCGTGACCTGATCCAGCGTGCCAGCAAGACAGGCCTCGATGATCTCAACCAGGTCGCTTGCCAGCAAAGGCAATAGGACTTGGGTTTCGGGGTCGCCGAAGCGGCAATTAAATTCCAACACCTGGGGCCCCTGGGCGGTGACCAGAATACCCGCATAGATCACCCCGACATAGGGCGTTCCTGCTGCCTGCATCCCCGCGAGCGTCGGCGCAAGCACCTCGCGCTCGATCTGTGCAAGCAAGGCTGGTGTCGCCACCGGCGCCGGGGCAAACGCACCCATGCCGCCGGTATTCGGACCAAGATCCCCATCCAGCAGCCGTTTGTGGTCTTGCGCGGCCGGCATCACCCGCAGCGTTTTGCCATCCGCAAAGGCCAACACTGAAAGCTCGGGCCCGTAGAGGCGCTCTTCCAACAAAACCGTGGCCCCAGCCGCGCCAAAACGTCCTTCCAGCAGAATCGAACGCAGCGTTGCGACTGCTTCGTCGTGGGTATTGGGCAGGATGACCCCCTTGCCCGCGGCCAGCCCACTGGCCTTGATCACCGGTGGCTCGCTCAGCGTGTGCAGATAGTCGACGGCCTCTTCGTAGTCTGTAAAACTGGCGGCCCGCGCGGTGGGGATGCCGTGCTGCTGCATAAATTGTTTAGAGAATGCTTTGGAGCCTTCGAGTTGGGCGGCTTGACGGCTGGGCCCAAAGATGCGCAACCCGGCCGCGTGGAAGTCATCCACAATCCCCGCCACCAGCGGACCTTCGGGGCCGACAATGGTCAGATCGATCTGTGCGTCCAACGCAAAGGCGCGCAACGCGGATAGATTGTCCACAGCGATATTGACATTCTCGGTTTTGGGCACAAGCGCGGTGCCGCTATTTCCCGGTGCGACAAAAAGCCGATCCACCTTTGTGGACTGGCTCACCTTCCAGGCAATGGCATGTTCACGACCGCCATTGCCAATCACAAGCACATTCATGGTAGCAGGCCCCCGTTTTCTGTTCGGCAAAGATGAAACAGCTGTATCTATGCACGACACAGCGCCGACAGCATAACGAACTTGGCTGCTTTCGTCAAAAAGATCGAGCAATTTTGCGGGCCAGCCCGGAAGTCAAACCAGTGTGGCGCAGAGATCTTCGAGACTGCTGCACTGGCCAACAAAAAAGAGGTGACATGCAGCTTTCACTGCTCGCCACCTCTGGCATTAGAGATTGTTCTTTAACCGAGTATCACGGGCGATGATGCTAACCGAAACTCGGAAATCTTTTCAAAAGCCCATCCGCAGATGACACAGATTCACCATCATTTGCTATGCAAAATTGACGATATTCACTGCTACGGACTCATCAATAACGATACGATTGGCCACCATCGATCGTGATGACCGCGCCATTGATGAACCCCGCCTCGCCAGAAAGCAGGAAGGCGACGAGCGCGGCTACTTCCTCTGGTTTCCCAAAGCGCTTCATCGGGTTGGGCTCGACAAATTGCTTGCCAACTTCTTCCCAATTATCGCCGGCCATCTGGCGCAGTGAACCTTCTACCATCGGCGTCATGATCGCGCCCGGCGCAATCGCGTTGATCTGAACGCCATATTGCCCATATTCGACGGCGCTGTTGCGGGTCAGGCCAACGACACCGTGCTTGCTCGCGGCATAGCCAGACTGGTTGCCGACGCCGCGGATCCCACCCACGGAAGCGGTGTTGACAATTGCGCCTGAACCCTGCGCTCGCATCACCTTGAGTACTTCAGCCATGCCGAAGAAAACACCGTTCAGATTGACAGCGACGACCTTGTTAAATTCCTCCTTGCCAAATTCCTCGGTCAAATTCTGCTTTCCCTCGATACCGGCATTGTTGAAGAATCCGTCGATTCTGCCATACGCATCCAGGGCTTTGCGGACGTAGAGCTTCACCTGCTCGAGGTCGGAAACATCCGCAGCCACAGTGGTAATGTTGGCCCCTTCCGGCATCTCACCCCGGGCCGCTTCAAGCGCTTCCGCTTTCAAGTCGACCAGAACGAGGTTCGCACCTTCTTCAGCCATTCGCTTTGCCGCGGCCAACCCCAAGCCCGACGCTCCACCCGTAACAATAACAGTCTTCCCATCAAATCTTCTCATGACGTTTCTCCTATTGACATGGCAGCACGCGAGTAACGTGCCGCATGAAGAGCGCAAATTCATTTATGGAATGTACAAAAACTCTTCGGTGAATGCAACAGCAACCTCGCCATCAAAGACGCCTGGTCTGTATAACAAAACCACGTAGCTGTGACAACCTCGCGGCGCAAAGTCTGGTGGTCAACATCTCCGTTATGCCCAGGTATGCAGTTGTACATTGAGGCTATTTTGGCGCACACAAGCATGCTTGTCTGTAATAGAATACCTGAAGATCAAGCGCATATCAAACTAAAGTTATCGCCCATGCCGGGACAATACAAAAGACCGCCTGTACAGGAGTATTCCTGCACAAGCGGTCTTTGTTTCTACTGACTTTTTCGTTTGTGGTATCCCCGAGAGGACTTGAACCTCTGACCTCTTGGTCCGCAACCAAGCGCTCTATCCACTGAGCTACGGGGACACAAAATGGCAATTTG
>CAZIRP010000138.1:0-10234 GCA_964541665.1 uncultured Caldilineaceae bacterium | reverse complement strand
GAAGCTGGCGAGGACGACCACAGCCAGGGCGATGAGGATGAGGAGTCGGCTGAAAACGGAGGCTAAATGAAGATCTTGCAGAACTGGGTACGCAGTTGGTCGATTTGCGCGGTTGCGCTGTTGGCAATTGCGTTGCCCTGGCAACCCGTGCTGGCCCACGCCGAGGCGGGAGAATCCGAACCGCCAGCGGACGCTTTGGTGGTTGTGCCACCAGAGCAGGTCCAGATCACCTTCACACAGGATCTCTTTCGCCGCGAGGGCATGAACCGCATCGAAGTCTATGATGCTGCCGGGGCGCGGGTTGATCTGGATGACCCCGTGATCGACGATGACAACCGGCGCTTGCTGAGCGTCTCGCTGCAGCCTGCACTGGCGGATGGTGAGTATACGGTCCGCTGGTTCTCGCTTTCCGCGGAAGATGGGCACGAGGGCGAGGGAGAGTTTCGCTTCACAGTGGCTTCTGCCGCGACGGCAGCCATCGATGAGGAGCCAATCACGGCGACAGACTCGATCACGGAGAGCGCAGCACTCACCAGCAGTGAGGAGGCAGCAGCCCCGCCGGCTCCTGTCGAGGCTGCAACGACCGCCCCTGCGGAACCGACCGTTGCAGAGCCTGCTGACGAGTCGCCAACAGCTACCCCGGCATCCTCAACCGGGTTTGGCCTGAACTGCCTGGGCAGTGCGCCGCTCGGCCTGGCGGTTGGGCTGGCCTGGCTGGGACGACGGCGGCTGGTCGGTTAGTCCTGTCCGGAAGTCAGGCTTCTCGCACTCGCAGGAGCCTGACTTCTGGGGCTGGGTTGCTTACGCGGCTGAGCGGCCGGCCAGGTCGTGGTTCGGGGTATGGCGGCGGTGGCGCACAATCAGGATCGCGATCGACACCAGGATCGCCAGGGCAGAGAGCACATGCACCATGTTGAAGGGTGTGCCGGGGAAGAACCACGAGTCAGTGCGAATAAATTCAATACAGAAGCGCCCCAGCGGATACCAAATAAAGTAGAGCAGGGCCAGATCGCCGGGCAATAGCCGGTCGGCAAAGCGCCGTGAGATCCAAAAGAGGATGCCAAACCCCAGGAAATTCCACAGCGATTCGTAGAGGAAGAGCGGGTGAAAGCGGACACTTTCGGGCAGGTCCACATACGCGGCGATGCGATGTTGTGGGTCGATGCGCAAGCCCCAGGGCAAGGTAGTTGGCGGGCCATACAATTCCTGGTTGATAAAATTTGCCCAGCGCCCAACCGCTTGCCCGAGTGGCATCCCCAACCCAACGCCATCCAAATAGACCAACAGCGGCAATTTGCGCAGCCGTGCATAGATCAGCAGCGCCAGCGTGCCAAAGATCAACGCGCCATAGATGTGGATTCCCCCGGTCCAGATCTGCAGGATCGCGAGTGGATTCTCCAGATAGTAATTGAGCCCGTTGGGGCCGCGCGGGGATTGGATAAAGACATAGTAGAGGCGTGCCCCAATAAAACCGGGAATCATCACCCAAATTAGCATGTCCCAGACAGCCTCGCCGTCGTAGCCGCGGTCGCGCACATAGCGGCTGGCCACCGCCGCGGCAATGAGGATACCCGACACAACCAAAATGCCATACCAGCGCATAGCCAGCGGGCCAATCTGAAAAATCACCGGATCCACAGGTGGATACATAATTCCCTTACTTTCGGTTCTCTGTTCAACCAGCGGTCGAACTGGTCATGCCAGCGGCATCTGTCTACGACTGCAAAGCGATCTGGTTTCCAGGAAGCGTCTATTCCAAATAGCCCAATGCACGCAACCGGCGCTGCAATTGCGGATCATTCTGCGGGGCAATGCGTTCCGTCACCGCGCCGGCATTCTCGGCCTGGCGCTGGTACGCGCGCAATTCGTCTTGCAATTCCTGGACGACTTCGGGATATTGGGTGTACAGGTTTTGGGTTTCGCCCGGGTCGGCAATCACGTCGTAGAGTTCAAGCCCATCTTCCCCGGTCTCGATCAGCTTATACGGGGTGCGCCAGACCACACGCCGAGGTTGATCGCACCGGCGCTCGCTCACCAATTCCGGCTTGTGTTTGAGCATGAGGTTCAAGACATTTTGCGGCGTGGTTGTCTCGGCAAAGACCACACCATGGTCGGGATCATGCGTGGGCTCTTGCGCCAGCGTATAGCGCTGCTCCTGGCTTTCGGCCAGCCCAGCCGCGGTCAACACTGTGTGGAAGAGCCGCCGGGTCGAGACAAAGTCATGGCGTTCGCTGGCCCGGGGCAAGGCCCCGCTGGGGTCACGAATGATCAGCGGCACATGCAACAGCACATCATAGGCCGAAACACTATGACCAATAAAGTGGTGCTCACCGAGGTGATCCCCATGATCGGCACAGATGACGACCAGGGTGCGATCCAGCGCGCCACTCGTCCGCAATTTCTCAAAGAAGGTGCCCAATTGTTCGTCCTGGGTCGCCACTTCAGCATCATAACAGCCATCCAGGAGCGCTTGTTGCTCCGGGTTCATGTCGTTGACCAAGGGGGCAAACCAGCCAAAGACATCGTGATTAAAGCGGCGGATAAACCGACGGGCATTCGCATCGCGTAACATTTGCGGGGCAAAGCGCTCCAGTTGGCGGCGATGCGGGTGAAACGGCATGTGCGTGCCCATCAGGTTGATAAAGCTGAAGATCGGCTGGTCGCGGCGCACCCCTTTGCGTTCGATAAAGAGCCGGGCCGCATCGTTGAGCGAGCGCCCTGTGTTCCCCTTGAAGCTGAGCGCGGTCTGCCAGATCGGCAACATCAGCGGCGTCATGGCAAATTCGAGCAGGGCATCCGACCGGGCGAACGAATCTTGCATATGGCGCAGAATCCCAGCGGTCATGCGCTTGAAATATTGGCGGTAGCGGCCAAACAAGGTTACAGGTTTGCCCGCCTGGTTGGGGCGAGAGGTCAACAGACCGCTGTAATTGAGAAAGCTGTAAAAGCCGCGCCGCAGACCATTGTTGACCACCCCGACCAGAGGATTGTTGCAAAAGGCCGCGGTGTAGTAGCCACCAGCCGACAAGCGTTCGGCCAGAACAGGCAGCTCATCCGGCACCACCGAGAACGATTGTTGCGTCCGGTGGAAAGCAGGGTAGAGCCCAGTGAACATCGACGTGTGCGAGGGCACCGTCCACTGTGCGGATGAATAAGCATGACGAAAGAGCGTAGCATCGGCGGCCAAAGCATCCAAATGGGGTGAAGTTGGCCGTTCGTACCCATAACAGGAGAGGCGATCGGCACGCTGGGTGTCCAGCACGAGAAAGAGAATATCGGGTTGAGCAGACAACGAGTGGCTCCTTTGGCAATCAAAACAGGCACGCAGATTCGAGGCCAGTGAATAAGCGCAACCATCCCATAACTTACGCGCGCCGGATACTATCAGGAGGAACAAGCTTGTCCACCAACAGTCTTTCGTCAAGGCTTGCGCAAGTTCCGCAGAAATTGAGTACGAGTATAACGCCGCTTCCTACCCGATGACAAATTATTGCTGGATAACGGGTGGCCGCGGGCTGGTGCGGGCCAGCCCCAAACTAAAGGCGAGCGCGCCGATCAACGCCCACACTTGATCGCGGCGGAAGGTGCCGAGCAGCACAGGCTCATCGACAAAGGCGACGACCACCAGGCGCACCAGGCAATAGCCCAGCCCGGCAAAGAGGATCGTGCGCAGCGGCGGGGCCTCGCGCCAGCGAACCCACAGCATCACAAAGAGCAACCACAGGCTGGTGGCTTCGTAGAGCGCAACGGGATGGCGCATCTCGCCGAAATAGGGCAGCGCCCACGGCCCATTTGTCAGGCTGCCGATCTGGCTGCCGGTGAGGTACGAGCCCGCGCTGAGGACAATGCCCGCGGCCACACCGCCCACCGCGAGCGCGGCGACCACCCGCACAGGATCCAACGCGTGGCGCAGCAGGTTGAAATAGGCAGCGGCGGCGGCGGCGATCACCCCAGGCCAAAAGACAAAACCGCTCGGGCGCAAACTCAAAATCAGGCCCGGATCGTCCGCATAGACCGGCCAGAATTCGATCACATTCCACAGGCGGGCAACGAGCAAGCCCGCCAGCAGCGCCAACAGCCCGGTATTCCAGACATCATCGGTGGTGAGGCCCAGGCGGCGGCCAAAACGCCCCGCCATCTCTAACCCCAGCATGATCGCGAGCAAAACGACAAATGGGCCGGTGGGCAAGGAGAGTGGGCCAAAGGGTAAACTAGGGTACATAGGATATCGGCGACTCGTGGCTCGGTGCAGGGTCCAGACTCAGCTTGCAGCCGCAACCCGCACCGAGTGCTTTATGATTGTTCAGTGCTAAAACGATGACCAGCGATATGTGACAAGCGATGCCTTTTTAGGGTAAAACAGAGCATAGCGAAGGACTCGCATCAGGATGAGTGCTTTTGAAACCCACTCATTCTTGGCTATCCAAATTTGAACAACTGGATCGCGAAAGGACAACCCAATATGCGTGTTTTAGTAACCGGTGGAGCCGGGTTTCTGGGCAGCCACCTTTGTGATCGCCTCCTGGCCGAAGGTCATGATGTGATCGCCATGGACAATTTGATTACCGGCAACACGGACAATATCGCCCATTTGGCCGGGAATCGGAACTTTCACTTTATCCATCACAATGTCACCAACTATATATACCTCAAAGGGCCGCTGGACGCCATTTTGCACTTCGCTAGTCCGGCCAGTCCGGTCGATTATCTGGAGCTGCCCATCCAGACCCTGAAAGTGGGGAGCCTGGGCACCCACAACACGTTGGGGTTGGCCTTGAGCAAAGGCGCACGCTTTCTGCTCGCCAGCACCAGCGAAGTCTATGGCGATCCACTCGTGCACCCGCAGCGCGAAGAGTATTGGGGCAATGTCAACCCGCTGGGCCCGCGCGGGGTGTATGATGAAGCCAAACGATTCAGCGAGGCAATGACCATGGCCTATCATCGCAGCCACGGGGTTGATATTCGCATCGTGCGCATCTTCAACACCTACGGCCCGCGGATGCGGCTCAGTGATGGCCGGGTGGTGCCCAACTTTATTGCCCAGGCATTGCGTGGCGAAGCGTTGACCGTCTATGGCGATGGCAAACAGACACGCAGCTTCTGTTATGTCAGCGACCTGATCGATGGCATCTATCGGCTCCTGATGAGCAGCGAGGTCGAACCGGTCAACATTGGCAACCCTGCCGAGTTGACGATTGGCGAATTTGCCACACGCATCAACGAACTCACCGGCAACCAGGCGGGGATTCGTCACAAGCCGCTGCCGGTGGATGATCCACGCCAGCGCCAGCCCGATATCAGCAAAGCGCGGCGGATTTTGGATTGGGAGCCCAAAGTCTCGCTGGCCGATGGGCTGGCCAGTACGATCGACTATTTCCGCCCGCGCGTCTAGCACAACCAAGAAACTGCTTATGAAGTAAAGCAGAGAAATTGTTTCAAAATCCCATCCACAGAGTATGCAGATTCGCGCAGATTCTCCAGACGACAAACCAAAAATCTGTGTCATCTTGAAAATCTGTGGATTCCCAGGCAATTCCGTACCCCGAATGCAACTCAATGACTTTTTGCATGATCGTTTAGCCGTGAAGAGCGGCTAAACGACGAATGGGGAGTAGCAGATAAATTATGGCCAAACCAGTCATTTTTGCCGTTGATGATGATGCCGATGTCTTGCGCGCGGTTGTGCGCGACCTGCGCAGCCGCTACGCCACCGAATATCGCATTCTGCGCGCATCATCGGGTGCCGAGGGTCTGACCGCGTTGCATGAATTGCAGCGGCGGCAAGAACCGGTTGCGCTCTTTTTGGTCGACCAACGGATGCCCCAGATGAGTGGGGTCGAGTTTATGACCGCGGCCCAGAAACTCTACCCGGATGCCTGCCGGGTTTTGCTCACAGCTTACGCCGATACGCAGGCGGCCATTGCGGCCATCAACGAAGCGGGCATCAACTATTATCTGCTCAAACCGTGGGATCCGCCCGAAGAGAAGCTCTACCCGGTGCTCGATGATCTGCTCACCGATTGGCGCGGCAATTATCGCCCCCCCTTCGAGGGCATCCGCATCGTTGGGCACCGGTGGTCGCCGCCCACCCACAGCGTCAAAGATTTTCTGGCCCGCAACCACATCCCCTATCACTATCTCGACATTGAACTGGATCCTGCTGCGCAACAATTGCTCGACCAGGAGGGCGACCAGAACGCTGAATTGCCGCTGGTTGTGCTGACCGATGGCGAACGGTTGCACGCGCCGTCGGTGGCCACCGTAGCCCAGGCAATTGGCTTGCGCACCGAAGCCACCCAGCCATTTTACGATCTGGCGATTGTGGGCGGCGGTCCCGCCGGGTTGGCAGCTGCTGTCTATGCCGCCTCCGAAGGTCTGCGCACGGTGTTGATCGAACGGGCTGCACCGGGCGGGCAAGCAGGCACCAGTTCACGCATCGAGAATTATCTCGGTTTCCCTTCGGGCATCAGCGGCGGTGAATTGGCTCGCCGGGCCGTGGCCCAAGCCACCCGCTTTGGCGTGGAGATCCTCACCCCGCAACAGGTGGAGCACCTCAAGTTGGATGGGCCCTATCGGGTGCTGACTTTGGCCGATGGCCGTGAGCTTGCCTGCCACAGCCTGATCGTGGCGGTCGGGCTCAGTTATCGCCAATTGGGCGTGCCGGGAGCCGACCAGTTGACCGGCGCGGGCATCTATTACGGGGCCTCGACCACCGAGGCGGTTTCGTGCCGCGACCAACCCGTTTTCATTGTGGGCGCGGGCAATTCCGCGGGCCAGGCTGCGCTCTATCTGGCAGACTTTGCCAAACAAGTGACCATGGTGGTGCGCGGCAATTCACTGGGCGCGAAAATGTCGCAATACCTGGTGGAGCGCATCGAACAAACGCCAGCGATCGACGTGCGGCTGGGCTGGGAAGTGGCCGCGGCTCATGGCGACGACCATTTGGAGTCGCTCACCATCACCGAGCGAACGAGTGGGACCGAAGAAAATCTACCCGCCGCGGCGCTCTTTGTCTTCACCGGGGCCGAGCCCCAGACCGAATGGCTGGCAGGTTTGGTCAAACGCGACCGCTTCGGCTTTATCTTAACTGGGCCACAACTGCTTGAAAATGGCCAATTGCCCAAAGATTGGCCATTGACGCGTGAACCCTATCTGTTCGAAAGCAGCATACCCGGCGTCTTTGTGGTCGGCGACGTGCGCGCCAATTCGGTCAAGCGGGTGGCCTCGGCAGTGGGCGAAGGCTCGATCGCCGTGCAGTTCGTGCATCAATTTCTCAGTGAGGGACGCTGATGCTCACCCTCCACAAGCTCCCGCTCTTTCTCGACGCGACCGATGACGAATTGCAATGGTTGCTCGACAACAGCCACGAGACCAGCCTGCAACCCGGCGACTATTTCTGGCGCGAGGGGGACCATGTGCGCCACTTTTATGTCGTCCTCGAAGGCGAGTTGCAGATCACACAAGCGCGCGCAGAAGAACAGATTGTGTTGGGCACTACCCCGCCCGGCGTGATGGGTGGGGAGATCTTTCTCCTGAGCGGGACGCGTGCCGATTTCACAGCGCAGGCCATTGTGCCCAGCCGGTTGATGATCTTTGAATTACCGGCCTTTTTGGGGATTTTCACCCATTGCCCGAGCGTTGGGCTCAAAATTTTGCGCACGGCTGCCGAACGGTTACAAATTCTCGCCACACAGACCACGCAGCAAGAAAAGATGGCCGCGCTGGGCAAACTCTCGGCTGGGTTGGCGCATGAATTGAACAACCCCGCGGCAGCCACGCAGCGCGCGGCCAGTTCGTTGCGTACCTTGTTGCCCCATTTTCAGGCCAGCACCATCTGGCTCAATTCCATCGGCTTGAGCGAAGCCCAATTGACCGAGCTGGCCGAGTTTGCCAGCAGCGCTGAAGCCCGTATGCTCGACAACCCGCCACTTTCCACGCTGGAACAGAGTGATCGTGAAGAGGAGGCGGGCGAGTGGTTGGAGAGTCAGGCAATCGAAAATGGGTGGGACATGGTCGCCAATTTTGTTGCCGCACGCCTCACCATCGACGAGTTGCAGACGCTGCTCGACCCAGTTGAACCGGCGTGCCGCACGCGCGTGCTCGCCTGGCTCAACGAATCGCTGGCGGTCTCAAGCCTGCTCGATGAGATCACCCAGGGCACCCGGCGCATTTCGGATCTCGTGGGCGCGATCAAGTCGTACACCTATATGGATCAAGGCACCTGGCACGAGGTGGATCTCCACCGCGATCTGGAAAATACGCTCCTGGTGCTCAAACACAAGCTGAAGAATATCCGTGTGGTGCGCGAATATGACCCGATGCTGCCCAAAATCTGGGGCCGCGGTGGGGAGCTCAACCAGGTGTGGACCAACCTGATCGACAATGCGATCGACGCGCAAGCCGGCAACGGGACGATCTGGCTGATCACGCGCTGCGAGCTCAACGTCGTGATGGTCGAAGTGCGCGACGCTGGGCCCGGTATTCCGGCGGATCAATTGCCCCATCTCTTCGAGCCATTTTTTACCACCAAAGCGATCGGTACCGGTACCGGCCTGGGGCTAGAGATTTGCTATCGAGTTGTGCAGCAACATGGGGGCACAATTGTGGCTGAATCCACGCCCGGCTCTACCCGTTTTATCGTCCGTTTGCCTATTCAACAGGAGAAACCCAGATGAGTTGCCAACATGTCGAATTGATCGAGGATGTCACGCCGAGTGCGAATGGTTGCGAAGAATGCCTCAAGAGTGGTGATTTTTGGGTCCATTTGCGCATCTGCCTGATCTGCGGCCATGTCGGTTGTTGCGATTCGTCGCCTAACAAACATGCCACCAAACATTTCCACGCCACCGGTCACCCGCTTGTGCAATCGTTCGAGCGCGGCGAAGATTGGGTCTGGTGCTATGTTGATGAAGTCGTGGTGGGGCGGCTGGACAAAAGTTGGGAGTGAGTCCGGAGTCGTGAGTCGTGAGTCCTGAGTCGTGAGTCCTGAGTCCTGAGTCCTGAGTCGTGAGTCCTGAGTCCTGAGTCGTGAGTCCTGAGTCCGGACTTTGGACTCCGGACTCCAGACTTTGGACTCCAGACATTGAACTTCGGACTCCGGACTTTGGACTCCGGACTTATCATTCGTGATATAATACCACTATGAAGCTACAGAACATTCGGAATATATCAATTATTGCCCATATTGACCATGGGAAAAGTACACTGGCCGACCGGTTGATCCAAATGACCGGCACCGTCACCGCGCGCGAGATGAAAGAGCAGCTGCTCGACTCGATGGATCTCGAACGCGAAAAAGGGGTGACGATCAAAGCCAGCGCGGTGCGCATGATCTACCCGCTGAATGGCGAAGAGTACGAGATCAACCTGATCGACACACCGGGTCATGTGGATTTTAGCTACGAAGTCAAACGGGCCTTGCAGGCGTGCGAAGGGGCCGTTTTGGTCGTCGATGCCTCGCAGGGCATCCAGGCCCAGACCATGGCCCATCTCTTTGCCGCGCTCGAGCTGGATCTGGCGATTATGCCCGTGCTCAACAAGATCGACTTGCCCGCGGCCATCCCCGACGAGATCTCGCAAGAGATCGAAGATTTGCTGGCTGTGCCCGCCGAAGATATTCCGCGCATCAGCGCCAAGTCGGGCATCAATGTTGAAGCAGTCCTCGAACAGGTGATCCGCGAAGTGCCGCCCCCCAAGGGCGATCTGGACGCACCGCTGCGCGCCCTGGTATTCGATTGTCAATACGATGCCTACAAAGGGGTGATCGCCTACATCCGCGTGGTGGATGGCCGCATCCAGGGCGAGCCCGATCTGCTGGCCATGACCAACAAAAAGGTGATCGAACCGCTGGAGATCGGGGTGCTGACACCGAGCATGTTGCCGGTGAGCGAGTTGCACGCCGGGCAGGTCGGCTACATCGCCACAGGCCTCAAGACGATCCAGGATCTCGACGTGGGCGACACGATCACCCTGGCCGCGGCGCCCGCCAAAGATCTGTTACCCGGCTACCAACCGATGAAGCCGATGGTCTTTGCCGGTCTGTACCCCACCAGCCCGGAAGATTATGTCGATCTGCGCGATGCGCTGGAAAAGTTGCAGCTCAACGACGCCGCGCTGGTCTATGAGGCTGAAACCAGCCAGGCGCTTGGTTTTGGCTTTCGCCTGGGCTTTCTGGGCCTGTTTCACATGGAGATCGTCCAGGAGCGGCTCGAGCGCGAGTACGACATGGACATCA
>CAZIRP010000137.1:0-10822 GCA_964541665.1 uncultured Caldilineaceae bacterium | reverse complement strand
AACCCAGAACCCACGGCTTAAAAGGCCGTTGCTCTGCCAATTGAGCTAGGAGCCCAGATGAGCCAAATTGTATCACAGAAGTGTGGGCGCCGCAAAAATCAGCAGGGTCGACAGGCCACTCGTGCGCTCGCCACTCCCCTCCAGCAGGGCCCACAGCAGCAATCCCCCAAAAAGAATGCTCAACAGCAATAACTTTCCGAGGTCGATATCCCGTTCGAAATAGGGGGGGCCGGGTGGTTGACTCATGCGGGTTCGCTCCCCTGCGCTTCACTCGGCGCGGTTGATGTCTGCGCCGTCACGGGCGCGGGCTGCAATGGCTCGTACGAGGCCGGTTCGCTGGGGGAATGAGATTCGCCACGCGGTTGCTCGCCCTCTAAAAAGACTGCGGGGCTGCGGTAGCTGGTCTCGGGCGGGGCGGGCGAGGTTCGGGCCGATTCGTAACGCGGCACCACTTCATCGCGTGGCTCGGCGGGCTGGGGCGGATCAGCAATCGCGGCCAAACGACGCCCCCGAAAATAGAGCCATTCCCAGAGGGTTGAAGCAGCAAAGCCGAGGATAAATCCAGCGAGTAGAAACCAAAGAAGCTGCGATTCCATGTGTATGCGCCCTTGAGGTAGTTTCTGACTGGCGAATGCTCGGGCCAGAATTGGCTAGACACGATAGCAATCGGAAGCGGTCAACCAGAGTCCAGCTTACGGGGTACCTTATCTTACCCTGAAGCCGCCTGTCTGTCAATCAACTGGGGCTCATCCACGGCAACCCGGCCAGACAAGCCGGATCAAAGCTGCACACAGGCAGGTGCAATTCTGGGCTGGCTCTGGGCTTCCTCGCTCAGACCGCGCCCGGGTTCCTGGAAACTCGGCGCTGGCGTGCCGCTTCAAACAGGATGACCCCGCCAGCTACAGCCGCGTTTAACGACTCGGTGCGCCCCGCCATGGGGATAGAGATCGGGGTGGCCCGCGCCTGCGCCGCAATACTCGCGCCGCTGGCCTCGCCGCCGATCACCAGGACCGCGGGCGAGCACCAATCCACGTGATCATACACCAGGTCGGCGTGGGCATCGGCCAGGTAGAGCGGATGCCCGGCAGGGAGGGCCTGCACGACTTGCGCCCAATCGCTACAGGTGACCATCGGCAACCGAAAATGGACGCCCATCCCCGCGCGCAGCACCTTCTCGTTAAAAAGATCCACCGTGCCCGGCGCGGCAATCACCCAATCGACCCCGGCAGCTTCCGCGGTGCGTACCAGTGTCCCCGCGTTCCCGGGCTCGCGCACTTGATCCAACAATAGGGTGAGCTGCGGGTTGCGCGGGGCTGTCAAGGCAGGCAACGGGACCACAGCCACCACGCCTTGCGGGTTTACCGTTTCAGTCAGCGTGGCAAAAGCTGCGGCGCTACAGGCCAGACACTCCACCCCAGCCGCGTCCAGGTCGGCCAGCAACTGGGCCGTGGGCGAGTGGGCGCTGGCCAGTTCCGGCAGATAAAAGAGCGGCTCTGGCCGATAGCCACTCTGAAAAGCATCGGCGATCAGCCGCACACCTTCCAGCAGGATCTGCCGATTGGCAAGCCGGTGCCGCTTCTGTTGCAATTTACGCGCCGCTTTGATGCGAGCATTCTCGCTGCTGGTGATCAGCATACGCTACCAGTACTCATAAAGATAGCCTGAAACAAAAAGGCAAGAGTCAAGCGACTCCTGCCCTTTTACGTCTGCCAGACTGGTTAGGGAACAAGTTTCTGGCAGGTCTGCCGCCAACCGAGGCACTGCTCAGAGGCCGCAACCCTACCGAGAAACCGACTAGAATCTATCCGTAAACGGCGTGCGCCCCTCGAAACTGGGTCACCAGCCTGGAGCAGCGCAGAAGGTACGGATAGACGCTTAATGCAGTTGGGCCTTGGCTAGCTCCGTCAGCTTGCTAAAGGCCACCGCATCGCGGACGGCCAGATGCGCAAGCACTTTGCGGTCAACCTGGACGGCCGCCTGCCTGAGACCATGAATGAATTGGCTGTAGTTGAGGCCATTCAACCGGGCACCTGCATTGATGCGGGCAATCCACAAGGCGCGAAAATCACGCTTGCGGTTGCGCCGGTCGCGATAGGCATAGAAGAGCGACTTCAGCATGGCTTCGTTGGCGCGGCGGAAAAGCAGATGCTTTGAGCCAACTTGGCCTTTGGTAAATTTCAACACTTTTTTATGCCGACGATGGGCATAGACCTTCGGTCTTGAACGAGGCATCGAATTTGCTCCTTCCGTGGGGGCGGAACCGACCAGGGGGTCGCTTCACTTTGGGCCCGTCACGTGCTGGTGAAAAACAACATGGACAACAGAGACTCACGACTGGGTACGTCGGCCAATCTGGTTGACGCCCAGCAACGAGCCAGTTCCTTACTGAACAGCCGCGCCAGCGAGGGTTTGAACCATTTTAATGGTAGCCTTATGTTCACTCGGAACTGCATGGCGAAAATCGCTATTGAGTGAGGAACTCTTCTTGCGCCGGAGATGGCTGCGGCCAATCTTCATCCGCATGAGTTTACCATTTTTGGTGACCCGAAACCGCTTGGCTGTCCCTTTATGGGTTTTTTGCTTAGGCATTACGCCTCCTATCTTCGCTCGGTTTGAAGCGAGTTGCTCCGTATGGGCAACCTTGAATTCAAACAACGACAACAACTACAGCTTCCTGCTGGCAGACATAGAAAAACGGGCATGAAGCCCGCTCTCTGACGAATGAACCCCTACCAACGGTAATGGCTGTCCCAGTGGACAAACCTTCGCGCAGAATTAAACAGGGATGCAACTACTTCACTGTTCCAGCCCACATACTGACTAAAATTACTCGTGCAACGACATCGCCCTATCACGAACTCGCAGGAGTAACGATTGGGGTCAGAATCATGATCATACTTTTGCCGTCAAATGCCGGCATCGACTCGACGTTCGCCACATCGGCAACATCAGTCGCAACCCGCTGCAACAAGTTTTGCGCCACTTCCGGGTGGTAAATTTCGCGTCCCTTAAACTTCACCCGGACACGAATTTTCGCCCCCTCTTTGGCGAACTTGCGAATGCGCGTGATGATCACCTGAATGTCGTGTTCGTCGGTCTTGGGCCCCATCTGCAATTCTTTGACTTCGATCTGCTTATGCGCTTTGCGAGATTCGCGTTCGCGCTTCTGCTTCTCGTACAGATATTTGCCATAGTTCATCAACCGACAAACCGGCGGCGTTGCGTTAGGCGCAACCTCGACCAGATCGAGCTCTTTTTCACCCGCAAGGGTGAGCGCATCACGAATTGGCAGAATCCCCAATTGCTGACCATCTGCATCGATCACGCGCACTTCCCGCGCACGAATTTCGGTATTGATCCGAGTGTCGTCCGGGCGGGCATTGTACCGGTCCTGGCGGCCATACCGATCACGATTATTAGGTCGCTGTGGGCGCATCATTCTGCTAGGTGCATTATTACCGATAAGTAGACTCCTTTGTAAGCTATGCTGTGTACAAAACAATGTTGCTGTCTATCCGTCTGCCCCGTCAGATATGGGAGGCTACATCAGGGCCTGCGATACAGACAGCAAATGCAGAAAGTGCCAACTTATGGCACTTTGCTTGTCTAAAGTATACCATGCTCTACAGCGGGCGTCAAGTAGCAAATTGGGCCCAGAATGGGAAAAATGGCCCCAAAAAAGTCACATCCATGGCCATCCTCCGCCCCCAGAAAGCCAATAGAAAATGGGGTGGCTCAGGCAGCGCCTCAGAGGCCCTGGTTGAGTGCCCTCAGTTGGATTCAGCGTTTGCGCTTGACAGTGCGGAACGCCTTTGGCATGATCTCCCCCGCAGAAATCCAACATTGAACAGGAGGCGAACCCCATGAGAGAGATACTTTTGGTGACTGGTGCCAGCCGGGGCATTGGCGCGGCAACGGCTCGGCTGGCCGCGGCCCGGGGCTATGCGGTCTGTGTCAATTATCGCGTGAACCAAGCCGCGGCCGACGCGGTTGTAGCAGCGATCCGTCAGGCTGGCGGGCAGGCCATGGCCGTGGCCGCGGATGTGAGTGACGAAGCCGAGGTGTTGCGGCTCTTCGCCACCATCGACGCGACGCTGGGCCCTGTGACCGCGCTGGTCAACAACGCGGGGATCCTGGAGCACCAAATGCGGGTCGACCAGATGGATGCCGCGCGCCTGCACCGCATTTTCTCGGCCAATATTGTGAGTTGCTTTTTGTGCGCACGCGCAGCAATTCGGCGGATGTCCACCAAAAGCGGCGGGCGGGGCGGCGCGATTGTCAATGTCTCTTCGGTAGCGGCTCGCTTGGGCGCGCCGGGTGAATATGTCGATTATGCCGCCTCCAAAGGTGCAATCGATACCTTCACCATCGGCCTGGCCCAGGAAGTGGCCGCCGAAGGCATTCGGGTCAATGGCGTGCGCCCGGCCTTCATCTATACCGATATTCATGCCAGCGGTGGGGAGCCCAATCGGATCGAACGGGTGAAGGCCGCGATCCCGATGCGCCGCGGCGGGCAGGCCGAGGAGGCCGCCCGAGCGATCTTGTGGTTGCTTTCAGCCGAAGCCTCCTATTCGACCGGCACCTTTATCGACGTGACCGGGGGCAAATAATCAGCCGCGCCCTGAGGGGTTAGCCCCTAGCCCCAGAACCGACCTTTGTCACGAGTCACACCCATCAGCACGAAGTAGGTCATTCGCTGAAGCTGATTCGTGTCATTCGTGACAAAAAGGATGCCGGCATCTCCTTGCGGGCTCAATCTTCAGCAAAAAAGCTGCCCAGCCGCCTAAGCCAGCACGCCTCCCCCCAGCGCGTCAAGTCTGCCTCCACCCAACCAGCACCGTCTCCTTCAAATCCCCTTGCCTTAGTACCACCCTGCAAATTTTCTCGTCATTTTGTCACGCGTTGCCCCAATAATCGTTGGAATTATGTAGCAAAAAGTTGATAAGCAAGTTACGCCTTATGCCCCATGCGCCAACACCCACCTTTCTTATATGCTATAGACAAATTGTTCGTCAGCTTATCGTAAACTGGCAACAATATTTATCGCGCAGCACTTCCCCCATCTGCTCGCTCCCCCGGTCCTGGATCAACCCTTACCATTCATAAGGACATGCCTATCGATCGCTGTTACTGCCTGGAAACCAACCCGAATATCGGCTGCACGCTGTGGAGCCAACTGCTCTCGGAGTGGCCACGACCGATTTGGGGCAAAATTTTAGCGTGCTATTCCGGTTGAACAGCCGCATGAATGGCTGTTGCTCCCGGACGCGCTGTCTGTGCTTTGCCACTTGCGGCAAGGCCTCGCTTCCGTTTGTCCTAAAGAGATTCTGACGGTTCTAAGCCAAACATTAATTCCGTAAGTGATATATCGGCTCCCCTAGTTGGCCATCTGTACCACAAATAGCTTTATGAGGAAAGGATTCCATGTTACTCATTCGACAAGTTTTACAAGCGCCGCGTGCCCTATCGGATCTCCCCCGGCAAGTTCCGTCTGGTCGGTGTAGCTGGCTGCCTTCTCGCTGGCTGAGTTTATCCTTAAGCCTCTGTCTATTTGGCCTGCTCGCTGTGGCCTGGCCCGAAGCTGCGCATGCGCAGAGCAATCTTATCTGTGAAGGCAATATCAATTTGCAGTGGCGCTTTGGCAGAGCGGCAGGGCTTGATTTTACCAGTGGCGCGCCGGTGCCGACAACCAGTGCCCTTGATACCGCGGAGGGCGTATCCTCTGTCTCGGACGCGGCCGGAGACTTACTCTTCTATACTGATGGCATCACAGTGTGGAACCGCAATGACCAGCCGATGCCCAATGGCACCGGCTTGTTCGGCGATCCATCCTCTACCCAATCCGGCGTCATCTTCCCGATGCCAGGCAACCCGAATCAATATTATATCTTCACTGCCGATTCAATCGTTGCTCCGGACAATGGCATCAACTATAGCATCGTAGACATGACCCAGGATACAGGCCTGGGAGATGTCATCAGCAAAAATATCTCGTTGATCGCCAATAATGCTGCCGAGAAATTGGCTGCTGTGGCCCACAGCAATGGGGTAGATGCCTGGGTGGTCGCCTTCTCGCGTACGACTGCAGAGGTCTACGTCTTTTCTGTGACCAGTGGAGGGATTACCGGGCCGGTGACAACCAACCCTGGCGGTGCTGCTGCGGGCTATTCGGGCGAAGCGGATTTCTCGCCCGATGGCACCCGTTTGGCAATAGCGAATACACCGACTGGCTCCGTCTTTCTCTTTGATTTCAACCCGGCCACTGGTGCGGTCACCAACAAGCAGGTAATCACTGGCATTGCAGCCCCCTATGGGGTAGAGTTTTCACCCAACAGCCAGTTGCTGTATGTCTCTAACACACCTGCTACTGCCGGCAACGCCGTGATCCGCCAATTTAATCTGGCAGCGGGCACGCCGACTGGGCCAGGTGATGCCAGCGCGCTCTTTACAAGCAACGTCCGCGGCTATCTGGGTATGGAGCTAGGCCCCGATGGCCAACTCTATATTGCCCAATCCACGATTGGCCCAGCTGGGTGTCCCTCCTCCGATACGAACCACTGTCCAGTCAATGGGCTGGATGTGCTTGGCCAACCCGATGTTGTGGGGAGCGGGGCGAACCATTACGAGCTGAACAACATTTTTGCGCTCAATAGTGGTTCCAATAGTGGTCTACCCAATCAATTTGCCTGTCCGGTGCCACCAGCCCGCTTCGACTACAGTGACGCGCCAAACAGCTATGGCACACTACTCACCGCCAATGGCCCCCGCCATACCCTGCTGAACTATGATGATACAACCAACACGGCTCCATTGATGCTGGGCAGCCGCGTCGACGCTGAAGACGACGCCCAGCTCCCGCTGAATGCGACCGGCGATGATGCCAATGGCGTTGATGATGAGGATGGCGTGTCTGCTCCGATTGTGGTTGCGCTGGGTGCGTCCACAACCGTAACGGTAACGGTGACGAATACGACGGGGGAACCGGCAACGTTGGCCGGTTGGCTCGATCTCGACCGCAGCGGTACGTTCACCCCTAGCGAGCTGGTAACCGCGTCAGTGCCGAGTTCCGGCAACTACGTGTTGACATTCCCGCCGACCACGGTCTATGGGGACACCTATGCCCGCTTCCGGCTGTTCCCCGGTGTGGTGACTGATCCATCCCCGACAGGAGTCGCGGTAGCCGGTGAGGTAGAAGACTACCCAGTGAGTGCCGTTCAGCTGCCGTGGGTGTGCACGCCCGATGGGATCCTGGTCCAGGATGCACCGCCCGATATATACCTGATCGACCTGGTCACCGGGGGCTTCAATGTCTTCGCTGAGGACTTCCATCCCACGCAGATCAACGCGATTGGCTACAATATCTATGACAACTATCTATACGGGTTTCTCACGTCGGCACCATTCGGGATCGTGAAGATCGGCGCTGACGGCTCGGTGCAGCCGCTCGGGTTGCCGCCTGGCGTGCCTGGGGACAGTTATACTGTAGGCGACATCGACGAGCAGGGCTACTACTGGCTAAGCGCGCACGGCCCCGGGCAACCTTGGTTCCAAATAGATCTCAATCCAAGCTCGCCCACCTACTTCCAGGTGATAGCAAGCGGAACTGTATCCGGTGGCGGTATCAATGGATTCAGTGCTGGGGCCGACTGGGCCTACGTACCAGGCGGAGGTAACTACCTATACCGAGTGCTGCGCAACGATTCTAACAACACAGCGGTGCTGATGCGCTTCGACCGAGCCACTAAAGTATTCGAGAACGCCGGCAATCTGGGGAGACTTACTGCTGATAATGGATTTGGCGCGGTGTATGCCGCAGCCGATGGTTTCCTCTATGCTTCAGACAACAACTCCGGCCAAATCTTCCGCATTAATGTCCATACCGCCACCGCCACCCTGTTCGCTGAGGGGCCACCCTCCGGCATCAATGATGGTGCCTTTTGTATCGAGGCAGGGTTCCAGATTGACTTCGGTGACGCGCCAGACAGCTATGGGACGACACTGGCCAACAACGGGCCGCGTCATCGCGTGCGTGACTATGACGACGCTACCAACACGGCTCCATTGATGCTGGGCACGCTGATCGACGCCGAAGACGACGCCCAACTCCCGCTGGATGGCAGCGGCGATGATGCCACTGGCGTTGATGATGAGGATGGTGTGCTCTTCAACCCAGCACTCGGCTATACGACTCCGACGCTGCGCACCGGCCTTGATCCGGTCTCCTTGCAGCCGCTGGAAAATACGCTGGAAATCCAGGCGTCGGCCGCTGGCTTTGTCAGCGTCTGGATCGACTGGAATCAGGATGGTGATTTTCTGGATGCCGGTGAGATGGCTGTGAACGCCCAGGCTGTGACTGCTGGCAGCAACACGCTTACAGTCAGCCAGGGCACGAACCCGCCTGGAATCGAGACCTATGTACGGGTGCGCTATAGCAGCGATGCGGCAGCCATCAGCAGCCCGCATGGTCCTGCTCCGGATGGGGAAGTCGAGGATTACCACGTGCTCGTTGAGCGCCTTATCCAACCAGATGCGTGTGTGACTTCAGGTACGGAATATTACGCGTTCACCTTCAGTACACTGGCAAATCTAACCGGAAACGGCGGTGTGGGCTCGACGGCCCGTTACGAAAAGATTGGTGTCGTGCAAGGTGTTGTCGTTGACATGCTGGCCGAAACGATCGCTGGCACGATGAGCACAGTGACATACCCCACCAATGGGTTCGGCATTGGCAACGGCGTGATCATCGGCACAGATGACATCTCCTGGAATATCAACAACGCGGCCAGCATCCGCTATACATTTTACGAGACGGGGACGAACAATCCAGTCGCGGTCAACGGTTTCTTTACGGTCACCGATCTGGATGGCCCGCCAGCTCAGCAGGAATCTGCTCGCTTCTCAGCCGCCGATCTGGCCGGGTATGCAGTAACACAAGGCAGCGCGGTCGCGATCGTCCAGGATGGCAGCGATATTGTGTTCTGGGGGAATGGCAATTGGAACGGTGATCCACAAAGCCGCTTCCAGTTCGTTTTAGAAGGAATCTCCAGCTTTGACGTTGCCTGGACGGGTGGCGCTAACTCTGGCTATGGCTTTGATGGCGATGGCGATCTGGCGATCACACCCCCTGCCTGCGATGACTTTGGCGACGCGCCTGTCAGCTATGGCACCCTCCTCGCCAATAATGGTGCCCGCCATACCATTGTCAATGGTTTGTTGCTGGGTAGCGAGATCGATTTTGAGCCGAACGGCCAACCCAGCCCCAATGCCGACGGTGATGATACCAACCGGACCGATGATGAAGATGGTGTCACGCTGCCTGCTGTAGTCACACCTGGGCAGGCCCTCCAGATTCCAGTCCAGGTGGTGGGCAATGGGCTGCTCAATGCATGGATCGATTGGAATGGCGATGGTGATTTCCTCGATGCTGGGGAACAGATCGCAACGGATCTGGCCGTCAGCACCGGAACGACCAATCTGAATGTCACCGTTCCCGTCGATGCAGCCAACGGGACAACCTATGCCCGTTTCCGCCTGAGTACACAAGCGGGTCTGGCCCCCACTGGCAGCGCGCCGAACGGTGAAGTCGAAGACTATCGCCTGACCATCGGCACCCCGAGCATGGTGGCGACCAAGCGAGACGCGCTTCTCATCGACGCGGATGCCAATGGCGTGCCCAGCCCCGGCGATACCTTGCGCTATACCATTGTGATCACCAACAATGGCGGCGGTGTCGCACTCGCGGTCGAATATACCGACCTGCCCGATGCCAACACCACGCTCGTTGCTGGCAGTGTCACTACCAGTCAGGGAGCAGTGACAACCGAAACCCCCAGCATTCTCGTCAATATTGGGGACATTCCCAGTGGCGGTGTAGTCACCATTGCCTATAACGTGACCATCGACAATCCGCTACCCGCGGGCGTCACCCACATCAGCAACCAGGGCATTGTCAATCCAGGCAATCCGAACATCCCCGACACGCCCACCGATGACCCGGATGACCCGACGCCAAACGACCCGACCGACACACCGATCACCAGCAGCCCTGTGATCAGCGCGTTCAAGACGGACAGCCTGGCGGTCGATGCGGATGGCAACGGTGTGCCATCACCTGGGGATACGCTGCTCTACAACATCACCATCATCAACAGTGGCAACGCGGCGGCGACCGGGATCGTCTACGACGACCTGCCCGACGCCAACACAGCCCTGCTCGTCGGCAGTGTCAGCAGCAATATTGGTACCATCACCACGGGCAACGCCGCTGGCGACACCGCGGTCAGCGTGGATGTGGGCACCCTGCCTGGTGGCGGCGCGACTGTCAACATCAGCTACCGCGTCACCATCGACAACCCGCTGCCCGCTGGCGTCACCCAGATCAGCAACCAGGGTATCGTCCGTGACAACGATCCTGGCACGCCCGACGTGCCCACCGACGACCCGGATGACCCGACGCCAAACGACCCGACCGACACACCGATCACCAGCAGCCCTGTGATCAGCGCGTTCAAGACGGACAGCCTGGCGGTCGATGCGGATGGCAACGGTGTGCCATCACCTGGGGACACGCTGCTCTACAACATCACCATCATCAACAGTGGTAACGCTGCGGCAACCGGGATCGTCTACGACGATCTGCCCGATGCCAACACAGCCTTGATCGTTGGCAGTGTCACCAGCAACCTCGGCACCATCACCACGGGCAACACCACTGGCGACACCGCGGTCAGCGTGGATGTCGGCACCCTGCCCGGTGGCGGCGCGACTGTCAACATCAGCTACCGCGTCACCATCGACAACCCGCTGCCCGCTGGCGTCACCC
>CAZIRP010000136.1:0-10839 GCA_964541665.1 uncultured Caldilineaceae bacterium | reverse complement strand
CAAGGCATAGCTGCAAGAATCAATTGGGGTCTCTTCTGCTATTCCTGGCTCTATTATGACAGCGCTGGGCCAAAAGAAAATGGGTAACGATACAGATGGGCGTCACGGATTGGATCCTACCTGGGAGGGTAGTTCAGCTTAAGTCAAATCCAAAAATTCTTTCAAAATCCCATCCACAGATTATGCAGATTTGCGCAGATTCTCCAGACGACAAACCAAAAATCTGTGTGATCTTGAAAATCTGTGGATTCTCAGGCAGTTTCTGTGTTTTGCTTAGCAACTAAAAAGACCGTCGGATTGGAAACCGACGGCCCTTCAGCGCGATTTATTTGGAGGATGGTAGAGATTTTTGCGGCTCGTGTACTGCGCATTGCCATACGAGGGTGTCGTAGAGCTACACGATTTGATAATTCTCTTCGCTCAGCATCGGGCGCAGGAAATGGCCCGTGTAACTCTTGGCAATGGTGGCGATGTGTTCGGGCGTGCCTTCGGCCAGGACTTGCCCGCCTTTGATGCCCCCTTCCGGCCCCATATCGATCAACCAGTCACAATTTTTGATCACATCAAGATTGTGCTCGATCACCAACACGGTGTTGCCCATGTTGACCAGTTCGTGCAACACAACGAGCAGCTTGCGTACATCTTCAAAGTGCAGACCGGTGGTCGGCTCGTCGAGGATGTAGAGTGTGTTGCCGGTGGCGCGGCGGCTCAGTTCTTTGCTCAGCTTGATGCGTTGCGCTTCCCCACCCGACAATGTCGTGGCTGGCTGGCCGATGCGAATATAGCCCAGGCCCACGGCGTTGAGCGTCTCCAGCTTGGTGCGGATGCGCGGAATGTTCTGGAAAAATTCCAGCCCCTCTTCCACCGTCATGTCCAGCACATCGGAGATCGACTTACCGCGGAATTTGATCTCCAGCGTCTCGCGGTTGTAGCGTTTGCCTTTGCACTCCTCGCAGGGTACATAGACATCGGGCAGAAATTGCATCTCAATGCGGATGATGCCATCACCCTGACAGGCTTCGCAGCGCCCACCTTTGACATTGAAGCTAAAGCGCCCCGGCGCATACCCGCGTGCTTTGGCTTCCGTCAGGCTGGCAAAGAGGTCGCGGATATCCGTGAAGAGCCCCACATAGGTAGCCGGGTTGCTGCGCGGCGTGCGCCCGATCGGGCTCTGGTTGATGTCGATCACCTTGTCCAGATGCTCGATCCCTTCCAGCGCCTCGTGGGCACCAGGACGGTCTTTGGCCTTATACATCAACTGGGCGAGCCGCTTGTAGAGCACCTCGACCACGAGGGTGGACTTGCCACTCCCGCTGACGCCGGTGATCGCAACAAATTTGCCCAGCGGAATACGCACATCAACATTTTTAAGATTGTTTTCGGTGGCCCCGCGAATGTGCAGATATTTGCCATTGCCATCGCGCCGCTCGCTGGGCACGGTGATGCGCCGTTCGCCCCGCAGATATTGCGCGGTAAGGCTGTTGGGGTCGTGGATAAACTCTTCGCGTGCCCCGGCCGCGACCACATAACCGCCATGCTCACCGGCCCCTGGCCCCATATCCACCACCCAATCGGCCGCGCGGATCGTGTCTTCGTCGTGTTCGACCACCAGCACCGTGTTGCCGAGGTCGCGCATGTTTTGCAACGTGTCGATCAAACGGGCATTATCCCGTTGATGCAGGCCAATGCTGGGCTCATCCAGAATATAGAGCACACCCATCAACTGGCTGCCGATCTGCGTTGCCAGGCGAATGCGCTGCGATTCCCCACCCGACAACGTCACCGCGGTCCGGTTGAGGGTTAAATAATCCAGGCCCACATTGACCATAAAATGGAGACGAGCCTCGATCTCTTTCAAGACCTGATAGGCAATTGTCTGTTGACGCGGGCTGAGCAGCGAAACCTCATTCGCCAGCGAGCTCTTGCCATTGCTGGCAGGCACACCATTGCGCTGCCCGGGGTTGTGCGGCGTGCTTCCCTGCAGACCATGTACCCAGGACAATGTTTCGCCCACCGGCAAGGTTGTCACGTCGTAGATGTTTCTGTCCGCCACGGTGACCGCCAGGGCTTCGGGCTTGAGGCGACGCCCCTGGCAGACAGGGCAGGGACGCAGGCTCATAAACTCTTCGAGTTTGCCGCGCACATATTCGCTGCTGGTCTCCTGATAGCGTTTTTGCAGGCTGTTGATGACACCCGTAAAGCCTGTTTCGTAATGGCGCGCCTCGCCATTCCCCGTGCGATATTCAATGCGCACCTTTTCGCCCTTGCGCGGCGGCCCGTAGAGGATCACATCGCGCTGCTTGAGGCTCAACTCCCTGACCGGTACATTGGCGGGAATGGCGTATTGTTTGCTGACCGCGGTCAGGATCTGGCGATGATAACCATCATTCTCGCTCTCTTGCTGGCGCTGCCACGGGAGCACTGCCCCTTCATTGAGCGATAATTCCTCATTCAAAATCAGGTCTGGATCAAATTCCTGCAGCGAGCCAAGGCCGGCACAGCTTGGGCAAGCCCCATGCGGGCTGTTGAAACTAAAGGTGCGCGGCTCGATTTCGGAAAGGCTGGTGCCACACTTGACACAGGCAAAATGTTCGCTGTACGTGCGGTCTTTCGGCTCATCCGGATCGGTGACATCGGCCACCATCAAGACCCCGTTGCCGAGGCGCAGAGCCGTCTCGACCGACTCGCTCAACCGTTGCAGATCGGTGCCCTGGCTGCCGCCTTCTTCATCTTCGGGGTCGGCCTGCGGATGGCGCACAACAATGCGATCCACCACAGCCTCGATGGTGTGCATCTTGTACCGGTCGAGATCGGGCACTTCGCTCACTTCGTAGAGTTCATCGTTCACCCGCACCCGCACAAACCCCTGCTTCTGCAGATCCTCAAAGACTGGCTTGTGATGGCCCTTGCGGTCTTTGATCACCGGGGCCAGGATCAACAAACGGGTGCCCTCGGCCAGATCCATAATGCTGTCGACGATCTGCGTGGCCGTCTGGCGGCTGATCGGCTCGCCACAGTTCGGGCAATGCGGCTGCCCAATGCGTGCATAGAGCAAGCGCAAATAGTCGTAAATTTCGGTGACCGTGCCGACGGTTGAACGCGGATTGCGACCGGACCCCTTTTGGTCGATGGAAATCGCTGGGCTCAACCCTTCGATCTGATCCACATCGGGCTTTTCCATCAGCCCCAAAAATTGGCGCGCATAGGCTGAAAGCGATTCAACATAGCGCCGCTGACCTTCGGCGTAGATCGTATCAAAGGCCAGGCTGCTTTTGCCGCTGCCACTCAACCCGGTGATTACGACCAGTTTGTCGCGGGGAATTTCCAGGTTGACGTTTTTGAGATTGTGCTCTCGTGCGCCGCGGACGACGAGTTTGTCCAGAGCCATAGCGGTTTCCTTCACCTCTTTGCATCACGAACGTTTGTTCTTGCGAACCACCATTTTACGCCATTTTGGCGCGAATTGCAATCATCCATTTGCCCAAAATGATCAATCACCTGATCATCCTATCCGGCTAGTCCTGGTCCAGACAGAGTAGAATACCAAAAAAACTGTCATTTCGCCGTAGGGAATTGTCCAAAAAAAATCGCTTTCACCGATAGTCCGCGCGACTAATCGAGAAAACGATGCGGGGGGATACCATTCGCCCACTTACGGAGCGCTGCCCAGCAAGAGTACGGTCGTGGGGGTTTGGCTGCCGCCAGCGGGCTCGATGCTCACCCCAACGCCGACCAGATCACCAATCGCCGGGTCTAGGGGCACGCTGAGCAATTCGGCTTCCTGGTTGGTAACCTGAAAGACTTCGCTCGGGATCGAGAGATCCAGCGAGGGCAGCAGCCAGAGTTGATAGGTTTCGCCTTCCGCCAGCGGGGGCAACCCGCTGAGGAGGAGCCGCGCTTCGTTGCCGCGGCGGTAGAATGCGCCCTGCGCAGTGGGTACCTCCGCTTGTCCGGCCAGCGGAATGACCTGGTCGGCAGCCGCGATGACTCCCCAATGGCTGGCCTGCCGCTCCAGTTGCGCGCGCAGCGCCAGCGATTCCTGCTGGAATTGGCTGTTTTCCTGTTGAACCCGAGCCAAGTCTGCTTGCAGCGTCTGCACCTGGGGAGTAAGTTGGGAGACTGTCTGCTGCAGCCGCCAACTGATCACAGCGAACAGGGCGATGGCGACCAGGGCCCCGGCCACGCCTACCGTGCGCAAAAAAATGCCAAACCAGCCGGGTCGGGCTGATTCGGGCTTTGGCTGAGCAGCGGGGATGCGCCTCATGCCGCGTACTGTGGAGCCAGCGGGCGGGGCAGCCGGAGCCAGGGGGCGCAGACGGCTGGCCGGTTGTGCAGCCCTGCGGGTTTCGATCAACGGTGTGTCTGCACGCGCCCGCTGCAACAATTGCTCGCGTACACGATCAGGCAGGGGCGCGCGCGGCGCGGCATGGGCCAGGCTCGTCGCTGTTTCCACCAACGCAGCCCAGCGAGCGTGCCACTCCGGATGCGCTTGCAGATAGGCTTCGACGGCCACCATCTCATCGGCGCTCAGGGCGCCCAGCACAAAGCCGGGCAGCAGATCTTGCAGCTCACTGTCACTGATCGAACGCGGCGGCAACGGTTGGCGCTCAGCGTCTGAGCCGCGTCCGGCGGCGGGCAGTTGCTCAGCGCTCATGGGTGGGGCTCCCCTTCAAGATAGCCAACCGCCTGCAGGATCCGTCCGAGCTTTTCCATGCCAATGCTCATGCGCGTTCGGGTCGCACCCAACGGTGTATTGGTCTGATGGGCAATCTCGCGCTGGCTCAGCCCTTCGAAATAAGCCAATTCCAGACAAAGCCGTTGTTCGTTGGGGAGGCTGTCCAGGGCTTGCATCACCTGTTGGCGGCGCCAGGCCTGCTCGACTTCGCTTTCGGTGCTGCTGGTATGGAAGTGGAGCGAGGGTTCAAGCGCGGCGCTTTCGGGGGGTGCAGGTTGTGGGCGAACTGGTTGTTGGTGCAGAAAATCGAGTGCCTGAGTGCGGGCAAGCCGATAGAGCCAGGCCGCCACCGAACCAGTGCCCCTGGATTGATCGGCTGTTTGCCAGACCTGCCAAAAAAGATTGTGCACAAGCTCCTCGGCCACCCCGGGCTCATGCACAATCCGCAGGATCAGGTTATAGACCACCTGCGCATGGCGATCATACAAAGCCTCGTAGGCGCGGATCTCCTTGTGGCTGATCCGGCTCAGCAGGCGTCTATCGACATCATTTGCCGAGCGCTCACGCGGTTGTCGTGGCATCACTGCCATTCACTCCACTTTGCGGCCCCGGATTGGCAAGAGGAGGGGGCCATTCTTGTTCCATATAGAGCAAACGGACAAATTTATCACCAACTCGGTGGCGATCCGTCTGCCCAGTGAGTTGAAAGCCGATGTGCAGAAAGAATTGTAACGCGTGAGGGTTAAATTGCTCAACCCCAAGCCGCGCTTTGTGCATACCCGCGGGGCCAGCCAGCCACGGAGCCAGCAAACGCCACGCCTGGGTGCCAATCTGTTGCCGCTGAAACGGTTCGGCGATCATAAACATGCCAATCGAGGCGATCTGCTGGCCGGGCCAATGTAAGCGAAAATCGATCACACCAATCAACTCGGCCCCAACTTGGGGATCATCGGCATCCAGCCGGCGGGCGATCCCCAGTAAGGTGCGGCCCGGCGTCTCCGCTGCCGCGGCCAGATCGTGTTCGGCCTGGTTGGGCGGCGCGCTCGGCCAATTATATAAGTCCCAGTAAGCGGGCGTCGCCGCGTAAACACCTTGCAAGGCCGCACGATGGTGTTCGAGGGAAAGGGGCAGCAAGGATAAGGGTAGGCTATTCATAAGACTTGTTCAATCGTGTGGCGGATCGTGCGGGCTTGATGTTTGGCGCCGCTGAGGTCGCCACTCATGCGCTCGAGCTTTTCTCGCTCAACCCGCACAAAACGGGTGTAGGGAGCAATCGCCTCGCGCAGGCGCTGGACACTGGCTTGAAGTTCGCTCTCGAATTGGCGCGTCATCGCGGTGCTGAGTTGGGCGCGCAATTGATTGATCTGCTCGCGCAGCGCGCTCTTGATCTTCGAGCGGCGCGCGGGCAAGACATACAACCCCAGCGCCGCGACCACGCCCGCCCCCAGAATCCCGGTGATGTCGAGCAAGGTGGATTGTAACATCACCACCAACAGGGCCCCTAACCCCAATGCGCCAGCTTCGACCGCCGCGGTCTGGATGATGGCCGTCTGCACTTCTTGGGCCAGTTTGAGCGATTCTGCTTCGCGATCATAACTGTCCACCACGCGTTGCGCTTCTCGCCCCACGCTGGCGATCAGGGTTTGGCGGTTGAATTCGAAGTTACTCGTCACCCCGCCGATGATGCGGTCGGCGTGTTGCGCGGCCCGCCGGTTGAGGTAGTCCATCACCGCCTGCCACTGGCGATAATCTTTATCCACCAGCCAATCGATCAGCTCGTTGACATGGCGTTCGATCTGGCGACTGGTATCGCCGACCACCTGGCGTTCAAACTCGCCCCGCAACTTGTCCCCATTCATCAGATCCAGAACGCGGGTGAGGCGCATGGCCTCATCAAAAAACCGATCGCCGCGCTCGGCCATCTCGTATAACACATTGTCGATGTGGCTGACCTGGTACTTGAAATCGCGGCGCATATCAGCTTCATAAGCGGCGATCTGCTCTTCGATGGTGTCGAGCGTCTGGAAATCGCCGCGCAGGAGATCCTGTCGATCGTCGAGCACCTGGCCATATTTTTCGATCAGATTGGTGGCGACGCCAATCGGGTTTTCCAATTTGAGCCGCAAGCGCTCGCGCGCGTCCAACTGGTCGAGGATAAAATGTTCGAGCGCGGCAAAATTGCTGGCCGTCCACAGCGGTTCGACCGGCTCACCCGGCGGGCCGCCACTTTTGGCTTGCAGCGCCAATCGCGCGCTCACCGGGAAGATCTGCGGGTCGATGCCGAGCAGCGCGCGCCCATTCTCGCGCACAAAATCCAGAATCTGCTGCTGATCCGCCGGGTCGTCGATCATGTCGATCTTGTTGACGATGATCACAATCTTTTTGCCCCATTGGCGGATGCGCTCCAGGAAGAGCCGTTCGCTCTCGCTGAAGGGGCGATCCGCACTGGTGACAAAGAGGACCAGATCGCTGCGCGGCACAAAATGTTCGGTGATCTCCTGGTGGCGCTGGATCACCGCGTTGGTGCCCGGCGTGTCCACCAGATTGACCTCGCGCAGCCACTCAACCGGCACGCTGATGATCAGATAATCGCCCGCGCTGGTATCCTGTTGCAGCGTTTCCCCATAGCGTAGCAGGTGAATATGGTCGGTGGTGGGGGTGACCCCTTCCTGCAGCAAACGGCTGCCCAGGAGCGCGTTGAGAAAGGCGGTTTTGCCCGCGTTAAACTCGCCGACAACTACCAGTAAAAAGAGCTCCTCCATCTGGTCCAGGCTGCGCTTGAGCAAGGCCAGATCGCTTTCGGGCGCCTCCAGGCGGGCCAGTTGAACGCGCAGATCTTCCAGCAGACTACGTTCCTGGCGGAGCAATTGAATTTGTTCTGGAGAAAGCAAACGTTGCAAAGAACGATCCCTCTTTTACATCAGTGAATGGTTGGTTTCAAAGCAACCGCGTGAGAATCCGTGTGATGCAAACCTGTACGCTGATCGTTCGTTTCGGTTGCAGAGTACTCTATTGCTTTGCGCAATTATTGTAGCATAGAGCGGTGAGATTTGACGAGAGGCGAGTGACGATGGACAACAGAGCCCCATTTGGCGTCATCCCGCTTTTGTCATTGAGACAATGATGGGTTAGACAAAATCGCCCAGTTGCAGGATAATCAAACCGTAGTCGCTTAGTGTTAAATTGACGCTAACTTGGCGTTGTCCAATCATGGGGAGGAAAATCATGGCACTGACTTTTGTAGAGGGCGAGCAGGTGGAGATCCCGCCAATTCCGCTACAAAGCGCGGTTGAGTTACCCGCGGAGCGCACCGCGATCATCGTGGTGGATATGCAGAATGATTTTGTCAGCGAGGGCGGAAGGTTGGTCGTGCCCGATGCCGCGGCAACCGTCCCGGCGATCCAGGCCTTGCTGGCCAAAGGGCGTGCGCAAGGCGTGCGGGTTGCCTACACCCAAGACAGCCACCAGGAGGGCGACCCCGAATGGCAGATCTGGCCCGAGCACTGCCGGATTGGCACCTGGGGCTGGGAGATCGTCGATGGGTTGAAGCCGCAGGCGGGCGATCTGGTCTGCCCCAAAAGTCGCTACGATGGCTTTTACGACACGGCCTTGGATCATTATCTGAGCCGCGTGTGGCGGGTGGAGCATTTGGTGATCGTCGGCACCATCGCCAGCATTTGTGTGCTGCACACGGCTGGCTCGGCGGGGCTGCGTTGGTTCCAGGTCGTTACACCGGCGGATGGGGTCTCGGCGCTGACCGATTTTGACCAGGCATTGGCTTTGCGTCAGATTTCGTGGCTCTATGCGGGGAAAGTGGTTCGCCAGGGCGAAGCGATCTCGTTTGTGTAGACGATTGACTGTGTAGACGATTGACGATGGACGACAGACGGTGGCTAATTTCCATCGTCTACCGTCCCCCGTTTCAAAAGTTACGCAGCAACAGGCTGCAAGAGCCCATAATTGCCATCACGTCGGCGGTAGATCAGGTTGACCCCGCCCTCATCGGCGTTGAGGAAGAGATAAAAGTCGTGGCCCAGCAGCTCCATCTGCTCGATGGCTTCCGCTTCGCCCATCATCTCCACAGTGAACTTCTTGCGGCGTACAATTTCCCCCTCGACCTCGGTCGCGGCCTCGATCTCGTCGATCGATGGGCTCATTTCCGCTTCTAAGCTGGCGGCGGCCGATTGTCGGCGTCGCTCCTCAAACCGGCGGCCCTTGAAGCGGGCCACCTGACGGTAGATTTTGTCGGCAGTGGCGTCGATCGACGCGAAGATGTCGCTGGTTGATTCCTCCGCGCGCAGGATCTGGCCGTTGGCCCAAATGGTAATCTGCGCGGTATAGCGGTCATTGGCAGCGCGGGTGGGGGTATGGGTCAGTTCGGCGCGAGCTTCGCGAGCCTGCGGCAGGAAGCGGTCGAGCTTGCTGATCTTCTTTGCTACATAATCTTCCACCCACTCGGTCACATCTACATTGCGGCCATGAACAATAAGTTGCATGGTACACTCCTTTTTGGCTACATGGTTGACCAAAACTTATGCAAGCCTCGGGAAGAGAGCGTTTTGCTGAAGCTGTCATCCCCCTGAAATTGCCTGGGCGCTGCATAAATTATATTGAAAATGCACGTCTCACCATAGCCAAATTGTAGCCGCAGCATGGCCAATTGTCAATCGATACAAAATTGCCCCAATTTCCCTGAATTTCCAAAAATGTCCGGCTGGGGGATTTAGTGGGATTCGCAGAGATTGATGCCTCGTCCTTTAGTCGATCACCCGGCGCACCCGGTAGGCCCCTGAACGTTTGAGCGCCTGATAAAAATCATAGCCCCAATCCTGGCTCCACTTGGCCCGCTGCTGGGGATCGCCATAAGTGTCGCCGGTAACCTGGAGGTGAAACCGATGATCGGCGCGCTGGGGATTGTCGTTCGGGCGCACGGTGAGCGCGATCGCCCCATTGCGAAATTGGTAAGCCTCTTCCCCGGCCAGCGCAACAAACTCGATGGTGAAGAGCTTGCTCAAGTCGGCCACAAAGTCATCCAGCGCCTGTTCGGAATCGACAAAAATGTCCACACCTTTGCTCATGACACAACCTTTACCGGCTGACCGCCCTGTTCGGCAGAGCGGAACATCGCCTCGATCAATTCGACCGAGCGGGCCGCCACCTCGCCCGGTGAATCATTGCTGCCTTGCCCTTGGATCAGCTCAACAAAGCGCAATGGCGGTGTGTCGCAATCATACGCCCCGGCATCCGGCGGAATGCTGAGCTGGATCGTCTGGCCATCGTGGCGGCGCACTTCCACGCGCTCGCGTTCGACATCAAGCAGCATCACCCCATCTTGCCCGAAGATCCGAATATCCACCTGGAATTTGGAGCCGTCGGGCAGCGTGGCCGCCCCGGAGATGGTCCCCAGCGCACCACCCACAAAGGTGACACTGGCCGCATTGTAGAGATCCACCTGGGCATTGGGGCGACTCATGCGGCAGGCTACATCGGCCGCGCGCAGGCCGGTCAGCCAGAACATCAGCGCCGAAGAATGGGTGACTTGCCCATGGGCATACCCGCCACCTTGTTCGGGCGCCTGCCAGGTGCGGGGGTCGGGCGCGGCAATGGTGGGTGCCTGCTCCGAGGGCGGAGAACCGGCCCCGCCAAAGAGATCTTTGGTGGGCGAAGCCATATGGCAGAGCACATATTCGATCTGCCCGACCAGGCCTTCGTTCATCAATTGTTTGGCCTGCTGCACAAACGGCTTGTAATGCCAGCCATAGGGCACAATGAGCTGCAGATTTTTGCTTTGCGCCAGTTCGACCAATTCCCAGGCCTGCGCGCTATTCAACGTCATCGGCTTTTCCACCATCACATGACAGCCAGCCTGCAAAGCGGCCTTGGCATGTTCGTAATGCAGATGATGGGGCGAGGTGACGACCACGCCATCGAGCCCTTGCGCCAACAGCTCGCGATAATCTTCACTGGCGAAGGGAAAGTTAAATTTTTCTTGGACGGTCTGCAGCATGGTGGTCCCCAGGCGACAGACACCAACAAGTTCGACATCCGGATGCTGAGCCAACCGCGGAATGTGATTCCAGGTTGCCCACCAGCCAGCGCCAATAAAACCAAGACGGACTTTGCTCATCTTCGTTCCTCCAAGAACCCTTTGGGGAGCATATTAA
>CAZIRP010000135.1:0-11232 GCA_964541665.1 uncultured Caldilineaceae bacterium | reverse complement strand
TTTCTAACCGCACCTACGATTTATGCGATATTTATCTGGTTTCTCTATTAGCATCAGGGGATTGCCAGAGCATTTCTGTCGTTTACTTACACATTTCTTAATTGCTGGGGCTTACATAGAGCCTGCCTGAAAATTCAGGTAACTTTAGTATTTGCCAGGAACAAAGATAATGCCAGAACGTTTCCAGACCGTTTCCAACCTAAATAGAGGTTTTTTTGTCCTGCCAGGTGGCATTATAATTGTAACATGCTAGCTGTTATTCAGTCACCTTAAGTTTTTACCGTTATGACTAAGTTAACCTTTACTTTTTTAGGCACATTTAAAGTCACGGCTGCCGCGGGCACGATTCGTTCATTCCGCACCGACAAGATGCGCGCTCTGCTCACCTATCTTGTCCTGGAGCCTCCGCACAGCCATCGCCGAGAGCGGCTGGCCGCGCTTCTCTGGCCCGAAAGCGACCACAAAAACGCACTCTATAACTTGCGACTTACGCTCCATCGGCTGCGGCAGGCACTCCGCGAGGCCCTCCCCGACAGCGATGCCATCTTCACAATCACCCGCGGCGGGGTCGAGTTCCACCCAGAAGCAGTCCAGAGTGATGCCGACCGGTTTCAGCAATTGCTCGCGACGAGTGCAGCGCATCCACATTCATCACTGGCCGATTGTGAATCTTGCATTGAGCACCTGCAACAGGCCGTGGATCTCTATCATGGCGAGTTGTTGGCGGGCATGGGCATCCCCGACGCGCCTGCCTTTGAAGAATGGTTATTGTTGCGCCGCGAAACCTTGCAGCATCTTATGCTCAGCGCGTTGCACCAATTGGTGGCAGCCTATGAAGCCCGGGGCAACCATAAACGCGCATTGGAGTATGCACGGCGCAAATTGAACCAGGATCTTTCGCTCGAAGAGAGTCATGTCCAGGTGATCCGCATCCTGGCCCAGCTTGGTCATGTGGGGCAGGCGCTCATCCAATATGAGCGCTGTCGGCAATACTTAAACGAGATGTTTGGCATGGAGCCCAGTCTGGAAACAGAGGCCCTCGTCGAGCAGATCCGCGACCGCGCTGTGACGCCAGCCAGTGCCCAGGCCACCGGCCAGCCCCCCTTATTGCCGCCTCACAATCTGCCTGCGCAATTGACATCATTCTTTGGGCGCAGGCACGAACTGCAAGAGCTGATGACCTTTTTGCAACAGCCAGGAAGGCGCCTGGTAACCCTGGTTGGGCCTGGCGGTATGGGCAAGACCCGGTTGGCGCTGGAGGTGGCTCAGCGGCTGCTTACCTCCTTTAGCGATGGCGTCTTTTTTGTGCCACTTGCCGCGCTCACCGACCCCAGCACGGTGGCTTCGGCGATTGCCACAGCGTTAGACTTGACCATCACGGCGGATCTGCCCCAGGCATTGTATGGTGCTCTGCGCTCGAAACATCTATTGCTCATTCTCGACAATTGCGAACAGCTTCTGCCCACTGCGCTCACCGCCCAACAGCACGATTTCCCCACCAATCGTTTATATCATTTTATCCAGTTGGTGACCGAGTTGTTGCAGCACGCCCCAAACGTGCGGATTCTTGCCACCTCGCGCGAGCGGCTCAACTTGCGGGCAGAATGGCTCTACCCGATTGAAGGGGTCGATTTTGTGCCAACCACCGAAACCACGGCAGCAGCAGAAATGGCGGCTGTGCGCCTGTTTGTGGAAAGTGCGCAGCGGTTTCAGCCCGATTTTCGCTTGCAGGCTGCCGAGCTGGCCGGGATCATGCGTGTCTGTACGATTGTTCGGGGAATGCCCCTCGGTCTGGAGCTCGCAGCCGCCTGGACAGATCAATTATCCCCGGCCAAAATCGCCCGCCAGATTGAACAGAATGCCGCATTCCTGGCAGTGGAGTGGCACGATCTGCCAGACCGCCAGCGCAGTATGCGGGCCGTGTTTGCCTGGTCATGGCAATTATTGACCAGAGCTGAGCAGCAAACACTGCAACAATTGGCTATTTTTCGCGGTGATTTTGCCCAGGCTGCCGCGACGGCAATCACTGAAGCTTCGTTCCCTCTCTTGACCAGCCTGCAACACAAGTCACTGGTGCACAGCCTGCAAACCCCGCCCGAAATCGCCGCTGCGGCCATCCCCCTGCCCGCCAGACGCTACCAATTGCACGAACTATTGCGCCAGTTTGCTGAGGAAGCGCTCAAAGAAGATCCAACACATTATGCGCAAGTGGCAATGCGCCACAGCCGCTACTATCTCCATTTTGTTGCCGAACGCGAAACCCCACTGGCCCGTCATCAAGCCCATCAGACAGCCTCGGAGATCCAAACGGAGATCAGCAATATTCACCATGCCTGGGGCTGGGCAGTCGAGCATCAGCAGTTTGCTTTGCTGGATCAGAGTGCCTATGGCTTGTGGCAATTTTATATTTTGCGGGGAATGGCCAGCGAGGCCGAGCATCTGTTTCAGAGCGCGACTGCCATGGTGCGCTCGGCCATCCATACCGACACCGAAGTCGATGGACGCCACTGTTTACTGGGCAAATTATTGGCCATGCGAGCCTATTTGTTCAACCGGCAAAATCAGCAAGACCAAGCCAATCTGCTCGGGAATGAAGCGGCGCTGTTGTATCAGACCCACCTGGCGGATTTACCCGAAGCGCATCCCCAGTGGCACACGAGCCAGGAAGTGGGGGCGTTCATCGCGTGCATCCAAGGGTTGATGACCGCGCTGCGCATGGCGCTTGAACCCGCGCGTCACTTGCTCCAACAGGCGTTGACAAGTGTAGCAGGGCTGCGCCAGCGTGGTCCAGTCAGCGAATTTATTTATGATGTGGAATGGATGTCTCATCTCTACCTGGGTGTAATCGCGCGGGCCCAGGACGATTCGGCCAGCGCCAGTACGCAGGTGCAACGGGCGGCGACACTCTGTCAGCAATGGGGCAAGCTCCGCGGCCAGATCAATTGCCTGGCCAACCTGGCCGCTATTGAACTGTTGGCCGGTAATTATGAAAGTGCGCACAAAACCTATACGCTGACGTTGTCGCTCTCACAAAGTCTGCACTATCGCCGGGGCGAAGCCACCCAACTCAGCGAGTTAGGTTGCACGCTGCGGGAACTGGGCGATTATGGCTCGGCCCTGGAAAAGCTCGAACGCAGTTGGGCGCTCTATCAGCAGATGGGCAGCAAGTATGTCGATAGCTTTATGCTGGCCGAGTTTATCCGGCTGGAGAGCTACCTGGGTCGCTTTGAGCGAGCGCACCAGTGGCTTGCCTATTGCAATTCGCTGGGCAAAACTGACACAAACTTCTACACGGATGAAGAGAAATGGCTATCCGAAGCAGTATTGGCGCTGCAACAAGCGGATTATGCCAAAGCGGCAACAGCCGCCACGACCGCATGGGGCTTGGTCAGGGAGGCCGGAACTCGTGCGCTCAAGGGCCAAAGCCAAATATTGCTGGGTCATGCTTATGTCGGTTTAGAGCAGTGGGCAACTGCCCAAGCAGCCTACCAGGAAGCCCTGCACCACTACCTGGCGCTTGGGCGCGTCTCGCTGATTGTGGAGGCGCAGGCAGGATTGGCCGCAGTGGCATCAGCCCAGGATCAATGCACGCAAGCGCTTGCACTCGTTGAAGAGATATTGCCCATCTTCGAGAAGCAGCCCCAATTTGGGCTCCACGAACCTTTCCAGGTTTACCTGACTTGTTATCGGACCCTTGCCGCGCAGCATGATGAGCGAGCGGCCCCTCTCTTGCAGCGCGCGCAAGCCCATTTACACTTGTATGTCCGCAGCATCACCGACCCGGCGTTGCGCCATTCATTTTTGGAAAATGTACCCTTGCACCGCATAATACGAACCCTCCACCACGCGAATTAGCCGCGAAAGCCGGTTGCGCCATGTCAACACCGCTACTCACCACCAAGCTCTATATGCCGCCACCCCGGCCCAAATTGGTTGCACGCCCCCGCCTGCACCGCCGGTTGGATGCCAGCCTGCATCACAAGCTGACTTTGATCTCCGCGCCGGCCGGCTTTGGCAAGACCACATTGCTCAGCACGTGGCTGGCCGAGCGCGCCCAGCCCGCGGCCTGGCTTTCCCTGGACAAAGAAGAGAACGACCCGGCCCACTTTTTGCGCTATTTGATTGCCGCCTTACAAACCGTGGTCCCTGAGCTCGGCGCGCGGGCATTGGCGAGCTTGCAATCGCCCCAGCCCCCCAGCACCGCGATCCTCACCACCATCCTCAATGAGATTGCAGCCCTGCCTGAACGTTTGCTGCTCATTCTGGACGATTATCATATGCTCGACGCGCCCCCCATCGATCAGGCGCTCACTTTCCTGGTGGATCATCTGCCCGCGCAGCTGCACCTGGTAATCGCAACCCGGGCGGATCCGCCTTTGCCGTTGGCGCGGCTACGGGCTCGCGCCCAATTGACCGAGCTGCGCGCCGAAGATCTGCGGTTCACCGCTGCCGAAAGCGCCGACTTTCTCCAGGATGTGATGGGCCTCAGCCTTTCGCCCACCGAGATCGCGGCGCTGGAAAATCGCACCGAGGGCTGGATTGCTGGCCTGCAATTGGCTGCGCTTTCGCTCCAGGGGCAAGCCGACAGCCACACATTTCTGCAATCGTTTACGGGGAGTCACCATTTTGTCCTGGATTATCTCATCAGCGAAGTTTTGCACCAGCAACCCGAAGAGATTCAGAGCTTCTTGCTCTATACGTCGATCCTCAATCGTCTGTGTGGCCCCCTGTGTGATGCCCTGCTCGGTGATCACCCAGCCCTGGCCAATCGCCCGTCACATGCGCTCTTAGCCGCCCTGGAGCGCGCCAACTTGTTTATCATTCCGCTGGATAACGAGCGCCACTGGTATCGTTACCATCATTTATTCGCCGATCTGTTGCGTCAACGCTTGCAGCAACGGTTGGCAACGTCTCCACCAGCCGGGGGGATTGCTCCCTATCACCAGCGGGCCAGCCGTTGGTTTGCCGCCAATGGGCTCGTTCTCGAAGCCTTTCAGCACGCGGTCGCAGCGCAGGATGTTGATCTCGCCGCTCACCTGGCAGAAGGGCAGGGAATGCCCTTGCATTTCCGCGGCGCGGCCACGCCCGTGCTCCAATGGCTGCAGACGCTGCCGTCCGTGGTGCTGGATCAGCGGCCCGGCTTATGGGTGATCTATGCGTCGGCGCTGCTCTTTGTCGGCCAGATCCCGCGCGTCGCGGAAAAAATCCAGCGGGCCGAAGCCGCGCTCACCAATCAGGCCAGCAGCGGGGCCAACGCCCAGGAACGAGACCTGCTTGGCCATCTGGCTGCCATCCGCGCGACCATGGCCGTAGCCTTGCACGATGTCGCGGCCATTGTCGCCAATTCGCGCCAGGCATTGGCCTATCTGCACCCCGATAATCTGCCCGTTCGCACAGCAACCACCTGGGCATTGGGTCATGCCTATGAACTACAAGGCGAACGCGCCGCGGCCCGGCGAGCCTATCACGAGGCGCAACAGACCAGCGCGGCGATTGGGCATTTGATCATCAACCTGATGGCGAGTCTGGGGCTGGGGCGGCTGCAAATGCTGGATAATCAACTCGAATTGGCGGCAGAGACCTATCACCAGGTGCTGCGCCTGGCGGGCGATCCACCGGCGCCTGTGGCGTGCGAAGCCTACGGGGGATTGGCGCGCATCCATGCCGAATGGAACGAACTCGAAACAGCAGCGCGCTATGGGCAGCAGGCAGTGCAATTGGCACACCAGCTGGAAAACACCGATCGCGTCGTGGCTTGCGAGAACGTGCTGGCCCGTCTCAGGCTCGCCCAGGGCGATTTCAGCGCCGCTCTGGCCTTGATCACCAACGCGGAGCGGGTGGCCAACCAGCAGCAGTTTGTCCATCAACTCGCTGATCTGGCGGCGACGCGGGTGCAGATCCTGCTTGGTCAGGGCCATTCGGCAAGCAACCTGGCAGCAGCGGCAAAATTGGCCCAGACGTATGCGTTGCCGCTCAGCCAGGCACGCGTCGCGCTGGCGCAACAGGATCCAGGCGCGGCCCTGGCCTATTTGCACCCCTGGCAGCAAAAGGCGATGGCCAAGGGCTGGGCAGATGAGCACCTCAAAACCTTGATCGTTCAGGCGCTTGCTTACCAAATGAAGGGCGAGCAGGAACAGGCAGTGGCCCGGCTGGGCGATGCACTTGCCCTGGCCGCGCCGAGCCGGTTCATCCGCAGTTTTGTCGATGAAGGGCCCGCCCTGCGCCAACTCCTGGCGGACGCGGTGGCGCGGGGCATTCTGCCAGCGTATGGGGAGAAATTGCTAGCGGCCTTTCCTGCTGCCTCCCAATCCACACCTGATGCGCGCACACCGATCGGGGTGCCCATTCCACCTCCATTGATCGAGCCACTCAGCCCACGTGAGCAAGAGATCCTGCACTTGATCGCGGCGGGGCTCTCTAATCAGGCCATCGGCGAACGTCTCTCCCTGGCCCTGGACACGATCAAGGGACACAACCGTCGGCTCTTCGAGAAGCTGCAAGTCCAGCGCCGCACCGAAGCGGTGGCACGCGCCCGCGAGTTGGGCCTCCTCTAGATCCCATCCCTTATCAGCCTCCGGCAAAATCTCACCACAGATAACACCAAAGTGTCTATACATGCGCCCTGCAAGCGGCTATGCTCGTAACAAGCAAGCCGCACGATTGGATCATGCAGGATAGCAGGTAGCGCACGATGACAGAACAACATTCCGCCCACTCGCCTCAGCATCAACCGCAGCTGTATCAGATCAAGCTGAAGGGGAGGCTGGGTATTGAATGGGTGGCCTGGTTTGAAGGGTTGGCCATCACCTATGAGGCGAATGGCGACACCCTGCTGACCGGCCCAGTGATTGATCAGGCCGCGCTGCATGGTTTGCTGAAGAAAGTACGCGATCTGGCCATTCCCTTGTTGCTGGTGCGCGCGCTCGCAGACGAACACCCCGAGGAGTAGCGCAGCCGCGGAGTGGACTGGATCTTATCCCAAATTCACACAAATAGTGAGGCCATCCAATGAAGGCATTGTTCTACACAACCTATGGTTCGCCCGACGTTTTGCAGGTGCGCGAGGTGGCAAAGCCCACACCGGCGGATCACGAAATTCTGGTCAAAGCCCATGCCGCGGCCGCGAACCCGCTCGATTGGCACTTTCTGCGCGGCAGCCCATTTTTTATGCGCTTTGCGTCTGGGCTTACCAAACCCAAACATCCTTTGCTGGGTGCCGATGTGGCAGGCACGGTGGCGGCGGTTGGTCGCCAGGTGACGCAGTTCAAGCCTGGGGATGCGGTCTTTGGCGAAATCTCTGCAACAGGATTGGGCACTTTTGCTGAATATGTTTGCGGGCCAGCCGAAAGTTTTGTGTTGAAGCCAAAGAATCTCTCTTTTGCCGAAGCAGCATCGGTGCCGGTTGTAGGGTTTACCGCCCTGCAAGGGCTGCGCGACAAAGGCAAGGTACAGCGCGGGCAAAGCGTCTTGATCAACGGGGCGTCCGGCGGTGTGGGCAGCTTTGCCGTACAGGTGGCAAAAGCTTTTGGCGCCGAAGTCACTGGCGTCTGTAGCAGCCGCAATCTTGAGCTCGTGCGCAGCATCGGGGTCGATCATGTGATTGACTACACGCAAGCGGATTTTACCCGCAGCGGCCAAACCTATGATCTCATCTACGACGCGGTGGGCAATCATTCGATTTTCGCTTACAGACGCGCCCTCAAGCCGCAAGGCCGGTGTGTAATTGCTGGCTTCACCACATTTTTGCGGCTGCTCGAACATGGGCTCGGTGGCGCGTTGCTCTCACGCAAGGACGGGCAACAACTCGGACTGATGGGCTCCGCGCAGGCCAGACACCACGATTTACTGACGCTCAAAGCCTTGCTCGAAACGGGCCGGGTCAAGCCCGTGCTCGACCGCACCTATCCGCTGGCGGAAGGCGCGGCGGCAATCCGCTACCTGGAAACGGGACGAGCACGCGGCAAAGTGATTATCACCATTCAATCAGAACATGGAGACGAGCAGTGAAAGCTGTTATCTGCCCGACCTATGGGCCACCCGAAGTGTTGCAAGTTCAGGAAGTAGCCAAACCCAGCCCCAAGCCAACGGAAATCCTCGTCAAAATTCATGCGGCGAGCGTCGGTCCGGCCCATTGTGCCTTTCGCAAAGGCGACCCGTGGATGGTCAAGTTGGTGTACGGGCTGACCAAACCGCGCAAGCCGATCCCCGGGGCGGAGTTTGCCGGCGAAGTCGTAGCGGTGGGCAGTGCGGTCCAAACCTTTCGGGTTGGCGAACGAGTCTTTGGTGTCCATCTGTTTGATACTCATGCCGAGTATGTATGTCTGCCGGAAACCGCGCTGCTGGTGCCAATGTCTCCGCAGATGAGCTACGAAGAAGCGGTTGCGCTCGCCGACGGGGCCTTAACGTCGCTGGTTTTTCTGCGCGATGGGGCCAAATTGCAGCGCGGGCAAACCATTCTGATCAACGGGGCGTCTGGTGCAGTGGGCAGCGCTGGCGTCCAATTGGCCAGGTATTATGGGGCAACGGTCACGGCGGTGTGTAGCGGTGCCAACGTGGAGATGGTCAGGTCGCTCGGGGCGGATCATGTGATCGATTACACCAAAACCGATTTTGCCAGCGGCGATCAACGCTATGATGTGATCTTTGATGCGGTCGGCAAACGCTCTTTCCCCGAATGCCGCCGCGCACTCAAGCCGCATGGGATCTATCTGACCACGGTGCCCACGCTGGGGATCTTGTTCCACATGGTTTGGACGGCCCTGCGCTCGGGCCAGAAGGCCCAATTGATCACCGCGGGGTTGCGCCAGAACCGGCAAAATCTGATCTTCCTCAAGGAACTTTTTGAGGCGGGCAAACTCCGCATGGTGATTGATCGACGCTACCCGCTGGCGCAGATCGTCGAGGCGCATCGCTATGTGGAGATGGAACGCAAAAAGGGCAATGTCATCCTCACGATGGAACACGCTGTAGCCACGCCGTAAGCGCTCTTCCGTCCTTCGATTCTCCTGCCCGAGGTTTTGCCGCGGCCAGGGTCGGCGTTACAATGGGTTGCGACACCCAGCGAGCCACTTGCGGTTCGCACCCAGGCACCGCACCCTACGCAACGCATCAAGAGGAGAATGCATGGACATCAACATCATGCTCGAAGGTCAAGATGGCTTAAACTGGCCGCGCTTTCAGCGCCTGGCCCGCGCCGTCGAAGATCTTGGATTCGCCGGGCTTTTCCGTTCGGATCATTTCACCAATGCCAATCCGCCGGATATTGACTCGCTGGAGTTGTGGGTTTCGCTCACCTGGCTGGCCAGCCATACCAAGCGGATTCAGTTTGGCCCCATGGTTTCGCCCGTCTCGTTTCGCAACCCCATCTTCACAGCCCGCATTGCCAAAGATGTGGATGACCTCTCCGGTGGGCGGTTGACCTTGGGGGTTGGCGCAGGCTGGCAAGTGCGCGAGCATCAGAATTTTGGCTTTCCCCTGCTCGATATTCCCCAGCGCTTTGCCCGCTTTGAAGAGGGTCTCCAAGTGATCAGCTCGTTGCTGCACAGCGACGAACCGGTCGATTTTCAGGGCGATTATTATCAACTCAGCGAGGCGATCTTGTTGCCGCGGCCACAACGCCCCGGTGGCCCGCCAATTCTGATCGGCGGCAATGGCGAAAAGTTGACGCTGCCGCTGGTCGCTCGTTATGCCGACGAATGGAATGGCGTCTTTTTGCCAGTGGATCAATACGCGGCGCGCAGCCGCAGGCTGGACGAGCTCCTGGTCGCCGCGGGTCGCCAGCCGAGCGATGTGCGGCGCTCATTGATGACTGGCATCTTTTTTGGCCGCACCGATGCCGAGCTGAAAGCCCGGCTGGATCGTGCGGGGCGTACGGCGGATGAATTGCGCACCCGCGGCGCGATCGTGGGCACGCCCAGCGAGGTGGCCGAACAATTGGCGCAACGAGCCGAAATTGGCATCGAACGGGTAATGTTGCAGTGGATCGAACTCGATGATCTCGACGGTTTGGCCGCCTTTGCCGCTGCAATAGACGGGGGACGATAGACGACAGACGGTGGTTAGACCGTCGTCCACCGTCCACCGTCTATCGTCCACAAACAAGGAGGACCCAATGGAAGTTGCACCTGGCATCCACCGCATCGAAGCTCCCCTCGGTGAACGCTTTGTCGCCATGTATCTGCTCGTTGGCGATGAAGCAGCGTTGCTCGTCGATACCGGTATGGATCGGATGCCCTACGAGTACATTTTGCCCTATTTGGATCAAATTGGCGTCTCCCCCAATCAGATCCGCTATGTGGTCACCAGTCATGCCGATTTTGACCACACCGCGGGCAATGCTTCCATGCGCGAGCTTTGCCCGACGGCCATCTTCTTGTGTCATGCGCTGGATCAGGCCATGATCGAAGATGTGGAGACGATGATCCGCGACCGCTACAGCGAGCTCGAAGCCGACCACGGTATTGGCGAAAGCGAGGCCAGCAAAGCCTACATCCGCCAACAATCACGCCATATTCCGGTGGATTTCACCGTGAGCGGCGGCGAGACGATCCGCCTGGGCGGGGATTGGTGGGTGGAGATTCTGCACACGCCCGGTCACAGCCGCGGCCACTTGTCAGTGTGGGATCAGCGCAGCCAAAGTTTGATCATCTGCGACGCCACGCTCTACAATGCAGTCCTGCTCAAAAGCGGCCAACCAGCTTTTCCGCCAACCTATCGCTATGTGGAAAGTTATCTCGCGAGCATGGCCCGTTTTGCCGGCATGCCGATCAAAACCCTGCTCACCAGCCACTATCCGATCTACCGGGGCGCGCAGATTGCCGAATTTCTGGCCGAAAGCCGCAGCTATGTAGCGCGGGTCGATCAGGCCATTCTCGGGGCCCTGGCCGATGGCGAAGCCCATACCATGCGCCAGTTGATCGACGAACTCAACGCGAGCTTGGGCGAGTGGCCGCCCGAAGCAGGGATCTATCTCTGCAATCCCTTTGCGGGCCATCTGGAGCGCCTTGTCCTGTATGGCCAGGCAACCACAGAACGCCAGGCCGGGCTGCTGGCCTATCGGCTTGCGCGATAAGCCGATGATTCAATAAAACAAAAAAACGATTGGAAACCACAGATTAAAGTAAAACACAAGAAGTCGTTAAAAAACTTAATCGCAGATTCCACAGATGAAAAATAAAAATCTGCGCAATCTGTGTAATCTGTGGTTTCTAAATGCTTTTTGTGCTTTACTTA
>CAZIRP010000134.1:0-11292 GCA_964541665.1 uncultured Caldilineaceae bacterium | reverse complement strand
ATTTGCTTGTGCCCATATCCTTTTCGATATGGCATTTTTCGGATAGATACTTAGAGCAGGAGGAAATCATGCTGGACATTCGCTGGATGCGCGAAAATCGCGCTGCACTGGCCGAGGCCATGCAAAAATTGAATGCCGAAGATGCGCCGTGGGAACGCGCGCTGGCACTGGACGAAGCTCGGCGCAGCTTGTTGACCGAAGTGGAGAGCCTGCGCGCCGAGTTGAACGCCGGTTCGAAACAGGTCGGTGAACTCTTTCGCAGCAAGCAGACCGCGGCGGCCAATGAACTCAAGGCGCGCATGAGCGAGATCAGCGCGACCATCGACGAGTTGGATCAACAATTGCGCCAGGTCGAGGCTGATTTCTCCGATGCGATGTTGCGCATTCCCAACCCGCCAGAGCCAGATGTCCCCGTGGCACCCGACGAGAGCGGCAACGTTACGGTCAAGACTTGGGGCGAGTTGCCAGAATATGACTTCACACCGCTCCCGCATTGGGATCTGGCCGCGCAATTGGGGATCCTGGATGTTGAGCGCGGGGTGAAACTGGCGGGCACACGTTCGTATCTGCTGCGGGGGGCTGGGGCTCGTTTGCAGCGCGGCCTCACCAATTGGTTTATCGACGTGCATGTCAACGAACATGGCTACGAAGAGGTTTACCCGCCCAACATGGTACGCAGCAACATCATGGTCGGCACGGGTAACCTGCCCAAGTTTGGGGATGTGCTCTATCGCGACGCCGAAGAGGATCTGTGGTGGATTCCGACCGCAGAAGTGCCGGTGACCAACATCTACCGAGATGAGATCATCCCGCCCGGCCAGTTGCCGATCAACCTGGTGGCGGCTACGCCCTGTTTTCGCCGCGAAAAAGTGGCCGCGGGCAAAGATGTGCGTGGCATCAAGCGGGTGCATCAATTCCAGAAGGTGGAGATGGTCAAATTTGTCGAGCCGGAACAGGGCCGCGCCGAGCTGGAAACGTTGACGCGCAATGCCGAAATCCTCCTGGAACGGTTGGGCCTGCCCTACCGGCGGGTCGCGATTGCCACGGGGGATCTCTCGTTTGTGGCCGCGATCAAGTATGATCTCGAAGTGTGGGCTGCGGGTTGTGGCGAATGGCTCGAAGTCAGCTCGTGTTCACTCTTCCGCGACTTCCAGGCGCGCCGCGCCAATATCCGCTATCGCCGCAGCGAGGGCGCACGGCCAGAGTATGTCTATACGCTCAACGGGTCGGGTCTGGCCCTGCCGCGGGTGATTATCGCCTTGTTGGAGAATTATCAACAGGCTGATGGCTCGGTGGTTGTGCCGGAAGTGCTGCATCCCTACATGGGCGGCCTGAGCGTGATTCGCTAGGCGTGCAGCGTGCTGTGTGCGTGGTCGGTCATTGGCTTCGGGAGCCTCGGGGCGATGACCGACCATCCACGAACCAGGTTTGAGGATACAGCACGGCTCCATGCCGCCACTGTGGGGCCGGAAGCCGCTTTTCCCAATTACCAGACCGCGCAATAAATTGGTGCATTGATTGACAAATTACCGATTCTGTGCGAAGATGTGACCGCTCTCTAATTACACTCTACCTCGTTCTATCCACACACCCTGCGCCGAGCTGACTAGTTCCCCTGGATTGGGGAAGCGCAATCATTCTATGGATAGATGCTTGTTCAAACAACCTACAACCATTGCTTCTAGCGCACCTACAGATGGCGGATGTTGACTCTGCTTGCATGGTTTGGTTTGCGGTGAATTCTTCATTGCGGGCTGGATCGTGATACGCCTTGCAGCATGGCGATTTCTGAGGCGCGCATAGGATGGTGGGTGCCCAGTTGCGGAATGTGACGTAGATTCAATTGGACGGTTCAATCCAGCGGAGAAGTATTCTCATGGCTAGCGAAGTTACAGCTTTTGGCAAGGCATCTCCACCGCCCAGACGCCGGTGGGGGAGCGATAAGGTTTACACCAATCTCTCGTATCTGCTCATGGTTTTACCCGGCGCAATTTGGCTGTTTTTGTTTGCCTATCTCCCCATGCCCGGTATCCTGATGGCCTTCAAAAATTACCGCCTGGCCAGACCACCCGCAGATCATTGGATTCAAAACACCTTTGTCTACAGCCTCATCAACAGCCCCTGGGTTGGCCTGGAAAATTTTCGTTACCTGGTGCTGCCGACCAATGTCGAAAACACGCTGATGTACATCCGCAACACCATTCTCTACAACTTACTCTTTATGGTGGTGGGGTTGGTGCTTTCCGTGGCCCTGGCGGTCATTATCTTCGAACTGACAAATCAATTTCTGGCGAAACTCTATCACTCGATCCTGTTTCTGCCCTATTTCATTTCGTGGATCGTCGTCGCCTATGTGGTCTATGCGCTTGGCAGCTCGGGCGGCATCATCAACAGCCTGTCGTCGACCTTTGGCTTTGCGCCGATTGAAGTCTACAAAGAGAAGATCTACTGGCCCTTTATCTTTCTCATTGCCAATATCTGGAAATATACGGGCAATGGCTCAATTATTTACCTGGCGACGATTACCGCCATCCCCCGTGAACTGTACGAAGCCGCGGCGGTGGATGGTGCGGGGAAGTGGAAACAATTCACCTCCATCACCTTGCCTTTCCTCACACCGGTGATTGTGCTGCTGCAGATTTTGGCGATCGGGCGGATTCTTGGCTCCGATTTTGACATGTTCTACACGCTCCCCAATGGCGCGGCCCTCGTCAAAGATGTGACCTACACGCTGGATGTGTTTGTCTACAGCATGTTGAGAAGCAGCACACCGCTTGGTTATCCTGCTGCTGCCGCATTTGTGCAATCGGTCTTTGGGTTTATTCTGATTCTGATCACCAACTTTATTGTCCGCAGAACACGACCGGAATTGGCGCTGTTTTAGGAACTTGTCGTCAGTTTTAGCCTACCCTGGAAATGCGCTAACTCGAGCCTGTTTGCTGATCTGGGCGCAGAATTCCAGGATAGAAGCTGATTGTTTGGAAAGGGAATGCCAATATGGCGACGATCTCGAAGGTAGATCCTGTAGATGTAGGGGTGAAGCCCTCGCTCTTGCGGCGGCTGTCCACTCCCTGGGCCCGAAAAAAGCAACGGGATGTCCTGGCAATTTCGCCCGCAACCAATCTGGGGATGAACCTGCTGCTCATCATCAGCTGCATCCTGACTTTGATCCCCATCTACGTGATTGTGATCTCATCCGTGACTTCGGAAGCCGCGCTGACTACCAATGGCTATCGCTTATGGCCGGCAGAATTTTCGGGGATGGCCTATCGTTTCCTGTTCAGCCAGGGTTCGATCGTCCTGACGGCCTACAAAAATACGATTATTTCCACCGTGGCCGGGACAATCTTATCGGTGATCATGGTGGGTTTATATGCCTATCCGCTTTCACGCGATAACTTTAAGTGGGGGTCGTTTTTTACCTTCTATGCCTTTTTTACCATGCTTTTCAGTGGCGGCCTTGTTGCCTATTACATGGTGGCCCGGCAAGTGCTGCTGCTGCAAAATACGCTGTGGGCTTTGTTTCTGCCTTCCGCCTTCAGCCCCTTCTGGGTGATCGTCATGCGGACTTTCTACAAGGCCAATGTACCGAATGAGGTCATTGAAGCCGCGCGCATTGATGGCGCGAGCGAATGGCGAACCTACCTGCAGATCGTGGTTCCGCTCTCGATTCCCGGTTTGGCAACCGTCGCCTTGTTCAGTGCAATCGGGATTTGGAACAATTTCTTCAATGCCTTGTTGCTGGTGGATGATGCGCAATATTACAGCTTGCAATTCACCATCTACACAACGTTGAACAACATTCGCTTCTTGTTAGAAAACGCCGACAAAATGCAGGGATTGGTCAACCTTTCTGAGCTGCCTTCCCAGACATTCCGCATGGCCATGGCCGTTGTGACTGTCGGCCCCGTGATTCTGGCTTATCCTTTCTTCCAACGTTTCTTTATCAAAGGCTTAACGATTGGTTCGATCAAAGGTTAAGAAATAGTCCAACCTTAGACTTGCGCAGCGCCCACTGAATTTCACGAGCACCAATCATGATCGGCGCATCCGTGTTCAGTCCAGCCCGGCGTAAGTCGCAACCTTAACAGTAAAGTTCAGTTCAAAGGAATCCCAAGATGATCAAAAAGCTTTCCTCCGTATTCTGTCTTTTGGGGGTACTGGCCCTGCTGATTGGCTGCGCGCCGACCGCGCAACCGGCCGACAGTGGGCCCGCTCCCGCTTCCTCCGGCTCCGCGGCTGATGTGGTCACGCTCGATTACTACTGGATCGGCAATGGCGACACTGATCAGCGCGCCGCGGTCGAGGCCGCGATCAACGAGTATGTGGAGCCGCTGCTCGGCGTCCGCGTCGTCTTCCATATTATCGGCTGGGGCGACTGGGACACCAAAGCCATTACCGGGTTGCAGGCTGGTGAAAAGATGGATATCTTCTTCACCGCAGATTGGCGAAACTACATGCAGCTCGCCTCCCAGGGCCTGTTCTACCCCTTGAATGACAATGACGGTGAATATGGCAACTTGCTGGAGCAATATGGCCCAGACATCATTGCCGGGCTGAACCCAGCCTTCATCACCGGTACGCAGATTGACGGGGTCAACTATGCCGTGCCGACCAACAAAGAGCTCACCGTGCCCGAGGGCTTCATCTATAATGTGACGCTCGCTGAAGAGATCGGCTTTACCCCAGAAGAAGCCGCGGCCATCAAGAGCCTGCGTGATTTGGAGCCCTGGCTGGAAAGAGCCAAAGAAGCTCGCCCAGACGAATACCCCTATCTCACCGATGGCTCCGGTGGCTTCCAGCCGTGGGTTCCTGGCTTTGCTGCTGGCATTAGCAGCAATTTGATCAGCATGGAATACGCGCCGGATGCCGCGGGCAATTTCAACGAGGCCATTGTCAGCATCATGGAAACCCCGTGGGCCCAAGAGCATGTCACGATCATGCGGGAATGGTACACCAAGGGCTGGATCCACCCCGACGCCGGGCTGACCACTTTCAATACCACCGAGATCCGCAATGCGGGCCGCTTCTTTATCGAATCGCAGCCGCTCAAGGGCAATAACATCAAGGCCCAGGAATTGATCAACGCGTCTGGCAATTCCGATCTGGTCTTGAATGAGATCTATGCCCAGCCCAAGGTGAATATCACCACACACTCTGGTGGCTCGATGCTGGCCATTCCGATCATCTCGCAATATCCTGTCGAGGCGATGAAGTTTATCAACCTGATGCACAGTGACTCGACGCTGCTCAACATGATGCTCTTTGGCGTCGAAGGCACCCACTGGGAATTTGCCGACGATGGCCGAGTGAACATTCTCAACAGCGCCTGGTACGGGGCCCATGGTGGGGCGTGGACGCTGGGTAACACGATGTTGCAGGCAGTTTCCACCAATGAAGACCCAGACAAGAACAGAATGCTGATCGAGTATTCGAATGATTCGGTTGACCATGTCTCTCTGGGCTTCCGCTTCCGCACCGATCCAGTCGCGGCTGAATTGACGGCAGTCTCTGCCGTGGCCGATGGCTTGCACCGCGCGCTGATGACGGGCTATGTTGACCCGGCGATTGAACTGCCCAACTATATCGAAGCGCTCAAGGCGGCTGGGCTGGACACCGTGAAAGCTGAAGTCGAGAAGCAATACGAAGAGTGGAAAGCTTCACAAGAATAAGCTAATCCAGGAATACTAGGTTTCTAAAATGCAGGGGTTGCCTCAAAAAGGGGACTCCTGCATTTTTTTATTTGGCTGTAATCTTGGAGGAAACTAGAAGCTGATTTACCCTGGAACCTGGAAAGTGGGTAATCCGAATCGCGCTGAGCAGCGTATATCTTTTACACCGTTCTGAAGTTTGATGGGTAGTTTTGATGGATAGTATCGTTCAATTGAGGAAGAAATTATGAACCGAATTCGTATCGCCAAGCAAGGATTTCTCTGGGGGCTGCTCGGGCTGCTTTTGCTCCTGCCCGGTGCTGCCCCGCCGAAGCTTTCCGCAGAAATTCTCGCCACCCCCGTGGTGCAATACGATGCAGCGACCAATGTTATCACAATTGGCAGCCCAAGCGGCGCGCCGGTCGCGAGTGAAATCATCGATGTGCCCACGCTGGCCGCCACCCTAATCACGCAAGGTTATGCCGACCTGGTTGTGGATCAGGGGGGCGGGGCCTGGTTGATCAAAGCCAAGGTGATAATCAACCCGACCGCTCAGCTCGCGGCCACCAACGCCACGATCAGCGAATTGCGGCTCGATAGCCCACCCTCGAACGCCTATTCGATCATCGCGTGGCGGGGTGGGCATTTGTTGCTGGATGGTATTCGCTTCTTCGCCTGGGAAGATGGCGCGTTCGATACCAATGTCACCAACCAGCGCAGCTATTTGCTCGCGTTGGAAGGTGGGCGCATGGATATTCTCAACAGCGAAGTCGCCTATCTGGGCTGGTCCTCGGGTGAACCCAGCGGGCTCTCCTGGCGCAAACGGCTGAATAGTGCCGACCCAACCACCGGCGCTACCGGCAGGATTGAGTACAGCGATATCCATCACAACTATTTTGGCATGTATTCCTACGAAGCCTACGATGTAGATATTCTCTACAGCGAGGTGCACGACAACATCTCCTATGGCATCGATCCGCACGACTATTCCATGGAGTTTGATGTTGCCTACAACAAAGTTTACAACAATGGCAACCACGGCATTATCTTCTCGCGCGGCTGCGAACAGAATCGCATCCACAACAACGAAGTCTACAACAACCTGCATGGCATCATGCTGGATCGAGGCACCAACAACAATCATGTCTATGCCAACACGGTTTATGGGAACAATGACGGCGTTGCCATCTTCCAATCCAGCGATAACCTGATCGAAGACAACGACATCTATCAGAACCGGCGGGGCGTGCGCATCAATGCCACCTACATGCCGGAAGATCGCTACGATGGCATTTCGGCCAACAACGAGATTCGCAACAACCGTATTGTCGACAACACCGAACATGGTCTCTATCTCTACGCCCGCGCCGACCGCAACTTGATCGTTGATAATTTGGTTGCGCGTAGTCAGCTCAATGGGGTCTACATCAAATCCGGTGGCAACATTCTCCAGAACAACCAGATCATCAGCGGCAGCGTGGGGATCAACATCCGCGGGGGCGAATATCTGGATGATCCGCCGGAAGCTGTGCCCGCGCTCGATCCGCCGGGCGACCGCAATGTGGTCTTTGGCACAACCATTGCCGAGAATAGCGACACTGGCATCCGCATTTCCGGGGGGAAGGAGAATCGCATTGGCCCGCTCAACGCTGGCGAAACCGCCAATCGTATCGAGCTCAATGGCACCGACGGCATTGCCATCAACCATGTGGTGATCAGCGGAACCCACACAGCGACCGCCACCGGCAACCAGATTGTGCGCAATCTCATCCATCAGAATGGTCGCCATGGCGTTGCCATCAGCGCGATCAGCAGTGTGGGGAATCGCATCAGCGAGAATAGCATCACCGGCAATGGCCAGGCTGGCATCCGTTTGAATTCAAATTCGCAGGGCGGGATTCAGCCCCCGGCAATTTTGGGGGTGTCGGGGGGTGGTCTGGCGAATGGAACCACCCCACCCGCGTACACGGTCGAGCTCTACACCGATCCGCAAGGCGAGGGCGAAACGTTCCATGGCGCTACCGTTGCCGATGGCAGCGGAAATTGGTCGATGACCTTGCCCGCTGGCACCAATCCTACTCAGGTGACCGCGCTGGCAATCGACCCCAGTGGCAACACCTCACAATTCAGCGGCCCGCCCCCCATTCCGGTCTATGAGGTGCTGACCGACCCGCAAGGGAGCAGCACAATCTCGGTCACCAACAGCGGCGCGGTCGTGACCATCCCCATGATCCAGGCCGCGATTGGCATCACCTATCCCACGTTGCTGCAGGATCAGGGCAATGGGATTTGGCTGCTCAATGCCCATCTCTTTATTGGGGCTGGCGTGACCTTGGATGTGGGGCCAGCAAGCGGGATCAACGAATTGCGTATGCGCAGCCAGGAATTGATGCACGCCGCGGGCACCCTGGCGGTGCAGGCCATCACCGAGCCGGATGGTGTGCAGCAATTGCTGGCGATCGATTACGGCAGCTTTGTCAAGCTGGTCACGCATGGCGGGGTGATCAATCTCGACGGGGTCAAAATCTACTCGTGGGATGCTGCCACCAACTCGGTCGATACCAATTATGAGAATGGCCGCGCCTACATTCTTGCCAAATACGATGCCGCGCTCAATATCTACAACTCGGACATCAGCTACCTGGGTTCGCCGGATGGGGAAAGTTATGGCGTCTCCTGGCGCGATACGAATCCGGGCGGCTGGATGGAAGGCCAGCCATACCGTACCCGCGTCACCGGCGAAGTGCTCAACAGCAAATTTTCATATCTCTATTACGGCATCTATACCTACCAGGCCAGCAACATGGTCTTCCGCGGCAATACCTTTGCCAATAACATTCGCTATGGGTTTGACCCGCACGATTACACCCACGATGTCCTGGTGGAGGATAATGTCGCCTATGAGAATGGTGCACACGGCTTTATCATCTCGCGCGGCTGCAACAACTTCATTATCCGCAACAACAAGTCGTACAACAATTTTGATCCTGGCTCGAGCCTGGCGCACGGCTTTATGCTTGATCCTGGCTCGCCCACTTCGATCTATGCGCAAGCGGCTTCGTTCGACAATCTGCTGGAAAACAACGAAGCCTATGGCAACGAAGGGTATGGGCTGCGCATCTTTGGTTCGCACAATAACGAGGTGATCGGCAACAATTTCCACCACAACCAGCGCGGCATCGTGGTGGATCGCGACAGCCCGGACAATCTGATCAGCCAGAACACGTTGAATCACAACACGTCCTATGGCCTGGAGCTGCGTGAATTTGCTGACCGCACGACCATTCTCGACAACATCATCGAGCACAATGGTGTCGGTTTAACCAGCGTTTACGGCATTTATGTGCGTTCCAACAATAATTTGGTTGTGGGCAATCAGGTACGTTTTAATGCGGCATCGGGGATCGCCGTGGCGGTGAATAACAATGTAACCGTTACCACGGCGCTCGACAACCAGGTGCTCTCCAACACGCTGGCGAGCAATGCCTCGCACGGGCTGGAACTGCGTGGCGCGCAGCGCACCCTGGCTGAAGCCAATCTGAGCGAATACAATGCTGGGGCCGGTGTCTACCTGGTAAATGGCTCGGCTGACAACTCGTTCTTGCGCAACATCATTCGCTTCAACGGGTGGCATGGGATTCGCGCCAGCGGCAACACCACTGTGCGCAATAGCTGGTCGGAGAACCAGATCTACGAGAATACCGCGGGTGGCATTGCCTTGATCAACAGCGCGAATGGCAACTTAGCCCCACCCCAATCCTGGGTGATCGCCAATCAGGTGGTTTCGGGCTACACCTTTCCCGATGCGGCGGTCGAACTCTTTGCCGATCATGGTGCGCAAGGGCGCTTCTTCCTGGGGCGGACCATTGCGGTAGCGGATGGCTTTTTCTCGTTTGCGTTGCCAGCGAGCGCGCCGGCTGCCAACCTCACCGCGCTGATCATCGACGTGCAGGGCAATGCCTCTTACTTCAGCATGGCCTTGGCGATCCCGGATGCTCCGACCGCCACACCGACGGCCACATCGCTGACCCCAGCCGTCTCGCCCACACCGACGTGGACAGAGGAGCCGGGCTCAACCATCCCTGCTACCCCAACAGCAACCTCGTTGCCAGGCTCATCGGCTACACCCACGCCGACCCCGTCAACGACGGCGCAACCCGGTGGAAGCGTCACGCCGAGCGTCACCCCGCTGCCGACCATTCCTGGCGGGGTTAGCCACCAGCTCTATCTGCCGCTGATCAATCGGTAGAATCGGGCATACACGCTAAATCCACCCCGATCCCACAAATCTTCATCTGCGGGATCGGGGTGGATTCCAGAGATTTTTGTCTTTTGCGCTGAGCCCCGGGAAGTGCAAGGCGCTGCCGCCGCATCGATCTGGGGGCAAATCCGCCGCGAGCAGCAAGGCTGCTTTGCGCCCGGCGCGAGGGTTGGTATACTGTGGGAGGTTTGCACAGCGCAACCCCTGAGAATGTCATTTGAGCTTTGGCAGATTTTTGATGCAAGTGCATCAATTTGCCCGGGCCGGACAACGATCTGCCACTACGGGAAGCGAACTTTTATGGCAATTGGTGAGCAAGAAGGGTCACCGTTCTTTGCGCGTTTGCAGCGTCACCGTACCAAGCTCATTGCCTTGGTCATCTGGCTGCTGTTGATAGCGCTCTATTACTGGTATGTCCGGGCTTATCAGGTTGATTGGGCCGAACAGTTAAACTTTCTACGGCAAGGCATCTATGGGCCCCTGCTTTATATTGCCCTGCATACATTGCGCCCCTTGATCTTCTTTCCGGCCAGTGTGTTGACTATTGTGGGCGGGTTGCTCTTTGGGCTGACCGGCGGCATCGTCTACAGCGCAGTCGGTACCACGCTGGCCGCACTCCTGGCCCACGTGGTTGGGCATTACTTTGGTCATCAACTGTTAGACCCGCGGGAATCGGGCGGCTTTGTCGAACGCTATGCCTGGCGGATGCGCCATCACAGCTTCGAGACGGTGCTGATCCTGCGTTTGTTGCTGGCCCCGTTTGACTTTGTCAGCTACCTGGCCGGCCTCTTGCAGATCGACTGGCGGCCTTACCTGCTGGGCACAGTGCTGGGCTCGTTGCCCTCCTTGCTGTCGCTGGTGCTGATGGGGGTTGCCGGTGGGGTAGATTGGCAATCGGGCAAATTTACCATCAACCCGTGGTTGGTCGCCGGTTCGCTGGTGTTGATGGCCGTGAGTGTGGGGGGCTCGCGCCTGCTGCGACGGCGTGATCAGCAGCGCCAGTCTATTTGACAAAAGGCTGCCCGTCCTGTATACTCCATTCTTGTTCGGCGTCAAGACAGCTTGCTGCGGGTCGCCTTTGGGTCACCTGCTTGAGACCGACTTGTCACGCTGGAGGGATGGCCGAGCGGTTTAAGGCGGTTGTCTTGAAAACAACTGTGGTAGCAATGCCACCGGGGGTTCGAATCCCTCTCCCTCCGCCTTAAATGAGGGTTGCTGGAATTGAATACCATTGGGGGAGGTCGCATAGCCCGGTCGAGTGCGCCCGCCTGCTAAGTGGGTAGGGGTGGTTTCATCCCTCGAGGGTTCAAATCCCTCCCTCCCCGCCATCTACCATTGCAAGTGCTGGAACGGCCAGGCCAGCGACGCCGACGAAGTCAA
>CAZIRP010000133.1:0-11461 GCA_964541665.1 uncultured Caldilineaceae bacterium | reverse complement strand
CATTCAGTTTACTTGCTTTGAGGAGTCTTGTCTTATCCCGAACTCACGTTAAATAACTGATGTTACGCAGGGCCCTCTGCGCCCGCTGTTTAACCCTGGCTGTGTAGCGTGAGTAAATCATCACCCGGTGGCGCAGAGCCCCGGAGATGGAAAATAGCTGTTCCCACTGGGCCTCAGCGTCTCTGGGCGGGAAAGCATAATCGGGGTTACGCAGTTGGAACGAACACTCGCAGAAGCCTGACTTCTGTCGAAGCGCGTAACTTCTAACTCAATTACTTCGTTGGTTATCCTGGCATCGACGAGCCGCAAGGCAAGCACACATGATTGGTCTGGTGGCATTGATCAGCTATGGATTGGGCTGTTTTAGCTCGGCCTATTACCTCGTGCGCTGGCGTACCGGCCAGGATATTCGTACACTGGGCAGCGGCACCGCGGGCGCGCGCAATGCTGGGCGGGTGCTGGGCAAAATGGGCTTTGCGCTCGCCTTCCTCGGTGATCTGGCGAAAGGCGCGTTGGCCATCTGGCTGGCGCAGATGCTGGTCGGGGGGGCGGTGGGCGAAGCCGTGGCCTTCGTGGCTGTGGTATTGGGCCATCTCTTTCCGATCCAACTGGGGCTGCGCGGGGGAAAAGGAGCCGCGACGGCGTACGGTGCCTTGTTGGTCCTGCACCCCTGGGTTGGAGTGGCCTGTCTGCTGATCGCCGCGATTGGCTTTGCCTTCACCCGCAGCTTTACCCTGGCCGGGCTAATCGCCTTTCTGGCCGCGCCGCTGTTCGGCTATTGGCTGGCCATGGCGCAGGCCCATTGGCTGGCGCTTGTGGTTGTGGTCGCGTTGCTGCTTTTTGCCCATCGCAAGAACATCCGCAACCGGCTGCACGCAACTCCCTCACTCACCAATCATCTCCCAGAATAGCGCATACGATCAGGAGAAACAGTTGGCCTCGTTGGCTTTTCGGCTCGCAGCAGAACCCTGGGAAATCGAACAGATTCATCGGCTGAATTATCAGGCTTTTGTCGAAGAGATTCCCCAACACACGGCCAACCCAGAACGGCGGCTGGTGGACAAATTTCATGCGCAGAATGCTTATCTGATCGGGGTCGCCAACGAGCCCGACGCGCCGCAGGTGGTCGCCATGATCGCGCTGCGCGCCCAACGTCCCTTCTCGCTCGACCAGAAATTGCCAGATCTGGATGCCTATCTGCCCGCGGGGCGCAAAGTCTGCGAGATCCGGTTGTTGTATATTGTGCCCGCATTTCGCAGCGCCACAGTCTTTCGGCGCTTGTTGGAGGCAGCAGGGGCTTATGGCATGGCACAGGGCTGGGATCTGGCGATCATTTCGGGCACGACGCGGCAATTGCGCCTCTATCAACATTTGAGCTTTACCCCGTTTGGCCCGCTGGTTGGGAGTCGGGAAGCGCAATTCCAGCCGATGTATGCCACGCTCGAAACCTTCCGGGCCCGGCTGGAATGGCTGCGGGCTTTGCAAGAGGCCAATGGGTAGACGGAGGGCGGTCTAGTCACCGTCAGTCGTCCCCCGTCAGTCGTCCTGGCGATTTGCCGGCAACCAGGGCAGCGTGACAATAAAACGCGTGCCTTGCTCAACCTGGCTCTCGACCGTCACTGTACCGCCGTGCAGGTCGACCATCCGCTGGACGAGTGCCAGCCCCAGCCCCGTGCCATCATGCAGCCGCGCGAGGCGACTATCGACCTGAACAAAGGGCCGGAAGATTTTGGCCAAATCCTCGGCGGAGATCCCCACACCCGTATCCCAGATCACAAATTGCAGCTGCGGATTGTCGCCCGCTTTCCCGGTGACCTCCAGCCCGATCGCCCCTTGCTCCGGCGTAAATTTGATGGCATTGCCCAATAAATTGGTCAGAATCTGTTTGAGCCGTCGTTCATCGGCCATGATGGTTTCGAGTTGTGGATCAAGCGTGAAGTAGACCCGGATCAGTTTTTTCTGGGCGGTCGGTTGAATAAATTTGATGCTGGCCTGGCAAATTGGCAGCAGTTTGACCGGCGCGAATTGTAGCTCGATCTGGCCGACTTCTAATTTGGCCAGATCCAAAATGTCGTTGATCAAGGCCAATAGATGGTGACCGCTTTCTTCAATCTGGACAATGGCGCGCTGTTGGCGATTGTTGAGCAGCCCATAAATTTGCTCGCGCAAAAGCTCGGCCAGGCCCAGAATCCCATTGAGCGGCGTGCGCAATTCGTGGCTCATGCTGGCTAAAAATTCGTCTTTGAGTTGGGCCACCCGCGCCAATTCTGCGATCAATTGCGCCTGCTGGAGTTCCACTGCCTTGCGCGCGCTGATGTCCTCCACCGTGCCCTGATAAAACCGGGCCTGGCCAGCACCATCGTGCATGAGCACCGCGCTTTCTGAGACCCACAGGCGCGTTTTGGTGTCGGCCCGCTGGATCTCCGACTCAAAGTTCTGGATACTCCCTTGCTCAGCCAATAACCGCTGGAATTCGGCTGCTCGTTCAGGGTGCACATAGTGAAGCATGGGGTGGCTTGCGCTGGCCGCAATGAGCGCAGCCTCACTTTCATACCCACTCAGCGCCACCAACGCCGGGTTCACGCGCAGCGGTTTGTTGGTTGCAAGATCCGCCCGATAAAGCCCGATCGATGTATGGCTAAAGAGTTGGCGGAACTCTTCTTCGGTCTCCCGCAGGATCTGCTCGATCTGCTGGCGTTCGGCTAATTCGTGTGCCAACGCAGCATTGGCCTGCTCCAGACTGGCCGTACGTTCTTTGACCCGTTCGCTCAGGCGATTGCGCTCGGCTTTGAGGGCTTCTTCATAACTTTTGCGCTCGGTAATATCGGTCAGCAAACAACTTGCCCCGCGATAGCTGCCATCTGGCCCAAGTGTGGGCATCGCCGAGATCAGAAAAGTCGCTATGGTGCCATCCTGGCGTCTGGCTTGCAATTCATAAGTGGAGCGTTGGCGTTGACGGCGTTGTTGACCCTGTTCGGCTAAGGTCGCCAGGCTGGTCCCATCCAGCGAGATCACTTCCTGATAGGGGCGCCCTACAATCTGGCTCGTGGACACCCCCAGAAAGCGGCTGAATGCTTCATTGATATATTCAAATTCGTCCCGCTCGTTGATCACCACAAAGCCTTCGTTCATTGTTTCGAGCAGGGTTTGATATTCCAGGGTGCGGTGTTGCAGATCCTGCCGCAAGTCAGCGCTGGTGCGGGCCGTATAGTGAAGATGGGTGCTGATGTCGGATGTGATTAAGCCGTAGAGGATAAAAAAGATCACGGGTACGATATAAAGCGCCCAGCCCAGCCAGAGGCGCTCTCCAAATTCGGGGATGGCAAACTGGTGGCGGATCAGCATTGTAGCGAAGTAGAGGGCCGAGATCAGCAGCAGCCATTTCCAGCCGGCTGCGCGCGAATCACTGAGCCCGGCAAACATGAGCGACACGCTAAAGGTGATCATGCCGGCCGCGGGTAATTCCTGGGGCGCGAGTAAGCTGAAGATGCTTGCCGCCCCAAGCAATGCCCCAATCGTCAGGCGGAGTGCCTGGCGAGGATGGCGGTCGGAAGCCAGCCAGCGCTGGGCTAGCCAGAAGGGTGGCGCACCCAAGCCGAGCATGCCCAACAAAACAAAGACGGACCAACCGTTGTAGCGAAACGTGACTGCTGCAATGAGCAGGCTAAACGTAAGATAGATCAACAGAGCCCCTCGCCAAAGGGCCCTGTATGCATTATGTGAATATAAAGGATCGGAATCCTGCACCATCGTTTTACCCCAAACATATCGTGCCAAAGCTTCAGTCGGATGCTGCCGATAGGCTGCGATTGTAACAGAGCGCTATCGCTCCGGCAACCGTCAGCGAGAGCTGGGGCGATCCGAGCCAATTCATTTGACAGCGCGCTATGGGCCTACTATACTCAAGTGACCCGGGATGGAAAGTTATAGCATTCATGCTGGTTAGCCAGCATTGGTCAGGAACAAAGGAGCCAGTGATGAAGAACCAACGGGCGCGTGTCGGGCTGGCACGCCACGGCGATGATCGGCGCCGCAATATCTTCCGTGCCTTAGAGTTGGTGCGGGAGGATGTGATACCGAAATTGCACAGCCAGGTCATGCTCAAGCCCAATTTTCTGAGTAGCAAAAATCAGCTTGCCTCCAGCCACGTCGATGCGATCCGTGGTGTGTTGGATTTTCTGCTCACCTGCCCCACGCCGCCAACAGAAGTGATCATTGCCGAAGGGGCCAATGAAAGCTACTCGGGCGAGGCTTTTGAACACTTTGGCTTTCATGCCTTGAACAACGAATACCCCATGTCAATCCGATTGGTAGACCTGAATGCCGAGCAGCAATGGGTCGAGACACCGATTCGGCTGGCAGATGGCAGCGAGACGATCGCCCGTATGCCGCGCACTGTGCTCGATTGTCCCTGCAAAATCTCCCTGGCCATCGCCAAAACCCACGATGTCTGCGTGGTCACGCTCGCCCTCAAAAATATGATCATGGGCACGTTGTACAAGCCCGACCGGGTCAAGATGCATGGCTTCCACAGCCACGCCGAACGGACATTGCCCGAAGAAGCGCAGGTTCTCAATCTGAATTTGATCCGCGTGGCTCGCTATCTTTCCCCCGACATCGCGGTGATCGATGGCACACGGGGTTTGCAGGGCAACGGTCCGGGTGGTGAGGATGCAGTCGACGGCTTTGGTATCGCCGCGGCCAGCAGCGATGTCTTTGCCGCGGACGCGGTGATGGCCCACGCCATGGGCTTTGACCCGCTGGGGCTGGGGCTGCTCTATTATGGCAACGAATTTGGCCTCGGTGTGGCCGATCTCGACCGGATCCAGGTGCTCGAAACCGCGCTCAGCGAGATCCAGCGCTCGTTCAAGCCGCACGACAAAACAGACTTACAAATGCAGTGGCAAGTCCCCAATGCCCTTGCGTTGGCGCTTCCCGGCTGAGCGATTCTTGAGCGATTCTGGGCAGTTCAAAATTGTCCCCTCCCTGTTACTGAATGATGTTGTTACGTCTCATCAAGCAATGCCAAAGGAACCAAGGATTTTAGGATGACAACAAAGGTTGAATGGCAAGCAGCCGGGCCAGATGTGGCCGCGGTGCGCGCCCAGTATGCTGATCCTGTCGCGGCGTTGGCCGCGGCTGAGGTCCCGGCAATTATTCTGCGCAACGTCTATGATCCCGAGCAATGCCAGGCGTTGACCCGGCGGTTTGGGCGCTGGGGGTTGATGCGCGACCCCATCGCGCTCAACGCCGCGGATCAGCGCAAACGGATCGACATCGGCACGAGTCTGGGCAATCGCGGGCACGACAAAGCGGCTTTTTTGGATCATGCTGAGGGTACGCATGAACTTTTCTCCCATCTCTTTGCTGGCTTGACCGACCCGGTGCAAACCATGTACAACGGCTTGCAGGGGCTGGCCCCCAATCAGCAGGTGAAGACTGCCTACGAGCCGGATGGTCGCCAATATGGCCCGGCGATTTTCCGCATCCATTACGAGTCGCACAGCTACCCGCCGCACATCGACAGCGTGACCCTGCGCGAAAAACGGACGGATTACGCTGTCTATCGCTTCAAGCACCAATTCGCGGGCATCCTCTGTTTGCAAAATGCCAGGCATGGCACAAGCGCCGCGCAGACGATCATCCACCGCAGCTTGTGGACGCCGGAGATCCAGCCTCACCTGGCGGCAGGGACATTCCATGACTACGCCCGTGAGCGTCAGGTTGAGCAATACCGCGTGGAGTTGGCTCCTGGTGATCTGTACTTCTTCAACACCCATTGCGTACACGAAATTCCCCCGTTGGATGGGGATGACCCACGCATTGTCCTGGCCGTCTTTATTGGCTACTCGCCAGAGCAGCAGGAAATTTTGGTCTGGGCGTAAGTGGATCCGACAAGCAAAGGATAAATGGCGATGGAATATCGCAAACTAGGCAAGACAGAGATCGACGTTTCGGTGATGGCGCTGGGTTGCTGGCCTTTTGCTGGCGGGCGCTATTGGGGCGAACAAGACGACAACGTCTCGATTGCCACGGTTCATGCCGCGTTGGATGCGGGCATCAACTTTTTTGATACGGCAGAAGGCTACGAAGCTGGCCATTCGGAGCGCGTGTTGGGGCGAGCCCTGGTCGGGCGGCGCGATCAAGCGATCATCGCCACCAAAGTCTCGCCCGATCATCTGGCCGCGGCGGATGTGATCGCCGCCTGCGAAGGCAGTTTGCGCGCGCTCCAGACCGATTACATCGATCTTTACCAAATTCACTGGCCGAATCACAACATTCCGCTGGCGGAGACCGTAGAAGCGCTGCAACAACTCAAGCAGCAGGGCAAGATCCGCGCCATCGGTGTGAGCAATTTTGCCGTGCAGGATTTTACCGAGATGCTCAGCCTGAGCGAGTGCGAAACCAATCAGATGCCCTTCAGCTTGCTCTGGCGCGTGATCGAGCGCGAGGTGCAGCCGCTCTGCGTGGAACATAACGTTGGCATCATCTGCTACAGTCCGCTGGCGCAAGGGCTGTTGACGGGCCGTTATCGCGCGGCGGACGAGGTGCCGGATGGGCTGGCCCGCACGCGTTGGTATAACACGAAGCGCGCCATGGCCCAGCACGACGAACCCGGGTGTGAAGCCGAGGTCTTTGCCGCGCTGGCCGAGATCCGCCAGATCGCGGCTGAGTTGGGCGTGCCAATGGCCATCCTGGCGCTGGCTTGGGTCAAGCAGCAACCCGCGGTGACTTCGTTCCTGGTGGGTGCGCGCAACCCCGAAGAGTTGAGTTGGAACCTGCCTGTGTTAGCATTGACATTGGATAGCGCGACCCTGGCGCGCCTGGCCGCCGCAACGGAGCCAGTGAAGGCTTATTTGGGCGACAATCCCGATATGTGGATGAGTACATCGCGGATGCGGTGAGGACGTGGACACTCTAAGAGTGGAACCAGATAAATATCGCATAAATCGTAGGTGCGGTTAGAAACCGCACAGGTAGGGCCAGAATATGCGGTTTCTAACCGCACCTACTTGCTCGCTATTTGTGCGATCTCTATTTAATTTCTCTATAAGAGTGGAACCATAGAAGCTGTCAGCAGATTTTTGGAGCGAATTGACCGAATGGTTGCAGCGCAATCCGCGCCGAAAGGTCCCCAGGAACGGATTGTACATCGTAATTTCTGGTTTTTCTGCTGGGAATCTGCGGATAGGCTCTTGAAAGAGTTGTAGTTGGCGGCGGTTGCGCATAGCGCAGAGCCGACAATATATGAGAGTTGTGGTTGGTGGCGGTTGCGCATGGCGCAGAGCCGACAATGGATAAAAGGTGGTACAAGATGTCGACGGATAAAGGGCTGAGCCTTGGCTGGGCCATTGTCGGCTGGATGAATATGGGCGCGCTGGTCTTGATCATTCTGTTGGTGACCGGCGTCCGCCCAACGGCAGCGCAGATCCTGTGGGGCGGCCTCTTCTATTTGATCATGACGGGGCTGCTGATTTGGAATGGACTGCGCAAGCGGTAGGTGAGTTCGGAGTTGTGAATCCAGCGTTCGAAGTCTGGCGCCCCGATTGGCTGCTGGATTGTTGATACGCGGCCTGGATGCACGTTGCAGAAGGATTGGAAAAGCGAATGCAATCTCTACGCTATTGGTTGGTTTACGCCAAAAACTATAAAGGTTCTTTGGCGATCACTGTGGTGAGTATGTTGTTGCTGGTGGGCACACAACTGCTGATTCCGTGGATCATCAAGACGCTGGTGGCCGCGGTGACAGAGCCTGAAAGCGGGCAGATGTCACCGGAATTGGTGACCCGGTTGGCCTTGTTGGCCCTGGCCGTCTATGTGGCGCGGGCTGGGCTGCAATTTCTGCGCAGCTATATGGCCCATGTGGCGGGCTGGGGGGTCGTGGCCGATGCCCGCAAGCTGGTTTATGGTCACCTGCAGCGGCTTTCACTTCGTTTCTACGAAGATAAACAAACCGGGCAATTGATGTCGCGTGTGGTCAACGATACCGACAAATTCGAATTGCTGATCGCCCATGCGGTGCCCGATATTCTGGTCAATGTCCTGACCCTGATCGGGGTCCTGGTTGTGTTGCTGGCGATGAACTGGCAATTGACCCTGTTGAGCATGGTGCCAATCCCGCTGATTTTGGTCTCGTTGCGGATGTTTGCGCGCTATGTGCGACCAGCGTTCCGCGAGCGCCAAAAAGAGTTGGGCGAACTCAACGCCATTCTCAATGACAACCTTTCGGGCATCCGCGAGATCAAAACCTTTACGCGTGAACGCACCGAGCTGGGCCGCATCCAAGGGCGCATCGACCGCTATCGCGACTCGCTGCTCCACGCGCTCAAGATGATGGCGATCTTCCAGCCGTTCATCCAATTCACCTCGGCGCTCGGCACGGTCGTGGTGATCTATTTTGGTGGACAACTGATTCTGGGCCAGCAACTGGCCGTGGCTGAACTGGTCGCCTTCTTCCTCTATCTGGAGCTCTTCTATCAACCGCTGCACCACCTGAGCGATGCCTGGGAGAAGATCCAGGAGGCGCTGGCCAGCTCCGACCGCGTCACCGAGCTGCTGGATGAAACGCCCGAAGTGGATGAGCGGCCTGGGGCCATTGCTGTGCCGGGCCGGGCCCGCGGTGAAATTGAATTCCAGAATGTCGGGTTTGGCTACCTGGCCGATGACCGGGTGCTGCGCGACCTCACGCTCCACATCCCCGCCCATAGCACCGTTGCCCTGGTCGGGCCAACTGGGGTCGGCAAAACCACCTTTGCCAGCCTGGTCCCTCGGTTTTATGATGTGAGTGAGGGCGCGATTAAACTCGACGGCCATGATCTGCGTGACCTCACGCTGACCAGTCTGCGCCGCCAGATCAGCATTGTCCTGCAAGATGTCTTTCTCTTCCACGGCACGGCCCGCGACAATATCCTCTTTGGCCGCGAAGATGCCAGCGAGGCCGAGGTGATTGAGGCCGCCAAGATTGCCAATGCACACGAGTTCATCAGCGACCTGCCCGACGGCTACGATACGCTCATCGGCGAGCGCGGGGTGAAATTGTCTGGCGGCCAAAAACAGCGCCTCTCGATTGCGCGTGCCGTCCTGAAAGACTCGCCGATCCTGATCCTGGACGAAGCCACCTCATCGGTCGATACCGCCACCGAGAAGCTGATCCAGGAGGCGCTGGAGCGGCTGATGGTCGGGCGAACGACGATCATGATCGCGCACCGGCTGTCGACGATTCGCAACGCCGATTTGATTGTGGTTTTGGCAGAGGGCAGTATTGCCGAGATCGGCAATCACGAACAACTGATGGCGCGTCGAGGACTTTATTGGCGCTTGAACCAGGTACAGAGTGCCGAGGAAGCTGCGAACCGACCGTTGATCAATGGCAGCCAACCCGCACTGGCAACGGCCTAACGGCCCTGGGCAGGCTGAACCTGGGACTGGTTGGACTTCGGCCCAGTTGGCGAAGACGGCTGGTAGGTGGTGCGATGAAGCGCGCCTATAGCTCGGGCTCGGCGTGCTCCGAAGGGGATGCCGCGGGCTCGTCACCGGCGTGATTGGCGCGCTGCGTTGGGTTGACGAGGTGCAGCCCATAATTTTTGAGCAGCCACACTTCAGGGATCACTTCAGAGACAATGACGCCATCATCAAAGATGCGAATGGTCGAGGACTCAGAGACGACCACGGCGATGGCATCCGTCTCTTTGGTGATCGACGCGGCTGCCATGTGGCGGCTACCCAGGCCGAGCGGCAAGTTGATGTCATCCGAAGCCGCGTCGATGTAGCGACAGGCCGAAACAACAACGCCCTTGCTGGAGATGATAAAGGCACCATCGAGCTGGGCTAATTCTTTTACGGTTTCCTGCATGTTGGCATCATCAAGCCGCTTAAGCTGATCTGGGTGATACTGAAGGGGATCGAGGATCAGGCAACGTGACCGCCCGAGCGTCTCTTCAGTATCGCCCACCACAAGCAGGGTGCCCACCTTGCGCCCCTCGCGTCCTTCACGTGCAATCTCTGTGGCCAGCCGAATCACTCGCTCGATCGTCTGTGCATTGATGCCTCGCTCTTCGGTGTCTACACTATCTAGAAAATCATCATCCTGTAGTTGAGTCATACGGTTTCCTCCGGGGTATTTCGGGGCTAGATGGCCGCGGGGCGCGGCTGTCATGGAGCTACCCCGGGCCAATCTCTGTCTGCGCCTGCCGTTGATCGAGCAAGTCCTGCGCATGGGCTAAGATCTGATCCGCCGCATAATAAGCGGCATCTTGCGCAAGATCTTCCTCGACACGCAAGCGGGTTGCGATCTGCGTGCGCCCTTGCGAAAAGATCTGGTCGGGGTCCTCATTCTGGCAAAACTGCGCGTAAATTTCTTCGGCGCTGCGTTCCTGCAAGCGATAGATATCCATTGAGCCCATCCTTTCTGTTATGGCTGTTTATACGGTTCGCGCAATTTGTCGCGCCGTTCGCGTACCTGGCGCTCGACAGCTTGTAGCGCACCGCGCAATGCCTTTTCGGCGGTCTCATCCTGGGCAACGCCGGCAATGTTCTCTGGGCGGATGTACACCACCACGCGCGCCCGGAACCAAAAGACCGAGCCATTTTGCGCCTCTGGCTCCAAGGCGATTGCCGCGTCAGTAATGTCCTGATGACCCTTGTTCAACTTCCCAATCGTTTGCTCGATCATGCTGCGCAGGTGAGCGTCCTGAGCCTCACTGACATTCGGGAGCTTATTCAGAAACTCGTAGACGATCGGTTCAGCGTTCCGCTCGTTTGTGGATTGACTGGTCTGTTCTGTCATGCTCTTCATCCCTTCTGATTGGTCACCACATCGTTGCCATTGAAGCGCCGAAAGATTTCGCCCACTTCGCCCATCTGGTCATCTTCAGCCCGTACCCATACCAACACGCCGGTATCGGCGACAGCCGCCCGGTAATGGGTGGCTGTCTCGGCTGGCACGCCATAATCCTTGAGCAGCGTCTCGAGATCATCCCCCGCACGGCTGGACGCGTTGGCCGCGTTGGCGAGGATGGTTGCAAGTTGCCCGGCTGCCAGCACTGGCCCAATACCCGTAACGTTGACCGGTTGCTCGTTGCCCACCAACAGCGCCAGCCCATTCAGCGCCCGTTGCCCAACAGCATCAGTAACATCAACATGCACACGCGCCAAATTGACATCATCCATGTTGGATTTGGCACTCTGCGCATTGATCAGAACATTGATCTCTTCGGCTGCATAATCCTTGGCCAACAATGCCTGGACTGCCTCATCAGCGTCCGTATACTTGGTAAACCGACTAAAAATTGTCCTCATCGTGGGATCTCCTTCTTCGCTTACGAGGTGGAATGCGGGGGGACAGGGATTGTTTCTTCGATCTCGCTGGGGAGGCCTGCTTGCCCACTTCTGCTCGTGGAATATCCACAAGGCATAGCTGCAAGAATCAATTGGGGTCTCTTCTGCTATTCCTGGCTCTATT
>CAZIRP010000132.1:0-12243 GCA_964541665.1 uncultured Caldilineaceae bacterium | reverse complement strand
CGTCACCGTTGCTGTCGACGGCATCCGGGTTGGTGTACCACATCTGGCCGCCATAACTGAAGCCATTGACCTCGATGTGGTCATTGAGGCCATCGCCGTCGGTATCGGAGATCACTGCACTGGTGCCGATACGCACTTCGGCAAAGTCGCTCAGACCATCACCATCGCTGTCAGTGCCGTCGTCGACCAACTGGGCAGCTGGTGCAGCTTGAAGACTAGAGACTGGGGATTGGAGATCGAGCGATTGAGGAGATTCCATCAATCCGTAGTCCGTAGTCTGAAGTCCGAAGTCAACTGCTGCCGACTCATAACTTTGGACTCCAGACTCATGACTTTGGACTCCGGACTCATGACTCTGGACTATTTCTAACAGATTCAGGTGCGGATTGAACGCTACATTGCCCAGGGTGGCGCGGATCCCGCGTTCCTGGTCTGCCGTTGCCTGGCGTTCTTCCTGGGCCGCGGCTTTGGCTGCCTGGGTGTCGAAGAATTGAACCTGGCTGATGGTGGTCAGCACAGGGCCGACCACCATGCTGAGCATCATGACCAGCGCTACGCTGTTGTAGAGCAGGCGCGCCCGCCGATACTGGACTAAGAGGATACCCAGCGTCAGCAACGGTAGCACGAGCCAGATCGGGGTCAGGTCGGGCAGCGCGCTGGGCATTCTCTGCCACCAGCCTTGCAGGTCACCAGCGCGCAAGAGGGCCAACGAGGTCGTCTCGGGTGTGCCAAACTTTGAAAAGTCCACGACGATCTGGGCATGAACTTGTTCATCTTTCTGTTCAGGGAAGACCAATTCCAGGATCTGGCGCAGGGGCAGGCCATCCTCGCCCACCCACAGCTCGCCAGACCCCACTAAGTCGCGGAAGAGTATCGGCGCTTCCAATTGGAGACCCGGCGGCAACTCGCCGCGGGCGCGCATGGCTGCTTCCATCTCTTTGTGCAGATAGGCCGCGAGGGCTGGGCTGTCGATGGTAAAGGTGTAGCGGGTGAAGCGGATGTCGCCGCGTTCCTCTGTCGGCTGGGCCTGCACATCTTTGATCGCCGCCAGATAGGCCATGAAGTCACCTTGTGGAGCAATCGTGCCGGTGAAGTCGTCGATCTCTTCCCACTCGCCCCCACCACGACGGGCAAAAGTCTTGCCCGCTTCGCTGCGGATGCTGAGACCGCTCTCGGCTTGCAATATACTTCCCCCCTGCGACCAGAGGGTCATTTCCATCTGGTTGGCGCGAAGGTCGTTCTCACCCTGCGCATAGAGTTGCTCCGTGCGGCTGCTGCGCCCCACATTGGTCAGCGTTGCCAGGGGCAGCGTCAACTGGGTGATGTTGCTGGTGAAGTGATAGGAGCCAGCCACGCGCGCCTTTTCCCAGGCTCTGGTCACGGGGTTGGCTTGGGCTACCGCGGTTAGTCGCGGCTGGATGACCAGTGCAAGCACAATGCTGACTGCCAGCATAGCCCCAGCAGTCCATCGCAGACGGGTACGGAATCGGCTACTTTTGGGGGTCGGGGATAGATGCTGATCTGTTCCGGTTGGGCGGGGGAGCTGTTGCCTGTGTAACATGAGGTCTCCTCTTTGGCTATCCGCTGGTAGGTGCTGTGCGGCGGTGACTGCAAGGGGCATCAGTGCGAGTGTGTACGTAGATAGGTATATGTCGTCATCAAATTTCCTGGCTACCCTTTTCCTGTTCAGTTGTCTGCGCCATCAAAAAGGTATAGAGGGCAGCTAAATCGGCAAAGAAGCGCTTTTCCCCTGTCTGCGCGCATTGTGTCGATGCCCGCCATGGTGTTTGCTCGCTATCCTGCCAGAGACGCACTAGATAGGCTTGATAGCCATTCCCCCCTACTGTGGGCTTATTTGCAGTTATCATTCAGAAAAGCCTTTGCGTTTACGTCTGAGGACAGGTAGGTAGCGAGATCGGCTTGATTTCTGGGAGGTGACCACGAGATTCTGGCCCTGGAAACCAGAGCCATTTTCGCGCAACTCTTTGCTCTACTTGTCTATCCCCAAGTCTAGCCGGTGAGCGTGATCTGAACGTGACGCTAGCCGCGCGCCGCGTGATCGGTTGCGCGGAAAACGTGACAAAGCCGCGTGACTGCGTGACAAGTGCTTTCGATATCGCCCCTTACGCGGTATAATCGGGCATCCACTAAATGGTGCTATGTTAGTGACGATCATTAGTGACTCTCATCATGGGGCAATTTAACCTTACCCTGCTCGGTGGCTTCCAAGTCACGCTGGATGACCACTTGTTGGCCAATTTTGCTACCAACAAGGTATGGGCCTTACTGGTCTATTTGGCCCTTGAGCCAGCGCCTCAGCCACGCAGCCGTCTGGCTGGAATCTTCTGGCCTGAAATCAGCGAACAAGTCGCGCTCACCAATCTACGCCAGACGCTTCGGCGCTTGCGGCAGGGCCTGGCGCGCGTTGAGCCGGGTGCCAGTGACCGCCTCCTGGTCAGAAATCGGCAGACACTCTATCTCGACCCAGCCGGGCTGACCATCGATGTGATGCAGTTCGAGCGGCTTCTCGCGCTGTGCCAGACCCACGCCCATGCAACGTTGATAACCTGCGATGAGTGTCTACCCCGGCTGGCCGAGGCTGCCAACCTCTATCGTGGCGAATTGTTGGCTGGTTTTGAGCTGTTGGATGCACCTGCCTTTGTGGAATGGCTGCTACTCCGCCGTGAATATCTCCAGGAACAGGCTGTGCAACTCTTTCACACCTTGGCGGCCATTTATGAAAGCCGTGGCGATTCCGGGCAGACCCAGCACTGGATTGCTCGCCAATTGGCGATAGATCCCTTTCGCGAAGACGCTCATCGTCAGTTGATGCGTAGCCTGGTTCGTCAGGGCCAGCGGCTGGCGGCGTTGACCCAGTTTGAACGCTATCGCTATTTACTCCAGACTGAGCTGGGCATTGAACCCAGTGCCGAGACGCTGGCGGTCTACGAAGAGATCCGCACGGGCCGCTTTCCAGATAAAGCAGCGGAATGGCAGGGGGAAAGGGCGATAGCGCTCTCTGCTGCTCCGGTTCCGCTACCCGCCACCCGCCCGCTCCATAATTTGCCCGTCGAACTCACCCCCCTGGTCGGGCGCGCACAGGAACTTGCCGAACTGAACGCTCGTCTCCAGCAACCCAGTCTGCGACTCTTGACGCTTGTGGGGGTCGGTGGTATGGGTAAGACTCGGCTCGCGCTGAGCCTCGCCCAGATAGCAATCCAAAATCCTGAATTTCCAGACGGCGTCTTTTTTACTTCGCTGGCATCGCTTGCCAACCCTGCGTCCCTGGCCTCCACTATCGCCACCACGCTTAGGCTGGCTGCACAAGGTGGCGATCCGCGCCAGGCTCTCCTGCAAGCATTGCGTCACAAACACCTACTGCTTATCCTGGATAATTTTGAGCATCTGCTTGCCGGTGCTGATTTGGTGGCCGATCTGCTACAGATGGCCCCGGGGGTGCGGATCATTGTCACCTCGCGCGAGCGGCTGAACCTGCACGGGGAACAGCTCTACCTGGTGCCGCCGCTCGACTTTGCATCCTCTACGACATTCGATGCTGCACGGATGTCAGCTTCGCTGCTGCTTTTTGTGCAAAGCGCCCAGCGTGTCCAGCCTAGCTTTGTGGTCAACCCGGCGAATATCACCGCGGTCTTGCAGATCTGTCAGTTGGCAGAGGGAATGCCGCTGGCGCTGGAATTGGCGGCATCTCGGGTGGGAACACTGCCATTGGCGGCCCTGGCTGCTGAGATCAAACAGAATGCTGAGTTTTTGGCGGTGGACTGGCGCGATGTGCCAGCTCGCCAACGCAGTATGCGCGCCCTGTTTGTCTGGTCGTGGCAGTTGTTGGATGATGACGAACGCCGAGTGCTGCGCCGGGTTTCGGTCTTTCGGGGCGGTTTTACAGTGGAGGCGGCGCAGGACGTAGCCGTGGCAGATGTAGCTGTGTTAGCACGTTTGGTCCACAAGTCGCTCTTGCAGTTACAAAAAACAGAGAATGCTGGTGAGCGTTATACGCTCCACGAATTGCTGCGCCAGTTTGCTGCCCAGCAGTTAGAGGCTAGTGATGAACAGGCGATCGTGGAGGCGCAGCACAGTCGCTTCTATCTGAACTATGTGGCGAGCCGTGGGCTTCGCCTGGGGCGGCGTGAACCCCACCAGGCCAGCGAAGAGATCCAAACAGAGCTGGACAATGTACGCCAAGCCTGGCAGTGGGCCGCGGCCCGGGGGCAACTGACCGAGTTGGCGCAGGCAGCCTATGCCTGGTGGCAATTCTGTCTCTTCCGTGGCTTGGAGTCGGAAGGCCGACAGACATTTGCGCAGGCTGTGGAAGGAGTTCAGCAGTTGACCTCGCTGGATGCTGCCGCCCAGGCTGGCCTGAGCAAGCTGCTGGCTATCCACGCGAACTATCTTTTTGACCACGAGCAGGTTGACCGGATAGCCGCACAGGCACGCCAGGTCATCAGCTTGGGGGCATCATGCGGCGGAGTAGAAGGGGAGACCTTTGGCTATTTTGTGTTGGGACGCGCCCAGCAGGACTTGCACCAGCGCCCAGCCGCCGTATCGACCTGGCAGCACACCATCCAACTTGCCCGCATTTATCAGGCTAACCACCCCGATAGCGAAATGTTACGCGAGACAGAGTGGATGGCATACAACTGGCTGCGTGGCGTTTCATTCTTATTGGACGATTACCCCGGTGGGCGTGTCTACATAATGCAAGCGCTGCGCATCTGTCAGGCATTGGGCAAGCGCCGCGGTGAACTCTTCTGCCTGACCACATTGGCTTGGAGTAATTTTTTTATGGGGGACTTCGCCCTCGCTGAGCGGAACTTTACGAAAGTGCTTCGGCTGGCGCACGACTTGAGGTATCATTGGATGGAAATGCCCGCCCACCACGGCCTGGGGGAACTCATGCGCCTGCGCGGTGACTATACCCAGGCACAAACCTTATTAGAGAAAGCGGCGGGGCTGGCCGCAGAGTTGGGTCAACAATTTGCCGAAGCGCGCATTTGGGCCAGCCTGGTGCGCCTCTATGTCTTTACCGGGAACCAGCAGGCTGCACGTCACTGGCAGCAACGGCTCGTTCACCTACATGAGACCGTGCAGCTACCCAAAGAATGTCAGATCCCCGGCATGGTGGCTTTTTCTTTGCTGGCGCATTGCACTGGCGATCAGCGTACCGCACTTGACTATGCCGAACAGGCACACCAGCTTGCCCAGGCCGGAGAAGTCCTTCACCACCGCGCCGATGCACTTGTGGCCCTGGGTCATGCCCGGGTTGAAATGGCGCAGTGGGCAGCCGCGGATGCCGCGTACCGAGCAGCTCTGCACTGTTACGAACAGCTTGACAGTCCGCTGTTGACCGTTGAGCCACAGGCTGGCTTGGCGCAGAGTGCCCTGGCACAAGGTGATCATGCCGCGGCTCAACAATGGGTCGATAAGATTCTGCCCATCTTGGCCGAACACCCCCGCACCGGGCTTAACACACCATTTTTTACCTGGCTGATTTGTGTTCAAGTATTGGCTGCCAGTCAAGATGCGCGCACCAGGGATGTCTTGCAAAGAGCATACACACTCTTGCAGCAAGACGCCGATACATTCTCGGATGCAGCCGCGCGCCGCCGCTTTCTGGAAACGGTTGTCACTCATCGGCTGCTGCAGCAAGCCTATAAGGAATATTGATCGCTTTGGCGTGAAACGTGATGGATGAGGCGTCACGTTTCACGCATCACGCATCCGGTTTAATCCGCATATTGCAGATATTGCGCCACAAAATCGCAATCTACCAGGTCGGTATACGCGTCGATCAACCGCTGTGTGATCGGCCCTGGGATCGCACCATCGCCGACGGTTTTGTTGTTGAAGGTGCGCACCGGGCAAATGCACAAACTGGTCGAGGTGATAAAGGCTTCGTCCGCGGTGAAAGCGTCGTAGGGGGTCAGATCCTCTTCAACGACGGGCAGTTGAAGTTGCTCGGCCAATTCGACCACGGTGGCGCGGCTGACCCCGGCCAGCACATATTGTTCTTTCGGCGTATAGATCACGCCATCTTTCACCAAAAAGACATTGCTGCCCATGCCCTCGGCGAGAAAGCCGCGCGTGTCCAGCAGCAGCGCCCAGGCTTTGGGGCTATGGCTGCGCACTTCGAGATCCGCAATGATCATGTTGAGGTAGTTGTGACTCTTGACATTCGGGCTGAGGCATTCGGGCGGAATGCGCTGCACCGAAGGGAACCAGACTTCCATACCCTCGCGGTAGAGATTGGCCCGCGCCTTGAGCGGCAAGGGCGAGCATTCGATGATCACATTCGGCCCGGCATTCTGCCACATCTCGCCGCCGACCAGATCCACCCCGCGCGAAACGCGCTGGCCAACCCAATAATCCTCATTGGCGGGCAGCAGCGGCAAATTGCGCGCCAACACCTCTTCGGTGATCGCGGTCATCTCCTGGCGGGTCAAACCGTGATCGATACCTGTATATTTCAGCGAACGGTCAAAACGATCCAAATGTTCTTGCAATTTGAAAAGGCGCCCGCCAAAGGTACGTGTCATATCAAAGACACCGTCGCCATATTTGAAGCTGCGATCCCGAAATGGGATCAGAACCTGGCTCTCCGGCACAATGTTTCCATTAAAATAGGCAACTCGTTCTTGCTCCGCCATGCTGGCTCCTCGGTGAACAATAAGGGAATGGACGATGGATAGGAGATGGTGGACGAGGGGCGCTCTAGCCACCGTCAACCGTTGGTCGTGCATTATCCATCGTCATGCGCCGACCGTCAACCGTCGGTCGTCAACCGGCCCTCATCGAGCACCGGGTTTCTCTCCATGCGGCCCAGATAGATCGCCAGAAAGATCAGCGGCAGCACGAGCAGATAGTTCACCCCAAGCGCAAGCTGAATGCCGCCGAGGCCAGCCACGACACCCGTCCACAGCGGCGGGATCATCGAGCCGAGGGTCATGGCAATGCTGAGGGTGCCGCTGATGGTGCCGGTCTGCTCTGGGTAGAGCCGCGCCCCATAGGCCAGCGCGGTTGGGAAGAGGCCCGAAAGGCTCAGGCCCGTGAGAAAGACGCCGATGATCACCAGGTGCGCGTTGCCCATCACCACCAGCGGATAGGTGAGCGTGATGCCAATCCCCAGGATCAGCAAGACCGTTGCATAGCCCAATTTTTCCGCATAGGCCGCGCACAGAAACCGCCCGATCATCAGCGCGACGTAAAAGACCGAGATCATGGAGACGGAGAGCAGCAGCGAGAAGCCCGCTGCCTGCTGCATAAAGATCGCAATCCACCCCAACAGGCTCCAGGCCACCCCGTTGTAGATAAACGCGATCAGGAAAAGCGCCAGGAATGAGCCTTGGCGCAACAGGCTGAAATCGCGTACCTGTTTTTTGCCACTTTGCCCGGCTGCTGCCTCGCCCCGCCCCAACAGATAGGCGATCACGCCATAGGTCAGCCAGATAGCGCCTGCGCCGCCCAATGCCCAGCGCCACTGCAAACCCTGCTCCAGCAAGTAGCCAATCGCCAGGGGCGAGATCGCTGCTCCCACCCCGTAGACGCCGTGCAGAATGTTCAAGGCTCGCCCCCGCGCCCCCTGATTGGCGTCGGCGATCAGCGCGTTGATGCTGGTGGAGAGCGACCCTTGGCCCGCACTCACCAGAATGTAGCCGAGCACAAACAGGAGCCAGCGCTGGGTGGACGCGGCGAGCGCCAATGCCGCGGCGAGGCTGAGCGCGGAAAGCCAGACCAGCCGCCGCCGCCCCAGCCGATCCGACCCGATGCCGGAGAGCAAATTGCCAAGCATCGCCCCGCCAGCGCTGGCCGGAAAGATCAGCCCAATCGCGGCCAAAGTGAGCCCCGTCGCGGCAAATTCCGTGGTGATCGACGGCATGATCGAGGGCAAGAGCACCGCGGCCATGCCGATAAACAGATAGCCGACCAGACCTAAGGTGGTTTGTTGATTCAAGGTGAGCCTTTCATGTTGACGGATGACGATTGACGGCTGACGATTGACGGCTGACGATTGACGATTGAACCCTCGTCCTCGTCCTATTTGTACCATGAAGGCGGGGCGAAACACGAAGTTTTTGTTGCCCCATTCGCCACTTTGCAGGGCGAAGGGGGATTCTTGCCCCGACTTTGCGGGCCTTTCCGCCATCGGCTATACTATGCAGCTGGGACCACTGCAAGATCCTTCATTCCTTCGCGTGCGTCCAGAAGAGGGGCAATGGCGTTTTGCGTGATGGCCAATCGTCTGCCGTCTCTCGTCGTCCGTCCCCAATTGTGGACACACCCAATCCTGAATCAGGAGCGCTTTTATGCACATTGACGAACTGGATACCCCAGTTTTGACGGTTGATCTGGACGCGCTAGAGAATAATCTGGATCGCTATCAGCAATATTTCACCGAGCATGGGATTGGCTTGCGCCCCCACATCAAAACCCACAAAACCCTGGCCATTGCCCACATGCAGATGCAGCGCGGCGCGGTTGGGCTGGCCTGCCAGAAGCTGGGCGAAGCCGAAGTCATGGTCAATGGCGGGCTGGATCAGGATATTCTGATCCCCTACAACCTGATCGGCGCACAGAAAATGGATCGGCTCGTTGCCCTCTCCAAACGCACCCAGCGGCTGACCGTGGCCGCGGACTCGGCCTACACGGTCGAGGGACTTTCCGCGGCGGCCACACGGGCCGGCGTCACCTTTGGCGTGATCGTGGATCTGGAAGTGGGCGGGAAGCGCACCGGTGTACCCACGCCGCAGGGAGCAACCGCACTGGCCGAGTTGGTGGACAAAGCGCCCGGCCTGGAATTGCGCGGCTTGATGCTCTACCCAACGCCCCCATCGGCCCGACCAATCATCCAGGAAGTGCTGGATCTCTTCGACAAAAAGGGCTTGCCCCACCCGATTGTGAGCGGCGGGAGCACACCCAGCGCCTTGCTCTCTGCGCAGATCCCCGAGCTGACCGAATATCGCGCCGGGGAATACCCGATGGGTGGGCATGGCTATCTGCTGCGCGGGTCGCATACCGTAGAGCAGTGCGCGCTGCGGGCGATCGCCACCGTGGTCAGCCGCCCCGATGATGATCGCTGCTTTTTGGACAGCGGCAGCAAAACGCTGAGCGCTTCGCTCCTCAAAATGGACCAGGGCAACAGTGTCGGCTACATTGTGGAGTATCCCGAAGCGCGGCTCTATGGTTTCTCTGAAGAGCATGGCCATGTTGATATTTCGGCTTGCAGCAAAAAGCCGCAGATCGGCGAACGCGTGACCGTGCTCCCGGTGCATCCGTGCCCCTGTGTCAACGAACACGACGAGCTTGTCGCCACCCGCAAAGGGCAAGTCGAAGCCATTTGGCCGGTCCTGGCCCGCGGCAAGATTCGCTAATTAATTTGACGATGGACGACGGACGGGAGACGATAGAACACGTCCACCGTCTTTCGTCCACCGTCTTTCGTCTGCCGTCTCACCACAGGAGCCACCATGATCATCGACACACACGTCCACATCTGGGAGATCGACCCGCCGCGCTACCCAATTGGCCCCACCGCGCCGGGCTGGACTTCCCTGCCCGATGAGCCGGGTACCGCCGAGTTGTTACTCGCGGATATGGATGCCAACGGGGTAGATCGCGCCGTGCTGGTGCAAACAAGCTGGTCCACCTGGGACAATGGCTATATTGCCGATTCGGTGGCGCGATACCCGGATCGCTTTATCGGCCACGGTTTGCTCGACCCGCAAGATCCCAACAATGCCGAGGTGGCGCGCGAATGGGTGCGCGAGCGCGGCCTGGTGGGTTTTCGCTTTCACCCCATGTATTATCCGAACGAGAAGATTCTACTCACGGCGCAAAATGAGCCGCTTTGGGAGGAGCTCGCCAGCCTGGATGTGGTGATTCAATGCCACTTGCGCGCTGAACAGGCCGACCAATTGGCGGTCATCGCTGCTCGCCACCCAACCCTGCGCTTGATCATCGACCACATGGGCTACCCCGATGTCTCACAGCCCGCAGCCGCTTTCCAGCCGATTGTGGACCTGGCGCGCTATCCCAATCTCCATTTCAAGCTGTCGGATGTACATGGCCGCTCCCGGCAAGCCTATCCGTACAGCGACGTTCATCCGTTTATTGAGCGATTAGTGAGTGCTTTTGGCAGCGAGCGGACATTGTGGGGAACCGGCTATCCGGGCTATCATCGCGTCAAGCACAAATGGCCAGCGCTGGCCGACGAACTGCGCTTGATCCGTGAGGGCCTGCCATTCCTGAGCGAGGCTGACAAAACGCGCATCCTCGGCGGAACAGCCGCGGCCTTGTGGCGCTTGGAAGGATAGAAATTGGGGACTAGCGACTTGACGAAGTCTCCAATCTCCAGTCTCTATTTTACTGCTGCAACATGCGCAGATAGCCCATCCACCAATCCTTGCGCGAGCGCGGATCCATAAACGAGCCAGTATCGCGGATCGCCACCTTGAGCGTGGAGCCGGCTGCGTAGCCGATCCGCTCGCCAAGCTGCAAGGCAGGCAAACGACCGCGGCCCGCTGCATTCGTCGCCTCATACAGGGCCAACAGCCCGGCATCAACCTGCATATCTTCCAGATGCACGACATACCCGCCCGCGGCTGTGTCGTGGCGAGTATAGACGAGGGTGAGCCGCGTCACATCGGCGTAGATCACCATGGCCCGAAAGCCGCCGCCATGCACCTCCGGCGCGCGCCAGGGAATAAAGAGCGGCTCGCCCGGGGCCGTCGCCACACTGATCAACGTGACCGGCGGCTCGCTGAGCGGCGCGCCACGGCAGCCATCGGGCCCGCAGCCCCAATCCCAATCATTCACGCGGAAGACCGCGGTGATCGTCGGCAGGCGCGGCGGCTCGAAGATGGTGTCCAATTGCGGCGCGTCGGGGTCGGTATCCCCGTCAATGTCGAGCAGCGTCAGCGCGCCAATGGTTGGCGTGTAACCACGCAGCGCCAGGTTCAGATCGCCATGCAGCGCGGCGGGCCGGTCGGTCGGCGGGCCATCCACCGGGATCGACAGATAGCGGCCCGGTGTCAACCATTCGCCACTGGCGATCAGCGGCAGAAACAGCGGCGCGGGCACGGTGCCAGGCGGCGGTGTCTGCGCGTTGAGGGTCGGGATGTGTAACGCGGCGAGCAATCCGATCAACAAGAGCGCGGCAATGCTGAGAAGTGAACGCAAACGCACCATAAAGTCTCCCTCCTATAAGCGGTAACCATACTGAAGGATCGGGGTGATTGACATGCGTGTCAGCTCAAAACCGGGTGCCAGTCGTGGAGGTTTCGCCAGCACGACCAGCAGACACAAGGAGTTTGGATGATTACTGGTCAGCCGGGGATGGCAGATTGAGCACGGAACCACCGAGCTGGATCAAAGCCGCGCCCACTCGCCGCAGACAGCCTGGCAGATCTTGTTGGATCTGCGTGGCGGCGAGGTGCAGCAATTCCCAGCGGTCGGCCAGCAGGGGGGATGGGAATTCGCGGGTGCTGGTGCTCTCGACACACTGGATGCCCAGATAGCCGCCGCGCGCCCGCAGTGCCAGATCAACTGGTCGGTCGCCCACCAAGCGATTTTTGAGCGGACGAAGCTTGTGTTCGCGCAGGGCCTCCCAGAGCGTCTCGAATGGATCGTCCTGGCGATACAGCTCGGTCAGCGCTTGCGCGGTCAGCAACCGTTCCATTGTGGTGTGGATAAAGGTGGCGCGGCGAAATTTCCCCGCAGGAATCGGGCGTTCGAGGCGGGTCAATGGGCCGATCTCAATGCGGAAATAATAGTCATCGGCGCGGGGATGCTCGCTCTCCGCGGGCAACAATTCGCGGCGCGTCAGCAGGCGATAGCGCCGCGTGGGCGCAAAATAAGTGATGGTCTGGGCCTCGGCCTGGGGTTTGAACGCGCCGGTCTGGTAAAAGGCCAAATAATCCGCGCCAATGCGGCGCGGGGCCGTACGCTGTGGGATGCGATACCAACCTTCGGATGCAGCCCGCCGCAGATCGTCGGCGTTGTTGACCACAGCAACGAGCACAGTCCGGCGGCTCGCCTCGGCATCGGGGTAGAGGGTGGACATGACGAATTGGATGTTTGGCTGATAGAATTTGGGAACGACTGTTGCCTGCATACTATACTCGACCTGCAAAAGGTTGTGCAAGCTGGCTCACGCCGTGTACACTTAAGGGAGTCCTGAGTCCTGAGTCCTGAGTCCTGAGTCCTGAGTCCTGAGTCCTGAGTCCTGAGTCC
>CAZIRP010000131.1:7519-12423 GCA_964541665.1 uncultured Caldilineaceae bacterium | reverse complement strand
GCAGCATGCCGCCCAGCACGGACTGCTCGGCGGCCAGATCCTGCGGCGGCTGGCGGGAGTCGCCGTATTCCACGTCAGCAGGTCGACGATTTCGTGCCTGTGTTTCGTCCAGATCGGTCATGCCGGAATCGCCTCCTCGGTATCGCCGGCCTGAGCAAGTTCTGCAGCGATGACCGGCCAGCACTGGTCACACACCATCGACATGGCTTTGAAGGGCAGTTGCGGCCGCTCAGGGGCGTTGGGGGCCCCGCACACCGCACAGTCACACCGGCCGATCGCGGCATTCACCAGCAGCTCATCGCTGAGCGAGGATGATGCTGGCGCAATCTCAGTGACCAGCCCCCCCTCGGAGCGATCATCACCAAGCAGCTCGCCGGCCCACCGCATCAGCGCGGCCGCCAGGGGTAACTCCGGAAACAGCCGAGCTGCACGGCGGCCCGCTCCGGCCAGCGCACTCATCGGATCCACCACCCGACCGAATTTCAGGTGGTGAGCCCGCAGCAACCTGGTCCGCTCCTCGGGCGTGGTCGCGGTGGTCACCTCACCTACCCAGTGCGCCGTCAACGAATCGAATTCCCTGGCTGACGTCGCAGTGCTCGCAGAATCCGCCCCCCGGCGCTTATCCGGGCGGGCGGCCGTCAGGCCGCCTCCGTGGTTACCCTCCAGGGGCCGCTTGGGGAGCCGGCGAAGGCGTTCCCGCAGGAACCCTGCTGGGTTGTCGAGATGATCGGGCCAGGACCACCCCCGGGCCCGCATGTCAGCGTTGAGAGCTGCCAACACCTGCGGTGCAGTCCAGGCGTCCAGGTCTAGGCCCGACTCGGTCAAGGCGTCGCAGATCCGCCCCACATGGCCCCCGCCTAGGCCCCGGCAGCCGGCGACAACCCCTGCCGCCAGGCGCTGCACATGCAGGGGCCGCGGCGCGAAGCGCCGGCCCCGCTTGGGTGACCTTTTGGGTGAAGAAAATTTCGCCGACGCGCGCTCGCGCGCGTTTGGTGAGTCCTGCAGGACAAGAGCTAACCGCCTATCACTACGTGATGGCGGTAGTGCGCAAACGGCGGAGTCATGGGCCGGCTGTGGGCGGCTGATCAGGTGCCAGACCGACACCCGCCGGCGGTGGCGCGGGGCCATCGCCGACCCGGTACCCCGGTGGACTTCGATTGCTAACCCGGCGGTGCTCAGCAGGCCTCGCACAGTGGTCACGGTGCGCGGTGAGCAGACGCCCTTGGCGACGGTGCGGTTGCTGACCGCGCAGTGGCGCCCGGTGGCGTGGTCGGCATAGGTGGCGAGCACCGAGGCCACCATCACCACCAGTTCGGATCGGATGTGCAGCCGAGCGCATTCCGCGGTTCCTGCGTCTGTGGCCAGCCAGGCCATCAGGGTGTCGATCCACCCCCTGGCGCTCGTCCAGGCCGGCGTGGGCGCGGTGGTGGCTCCGGCCGCGACGGTCCATTCCCGGCGAGCCTTTCGGGCCTCGGTACGGGCGACAGGGTCGCCAGGGACCGCCTCTGCTGCCCAGGAGACGCGACTGTGTAGACGGCCGGCGCCCAGTGCTGCCCGTCGACGTTGGGGTGTGGCCAGCGCGCAGGAGCGCGCGGCCGCACGCTGGTGTCCAGCGGCGATTTCACTGTCGCGACACGCCAATGAACTGTTTGCGTCGCCGCAGTTCACCGGATGTTTTTGCGAAATCCAGCTTGTATTGCTTGAACTATGTCCAGGGTAAGCGCTACCCTGAGAACTACCTCGCACGGTTGTTCCCTCGTTTTAACGGGGACCGAGAGTCGAAGTTGGCGCTTCGATCTCACAGGGCAGACCTTCGGAGTTGGCGCTCCGAGGTTGTTCCGAAACTTTTCTTCTCAGGCATCCCCCTTCGGGGGCGGCTATTGAAGCTCAGAGTTGGCGCTCCGAGGTCGTTCCTGAACTAACCGTCCAGACCACTACATCCAGCGGTCTGACCTGCTTCGGTCCCACTATCCAGTTGTCAAAAACCCCTTCGCAGGGGTAGCTAAAGGCGCGACCGAACCTCCTTTACCGAGTCGTTACCCTCCATCCGACCACGCCACCAGTGGATGGACTTGGATCGACACGACCCAGGGGTGGTGCTTCTAGCACCGCCCAGGGCCCCGCCGCAGGAGAAAACATCTGCAACAGCCGTCACAAATACGGGGCATCGGGTGGGGAAAGATGCGGTTCCTGGCCGTCCCCTACCCGGGTCACTACCAGCCCGGAGGAGCCGACCACCACGGGTCAGCCGCCACTGTCCACTTCCCGGGGTGTCGCTGAGTTGGCGCATGAGTCAGTCCTTCGACTTAGTGGCGGTGATCCCACCCGCGCGTAGGGCCCGACGCAGCACCGCGGCGTAGGCATGCTTGCTCAGCGGCGGGCTCATCGACTGGGCGAGATCACCCAAAGCCGCCTCCGGGTTGTCGATACGGTGCTGCAGCGCCTGAATCCACCGGTAAACATGGGAGCCGTCGTGCTGGCGCTGGTTCTGCAGTACTTCCAGGGCTTGACGAGCCTGAGCGGCCTGCTGGCGGCCCGCCGCAGCGGCGCGGGCCTGGTTGGCCTGGGACCGAACGTGATCCCAGCGGGGATTGTTGGCCATCACCGCATCACCACCGGAGCGGGCCGGCCATCACGAGCCAGGCTGTAGTGCCGGGCCAACCCGATCAACACCGAACAGGGTGCATGCTGTCGCCAGTCCGCTCCCCCGACCCCGACACCGAACCGATATCGCTGGATCCGTCCACCGCCGGCGGCGGGCGCCGTGAGGTGCTGGTGATGGCCTCTCACGCCGACCTCCTCGCCGCGGCACCCCGATCAACGGTGGTGAGGAATTGGGCTGCGACCCGCTTGATCTGCTCGTAGCGCTCGGGAGTCATCCGTTCGGGGGGCTTGCGCACCGCGTCCTCGTCAGTCCCACGAATGAGCCCCTCGGCCTGCATGCTCTTGACGTCGAGCGTTTCGAGCATCGCCGGGTCCGACCCGTAGTCGGTGGTGCAGAAGTACGCGCGGACCGGCTTGGTTTGACCGGGCCGGCGCGCGCGCCCGATAGCCTGCTTGTGCGGCGCTGGTGACCAGTCCAGTTCACCGAACACCACCGTCGACACGACCTTTTGCAGGCCGTCGATTCCAGCGCCGGAGCGCAGCGACAGGATCAGCACCCGGGACCGGCCCGCGATGAAATCCGCCAACGAGCGGTCTTTCTGCCGGTCAGTCTCCCGCCCGGTGTACATCGCCGGCCGATATCGGCCCAGCCGTTCCATCCAGATGTCGTGAACGGCGTGGTGCCAACCGAGCAGCATCACCCGATGCTCGCTTTGCAGCAGTAGCTCGACGAAGTCGGCGACAAACGGCGCTTTGGCGATACCGGTGTGCTGGCGCATCACCCAGTCGAAGCGCCCCGCTGCCGACCACCGTTGCCGCGGGTTAGCTGACTGATCCAGGATCAGCCGCGCTAAGGCCACCGCATTGCCGTCAAGTTCCTTGAGTACCTTGGGATCTGAGGGCACCGCCTGCTCGACCGGGATCACACGCGGTACCTCGATACCGGCGTCGTCGAGCGTGCGCGCCAACAACAAACCTTGGGAGCCCAGATATGACCGCAACGCTGATGGGTCATGAACCCGAGTCTTGGTGTCCAGGCCGGAGGTGTGGCACCACTCGCGGGCGAACTCTTCCCGGCTACCTAATGCCCCAGGCCGCAGCACGTCGATAACGTTGTAGATCTCCCCGCCGTAGTTGTAGATCGGGGTCCCCGACAGTCCGATGCGATACGACGCGGCACCGGCCACCGTCGCGGCCGCCTTATACCGGTCAGACTCCGCCCGGCGAAGCTCCTGCACCTCGTCGAAAATCGCTGTCCGCACAAGACCTTTGAGGTGGTGCTGCCACTTCGCCAGCTTGGCGTAGTTCATCACGATCAGATCCGCGGTGCGCCCGCGCTTCTGCAGCGGATGGAACGGACCGTTACGCACTTCGATCGAGGTCAACTCGGGATAGAACTCGTCCAGCTGCCGCCGCCACTGCTTGGGCATCGCCCCGGTCAACGTCACCGCCAGCGCCGGCCGCGCCAGCGGCTGCTCCAACAGCGCCAGACTGGTGAACGTCTTACCCATGCCGAGCTCGTCGGCGACGAGCACCCCGCCGGTCGCCCACACCAGGTCACGAGCGCTGTGCTGATAGCCCCGCAACGGCACCCTCGGCGCCACCCAGCCCGGACCATCACCCACCGGCAACGCTGCGCCGGAAAGAACCTGCTGCACAGCACTTTCAGCCCGCCGATGCTCATTGGCCATCGCCCGTAGCCGGCGCCGATCCTCACCCGTCGCCGCCATCGGCCACCGATCAGTCAGCCACTCCAGATCCCGCGCAACCTCCATCGTGGAGGTCAACGTCACGGTGCCCCGCGTGGTCGCCGCCACCCGCGGAAAGATCCGCTTGAGCCGAATCATCACTTCCGGGGCAGCCTCGACCTCCCAGACATCACCGGAGGCCACCCACCGATACCGGCCCAACACCCGGGCGTTCACAGCAACAACCCCGGCCCAGGCAGGGCCACCATCCGCACCGCCACCCCAAGGATCTCGGCAGGAATCCCCGACAACGACGACAACCGCGGAGTCGCCACCACCACCGCCTGGACCCGACCATGAGCCGCATATCGCACCAACTGAGACAGCACCGCCGACCCGCTCGCCCGCATCTTCACCTCGACAGCGACACACCCATCGACGAGGAAATCCGGCCGATCCCGCGGACTCAGCCGGCACTCGCGCTCCACGCCGAACCCGTTGTCCCGCAACACCATCTCGATGCTGTCTTGCAGGTCCCGCTCCCTGGCCGCCCGGTACACCCGAGGGCCGAGCACCGCCACGACCCGCTCGGCAACCGCGATGGCCGCCGGC
>CAZIRP010000131.1:5896-7419 GCA_964541665.1 uncultured Caldilineaceae bacterium | reverse complement strand
CGGGCCAGCCGCCGGGAGCCGCTCATCGCGGCCATTCCTGGGAAAACAGCACCTGAGCCACCGCGTACGCGGCGCGCAAACCACGGATGCTGCCGTCGATGTGGCAGGCGATGTCCCGGCCGTCGCGGCCCTGAGCCAGCGCCACATCCTCGACCTCCGACGACCGCAGCCGGTCCAGCGCGTCAGCGGCGCGCTGCACGGTGTCGAGCCCTTCGGCCAAGTCGGCGAGCAGTTGGCCCCGCAACTCCAGGACGGCCTCGTCGTGTTCGGACGCCCAGCCCGATCCGCCGGTCAAGCAGGTGACGGTCATCGCCGAAGACCTCCCCGTGCATCGGGCGAGATCACCGACACCGGAGCCGATGCACGTTCGGTGGCCGATGGGTGGTCTTGAACGGCCATCAGGCGACCTCCGCGTCCGGGCACGAGTAGTCCACCGGGCTGGTGTCGGCTCGCACGTAAAGGGGATGGCGGGGGAAACCTGCCTTGGTGTGCCCCAACGCGAGTAGCCGGGCGCACTTGCCGGCCGGGTTGGCCCGCTGCTCCAGGGACAGCAGATCCGTCACGGCCTGCACCCGCTCGGCCGGGGCGTCGGCACCCCAGGCCACGACGAGCGGAGAATGGGCGCGCGCCGCGGCAAGGATCATGTCGTCGTTGCGCGGACCCACCGGGTCGGGGTGCTGGTTGAGCAGTTCGGGATGGGTAGCCCGCAGAGCGAACAAATTCACCACGACGATGCCGCCATATCCCCAGGCCTTGGCGAACCCGATACAGCGCCGGATCGTGGGATCGTCGGTGAAGGCATCAGCGGTCGAGGGGTTGAGCATCAGCCACGTCAGCATCGGCCCGCGGCCCCACCGCCGCGTCAGCGACCACCGGTAGAGGCCATCGGCGCTGATCAACGCCGAGCCGACGACACCAAAGTCGTCTTCAATGAGCCCGTGCTGGATATGCAGGATCGGATAGGCGGGATCGTCGCAGACCCACTCCGCTAGCCCGTCCTGCAGTTGGTCGAGAACCAATCGTGGGTCACTGTCCACCGAAAACGGTTGTCTCGGTGGGCTATCCAACGTCATTTCCGATGTCATCGTGCGCTACTGCTTTCCGCTAGTGGGGTACATGGACTGGTGGTAGGGGGCACGGGGTATTCGTCCCATGTCCGGCCGTCGAGGAGCCGGCCCCCGGCCTTCGGGTAGCGGCCCCCGACTTGTTTAAAGAACAGAGCGGTCTGGCCGCGCCGGTCGCGCAGGTCGCGGACCCAATCGAGGTTCATGGGCCGAAACGCGGGCCCGCTTTCGCCGCCGACGATCAACCAGTCGACCCCGCCCAGATCGAGACGGGGCAATGGCCCCAACAGCGGCTCGCAGGACAAGAACCGGACCGCGGCGGGAATTTCCCGCAAAATGTCTGCCCGCCAACAGTATTCGTTTGACTCGATGGACGTTCCAACCCACACGTTCGGCACCGGCCACGGCGGTGACCACACGGGACCGTTCTCGGAACTGGAACTGGTGGTTGTCCACCCG
>CAZIRP010000131.1:0-5796 GCA_964541665.1 uncultured Caldilineaceae bacterium | reverse complement strand
CCGCCAAGATCAAGCCGCCACCGCCCGGTATGAGCAGGTGTACGGGAAATGATCTCGGTGGCCTCGTGGGCAACCATCTCCACGAACCGGGGGTTGTGCAGCATCTTCGCCAACCGCCGCGGCCGCTTGGTGAGGACTTGGTATTGGTGACGGGCCGTCAGCGCCATTACCGCCCAGATCCGCGCACTAACTTGCGGGCTGATTCGGGCATGGGCGATGTCGGACATGCTGTTGACGAAGACCCGTTGCGGCTTGCGCCAGCGCAGCGGCTCGTCAATGACCGAGCTATGCACCGCCACACCAAACCCGGGCCCGCTGGTCCGCGGATCACCGTCGGTCTGATACTTCGCCGACCCCATCGCTTTGAGCCGCTTAGCCCTGGTCAACGCGTAGCAATTGAGGCAACCAGCGGAAATCCGGTCACACCCCGTTGTCGGATTCCACGTTCTGTGGGTCCATTCGATCTTCGACGTCGTCATGCCCGCCTCCGCCGGCGCCCCGCGGGGAGTGCTCCCGGCGCCGCGCTGACAGCTGCCGACTGCACGACGGGATACGGCTCCACCGCCGGCCGGGCATCCACGGCGCTCACGCTGATTCCTGTTCGGCTGCAGGGGCTTCCGGCGCGGCGACGGCCCGCTTGCGTTCCAGCCGGGTCAGCCCGCCCCAGACCCCCCAGTCGTCCAGGCCGGTGGTTAACCCGTACGTGCGGCACTTCTGGAGGACGGGACACTGCGCGCATACCGCCTTGGCCGCAGCGATCTGGGCCTTGTTTTTCGTGGTCGCCCACTCGATGTCCAGGCGCTCGTAGCAGGCCCCCTCCAGATAGAAGCTGTCCAACTGCACCTCTTGGCGGACGGGCGGGGGTGGCGGCGGTGGACACTCGTTTTTCAGGTACCGGAACACACTGCGGGTGGCGACCTGCAGCACCGCAGCGATTTCCGCCGGCGGAAGGCCCCGCTGGTGCATCTGATGGGCGGCATAGCGGTTACGTATCGCCTGGTTCTGCTGGGCGGGATAGGTTCCTCCGATCGCGCTCATCGCACCGTCCCGCGGCTTTGCCGGAACAGCTCACCGGCTCCTTCGATTCCCAGCGCCCACATCGCCTCGTCGACTGCTGTGGCGCCGATCGTGACGCGGGGGGTGCCGTCGTTGGGGCGTGGGCTGTTCACACCGATGCGGCGCAGTACGGCGACCAGCGTGAGCATTGCTGCGGGAGTGGGGCATGCGATCCGCAACCCCGCTCGGCTGAATTGCCCGCCGGCCTGAACCGCTCCCCGCGCGATGCCCAGAGCTGCGTGATGGCCTTGCCGGAAAATCCAGCGGTCTCCGCGGTATCCGAAGCGGCCCAACACGATCCGAGGGTTTTTGACGGTCACCGCCGCGTTGGTGCCGCTGGTCGTACTGACTTCGGCATCGTTAGTGGCCATTGCCTCAGAGGCCCACCAGGCGGTGGGGGCGTGGTCGAAGGGGATCACCATCTTGTCCCCGCGCATGGCCATCCCCGGTGTCCAGGCCAGTAGTGCGGCCAGGTGCTGGTGCTGGACCGTCGCCGGCTCGGTGAGCGAACACAGTGCTAGCCGGGCAGCGTCTTCGACCGAGCCGAACCGCGTGCGCTGCCGAGTGGAAGTCCCGGTGTTCATGCCGGCACCGCTAACGGTGTGGGCTCGGGCTCCTCGACCACGGCCTGCAGCTGCACCATGGCCGATTCCCAGGCGCTTCCGTGACTACGTTTGCGTTCGGGCACGTATATCCCGGCGTAGATGCCGCATTCGGCGCCGTCGGCGATCGCCGCCGCCGCGCATTGGCGTCGCACCGGACAGCGCTGGCACATCCGCGTCAATTCCACCCTGAACACTCCGGTCGGCCGGCGATCAGAGGTCCACAGTTCCGGGGCGGCGGACGTCTCTCGGGCACACACCGCCTGCCGCTTCCAGCTGGTCGATTCCGCTGCCGGCGACAGGGCCCGGACGATGGGTGGACAACTCGTCATGGCCGGCGAGATCAGCGGCGTGGTGGTCGCGCTCATGAGGCCACCGCCGGCTGTAGATGCCGGGCGCATTCGTGGCAGGTCTCGTCGCCGGGCAGGCACACCTCGCCGCACAGCCCGCAAGCCCCGGTGCACCCGCGGCAGGCCAGTTGGCCGTCGAGGCGCACGGCTTCCCGTGGCTCTCGATTGCAGCAGGGGCAGGTGTGGATCACCATCACAGCGGGACGACGGCCAGCGCCGGAGTCCCGGGGAATGCGGTGATGTGTCGGTGCGGCAAGTGCTTTGCCGATTGGTTGAAAATTCAGGGCTGGATCGCTTGCATCGGTTGCGGCGTAGCCTCTACCCTGAGATTGACCTCGCACAGTCATCTCTCCTTTTTTGGGAGAACCCCGGTCAGGAAGCGTCAACTTCTCTGATCCGCAGAACCCCCTTCGGGGGGTTTTTTGCGTTACCGCGGTCCTCTGTGGATTTGTGGTTCTCTGCCGCCTCCCGTGTCCAGCGAGAGGCGGTTAGCCCTGCAGGGGCACCACCGTCCTTGTCGTCGTTGTCGGTTCGTTTCTGGACCGCGTGGCCGCCGGGCGTACAGATCCGGTGGCTACGCTTGCACGGTACTCTAATCTAAGACAGCAGTCTATGTACTCCAATCTAAGACAACAATCTAAGACAGCAGCATTGACAGGAAGGCGGGTTACTCGGTGACTCTGTCTAACCATGGCGACCCCCGCGAAACTCCGCGCATGACCCGACGCGTCACGCGCGGCTTCAGCGCCGAACGTTTCGCCGCTGCACGACTGGCCAGCGGTTTGAGCATCGGTGAACTGTCCCGACTGGCTAACATCGGGCAATCCACCGTCCACACGTGGATCGCGGGGACCTCCACGCCGAACATCGACTACCTGGCGCGGGTCATGAAGATCCTCAACACCCCGATCGAGGACGTCGTCCTCATCGAGCCAGACCAGCGCTATCCCGGCGACTGGCGCGTCATCAAAGGAATTACCCAGCCCGAGCTCGCCGCGGCCGCGAAAATCGCCACCACCACGCTGCGCGGCATCGAACGAGCCGACATCGCCCTGACCCCGGCCAACGCCGAGAATCTCGCCGCCGCGTTGGGCATCAGCACCGCCGAATACCAGGCCGCCTACCAGCGAGCCCGCACCCGCCCCGCCGGCACCAAAGCCTGACCGCCCCCGGTACCCCCCGGAGGCCAGCGAATCTCCGCCCGCCCCGCGATGGCCACACTGGGACCGATCGGCACAGCGCCACAGACCTGCACCCGCGTGCACACCCACCGACTGACCGCCCCAACGCCTCGCGGCGAAAGAGCACGTCACGCGGTAGTTCGTCTGCACCGTATGCCTTTCGGAAAGAGTCAGAGCCCCCGCACGTCACGTGAGGCGGTCAGAGAAAATTCCAACACCTCCGCACGCGAAAGTCACGAATCTCGGCAAAGGTCAACGCGACACTTTGCGGATAACGATTCGATAACAATCGACATGGGAGACATGGTGATCACTGATGCCCTGTGCGTCACCGACTAGCGATGACCCGCCCTCGACCCCGCGCCAGAACCGCCCTGACCGCGGCCCCCGCCACCCACAGCAGCCCGCTCAGACCGATCCACCCCGGCCGCTCGCGCCACCCCTGGCGCCGCACCCCGCTCCACCGGCGCTGGACCCTCAAGACGCCCCGGAGCCTCAGCCGGATCAGGCGCGGCGGGAGCCGACCCAGTGCCCAGCGCGGCGCTGACACCTGCACCACCACTGTTCCCGCCCGCCGCAGCAGCGCCGGCCCCATCGGGGATACCCGAATCCACCACGGCCGCCGCAGGACTCGCCACGGTCTGCGCCGCAGAAGGACCACGCTCACCAAGCCGGGACCCCCCAGCGGAGGCCCCCGAGCCGCCCGGGGCGTCGGCCGCCGGGGAACTCGCCACAGTCGTCACATCACCGGCCGCAGCAACACCATCGACCGGGGCGCTCAGGGCCGGAACCGCCGCGGCGCTACCCACCGCAGCGCTCGGGCTGGTGCTCACCGGCAGGGACGCACCCGAAGCCGCCCCACCACCGGCCAACTGATCCAGCTTGAGCGCCACGGGCGCCAACGCCGCCTCCATCGCATCGAAGGCCGGATTGGCAGCCACCCTTACCTTCTCCAACACGTCACGGATCGCATGGGCCACACCAATGACCAAGGCGTTGTTGATCATCCCCGACAGATTGATCCCACCCAGGTTCAGGTGAAAGTTCTCCGGGGACAACAGATTCTCGTTGATTCCCCGCACCAGCGCGTTGGCCACGATCTGGGGCAGCTGCAGTGAATCCACCGCACTGAGCGGCGATCGCAACATGTTCGGGCTGACGCCGGCCATGTCCCCGGTCCGAACGATCGCCGGCACCCCGTCATCGCCATAGACGATCTTGGCGTCCTGATACCCCGAGTCGACAAGCGGCTGCAACACCGCCTGCAACGTATCGACTAGAGGATTCGGAATGTCAGTGTTCAGCACATAAGAGAGCAGTCGTGGAACCACCGCCAACGGCTCCAACAAGGCAAGATTGCCCGAGTCCCACGTCAAATACGTGGCGTTACCGGGCTTCTCGAAGAGCCTCAAAAACGGATCCACCAGCTGGGGGGCCAGCAGCCGCAACGCATCCAGGAACGGACCCACCACCGGCACCAACGACAAGCCCTGTCCCCCAGAGGGATCCAAGGTGGCAGTGGCTCCATCAATGGCCCCGGCCAACGCGCCGGGAATCAGGTCGGCCACGGCCTGGCCCACATAGTCACGGTCGGGAATCAAATAGGTGGGAAATGCGGCCCCCATCACCGTATTTAGCCAGGCGAGGGGATTGCCGAAAGTGCTCGGGATGTCGCTGAGGATGTCGTATTTGAAGCCCACGTCGGTGTAGCTCACGTTGAGTGCTTGTTTCTTGTCCGGCGACAGGTAGGTGCCGGCATCCGGATTCATCAGGCCGGGCTGGTTGAAGAGCCCCAACAACCCACCGCCGGGCCGCGAGGGATTGCGCAACAGCAGCGAAACCACCCCAGTCACACCAGGGTTCACATAGCCCGGCTTGTTCGGATCACCGCCCCACGAAGCGCTACCTGCCGACACCGCATCGATCATCGTCCGCAACGCCCGGGCCGCCTCGGTACCCCCGAAGTGGTCAGCGACCAGCAGCCCGCGTCGTTGATTGATCATCGGCCCGGCAGCATCCTTGATGGCGGCATAGAGCGGATTGGAGGGCAGGATCCCAATCAGATCGGCCATGGCATCGGAGCTGTAGCCCAGGCCGTTGATCCGGTTGAAGATGTCTGACCCCTGCACTAGACCGGTGTCGACGGGCCCGAACTCATCGAGGGCGGAAATCAACCCCGAGACGGCTTGGGAGAGAACAGGAACGTTGATCGCCGAGACGATGGTATTGAGCGCCGAGACCGGATCCCCGAGCCCGAACTTCCCCAAGACCTCGAACAGGCTGCCGGTGGTGTAGATCCCCACCGGCTGTTTGAGGGCAAGCAATTCCACGTTGGCGGTGATTTCACGGATCTCACTGGCCAACTCGACAGCATCGACATGAGGACGCAGAACCTGCCCGGCATACGGGGCAACCACCCCAGCGCAAAGTGCGGTACTCACCGTGACGGCAGCTGCGGCAAAGGCCGTACGTGCTGCAAGCAACTTCGGGGGATGAACCGTGGACAACATCGAACACCTCGCAACCGTTTGATGACACACCTGTAACGGCGCAGGTTAACCGCGCCCAAAACCGGGCGCAAGAGGTTCTGCAATTGTTTCTCCGGCG
>CAZIRP010000130.1:0-12511 GCA_964541665.1 uncultured Caldilineaceae bacterium | reverse complement strand
GCACTCATTCGCATCTCCCTCTTACCAGGTTGGTGATAATCTCACGTCACTACCCGATTACGCACTTCCAGAAGTCAGGCTTCGCGCAGAAGCCTGACTTCTGGATTACGCTAATACGCAAGCGGCGCGACCTGCGCTTCGGCAGAGGTTGCGCCCTCGTCGTGGGCAATGGCGAGAAATTCTGCATCGCGCAGGGGGCGGTGGTGAGCTGCACCGGCCTGTTGGCTGCGCCAGAGAATGCGTTGAAGCTGGTCGGGAGTGGCGCTCATGCCAAACTCGGCCAGTTTTTGGATCACCGCGCCGGTGTCGCTCCATTTGCCGATCACCAACTCGGCGGCGCGGCCGATCACCTCGGGCTCGAAGGGAAAGGCATAGGGCCGCGCGCCGCCTGCCGTAAAGTCTGCGGTGGCCCCCCACTGCTCGTAGCGGAAGGCCCCTTCGCCCACGATCGGTTTGTAATAGCCGTTGGGAATACCGCTGATCTGCTCGACCAGGCGGCACAGCTCGGGCAATTGATCCAGCCGCACGCCGGTATCCACGCCGTACAGCACTTCCAGCGCCATGACCACCGACTCCAGCGAAGCATTGCCCGCGCGATAGCCAATCCCATTGACCGAAACCTGCAAGACATCTGCCCCGGCTTCGTAGGCAGCCAACACATTGGCCACGGCCAGGCCAAAATCATTGTGACAATGCACCTCGACTTCGAGCGTGGTTGCTTGTTTCAATTGCCCTACAAGATAGCCCATCACCGCTGGGCGGGCCACACCCTGGCTATCGACCACGCTGACCGCGCTGGCCCCTTCGGCCTCGGCCAACTTCGCCGCCAGCAGAATGTGATCCAACTCCGCGCGGGTGCATTCGGGCAAAAAGAGATTGACCGTCGTGCCCGCGGCGCGTGCCTTGCGCACCGAATCGACCATCTCGTCGAGCAATTCGTCACGGCTGCGTTTGGAGACATGCTGCTGAAAGGCTTCGCCGATGCGATACCAAACCATCACATGCCTGGCCCCGAGTTCGAGCGCTCGTTCGACGCGGCCCGGTTGCCACGTGACCCAGAGATCGAGCGGCAATTGGCGCTGCAGCAACCCGCGGATCACTTCTTGCCAGCCGGGTACGGTCAGGAAGACTTCGGTGCGCTTGATGCCGACCCGCGCCAACATTTCGGCGATGCGAATTTTGTCGGCGGTGTTGAAAGCGAGATCCGCAGACTCTTCGCCGTCGCGGATGGTCAGATCGTGTAATTTTACCGGGCGGCGCGGCACCGCGATGGCCGGGTCAAACCCGTGTTGGCTGGCCGCCCAATGGGGGGTCAGCCACGGCGTTTGTGGGTTGCGTTCCATCTCCTCTTTCCTTTGTTTCCCTTTGTGACTTTCCTTTGTTGAATAGCAATTGAATTGCGTTGTTCGGTGCCACTCTACAACAAGAAGCGGCGATGCGTAAAGACGATCAAAGGGGAAACGAGCAGCGAGAGCGAATCCAAGGAGACCAATTGGCATCTGCGTGAGCGCCGCTATGGCAGCTTTAGCCGCAGCGTCACCTTGCCGACCCCAGTGAATGCGGATGCGATGGATGTACCGCCACTGGATAGCCATGGCGCAGCGCATTCATTGTCGAGCGTGGCGTCAGAACCTGCACCACACTCGGGATTCTCGATCCAGCTTCGAGCGTGTACCCGGTTGGCTGCCAGCGCCAAACTTGCTGATCCCACCACAAATAGGCTGTACTGTGCGCATCATTCGTGAAGAGTGTGCCGCCCGGCAACTCTGATAATCGAGCGGAAAAGGTGATCTTGTCGCCCGTCTTGCTGATCCGCTCCTGCTGGAGCGCGCCATCGATCACCGCGACCAAAGGTTTGGCGTGCCCGGCCAGGGTAGGGTTTGCCGCGGCCCAGTGTTCCCGGAACAATTCAAAGCGGGGCCGCTGGCAATAGGCGCAGGGGCGGTGTCCCGCGGCCAGGGCCGTGGCTTCATCCAGAAAGAAGAGTTCGGTCCACGAGCCTGGTTTCATCAAGGAGCGGCGCACGCCCTTGAAGGCCAACAAACAGATGATCCAGCGTTTGGTCTGGTAGCGGCGGCGGATGCGTTGCTGGTCGTCGTGCAAGCAGCCACGATTCCCCAGCAAGGTTCCCCGCGCTGGTGTGCGGATGATCTGACCGAATGGGGTTACACGATTTTGACGGGGCATAGGTCTCCTTGATCTCGCTTGGGTAAGTGGCTCAAGTGGCGCACACGGACGGATAACGATTTTTAATTTTACTCGATTGCCGAGTATGCTACGGAACTGTCTGTTGCCGGGTGCGCCAAAGGCTGCATGGGAGACAGGCAATCATTCGTTATCGTCTCGCCATGGGGAAGATGGTTGCTCGGTATGGGTGTTGGTGCACAACTGGCTCGGTTTTTTCTGCCGACACAAACGGTGCCTGAAGCGTTTCGTCCCACGTTTTGGCATCTCTATCTGGAAGTGGCCTGGTTTGGCATCCTCTCGGGCACCAGCCTCTCGTTTCTGGCCGTCTATGCCGCGCGCCTGGGCGGCGACGCCTTCCAGATCGGCTTGATCAATGCTGGCCCTGCGGTGGTCGGTTTGCTCTTTACCTTGCCCGCGGGGCGCTGGCTGCAAAATCAGCCCGTTGGGCCGACCATCTTTCATGCCGCGGTCCTGGCCCGTTCGGGGTACTTGATCTGGGTGTTGCTGCCGCTGCTCTTCCCCAGCCAGATCCAAATCTGGGGTGTGATCCTGCTGGTCCTACTCATGACGGTACCCAATACCGTTCTGGCCATTGGCTTCAATGCCTTGTATGCCTCGGCAGTGCCCCCTGAGTGGCGCGGCCATGTGGTCAGCATTCGCAATGCGCTGCTTTCGGGCGTGTTTGTGGCCTCCTCGCTATTGGCCGGCCTTTTATTGGATCAACTTCCCTTTGTCCTGGGCTATGCGACCATCTTTCTGCTGGGCTTTTTGGGCGCGGCCATGAGCACCTATCATCTCTGGCAATTGCGCCACATTACGGGCGAGACCGTGCCTGGTACGCCCCAAATCCGCGGGGTGATTGGCGACTTCGCCCGTTCGGGCGAGATGCGCAGCTTTGGCATCAACGCGCGGGCAACTGTGGCCCTGCGCTCCTTTACGCGCGGTGTGCAATCGCTGCGCCCAGAGATTTTGCGCGGCCATTATGGCTTTGCGATCGCTGGGCTCTTTTTCTTCCACCTGGCCCTCTTTTTGTCCTCCCCAATTTTCCCCTTATACTGGGTGAATGAGCTGAACTTGTCGGACGGCGCGATCAGCCTCGGCACCGCGCTCTTTCATCTCGCTGTCTTTTTTGGATCGTTGCGCGTCGGCCAACTGAGCAACCGCTGGGGGAACCCACGCCTGACAGCCATCGGCGCCGTGTTGATTGGTCTGCATCCTCTCCTCACTGCCTTTGCCGAGGGTCTGCCGCTCTTTCTGCTTGCCTCGGTGATGGGTGGCGCGGCCTGGTCACTGGTCGGCGGCGCGGTGGGGAATTATCTGCTCGAAAAAGTCCCCAATACCGATCGCCCTGCCTATCTGGCCTGGTATAACCTGGCTTTGAATGCGGCTGTTTTGCTGGGGTCATTGGGTGGTTCATGGCTGGCGGGCTCGGTCGAGCTATCGACCGCGCTGATCCTCTGCTTTGTCATTCGCGTCCTGGCTGGGCTAGTCATTTGGAGAGTTGGCTGATGGTGGCGGAAAGACCCCCCCGTTCCGGCCTGCGCTTGCGTTGGGAACGGCGGATTGAGCAACCCCGCTGGTTGCAACTGCTCACCCCGTTGATCCTGATTGCCGCGGCCTTGTTGGTTGGTGCCTTGGTATTATCGGCTACTGGGGCCAATGCCTGGGCCATCTATCGGCGGATGGCGATCACCGCGTTTGGCAGCGCCTACGGCTGGTCGGACACGACGATCAAAGCCACACCGCTGATCTTAGCCGGGTTGGGGGTGTCCATTGCCTTCCGCGCCCGGTTGTGGAATATCGGCGGTGAAGGGCAGTTGTTATTCGGCGCTTTCCTGGCGAGTGGGGTGGCGCTGCAATGGCTGCCCGCCACGACTCCGCAACCGCTTATGTTGCTGGCCATGGCCAGCGCTGGCTTGATCGGTGGCGCGCTTTGGGGCGTGGTTCCTGGGCTCCTCAAAGCCCGATTGGGCGTCAATGAGATCATCACCACGTTGATGCTCAATTATGTGGCTGCTTTATGGAATAATTATTTTGTCTATGGCCCGTGGAGCGAGCGTGGTTTTGGCATGACCCCTCAATTTCCCCGCGTTGCCTGGCTGCCGCGGCTGACCGATTTTGGCGAACAGTTTCCCTTGCTGCGTGGCTTGACCGCGCATCTGGGCATCTTCCTCGCGCTGGGCCTGGCCCTGCTGCTCTGGTTCGTCTGGCGACAGACCAAATGGGGATTTGCGATCAATGTGATGGGCGACAATCCTCACGCCGCGCGCTATGCGGGGATCAACCTGTCGCGCAATATCGTGCTGGTCATGGCGCTGAGTGGGGCGTTGGTCGGCCTGGCCGGGATGAGCGAAGTGGCGGGGGTGGTGCATCGTCTGCAGGAGCGTTTTTCGCCGGGATATGGCTTTACCGCCATCATTGTGGCCTGGCTGGCAAAACTCAATCCGCTGGCGATTGTGCTCGTCGCTTACCTCTTTGGCGGGCTGCTGGTCGGCGCGGATGAAATTCAATCCGCCGGGCTGGCCCAATTGTTGCAAGGTGTGATCTTATTCGTGGTCGTCGGCGGAGAATTGCTGCTGCGCTATCGACTGCGCTTTCGATAACGCTAGGTGAAAGTTAGCTTCAAGAATTGAACCCCGAAGGGCACGAAGTTCACGAAGAACACCTTCGGGTTCTCTGCGGTCTTTGTGGTGAATCATAAAATCAATAGCTTGACACTTGGTTTGTCTATGGAACTCATCATTCTGGTTAATCTGTTGGCCGCGGGCGTGCGTTCGGGTACCGCCATCCTTCTGGCGACAATCGGCGAGATCTTTGCCGAGCGCGCCGGGGTGCTCAATCTCGGTGTCGAGGGTATGATGTTGATGGGTGCCATGACTGCTTTTGGGGTAGCCCATCAGACTGGGAATCCGTGGTTGGGATTGTTGGCCGCTGCCGCGGTCGGTGGGGGATTGGCCCTGCTGCACGGCCTCGTGGTGATCACCCTGCGCGGCGATCAGGTCGTGAGCGGCTTGGCCCTCACCTTCCTCGGCACTGGCTTGAGCGCGGTTCTCGGCGCGCCGCTGGTTGAGGTCCGCCAGGCCCCGCGGTTGCCGACGGTGCCCATTCCTGGCCTGGCCGAACTGCCGATCCTGGGGCCGATTCTGTTCCAACATAATGTGATCGTCTACCTTGGGTTTCTGCTCGTGCCTTGTGCCTGGTTCTACATCTATCGCACCCGCCCCGGCTTGACGCTGCGTGCCCTGGGCGAACACCCCGCGGCCGCTGATGCCATGGGCGTCAATGTCTATGCTCAACGCTATTTCTATGTGATGCTAGGCGGTCTCCTGGCGGGAATGAGCGGCGCGGCCCTCACCCTGGCCATCACCCCGTTGTGGATCGAGGGGATCACCGCTGGGCAGGGGTGGATTGCCGTCGGTCTGGTGATCTTCGCCGGCTGGAATCCGCTCCAGGCCGCGGTCGGCTCTTATCTCTTTGGCGCGATCCGCCGTTTGCCGCTGGATTTGCAGAATTTGGCTTTCTTTCTACAGAATCCTCATTATGGTTATTTTATGAATATGTTGCCCTATTTGTTTACCATCATTGTGCTGGTCATCGGCTCGCGTGCAGCGCTGCGTCGCCGGTTGGGTGCCCCTGCCGCGCTGGGGATACCCTATGTGCGGGAAGAGCGAGGGTAGCCAACATGTTGCCCCAATCTCATGTTGCTTACACCTGGCTGACCTTGAGCCTCGCCCAGGATCGCTTCCAGGTCGGGCGCGATGCCGATTATCGCCTGGTGGCACTGGCCGCCATGGGGTCGGATCTGATCGACAAGCCGCTGGCGTGGGCCTATTTTTATCGGCGATATAAATCCGCGGTTCTCTTTGCCCACACGTTGTTGGCCTATATCGCCACCTTGTGGTTCACCTGGCGTGTCCGCCCCCAGTGGCGGCTCTACGGGTTGGCCATCTGTGGCCATGCCGTGCTGGATCGGCTCTGGTTTTTCCAAAAAACCTTCTATTGGCCTTTTCGCGGCTGGGGCTTTCACGTTTGGCGCAAACAAGGCTCGGAACAAGCGGCCATTAGCAAAGCCTATTGGTTTGCCTTCACCCGTCGCCCTGAACTCTGGGTCTGGGAGATCGGCGGCTTGCTTGCGTTGGCCTGGTTTGTCTGGCGCCATCAGCTCTACCGCGGCGATCGTTTGCGTCACTTTGTGCGAACCGGGAAGGTTGTCCGCTGAATAAGAACCCCTCGTCGCCCGCAAACTCGGCCCCAACCAGCCGCCGGATCTTCACCAACACCGGGGCATTGGCTGGCTCCAACCTCTGGCGGATCGTCGTCAGTTTTGGCGTGCAATTGTTGATCACCCGCGCCTTAGGGGTGGAAGCATTGGGCGTCTACAGCGTCGCGATGGCTTATTTGAATGTCGGCCAGGTGGCCAGCGAATTGGGCATGCCCGGGTTGCTCGTGCGCGATCTCGCCCAGGCCCCGCACTGGCGACGCAGCTATTTCCGCCGCGCCCTGGTCGGCCAGATCGCGGCTGCCGGTTTGGCCTGGCTGGCGTTGATCGTGCTGGCGGCTGTGTTGCCAATCTCCAGCGTGTTGCAAAGCGCGCTCTGGCTGATCGGCGCATCGCTGCCCTTTTATGCCATCACCTCCGCGACCCAAACCCTCTTCCAGGCCGGTGAGCGCATGGAATTGGTGATGAGTGTGGAGCTGATCATCAATACATTGATCCTGCTCGGCAGTATTGCGGTGCTTTGGCTGGGCGGCTCGGTGAACCAGGTGATTGGTTTGCTGATCGCGACCCAATTGATTTCGGCCCTGCTCGGTTTGCTGCTGCTCTGGCGCAGCGGTTTGATGGCCGCGCCCCAAAGCCCCGCGCCGCAACAAGGGGTTGCCCTGGGCCGGAGACTGTTGCCCTTCTATACCTTGAGCCTCGCCGACGTATTATTGCAGCGTATTGATCTGCTCTTGCTCAGTGTGATCGCCGGGGAACTAGTCGCGGGGATCTACAGCGCAGCCTACAATTTGGTGCGGGTTTTGCTCAAGTTGGTGCAGAGTTTTCTGCAGGCGCTCTATCCCACGCTCAGCCGCTTGCGCCGCCAAGCTCCCCTGCATTATCAACAGGTGGCGAGCCTCAGCGTGCGGCTGGGGTTGTTGCTGCTGTTACCGATTGTGATTGTGGGCACGGTGAGCGCGGGGCCTGTGTTGCAACTGGTTTATAATGAGCCCCACCTGGCAACCATCCCCGTTTTGCAAACTCTGCTCTGGACTGCGCCGGTGCTGCTGGTGAATGGGCTGACCAGTCTGCTCTTGCTGATCGAACGGCGGCCGCGGTGGAGTCTGTTGATCACCGGCACGAATTTGCTCAGCATGATGGCGTTGCTGCCCTGGCTGACCGAACAGGCCGCGGCCAGGGGCGCGGCGTGGGCTGTGCTGGCCGCCGGGTCCCTGACTGTATTGGTGAGCCTGGGGTTGGCCCGCCAGTGGCATTTACCGATCCGGAGCCGGGCACTGTGGGGATTGTTGGCCGCGAGTGCGCTGATCGCGGTGGTGCTTTGGGCTTTACCCGTTGCCTGGCCCATCCGCGTGGTGATTGCGAGCGCGCTCTATCTCGGTCTGCTCGGCTTTAGTGGCCAATTGTCCGGCGCGGACTGGCGGCTCCTGCGCTCACTCTTCAGCCGATAGACGACCGACGATGGACGGTGGCTGGCTCTTCTACCGTCTCTCGTCTATCACCCCAAATGCTTTGCCTTCGTCCACAGAATCCAGTATACTGGCAGGAGAGCAGACCCCGCTGCCACGCAGTCGGCACCATGGTTCAGAGGGAATTGGCTGACAATATGGAGCAGCAAACAACTCCAAAGCCCGACCGGTACCGGGTCTTGATGATCGCCCCGACGAGCTTTTTCGCCGATTATGGCTGCCATGTGCGGATCCTGGAAGAGAGCCGCATTCTGCAGAAACTAGGCCACGAGGTGACAATTGTCACCTACCGCAATGGCAACGCGGTGCCCGGTCTGGAGATCCACCGCACCTTACCGATCCCCTGGCGCACCAATTACGAGGTCGGCTCCAGCCGCCATAAACTCGCCTTTGATCTGCTGCTCGGTGCCGAGACGCTGGCGCTCCTGGCCCGCCGTCGCTTTGATGTGATCCACGCCCATCTGCACGAGGGCGCCTTATTGGGGCAAGTGCTGGGGCGGCTCTTCCGCCTGCCGCTGGTCTTTGATTTTCAGGGCAGCCTCACCGAAGAGATGATCGACCATCATTTTCTGAATCGTGAGAGCTGGCTCTATGCTCCTCTGCGCCGCCTGGAACAGTGGATCGACCAATCGGCACCGGTGATCTTCACCAGCACCAATCACGCGGAGCGTTTGTTGATCGACGACTTTGGCTGCGCCAGTGACCGCATCATCGCGCTGCCCGATTGTGTGGACACCGACACCTTTCGCCCGGCCTCGACCTTTCCGCCCGCGGAACTGGCCGCGCTGCGCCAGCATTTGGGCTTGCCTCCAGACAGCCAGGTGATCGTCTATCTGGGGTTGCTGGCCGGCTACCAAGGCACCGGCCATCTGCTGCAGGCAATGCAGCAACTCCTTCAACAGCGCCCCAATGTCTATTTATTGTTGATGGGCTTCCCTGGGGTTGATCACTATCGCCAGCAGGCCCAATCGCTGGGTATTGCGGATCGGGTCATCCTGACCGGGCGGGTGCCCTATGTCACCGCGCCGCAACATTTGGCCCTGGGCAACGTAGCCGTAGCCCCCAAGATGAGCCTCACCGAAGGTTCTGGCAAGCTCTTGAATTATATGGCCATGGGCTTGCCCACCGTGGTTTTTGATACGCCCGTGGCGCGTGAATATCTGGGCTGGGCCGGTTTTTATGCCCACCATGGCAATGTTGCCAGCCTGGCTGAAAAATTGCTCGCGGCACTCGATACCCCCGAACGCGGGGCACCATTGCGTCAGCGGGCCATCCAGCAATATGATTGGGCGCGCGCGGGCCAGCAGATCGTTGAAAGCTATCGCGCGTTGATCAACCACACTCCGGCCAAAGCGATCAAGCGAGCCTGGGCCACTACCCACGACTAAGCGAGAACCAGCAATGGGCCGCTGCCTGCTCTGGCTGATGAGTCTGGTGATTCTTGCGGGGCTCAGCCTGCCCGCACAAGCAAGCCCGCGCTCGCCAGAAACCGATGCTACCCTTCATCTTCCGTTGCTCTATCACCAGCCGCGGCCATTGGCCTACCGCATTGGCTATGGTGTCACCACAGATGAATTGACCAATCGCGCTGCGGCAATGGCGCTCAACGCGGGTTGGTATGTGGATTGGCGGGTCAACACGGCACCAGCCCGGCCAGCAGGCATGGACTATATGCCCGTGGTGCGCGTGCACCAAACCCTGAGCTGCGGGGTGCGCTATCATGCCGACCGGAGCGCTTGCCCCTATGCGCAGCCGCTGCGGTATGACGTATGGCCCGACCCGACCGTGATCGCAGAAGTGGCGCGCACGCACACCGGGCTGCTCTGGCTGATCGGCAATGAGATCGACCGCAAAGATTGGGCCGAGTGTCGGCAATGGCGTGGGCAATTTTGTGAGCAAGTCCAGCATAATGGGCAGGATGAGATCCTGCCAACCACCTACGCGGTCGCCTTTCACGAGATCTCGGCGCTGATCCGCCAGGCGGACCCGACCGCGCGCATTGCCATCGGCGGGGTGATCCAACCGACGCCGCTGCGCCTGACCTATCTGAGCGAAGTGTGGGAACAGTATGATGCGTTGTATGGTGAACCAATGGCGGTGGATGTCTGGAATGTCCACAATTTTATTTTGCAGGAACTAGCCGGGAGTTGGGGCGCTGAGATCCCGCCCGGCAGCAGCGCAACCCGCGGGGAGCATCTTGGCAGGCCGGGCAGCCATCTGAATCTGACAATTTTTGCCGACCAGATCTACGCGTTCCGGCGCTGGCTGAAAGAACGGGGCCAGCAAGCCAAGCCGCTGATCGTCAGCGAATATGGGGTCCTCTACCCCAACGCGACAATGGGGCTGGCGCCGGATGATCCAACGCCGGTGCTGGATTTTATGACCGCGACGTTCGACTTTTTCCTGCAGACGCGCGATTGTGATCTGGGCTATCTGCCCGACGATTGTCGGCTGGTTCAGCGTTGGAATTGGTTTAGTTTAGATGATCCCTCGCCCGAATTGAATCCTTACAGCCGTCTGCTGGAGGGATCAACCGGGGAGTTGACCGTAACCGGGCGCCATTTTCAAGCGTATACCGAAACGAATATTACCCAGTTGACGCGCGCGGGCCAGTGGCAGTAAAGGCTGCCAGCGATAGATCCTGTGCGCGTCAGCCATACCGAGGCCTGGTGACTTGCAGCCGTCAGCTTGATGCTGTGCTCATGACTGGTCAATGGTTTTTCTTTGGCCAGGACAATGTTCGTTGCCGCCCCACTTGGGTGGATATTGGAGCAGTCAGACTTCTGCGAGAAGCCGGACTGCTGATAAAAGAGAATGGTTTCGCTGAGAAAGAGCAATTTGTTCTGGCGCAAGCATAGGCCCGAACAACAACTCGAGGATAGGAAAAGCAGGTTCATGTTGAAACAGGTAGGATGGTTTTGGCGCTTGGGGATTGGTCTTTTGGTGTGGGGGAGTCTGGTCTGGTTTGGCGATGGTGCTGTGGCGCAGGCAGCCGCAGTGACACAAGCATCGGCCCCCTTCTGTCGCTTTGGCGTGAATACACCTGGGCACACGAATACGCCGATCACCAATTTTGCCACCGCGCCGCTGCGTTTGGGCTGGTACATTGATTATCGCGCAAAGACAACGCCCGCTCACCCTGATGGGATCGAACGTACTCAAGTCATTCAACTAAGCCAAACCGGGCCCGACAGTTATCAACATTCGCCCAATGGGGCCGCGCTTCAGGCGGTCATTGCCGCCCACCCCGCGGCGGATTGGATCATTGGGAACGAGCCAGATCGACGGTTGTATCAAAATGATCTGGAGCCGCAGGTGTACGCGCGGGCCTTTCACGATCTCTACACGATCATCAAAACCGCGGATCCGAGCGCCCGTGTCTTTGCCGGTGCGATTGTGCAGCCCACGCCTGTCCGCCTGATCTACCTGGACAAGGTTCTGAGCAGCCATCTCGAAATTTACGGCCACGCTCTGCAGACCGACGGCTGGGCGATCCATAACTTTATCCTCAACGAGGCCAGTTGCGATCACTACGGTGGTGATCTGCAAGTCTGTTGGGGAGCCGATATTCCGCCAGGTGTGAACGCGAGTGATGGTTTGCGGATCACGGTTGATCAAAATGACGATTTCACGCTCTTTACCGAGCAGATTGTGCGCTTTCGCCAGTGGATGACTGATCGAGGATATGGGGGGCAGCCCGTGTTGCTCTCGGAATTTGGCGTGCTGATGCCGATTGACTTTGGCTTCCCGCCAGATCGGGTCAATGCCTTTATGCAAAAGACATTCGACTACCTGTTGAATGAGACCAACCCCGCCCTGGGCAACCCGCACGATGGCCACCGGTTGATCCAGCGGTTTGCCTGGTACAGCACGAATGATCAATCCTTCAATGGCTATCTTTTTGAAGAGGGCAGCAACCCACCCCGTTCGTCGATGGGGGATTTCTGGGTCAATTATGTGCAAGCCCTGGCGGAAGAAGTCGATCTCTACCCCACAAGTATTCAGACGGTCGGGATGCCCCCTACCTCAACCGGGGCTGCCGATGTGACCATTCAGATTACGCTTGCCAACCAGGGCAATACACTGGCGGCCCAGCCTTTTACCGTCCAGTTGTATGATGCTGATCCCGCGCAGGGTGGGCAATTAATCGGCGAGCCGCAGACGCTGGCCTTGGCCGGTTGTGGGGAATTTGCCACCGTAAAGATCACCTGGGAGGACGCGCCGCCCGGCAATTATGAACTGTACGCGGTGGTCGATGCCGATGGCGAGATCGCCGAGACGGATGAGACGAACAATATCCTCACCAGCCGATTCTTTTTTGCCACCGAGCAGGTGTTTCTGCCGGCCTTGATGCGCACTTCGCCCATTCCGCTGCACACTTCGCTGCGTTTCGCCCAATAACTGACAAGTCATGGCAAGCTGTAGGCCCCGCTGATCCCCGACGCGATGGCCTATAGCTTGTCGTTTTCCTGAACATTGCGCCTGTTTGTGCAGATTGTAACAAACCTGTAATTTTTACAAGCCCAGTTAAGTTTGGTATTCTGCCTCGCGCAATGCAACAAAACCTGGCGCTGATACACGTACTTATAGAGAAACCAGATAAATGTCGCATAAATCGTAGGTGCGGTTAGAAACC
>CAZIRP010000129.1:0-12734 GCA_964541665.1 uncultured Caldilineaceae bacterium | reverse complement strand
ATCTGCAAGCCCCGGTTCGCTAAATAGCCAACCCGGCCCTCGCTAGAATTGTCAGATTCTTTCTTACCTGCTGTCTTATCACTCTTTATTTGTTAATGTGCCACTTCATCCGTACTTGCCCATGTTTTTTATCGTGGGCACAAGAAAGTAGTTTATCACATCGTTTTCTATGTGTCAAATCACGATTTACTTTTGCGTGATTTGCTACTTTCTGTTTCCTCGCCTTCGCAAGGCACAAGAGTCTAATTTACCACACGCTTTTTCATCTGTCAAATTCTGATTTTGATTAATCACAGTTCAACAGGGTTGAATTTCGCTCTTAGATTCTTAAGCCTGCGCTGAGGTAATTGCTATTCTACTTAGCTTTAACCTCGTTGTCAAATTGGCGGGCGACCTGGTAGCAGCGTAAATCACCACTCGTTATCGACCCTTGCCGCTCTGACTACCTAGCCTCTGAAGGCAAGATTCGCCATTATACCCAGCTGGGAGGCTTTGTCAAAAACACTCTCACGCAGAAAACGTTTAAGCTATTCCAGTACCAGAAGCGGCTCATTCTGCTCGACACGCTTGCCCGCAGCCACAGCTATGCTTTTGACCACACCCGCTCGCAATGAGCGGATTTCGTTTTCCATCTTCATGGCTTCGAGAATCACCAGGGGTTGACCATCCTCGACACTATCGCCTGGCTCCACCAATACTTTAACGATCAGTCCGGAAATCGGGGCACGGATCGGCAGTTCACCCTGGGGCAAGGCCGGGGCCTGGCGCCCAAAGTTCAGGCGACGCGTGCGCTCATCTTCGACCTGAATGATATACTGTTCGCTGCGAAAGGTGATCGTATAATTCGACCGCTCGCTCTGAACCAGCAGATCGTAGCTGCGTCCACCGTAGAGAATACTATATAGTTCAGGTGTGCCAATGGCAGTCAGATCTACCGTGATTGGCTCGCCATTGATCGAAATTTGCCCTTGGTCGATCACAACTTCGTATTCGGTATCACCTACCCGGGCGTAATATTTCACCGCTGGCCCCTTCTCGCTCTGATAACCCAATCAATAATCACTATCTCAAACGTTCTGGGCCCGACAGGTTGTGTGGACGGAACATCCACGAGCCACAGCCGCTTTGAGATACCTGCTCGTTTTCTCCTGAAGTCCGCGCCCCGCCTGGCCAATCGACCTTGACGCAGTCGCACTTGTTTTCAGGATGGGGGCTTAGTGATGACGCCCCAGACCGCGCAGACGTCCGCTCTGTTTCCACATGCTGACCGGGGAATGTTCGCCATTCGGCTGATGACCGATATGGACGGCCTGGCGGCCTTCTTCATGTGCCAATAACGCGGCCACAACGGCCACGATTTGTTCATCTTCCTGGAGTTGCGCCGTGGGGCGTTCAATTCGTCGACGGTTCAGGAAGCCAGTATCGAATGTACCCCAAATGAACTCGGTGCTATCCATAATGCCCTGGTGGAAGGGAATCGATGTTTTGATCCCGCCGATGCGGTATTCGGTCAGGGCACGCCGCATCCGCAGAATTGCCTCGGCCCGATTCTCGCCCGAAGCGATCAGTTTTGCGACCATAGGGTCGTAAAAGAGACTGATCTCTCCGCCGCGATAGAGGGCGCTTTCTACGCGCACCCCTGGCCCAGTTGGCTCCTGCAAATACGTAACCACACCCGTGCTGGGCAGAAAGTTATTGAATGGATCTTCCGCGGTGATCCGGCATTCGATTGCCCAGCCTTTGGCTTGCACATCTTCTTGCCGATAGCGCAGACGCCGCCCCGCGGCAATGGCGATCTGCTCTTTGACAAGGTCCACGCCGGTCACTTCTTCGGTCACAGGGTGTTCAACCTGGAGACGAGTATTCATTTCCAGGAAATAATATTGATTGTCCTTGCTGTCGAAGAGAAATTCGATGGTACCGGCGTTGACATAATTAACCGCTTCTGCCGCTGAGATGGCAATTTTCCCCATGGCCTGGCGAGTTGCATCATCGAGCGCCACACTGGGGGCTTCTTCGATCAGCTTCTGGTGACGGCGTTGAATGCTGCATTCCCGCTCGCCAAGATGGATGGTGTTGCCATGGCTGTCGGCCAGAATCTGAATCTCGATATGCCGGGCGTTGACGATTTGCTTCTCTAAATAGACTTCATCGTTCCCGAAGGCATTCATTGCTTCACGGCGGGCCGCGGCCAGCGAATTTTCAAATTCCGCTGGGTTGGATACAGCCCGCATCCCTTTGCCACCCCCACCGGCGCTCGCCTTGATCATCAGTGGGTAGCCGATCTGTTCAGCCACGGCGCGCAATTCCTCGTCGCGCAGCCCCTTCTCCGACCCAGGAACCAGGGGCACGCCGCGCCGCGCAACAGTTTCGCGTGCGGTGGATTTATCGCCCATCTTTTCGATTGCGTCAGGGCTGGGGCCGATAAAGGTGATCCCTGCGTCGAGACAGGCCGCGGCAAATTCCGCATTCTCCGAGAGAAAGCCATAGCCCGGATGAATCGCGTCTGCACCAACGCGGCGAGCCACGTCGATGATCGTATCCCCGCGCAGGTAACTCTCGCGGCTCGGCGGTGGCCCAATATGATAAGCCTCGTCCGCGTACATCACATGCAATGCCGAACGGTCTGCATCCGAATAGACTGCGACGGTCGGGATGCCCCGCTCGGCACAGGCACGGATCACACGGACGGCAATCTCTCCCCGGTTGGCAATCAGAACTTTTTTGAACATCGGTCGCCTTGATAGTCCCAATCCCTCAGGCTCATTGGTTTCCCAACAGGCTTGAGTCAGTTTCTTAATCAGCTGAAAGTTGTCGGCATGGCTCTGTCGAGCGCATACTGATGGCTGGCCCGCGCAAGGCCAATACGCAAACCCACATCATCGTCGGCTGCGGTGGCCAATGTCGCGATGGGGGCGGGTCACCAACACCACCCGGTCATAGGTGTAGGGCGCGGCGAGCAGATTCTCGCTGGTGCGCCATTCGCCAAACACAGGATCTCCCGGTGTCAGCACCAGGCGTTGTACACCCCAAAGCAACACATCGATGGTCCTGCCCACGCTGGTATAAAACTCATCTTCGAGGATGCCCTGGAGGCGTGCATACCCAGCCAGATAGCGAGTTTCCCAGGTTCCATATGGCAGACGGCCATCCTCGTTTGGGGCACAGGTGACCCGCAACGGCAGCGTACAATCGACCAATAGCACAGCAGTTTCTTCACCATCGATCTTGTTGATTTCGGCCTGTTGAATCTGGCCGGCAAAGACATAGGTTGCCGGAGCCACTCGTTTCAACAGCGGCGCTAGCGGAGCAGGACGCACCGCAAACCATGCATCTGCGGCTGGATCCGGCAACAGCACGCCCGCGTCCAGCGTCACAGTCAGCGATTCGCCTTGCCGCAAACCGGGATACCCCATACGTTCGTATTGCTCGGGAGTCAATTCAAATTCGAGATCTGCCATGGGTTACCTATTAGTTTGCCAAATGATGCGAGACAAGTTGTATCAGAGCGGAATGTTGCCATGCTTTTTGGGTGGCAGCATCTCGCGCTTGTTGCTCAACATCTCCAGCGTATTGATCAACCGGGGCCGGGTCTCGTGTGGCTCGATCACATTGTCGATAAAGCCTGCGGAGGCAGCGACATAGGGATTGGCGAAGCGGTCGCGATAATCTTGCACGAGTTCGTTGCGGCGGGCTGTCGGCTCCTCGGCCTCGGCCAATTCGCGCCGGAATACCACATTGACCGCGCCTTCCGGCCCCATCACGGCGATTTCGGCGCTGGGCCAGGCCAACACCAGGTCGGCCCCGAGATGGCGTGGGTTCATCACACAATAGGCCCCACCATAGGCTTTGCGCACGATCACCGTCACTTTGGGCACCGTCGCTTCAGAGAAGGCAAAGAGCAACTTCGCCCCATGGCGGATAATGCCGCCATGTTCCTGGGTAACACCAGGCATAAAGCCGGGCACATCTTCCAACACGACCAGCGGAATGTTGAAGGCATCGCAGAAGCGCACAAACCGGGCGGCCTTCTGGCTGGCATCCACATCGAGCACACCGGCCAGCACCGCGGGTTGTTGCGCCACGATCCCAACAGAGCGACCGCCAAGGCGCGCAAAGCCCACCAGGATATTCATGGCAAAGTGTTGATGGACTTCCAGGAATTGACCATCATCCACAATGTAGCGGATCAGCTCTTTCATGTCGTAGGGTTTGGTGGCGCTGTCGGGCACGATCGTATCCAGCTCGGCAGCCTGCCGCAGCGGATCATCCTGCGCGGGGTGGGTCGGTGGATCATCGACATTGTTGGCGGGCAGATATTCCAGCAGATTCTGGACCAGAAAGAGAGCATCTTCTTCGTTTTCAGCGGCAAAGTGGGCCACGCCCGATTTGCTGGCGTGCACAAAAGCGCCGCCGAGATCTTCAAAGCTGACCTCTTCCTGGGTCACCGTTTTGACCACATCGGGCCCGGTGACAAACATCTGGCTGGTATCTTTGACCATGATCACGAAGTCGGTCAGGGCCGGGCTGTAGACTGCACCACCGGCGCACGGCCCCATGATCACGCTGATCTGCGGGATGACGCCAGAGGCCATGGTGTTGCGGTAGAAAATTTCGGCATAACCAGCCAAACTGTGGACACCCTCCTGGATGCGAGCCCCCCCACCATCGTTGAGGCCGATCAAAGGGGCACCATTTTTCATGGCCATGTCCATGATCTTGCAGATTTTGCGGGCGTGGGCCAACCCGACGCTCCCGCCAAAGACGGTGAAATCCTGCGAATAGACATAGACCAACCGGCCATTGATCGTGCCATAGCCGGTGACGACGCCATCGCCGGGGATTTTCTGGCTGCCCAGGCCAAAGTCGTTCGAGGTGTGAGTGACAAAGACATCGACCTCGCGGAAGCTCCCTTTGTCGAGGAGTAACTCCAACCGTTCACGGGCGGTCATCTTGCCCTTGGCGTGCTGGCGGGCAATCCGCTCGGCCCCACCACCGGCGCGGGCAGCCGCTTTACGGCGATATAATTCTTGTACCCGCGCATCTTGGGATGTCGCTTGTTCGGTAAGCTCGCTCACAACAGACCTGCTTTCGAATACAACGGCTGCAGCGTGAGGTGTTCACTGTTCACCCGTCTGCAACCTTGGTTAGCAAAAAAGAATGATCAAAGCGCAAACTCGCGTTTTAGACGCGCTTCATAGCCCAACTTCGTCAGCGGCCAACCCAATGTACAGGTTGCGTAGTAGCATTTCGGTCCAACAAGGGCGCAGATTGGCGGCTCAACCACAGGAATACCCCACCAAGCAACCCAGTGACAACTATGGTACTCCATTGCATCCAGGCCAATGGAATCCAGCGCAAGGGCAGAGATGGATACCAGCCCAGCCCATAATCCACATAATCGCTCAACCCGAACCAGCCCACCACAACCAGAGCGTCGCGCCAGTTCGGCTTGAAATAGGTCAGCAGCCAAATCCCCTGGGCCACCAACCCGATATGGGTTACAGTCATAAAAACACTGTCGAAGGTAAAAAGTGGCGATCCTAGTTCGGCCGCGGTATTTTTCCAGAAGATCAACCAGGCCGTAATCGTCCAGACCCCATATTTGATCTGCCCGGCGGCAATGAGCGCCAGGAACCAGGTTGGGGTGCGCAGCAGAAAAAAGCCACCGATCAGGAATGATGCGGCCAAGAGCGCGATCATCGAGCGTTGCATGACCCAGCCGACGGCGACCCCGGGCAGGTAGGTCGAGAGCGCCAGGGTTGCCGCGAGCCCACCCGCGATCAGCAATTGACGTTGTGTGCGTTCCTGCGCTGCAGGTGACCAAAACCGCTGAGCAGTGACGCTCAACAGCCCCAAGCCCCCCAGCAAGCCAAAGAGCGGGCAATCGGGGATAAAGGGCCAGGCCCAGATTGGTGTAAGCGGCTGGGCCATGACAAACCCGTACCAATAGAGCAGCCCCCCGACATACGCGGCCAGATCCACCACGAGAATCGTCGTTAGCAACGGTGGCAATGCGAGCAGCCGCTGCCCGTAACGAATTTGGATCGAGAGCCAGGTCATCGTTGTTCCTCTATGGGTGGGTTCTACCCTGAAAATGCTGCGCCCAGCTTTGGGCCCCGCAACCATTTTCCAGTTAAATGCTTACAACGGGCGAATTGGCACGCCGCCCACGCGTGCCCCTGCGGGGACATCCTTATTGACCAGACTCATCGCGCTGATTTGTGCACCATCACCGATCACAATACCGGGTAACAGGGTACAATTGGCACCGATGGTCACGTTGGCACCGATCTCAACAGGGCCGGTACGCCACTCGTTTAGCAGATATTCATGGGCCAAGATGGTGGTATTATAGCCGATGATGCAGTTATCGCCCACTCGGATCAATTCTGGAAAGAAGAGATCCGGTGTGGCCTGCCAGGCAAAGCTGACATTGCGCCCCACCTGCATGCCCATCCAGCGGTAGAGCCAACGTTTGACAGCCAGGCTCGGGGAATGCCGCGCCAGCAGGATCAACAGACCGTTGCGCAGCACTTTGAAAGGGGAGACTGTCTGCGTCCACAGCACCAAACTGTTCCGTTCGTCGGGCGTGGGGGTGCGACGCAAACGCGCATGGCGTGGGTTCATGCGGCAATGGCCCAGATCAGGGCGGCGGCCAAAGCCCCCAACAAGGAACAAAAGCCAAAGAAGAGCACCATCAGCACGATCAGCCCACAGCTAAAGAGGGTGTTGAGCAGGGCATTTGAGCGGATCAAGGCCGAGAGCCCGCCGCTTAGCATACTGAGCACAGCCAGCACAGCCAATGTTGTGATCCCAGCACTGAGCGGCAATTCCAGCAGCAAGGCCCGGTAAGTCAGGTAAAACGCGATGATACCCACGCCCAAGCCACCTGCGGCACTAAACAGAATAATCGGCAGCGAAGGTCCTGCAGCATATTCTGTACCAGAGTCAGCGGCAAACAGGGCGGGGTCATCGGGCGATTCAAAGAGATCGGGCGTTGGAAAATCAGGAGCCAAGGCGGCTTCTCGCTTCACGTGTACGAAATCGAACGTTGGTAGATACCAGCTTGAGCAGGCGCTGCGCAGTACTTATCTCAAAAATCTCTGTACCACACTGGTTGGGCTACCTTTGTTCATAGGAGCCACAACCGATTTTTGAGACGACTTCTAGTCACCATGGTGTGCGCACCGTGTGGCATTCTACACGATCCGCGGGGTCGATCACAAGCAAGCAGCAAGACAGAAGGACTACGAATCGGCCACGGGTCGGTGACAACGCTGAAAGCTGGATCTGCCACGCGGGCCAATTGACAGGCCGACAGTTCGTGTTATACTCCTTTGCCAGTAGATTATCTCAAGCGCGGTGCCCGCTGGTTGTCCTGGCCAGGTGCGGATACCCGTAACCGACTGTGAGATAGTCCCAATTGATAGCCCGTCACGGTGTGCCACAGGCGAATTCGCTGGCACATAAAGGGGGAAGCCGGTGGGTTCAGGGTCATTTTGGGCGGCGACATCGCCCCAGCGAAAATGAACCAACAACCGAACGAATCCGGCGCTGTCCCGCAACGGTAAGTAATGGTTAATGCTCAATGGGTAACGGTTAATTATTAATGAAGGCTTCGCCATCGACGATGCTGTTTCATTAACAATTGACTATTTACCCTTGAGCATTAACCATTAACAAGCCCGATCACCCGCCTTGACGGCAAGTTGGCTCGGCCCGCACAGTTGTGCGCCGACCTATGCTGTGTGCTACCTTCGTGGAGAAAGGCAGGCTCGGCGTCAAGCAACTTTCTTGATTCCAGCCCGCCATTGGCGGGTTTTTTGTTGCCCTGAAGCCAGGGAGAGGCACGCCACCATTGGATAAAGAATCGCAGAGAGACAGAAAGGAATTCAGCTTATGCACCGGTTATTTGCCATGAAATCGCTCGTCGGTTTGAGCATCCTGATTCTCTTGATCGCGGCTTGCCAGCCAGCGAGCGCGCCGCCCGCGGCCACGTCCGAACCGGCCAGGAGCGAGGTTGCCACCGCTGCCCCGCCAACGGCCAATCTCACCGAGGGCTGCGTCACCAATTACAACGCTGATGTCGATTATTTTCCGGAAAAGGCCAGCCCGACCTATACCGCGGGCTTTAGTGTTGACTATCACAATCACTATAAAGTAGTAACGCTGCACACACCCTGGCAAGGCGCGGACGAACCGCTCCAATATGTGCTGGTGCAATGTGGCACGCCAACCCCCGAAGGCTTTGCCGACGAGCAGATTTTTGAGGTCCCGGTTCAGCGCTTTATCGGGATGTCCACCACCTATCTGCCCGTGCTGGAACGGCTCGGCGTGCTGGATCGGCTGGTTGGTCTGGACGATCTGACTTATGTCAACAACGAAACCGTGCGGGCGATGGGCGAAGCGGGCGAGCTGGGCTACATCGGCTATGGCGCCAATGTCAATGTCGAGCAGGCACTCAACCTGGAGCCGGATCTGATCCTGACCTACGCGGTCGGCGGCGCGGATATGGATGCCCACCCAAAGCTGCTGGAAGCCGGGTTAAAGGTGGCGCTTGAAGGAAGCTGGCTCGAAACTTCCCCGCTGGGCCGCGCCGAGTGGGGCAAGTTTATTGCGCTCTTTTTTAATCAGGAAGCCCAATCCGAAGCCACGTTCGCGGCCATTGCCGAGCGCTACGAAGCCATGCAGGAACAAGTCGCGCAGGTCGCCGAAAAACCAACCGTCTTTGCCGACACCGTCTTTCAAGGGACGTGGTATATGCCCGGTGGGCAAAGTTATGTCGCCCAGTATCTGGCCGATGCCGGGGCTGACTATCTCTGGGCCGATGACGCAACCAGCGGCAGCATTCCGCTCGCCTTTGAAGTGGTTTTTGACCACGCCCAGGCCGCAGACTTTTGGATCAACCTCAATTATACCAACAGTCTGGATGAGTTACTGGCCGCAGACACCCGCTACGCCGAGTTCGCAGCTTTTCAGCAGGGCAATGTCTGGAACAACAATGTGCGGCTCAATGGCAACGGGGGCAATGATTATTACGAAAGCGGCAGCGCCAATCCCGACCTGGTCCTGGCCGATTTGATCAAGATCTTCCATCCCGAATTGCTGCCCGATCACGAATTTGTCTATTATCAGCAATTGCAATAAGCCATTCCTATGAATCACTCACCTTCGCTCGCTGTCGAAACGCCCTGGCCACGTTTGGGGTTGCGTCGGCTCACGCTGATCGCGCTGATCGGCCTGTTGCTCGCCGCCTTTTTGCTCAGCCTGGCCATCGGCTCGGTGACCATTCCGCTGGATAATGTCGTGCGGATCCTGCTGGGTGGCACGCCGGATCGAGCAACCTGGGCCGATATTATCTTCAAATTTCGCTTACCCAAAGCCATTGCCGCCGTGCTGAGTGGGGCGGCTTTGGCTGTCAGCGGCTTGCAAATGCAGACGCTCTTTCGCAACCCCCTGGCCGAGCCTTACACACTGGGGGTCAGTTCGGGTGCCAGCCTCGGCGTGGCCATTGTGATGCTCACCGCGGGCGCGACCGGCAGCACCTTGATGGCCAGCGTCGGCTTGCTGGGGGATCTCGGCCTGGCAACTGCCGCGGGCTTGGGCGCGGCCGCCACAATGTTGGCCGTCCTGTTGGTGGCGCGACACGTGCAGAGCAGCATCACCTTGCTGATTCTGGGGCTGATGTTTGGCTACCTGACCAGTGCACTGGTCAATCTGTTGATCTTCTTCAGCCTGCCCGAGCGGATTCAATCCTTCACGCTGTGGGCCGCGGGCAGCTTTGGCGGCGTCACCTGGAGCCAGATGCGAGTCTTTGTGCCCCTCTTGCTGATCGGCCTGGGCATTGCCAGCCTCTTGCCCAAATCGCTCAACGCCCTGCTGCTCGGTGAAAATTATGCACGGACGCTCGGGCTCAATGTGCAACGTGTGCGCATCGGGGTGATTGTCAGCGCTTCGCTGCTGGCCGGTGTGGTGACCGCGTTCTGTGGGCCGATTGGCTTTCTGGGCGTGGCCGTCCCCCATCTCTGCCGCAGCCTCTTCAACAGCGCCGACCACCGCATCCTGATCCCGACCAGCCTCTTGCTGGGTGGTACCCTGGCGTTGCTGGCCGACTTGATCGCCCAGATGCCGGGCAGCCAATATGTCTTGCCGCTCAATGTGATCACCGCGCTCTTTGGCGTGCCGGTGATCGTCTGGGTGATCTTGCGTCAGCGCCAAATGAAAGCAGCGTTCAGCGGATGAACATGTCGCATCCTGCCCGCGCCCGCCTGACTACCCACGGCCTGGCGATTGGCTATCGCCGCGGCCACCAGCAGACCATTGTCACCGATGCGATCAACGTCGAGCTGCGGGCCGGGGAACTGATCGCGTTGATCGGGCCGAATGGTGCGGGCAAATCCACGCTGATGCGCACCCTGGCCGGTCTGCAACCGCCGCTCGCCGGTCAGATCTATCTCGAAGGCGATGATCTGCAACAATTGTCTCCAGACGAAGTGGCCCGGCGCCTGGCCGTTGTCCTCACCGAACGGGTGGATGTGGGCAATCTCTCGGCCTACGGGTTGGTGGCGCTCGGGCGGCATCCCTACACGAATTGGCGCGGCGAATTGACCGCACACGACGAGGCAATCGTGCGCCAGGCGATCATCGATGTGGGCGGCACCGCGCTCGCCCACCGTCCGCTCCTTGAGTTGAGCGATGGCGAACGCCAGAAGATTATGATCGCGCGGGCGCTGGCCCAGGAAGCCCCCATCTTATTGCTCGACGAGCCCACGGCCTTTCTGGATCTGCCCCGCCGCGTGGAGCTGATGCGCCTGCTCGGTACGCTGGCCGAAAACACGGGCCGGGCAATTCTGCTCTCGACGCACGATCTTGAACTGGCCCTGCGCGTGGCCGATCGGCTCTGGTTGTTGCCACCGGGCGGACGACTCACCGTGGGCATTCCCGAAGCATTGGCGCTGGATGGTTCGCTCCACGACACCTTTCAGAGCGAGGGGGTCGAGTTCGACGCGCAGCTGGGGAGCTTCCGCCTCCACCGCACGCCGGTCGGCACGATTGGGTTGCAGGGGGAAGGGCTGCTGGCGAATTGGACCAGACGCGCGTTGGAACGGATCGGTTATGCCATCGCGCAGGACGGCCCATCCGCGGCCGCGTGCGTGGTGGTGGAAGCCGCAGCCTGGCGGTTGATCGGGGCAGAGCATTGCGAGGAGTTTGCTACGCTCGAAGCCCTTTTGCAGCGGCTGCGCCATCCAGAATAGGGGAAGCGAGGAAAAAATGGCCCGGCGACCAATTATGATCATGGGGTGTACGAGCGACGCGGGCAAGTCGTTTCTGGTGACCGCGCTCTGTCGCCATTTTGCCAATCTTGGGCTGCGGGTGGCCCCATTCAAAGCCCAAAACATGAGCAACAATGCCGCGGTCACGCCGGACGGCGACGAGATCGGTCGGGCGCAATATCTGCAGGCACTGGCCGCCCGCGTCCCGCCCGAAGCCCGGATGAATCCGATATTGCTCAAACCGAGCGCGGACACCTACAGCCAGGTGATTGTCCTGGGGCGCTTTGATCCCGAAATCAGCGCCTTGCCCTGGCTGGAGCGCAAGCCCCGTCTCTGGCCGCTTGTGCATGATGCCCTCCACGAGCTGCTGGCCACCCATGACCAGCTTGTGATCGAAGGGGCAGGCAGCCCCGCCGAGATCAATCTGCGCCAGAGCGATATTGTCAACATGCGCATTGCGCTGGAATGCGAAGCGGATGTCTATCTGGTTGCGGACATTGATCGCGGCGGCGCGTTTGCTCATTTGCTGGGCACGTGGCACTGTCTCGAAGCAGAAGAGCGGCAGCGGATCAAAGGCTTTGTGCTCAACAAGTTTCGCGGCGACCCAGAACTTTTGGGCAACGCGATGGCATGGTTGCAGGAACGCACCGGCATTCCCACCGTGGCCATCGTGCCGATGCACCGTCACCGCCTGCCCGACGAAGACACCTTTCATCACCGCGCCGAACCGCTGGCCGACACCATCAACATTGCGCTACTGCTGTACCCGTATGCCAGCAATCTGGACGAGTTTGATGCGCTGATCCACACGCCCGGGGTGACGGTGGTGCCCGTGCGCACCGGCCAATCCCTCGCCCGCTATGCAGGGATCATCTTGCCGGGCAGCAAAAACACCGCGCAGAGTTTGCGTCATCTGCGCCAGGAGGGGCTGGATCGGGAAATCCGCCAGGCGGCCGCACGTAAAATTCCGATCCTCGGTGTGTGCGGCGGCTTGCAGATGCTTGGCCAGCAATTGCTCGACCCCGATGGTTTAGAAAGCGGCGACATCAGCGGGCTGGGCTTGCTGGATCTGACCACGACGCTGGTGCCGCACAAGATCACGCGGCAGCGCACGGTCGCATGGGCGGGGCAGCACTTGCAGGGCTACGAGATCCACCATGGGCGCACCAGCGCGGGCGCGGTGCAGCCCCATCTGCCGGACGGGTTGGGCTGGCAGGATGGTTCGATCTATGGCGTTTATGTGCATGGGCTGCTCGAGCATCAGGCTTACCGCCAATGGTTTTTGGCGCAAGTCGGCTGGACAGGCCAGGCCGCTGATTGGAGCGCAATCATCGAGGGCGAACTGGAACGCGCGGCCGAGTTGATCACCACCACGGGCTGGGCGGATGTGCTTGAGCAAACCGGCTAATAGAGAAACCAGATAAATATCGCATAAATCGTAGGTGCGGTTAGAAACCG
>CAZIRP010000128.1:0-12872 GCA_964541665.1 uncultured Caldilineaceae bacterium | reverse complement strand
GCGGTTTCTAACCGCACCTACGATTTATGCGATATTTATCTGGTTTCTCTATGAGAACCGCGGAGTCCCCCGCATTCTTCTGTTCCCCTGCGGAATCGGCACAACTTGATCGGTCGAGCAGAAAGTTTGCGCACAAAAAAGGGGAGTTCTGCGCGAACTCCCCTCACGTCAAACAATAAAACTCTTGCTAGTTGCGATTGATGAGTGGCAAATGTAATGTACTATCTGTGCGGCCAGGCGGCACCGGCGGGTCACCGTCGCCGGGTGCAAAATCTTAAGGTTTACCTGCCTGGCCGAGTCAATGACGCTCAGCCTACCATTCGCGCTGGCTCATTGTGGGGCTCAAGCAGGTATTCGGGTGATAGTAACTGGTGAGAAGCAGCAGCGCTGACTACCCGCTTCAACTCACCTGACGCGCGGCCAGGTCCAAAATCCGCTGGGCCACGTCCGCGCTGACCGGCAGCACTGAAAGGCGATTGCCCTTGCGCACGAGCATCAATTCATCTCCGGTAAAGGCGGCCTGTAATTCCCGCAGGGTCAGCACACGACTGAATTTCTCCCCGAACTTCACCCGTACGGTATGCCAGCGGGGTTCATGCTCGCTGCTTTTGGGGTCAAAATAGTCCGAGGTGGGGTCGAACTGGGTGGGGTCAACGATCATGGTCTCGGTCACTTCGCAGAGCCCGACAATCCCCAGCGGATCGGTGCTGGAGTGGTAAAAGAAACAACAATCCCCCACTTCGGCGCTCTTGAGATAATTGCGCGCCTGATAATTGCGGATCCCATCCCAGATCGTTTCGCGTTCAGCTGCCAGATGATCGATGCTATAAGCTTCTGGTTCGGATTTAAGCAACCAATAATTCATGTATTCCTCTGTAGTGAATCCTTTAGTGTAGTGAATCCTTTAGTGTAGTGAATCCTTTAGGTTAGGATAACGTCACTTTGGCCCAATCACTGCGCATCCATCGTTTCTAAAAACTTCTCGTACTCCTCCTCTTTGATCTCGACCAATTGATTGGGGGCCGGATAAACGCCACTATCCACATCGCTCTTGAATTCGCGAAACGCGGCAATTGATTCCTGGTGGAGGCGGGCGTATTCTGCCTTAAAGTCGCGGTAAACCTTAGCATGGCGCGGCACATGCCCTTCGTTGTCTCCTAAGATGTCGGTAGAAAAGAGATATTGGGCATCGCAGCCGGTACCGCTGCCCATGCCGATCAACAGGATATTGACCCGGCGCGAGATCTCCGCAGCTACTTTATGGGGCACAATTTCGATCTCCACGCCAATCGCACCGGCTTCCTGATAGGCCACCGTACGTCGATAGACCTCAAGTGCTTCCGTCGCGGTCTTCCCCACGGCCTTAAAGCCACCAGACCAGGTGCTCTTGTAGGGCACAAACCCGACATGACCGACCACGGGAATACCCTCGCTGGCCATTGCCCGCACAAATTCCAGGCTGGAACCACAGTAAACGGCATCCGCCCGGTGGCGCAAAGCCTGGAACCCCCCGCGCAACACCTCGGACGTACTCGTATAATCGCCATAGGCCAGCCCAATGGTCAGAAAGGTGTTGGGGGCCGCCGCGCGGATCTCGGCGCAGTTGCTGCGCTCCGAGGTGATGATCATATCGATCCCAGCGGCTTCACAAGCGCTCGCCTCTTTGGCATCCCGGACATAGATCTCGGTCAACTGCCGTTTGCCTTTGAGCGCAAATAGATCCTTGACGGTGAGTTTTGTCATACACTTTTTCCTTGCCCTGGGTAATGGGGCCGCAGCCTGTGAACCTATCCGTAAATAGGCTCTATGATGAATTGATGGAGCGTCACTCCGCGATTGAGCCAGTCAAGCGCCGGGATTCCGCTAGTGATATCAGCATTTTCGGGCAGACCATGATGCGCGCTAAGTAGAAGTCCTCTCAAAAATCAGTTGTGGCTCCTATGAGCAAGGGTAGCCCAACCAGGGTGGCACAGAGATTTTTGAGATAAGTATTAGTATATCACGACCGCAATCATTCACCGTTCATTATTGATTATTCACCATTCATTATTCATTGTTTATCACTCATCATCCATCAAACGTCAAACGTCATGCGTCGGTCGTCCACCGTCCTCCGTCCATTTTTTACTGCCTTCTTTAGTTGCAGTAAACTACCCTCATCAACCGAATTAGTGAGGATGAGACGATGACCCTACGGATCGAAGTACGGAGTAAACCTGCGCGCGGCGGCCAGCCCATTCTGCAAGCCGCGGCCGCACTCAACTTGACAGGCCTGCGCGAATGCCAGATCGTGCGGCTCTATTTTTTGGCCGAAGACCCGGGCGAAGAAGCGGTGCAGCGTCTGTCGAGTTTGCTACTCGCCGATCCGGTGATGGATCAGGCCAGTTGGCACTCGCTCGCGAACGCGCCGCAATCCAGCCACGATGACCAGACTTGGGTGATCGAAGTTGCGCCCCGCCCCGGGGTGACCGACGTACCCGCTCGTGAGTTGGCGCGCGGCATGGTCGAAATTGGCCTACCCGCTTGCCCGGTGGCAACGGGCACCCGGTACGAGTTGCGCGGCGACTTGACCACCGCGGATCTGCATCGCCTGGCGCGCCAGGTCCTTTGCAACGAAACCGTCCAACATTACACGCTGGGGCCCATCAGCCCCCAATTTAACAGCGAAACCGTGGCCGGCGATCACGTCGAGATCGTGCCGATCCGCGAGTTGGAGGATGAAGCGCTGCAGACGCTGAGCCGTCAACGCTTGTTGGCGCTGGATCTGCACGAGATGCAGGCGATCCAAGAGTTTTACCAGGAGGCCGACCGCGACCCGACCGATGTCGAGCTCGAAACGCTGGCGCAGACCTGGTCGGAGCATTGTGTCCACAAGACCTTCCGGGCAGCCATCGACTTTACCTGGCGAGACGCGGATGGCACGGTACGGCGCAGCGAGCAGATCGACGGCCTGCTCAAGCAATATATTCGCGCGGCCACCGAGCAACTGCAACCCGACTGGTTACATTCGGCATTTGTCGATAACGCAGGCATCATTGCCTTTGACGAGCACTTTGATCTGGCCTTTAAGGTGGAGACGCACAACCATCCCTCGGCGCTTGAGCCCTTTGGCGGGGCCAATACCGGCGTCGGCGGGGTGGTGCGCGATATTCTTGGCGTGTCGGCTCGCCCCATCGCCACCACCGATGTGCTCTGTTTTGGCCCGCAGGATTTCCCGGTTGCCGATCTGCCAGCCGGTGTGCTCCACCCCAAACGCATCGCCGACGGCGTGATCGCGGGGATTGGCGATTATGGTAACAAATTGGGATTGCCAACCGTCAATGGCACGGTGCTCTATGACAGCGGCTACCTGGGCAATCCGCTCGTTTTCTGCGGCTGCGTCGGGCTGTTGCCGCGCGGCAGTCACCCGACCGAGAGCCGCGTGGGCGATCTGATCGTCGCGCTCGGGGGGCGCACAGGCCGCGATGGCATCCACGGCGCGACTTTTTCCTCAGCAGAATTGACGCACGAGACCACCGAACTGGCGGGGAGCGCTGTGCAGATCGGCGACCCGATCACCGAGAAGGGCTTGATCGAGCTGGTTGAAGCCGCACGCGACCAACAACTCTACACCGCGATCACCGATTGTGGCGCGGGTGGCTTTTCTTCCGCGGTGGGCGAAATGGGCAAGGAATTGGGGGTCAGCGTCGAGTTGACCCATGCTCCGCTCAAATATGGTGGCCTGCAACCGTGGGAAATTTGGATCTCCGAGGCGCAAGAGCGGTTGGTAATGGCCGTGCCTCCCGACAAATTGGCGGCTCTGCAGGCACTGGCCGACCGTTGGGATGTCGAAATTTGTGTCCTGGGGCGCTTCACGGGAGATGGGCAATTGCTCGTCCACCATGCGGGCAAAGTGGTGGCCGACCTGCCGATGAGCTTCCTGCACGATGGTTTGCCGCGGCGCACGCTGCAGGCCGAGTGGCAGGCACCCGCGCCGGTAACCCAGCCAGCCCCCACAGTGAGCGATGCCAATGCCATGCTGCTACACCTATTGGCTCACCCCAATATTGCCAGCAAGGAAGCGATCATCCGGCGCTACGACCACGAAGTACGCGGCGGCACCCTTGTCCGCCCGCTGGTTGGTCCGCAACTAGACGGTCCGTCGGATGCAGCAGTGCTCAAGCCGCTGGGCACGTGGGAACACAATCAAGCGTTTGCCTTGAGTGTCGGCATCAACCCGATTTTGGGGCAGCGCGACCCCTATGCCATGGCCGTGGCCGCGGTAGACGAGGCTTTCCGCAATATTGTGGCCGTCGGCGCGGATCCCGACCGCATCGCCATTCTCGACAATTTCTGCTGGGGCAACCCGCGCTTGCCCGACCGCTTGGGCTCCCTGGTACGGGCCTGCCAGGGTTGTTATGACGCGGCCATTCAATATGCCGCGCCCTTTATCTCGGGCAAGGACAGCCTGAACAATGAATACAATGGCCAGCCGATTCCCGGCACGTTGCTGATCTCGGCGATTGGCCTTGTGCCCGACATGCAGCAGACCGCGACCTCCAACCTGAAAGCCGCGGGCAATCGGCTCTATTTGTTAGGCGAGCCTGTGCCCACCTTGGGCGGTTCACTGTTCGCCCAGCTGCTGGAGTATGCGGGCGGCGATGTGCCTCACTCGCTGGCCAATCCCCTGGGGCGCTATCGGGCCTTGCATCGGGCGATCCGTCAGGGATTGGTGCGAGCCTGCCATGATCTGAGTGAGGGTGGGCTGGCCGTCGCCATTGCCGAGATGTGTATTGGTGGGCGTTTGGGCGCGCAGTTGAGATTGGCGTCGGCTCAGGCGGCTGGGCGCCCAGCTGCGGCGGAAACTTTGCTCTTTGGCGAGGCCAATGGCCGTTTGCTGATCGAAGTGGCCCCCGCGGCTGCCGCGGCCTTCGAGGCGCAGTTTGCCGGTGAGCCGCTCACCCTTTTGGGCGAAGTCACGGCCGATCCCCGGTTGGTGATCAGCCTGGATGCACACCCCTTGATCGATCTCGCAACCACCGTCCTGGTGGATGCCTGGAAAGGAACGGGCGAATGAAGCCTTCGATTCTGATTCTGCACGCTTCTGGCATCAATCGTGATGGCGAGGCTGCCCGCGCTTGTGAATTGGCCGGAGGCGCGCCGGAGATTGTGCACATCAACCAATTGCGGCGCGGAGAACGGCGGTTTGGTGATTACCAATGCCTTTTGCTGCCGGGTGGGTTCTCTTACGGCGATGCGCTGGGCGCGGGTGCACGGTTGGCGCTTGATCTGCAAGTCTATTTTCAAGAAGAGTTGCAAGGGTTTGTGGAGAGCGGGCGGCCCGTCCTGGGCATCTGCAATGGCTTCCAGACGCTGGTCAAAGCGGGCATCCTGCCTGGGCAGACAGCCAGTGGGGAACAACCTACCCCGCGCAAAGTAACCTTAACCGAGAATGCCCAAGGGCTTTTTGAATGTCGCTGGGTGCATCTGGCGGTCAATCGCACGGCAAAGGCGGGCTTTTTAGCCGAGCTCGATGAGCTGATCTTTTGTCCGGTGGCGCATGGCGAAGGCAACTTTCAGGTAGCCGACCAGGCCACCCTGGCTGCGTTAGAGGATGACCAGTTGATTGCCCTGCGCTATGTCGATGACCAGGGCAACGCGGCCGCGGGGCGCTATCCCCTCAACCCGAATGGCTCTGTGGCCGACATTGCCGCCATCTGCAATCGGCAAGGCAATGTGCTGGGCCTCATGCCTCACCCCGAAGACCATATTGTGCCGATCCAAAATCCGCTTGGCACAACCGGGCAGCTTGGCTTGCGTCTCTTCACGGCCATGATCAAAGCATTGGGTTGACGGCGAATACACAGGTAAACCCAAGAGGATCTTTAGAAAACTTATCCACAGATTACGCAGATTCACAGATGAAAAAAAATCTGTGAATCTGTGGATAGTGTCAATGTAGATTGGCTTTACTCTACATACCTCACGGCTGCGAGGCGCAGGTCGCCGTGATCAGCGCGCAGGCCTGGTCGGGGGAGCGCGGCGGCTCGACGATCAACTCGCTGACGCGGAATTCGTTACCCTGATCACCATCCCCATTCGGCAGAATCAATTCGGCGCGTTGCCCACTTTGGGGTTCATACAGCCCCACGACCACATTGATCGCGCTTCCCACGGCTGTCTCCGGCGGCACGAGCAACGAGCGCGCATCGTAGAAGGGTGAATCAGGTTGCGGCAGAGGCGGGCCATCATGCTGGGCGAGGGTGACCGCCGCCGCGCTGCGCAGATGCACAAAGACCGACCACCCCTCGGGCCACGCTGCCAGATCATGCCATTGCAGCCACAGTGCCACTGCTTCGCCTGGCCGCGCACTGGTGGATAAGAGCTGGCCGCGCAGCCTGATCTCCTGCTCACCTTCGCCGCTTGTGACCAAACGAAAATGCGCCGAGCGGCTCGGGATTGGCTCTTCCAGGTGCCGGGTGGGCGGATAGAGTACCCGCGTCGTTCCATCCGCTGCGCGCCACCCCACCCTGGCTAATCGACCATCCGGCCCGACCGTGGCTTGCCACAGGCGCGGCAGATAGAGCGTCGGCGTGGTAATGCGGATCGCCTCACCGGCTTGCCAGTACGCGGGCGGATACCAGATCAACGCTGGGGGCGCGAGCGTCTCATAGGTGTAGAGCGGCGTCCGATCTCCAGCCAACACTTGAAATTGCGGTATCGTGCCTGGGTCAAACCCAGACCCAACCACCCATTGCGTGGTCAATTGTGTTTGGCGCCAGCGCGGCCAATCGTTGATCGCTAGAGTGGCCACCTGGATCGATTCGTCGGAAAGAGTCGCCGACGCTGCGCCACGTGCAAACTCATAAAACAAGGCGGGAATGGTCTTGTTGGCCGCGCCCCGTTGCAACAACAAAAAACCATCCGCCGCGTCAACCACGCCCCAATCCGCGGCCAGCATTGCATCAACCGTGGCTTTGAGATCGCCCGGGGCCATGTCGGTGTTGGTCGTCACGTCGAGCAGGGCCCAATCCGCGGGTGTTGGGGCATCCAACCCCAAGGGGAATTGATAGATGTAGCGCCGGTGGCTGAAGTGGGGATGCACCGCCGCGGTGGCCGTCAGCGCGGCGTCAGCGGGGATCTGGGGTTTGAAGCGTGCCAACAACTGGTGATGCGCGGTGATCGGTGTGGGGTCATAGCGGCCACCGAGCGGGCCACGCCCCATCGAACCATAGGCCGCCACGCCACAGCCGATCAACCAGAGCGCGAGGCCGAACGCAAGCAAGGGGCGAACGGTCGTGCGCGCATTGCGCACCAGGGAGATCAACGCCATCATTCCCGCGTTGGCAGCGGGCAAATGTTGAAATCCAAATGACGTATTGCCGGTGCGGCGGCCCCACCAACGCCAAACCCGCCCCAGGCCATAGGCCGCGCTGACCGCGACATAGGGCACGAGCGGCGCGCTGTAATGAAATTCGCCATAATATTGGGCACCGTACGCGCTGAGCACGTTTGCCAACAACAAGGGCAGCGCCAAGAGCAAAATTTCGGGAGCCAAGAGGCTGAAAAAGCCAAAAGGCAGCAGCAAGCGGAACAGATAATCGAGCCGCGCTGGTTCTGTGGCGATCTGCCAGACCAGCCCCGGCTGCGTGATGAAACTGCGCAGAATATCCAGCGGCGAATTGCCCAGCGCGCCATAGCGGGCAAAATACCCGCTTTCAGCCACCCCATACACGTCCAACGCGTGCGCGGGCACGATCACAAAGGTGGCGAGATAGAACCAGGCGAGTGAACAGAGAAAGAGTGCGCCAAAGAGCAGGTAGGTGAATCGAGCGGTGGGGGGATGGGGGGATGGGGGAGTGCGGGCCGCGAGCAGTGTGCGCCACCCGGCCCAGCAGGCCAGCCCAGCAGCCAGCAAGGCCATCTCTTCTTTGACCAGGGCAACGAGCAGCGTGGCCCCGGCAAATTGCCACCAGCGACGCTTTTCGACCGCGTAGAAGGCCCAAAGCACCAAAGGCACGGCCAGCGGCCCGGCATGAAATTCGGTAAGCAGGGCGGATTGCAAGTGGGGTGTGAGCAGATAGGCCGTGGCCAGGGTCAAGGCGAGGGGACGCGTCAATTGTTGCAGCGGCTCCACCTGCCAGATCTGCTCGCGGGCCGCAGTAGAGAGCAATTGATCCAGCTTGAGGCGCGCCAATTCATAGAGCAGCCCCGCACCAAAGGCCACGGCCACCACTTGCAGCAACAACAACGCTCGCACATCATCCCACAGCCAAAAAATCGGGCTGATCAAGGCCAGGATCGGCTCGACGTGATCGGTCATGCGGGTGGCGAGATAGCCATTGTCGGTCTGCTCGACAAACCGCCCGCGGCTGCTATTCCACACGGCTTGATCGATCTGGCCCAGATCTGAACGATGGGTGCGCATCCCCGCGTGCAGATCCCACGCCAGGCCGGTGAAGATCAGACAATAGAGCAGCATCCCGGCCAATAGCCAGAGGCGATAGCCATCATTCAACAGAGCGCGTAAGAATCTATTCATGGGTAATGGCAAAAAATGGTTGATAAATTGATTCCATTTTCACCACGAAGGGCACAAAGCTTACGAAGCTTTTCTTCGTGTTCTCTGTGTTCTTCGTGGTTCAATCTTTTAATGCTTATCAACGAAACATTGCCACCACCTATTTCTGCAAGGCAACGGTCAGGGCCGCGGCGACTTGCTCGACCGCAGCTTCGTCGAGCAAAGGATGCATGGGCAACGACAAAATTTCCCCGGCGAGTGCTTCGGTCTGCGGTAAACCGTGTGCAGGGGCATAGTGCGTGTAGGCGGGCTGCTGGTGGATGGGCACTGGATAGTGGATGGCGCTGCTGATGCCCTGTTGCTGCAGGCGCTGCCGAATCTGCTCACGATTGGGCACGCGGATAACGTACAGATGATAGACGTGCATGGTACCGGCCCGCACCAGGGGGCGCACGATTTCCGCGGGCAGGTGAGCGGCATAGTGCGCGGCCAGGTGCCGCCGTTGCTCATTCCAAGCATCCAGCAGCGGCAGCTTGACCCGCAAGATCGCGGCCTGCACTTCATCGAGCCGACTGTTGAGCCCTTCGCGCTGCGAAACATACCGGGCTTGCGCTGTCCAGCCATATTCACGCAAAGCCCGCACCCGCTCGATCAGCGCGGGGTCGCGGCTCACCACCGCGCCGCCGTCGCCCAGCGCGCCCAGGTTCTTGGTCGGGTAAAAGGAGAAGCAGGCGAGATCACCCCAGGTGCCGACGCGACGACCATGATAGAGCGCGCCATGTGCCTGCGCACAATCTTCGATCACGCGCAGCTTGTGCGTTTTCGCCAGCGCCAAAATCGGCTCCAAATCCGCGGGGTGGCCGTAGAGATGCACCGGAATGATCGCCCGCGTCCGCTCGGTAATGGCCGCCGCGAGCAGGGCCGGGTCGAGCGTATAAGTCGCGGGGTCTACATCCACAAAAATCGGCGTCGCGCCGGTCAGGCGGATGGCCGCCGCGGTGGCCACCGCGGTATGCGCCACAGTGATCACCTCGTCGCCCGGGCCGATGTCGCAGGCCAGCAGCGCGAGTTGCAGCGCATCGGTGCCAGAATTAACGCCGACACAATCCAAAAGGGGTTCTGCGCGGCCACCATGGATCATCTCATCGGTGGCACAGAGCATCACCTGTAAGTCAGTTTGCAGGTAGGCCGCAAATTCGGCCTCGAACGCGGCCACTTCCTGGCCAAGAATATACCAGCCGCTATCAAGCGTCCGCGCCACTGCCGCGTCGATCTCGGTTTTGAGGGCGAGATATTGGCCGCGCATATCCACAACGGGGATGGGCTGAGTTGGTTGGATCATTGATTTTTATCGCCAAATCATCTAAGATGGAATGCTGATCTTAGGCAAGTGTACTGGTGACGCGATGAAATGTCCAAGATCATTGTTGCTGATGTTGCGGAAATTCAGGCAGGTAGACACGTAGACAGGTCTGGTGCGCGCACCTGTTTCCCTGGCTATTTACCCTCCCACCTATCTACAAGAAAGAATACGCCATTTTGCGCAAGTTACCATGTTCGTTTGATCCCTATCTGGTACTCTTGTTGGGGCTTAGCCTCCTGGCGTTGGCTCCTTTGGTTGCCCCCGGCTACTTTTACACTGCCCACGATGGTCGGCACAGCGTCTTTTTTGCCAGCATGTTTGACGAAGCGTTCCGCGATGGCGCGCTCTGGCCGCGCTGGGCCATGCACCACAACCAAGGCTATGGCTATCCCACCTTTGTGATCCAGGCCCCGCTGGCTTTTTATCTGACTGAAGGCTTGATTTTGCTCGGTTTGGGCGTCACCAATGCGGTCAAAGTTGGGTGGGCGCTTGGCTTTTTGCTCAGCGGCTGGGGGATGTATGCCCTGGTGCGCACCTGGCTGGGGGAATCGCAACCCCGTGCGACCGATCATGGGGTCGATCTGCGCTCGCTGGCCGCGCTGGTGGCCGGCCTTTTTTACGTCTTTGCCCCTTATCATCTGCTTGATATGTATGTGCGGGCGGCCTTCGCCGAAACCATGTTGATCGCCTGGCTGCCCTGGGTGATTCTGGCGTTTGAGCGCTTGATTGTGCCCGGCGCCGCGCCGGGGTGGGCGGGTCGCTTATTGCTGGCAGCCTTCAGCTTTGGCGGCCTGCTTCTGACCCATGTCTTTGCACTGCCAGCAGTCGCTCCGCTGGTGATTGGCTTCGTGCTCTTTCGCCTAGGGCGCTCACTAGATACCCGCAAGCGCACGCGGGAGTGGCTCGCCCGGCTTGGATTGGCCGCGAGCGCCGGTGTAGCTGGCCTGCTGCTGGCCGCGATCTTCATCCTGCCGTTGTTGGCAGAAGGGCCATTGCTGGCGCAAGAAGTCTTCACCACGGCAACTTATTATTTCGAACGCCATTGGATCTATCCCGGCCAATTTCTGAATCCATTTTGGGGATATGGCTATTCCGATGACCCCAGCGGCGCAAATGATGGGATGGGGTTTCAGTTGGGACTGCTGCACAGCGTATTCCTGCTCGTTGGCGCGGGGATGCTGTTGCGCAGAACCGGCCAGCAGCGCGGGCGGATTGCATTCCTGCTCGGAATTTCGCTGGTGGTTTTGGTCGCGATGACACCCCTGGCCGCGCCGATCTGGCGGGCGATCAGCCTGCTCGCGGTGATCCAATTCCCCTGGCGGTTGTTGGCGCTCAGCAGCTTTACGCTCAGCGCGCTCGCCGGTCTGCTCTTGGGCGAACTCGGGGCCGCGGCGCGAACAGAGGGCCACAGCAGCGGAGTTGAGGCGGGCATTTTGTTGATCGGCGCGCTTGTGTTGGTGGCCAGCGTTCACTATGCGCAGCCGCCCGCGCTCCAGCCCATCGAACCGTGGCGCGAAGATGGCCGCGCTGTCGCTCAATTCGAGCAGGAACACCCCGACATGTTGGGCTATACCCGCCAGGTACTCGAACCGTTCACCACCTCACCGATGAGTGAACAATATGCCGCAGCAGATTTTAGCAACGCTCACCTTGCACGGCTGGGCATTTTGCAAGGCACGGGCGACGTGATCAGCAATTATAGTCGCGGCGAAAGTTTTGGCGGCGAAGTAGTACTGGCGGAAGCGGGCGTGGTTCAGGTGCGGCTTTATGATTTCCCCGGCTGGCAAGTTCGGCTGGATGGACAGCCCGTGGATTTTCGCGCCTCGCCCCCGTATGGGCTGATCGAACTCGATGTGCCTGCGGGCCGCCACCGCATCGACGTGCGCATGGGCACAACCCCGGTGCGTTCGCTGGGTACACTGAGCAGCGGGGGCACGATGATGCTGCTACTCTCACTCTGGCTATACGAAAGCGCACGAACCGGCCACTGGCCTATTCGGCGACGTACTGCTCCCAGTGTTGCCGATAATAGGCCAGCGTAGCGGCCAACCCGGCACGCAGATCCGTCGTGGGGCGCCAGCCAAGTGCCTGCTCAATTTTGGCATAACTCGAATAAACATTGCCGATGTCGATCTTTTTGCGCTCGGCTGGCCAGGGCACCAATGCCACTTCCCCGCGCCCGCCCAACTCGACCAACAACTGGGCAAGCTCATAGAGGCTGATCGGCCCATCGCCACCCAAATTGTAGACTTCGCCATTGCTCGCTTCGCTGGCCCCCACCCGCAAAAAGGCATCCACCACATCATCCACATGGTTCAAATCGCGCAGCTGACTGCCATCACCATAGAGCGGGATGGTCTTGCCCTCGACTGCCAGCCGGACAAACCAGCCGACAAAGCCCTGGCGGTTATGTTTTAACAACTGGCGCGGGCCATAGGTGTTGGTCAAACGCAGCGACGCGGTGCGTAAGCCATACGCGGTGTGATAGACAATGTGATACCATTCACCCGCCAGTTTGTTGACGCCATTCACATCGGTGGGATGCTGAAGATGTTGCTCGTCGAGCGGCAGATAAGCGGGCTTGCCATACTGTTGGCGCGTGCCCGCATAGATCACTTTGATGGTCGGATTTTCATGGCGGCAGGCTTCGAGGATCGACAATTGGGCGCGGGCGTTGATCTCCAAATCGGCCAGCGGGTCGGTCATCGAGTCGATGTGGCTGACTTGCCCGGCCAGGTTGAAGAGCAGCGCTTGCCCTTGCACCAACGCCCGCATGGCATAGGGGTCGCGCACGTCGGACAGGTTAATGCGCAGCCGATCTTCATAGCCAGCCAGGTTAAAGCGGTTGCCACCATAGTCGGGGATCAGCGAATCGACCACCGTGACCTGCGCACCGAGATCCACCAATCGCCGCGCCAGGTTGGAACCAATAAAGCCCAACCCACCAGTGATCAACACCGCCTGGTTGGCGTAAAAGTCAAGATAGTTCATAAAGCACATCACTCTCAG
>CAZIRP010000127.1:0-13184 GCA_964541665.1 uncultured Caldilineaceae bacterium | reverse complement strand
GCGGTTTCTAACCGCACCTACGATTTATGCGATATTTATCTGGTTTCTCTATGAGGATACGCAACAAAAATGGCGACAATCAACAATGATTGCCGCCATTTTTGTTGGGCCCCTCTTCGCGCAACCGGGTTGATTCCGTTCAGGCTGGATTAGCGGATGACAACCGGCAGGAAGAGCTCATTGGCGCTGAAATCACCGAGCAACGGATCGTCCGCACGAGTCAGATCGGCTGCATTGTCGCTCATATTGCTCGCATCATCCACATAGGGATCATCAAATTCGAGCACCCCGGCTGGGTTGGTGCTACTTTGTCCACTGCTGGCCACCAACGCGCTGCCCTCGATATTGCCAAAGCGCACATAGACCAATTTGGCTGGCCGGGCCTCAAAATGATAACAGGGTTGGTTGCCAAAGTTCGGGTCTACTGTGCCGGGCTGGGTGTTATTCCAGCCTTCGCGGCCACTTTCGCAGAGTGTATAGCTGCCCGGTACAACCCCGGTAAAGTTCACCTTGCCATAGATATTGGTGGTGCCACTCGTCACGGCTTCGCCCGCAGCATTGTAGAGCGTAAAGACCCAACCCGGTAAACCACTTTCGCCACGATTGCGTTCGCTGTTGTTATTGCTGTCGTGATACTTGCGCACCCGCAGCGTGCTCTCCCGCTGATTGCGGAACGTACAGGTAATCACATCATTATAATTGGCGGTGATCGTCACAAAGGCACCGGCCAAATTTGGAGTGGTGCTGCCACCTTCGCAGGCTATCTCCAACAAGAGCCAGCGATCGGGCACCAACTGGCCAACAGTATAGGTTCCCGGCCGCACGCGGAACCGTTTATAACTATCATCGTCATCTTCATCCTCATCGTCGTCATCTTCCAGATCAAACTTGCCCAGATCACCCGCAAAGTCAAAATCGCGGCCAGTGGCCGGGTCAGCCTCAAGCCGGATGATGATGCGCGGGCGTTCGCACGGCACTGTGCCGGGCAGCGTGCTCCCGGGCACGGTACCGCAGCTGGGGATGGTCTCCCCCTCGGTACTGTGGGTTGCCTGGCGAAGATCGGTCTGGTCCAACTGGCGGGCGTGAACGGCGGCTGGAATCAGGATCAAGAGTCCAATCAGCCATACAAGGAGCGTACGGAGCGGCGGAAATCGATGCTGCATGGATCGTCCTTTCGATGTAAGAGAGTAAAGTGAGCGCGTGGTCATGATGGGGGTAGACTTCCATTCTAGATCGAAATAATGGTGAACTCCTGCGACGTATCGGGTGATGGCTGCGCATCAGCGCGAGTGCGCTGGTTGGGGCCCATGGTCGGCCAACTTGAAGGAAGCTGGCCGCGCCTGGCTCAGGGTGGGGTCAAAAATGGAGATTTACTGTAATTTCGCTTACATTTTCTTAAGCAGTGTGAGGATCTGTATCCTGAGCTATATCCTGGTAACTCAGGGCAGCGATGAGGCCAGGCCCAGAGCAGCCAGCCTCACCAGTAGCCTGCCGCTTGATCACCCTTGCTTGTAGTGCAGGTCGCTCAATGCGCGCAGACGCTGGGCCGCCTGTTCGGGCGTGATGTCGCGCTGGGGATTGCCGAGCATCTCATAGCCGACCATAAACTTTTTCACCGTGGCCGAGCGCAACAAGGGCGGGTAGAAGTGAGCGTGTAATTGCCAATGGGGGTGCGAGCGCCCATCGGTTGGCTGACCGTGCCAGCCCATCGAGTAGGGGAAACTGGTCTCGAATAGATTGTCGTAGCGGGTAAGCAGCCGCTTGAGCATCCCGGCCAGATCGCGCCGCTCCGCCGGGGTCAGGGCGGGCAACTCGGTGACATGGCGCCGCGGCAACAAGAGGATCTCATAAGGCCAGACCGCCCAATAGGGCACCAGCGCCACCCAGTGCTCCTGCTCGATCACGACCCGCTCTTGCGCCTGCACCTCGGCTGCCAGATAGTCGATCAACAGGGGCCGTTGCTGCTGCGCGTAATAGGCTTGCTGCGCCTGATCCTCTTTGGCTGGCTCTTGTGGCACGCGGTAGCTCGCCCACAGTTGCCCATGCGGGTGCGGATTGGAGCTGCCCATGGCCGCGCCCTTGTTCTCAAAGAGCTGCACATAGCCAATGTCCGGGCGACTGCCCAGCTCGGCCACCTGTTCGGCCCATACAGCAACCACGCGCTCAATGGCCGCAACTTCCATTTCGGGCAAGGTGAGATCATGGCGCGGGCTAAAGCAGATCACCCGGCAGATGCCGCTCTCCGCTTCGGCCTGGAAGAGTTCGCTCGGCCCAACCGCGTGGCGCGGACTATCGGGCAGCAGCGCGGCAAAGTCATTGTCAAAGACGTAGGTACCTTCATAGACAGGATTGCGCACGCCACCAGCCCGCTCATTGCCAGGGCAGAGATAACAGGTCGGGTCATAAGCTGGGCGCTGCTCGGCTGGCAGCCGCTCGACCTGGCCTTGCCACGGGCGCTTGGTGCGGTGGGGTGAAACCAGCACCCAATCGCCGGTCAGCAGATTGCGACGACGATGTGGGTGTTCTGTGGGGTCGAATTCTGGTGTTGACATAGCCTTCAACTCTCTTATAAATGATGGTGAGAGAAATCCCGCGCTCCGCCAGCAGTGTGAGCTCGAGTCTGCTCCAGCTCAGCCTGCGTTCTGCACCGCTAATTCGGCCAGTGCCAACGCCCCCAGCACGCCCGCACGATTGCCCAGGCCCGGCGGCACAATGTACTGGTCGATCGCTTCGAGCAGGCGTGGCGCCTGGATATATCCATTCAGCAAGGTGTGAACCTCGCGCTGGATCAGCGGGAAGAGTTGGGTTTGTTCCATCACGCCCCCGCCCATGATGATCCGCTGCGGTGACAGCAGGCAGATCAAATTCACCAGCCCGAGCGCAAGATAGTGCGCTGCTAACCCCCACGCTGGGTGATCCACTGGCAACTGCTCGGCGCGCACGCCCCAACGTCCCTCAAATGCCGGCCCAGCCGTCAGCCCTTCCCAACAATCGCCATGATAGGGGCAATACCCGGCATAGGGGTCTGCCTCCCAGTTATGCGGAACCAGCATGTGGCCCATCTCCGGGTGGAGCAGCCCGTGGATCAAACGGCCATTGACCATGCCGCCCCCGCCCAGCCCGGTGCCAACCGTGAGATAGACAAAGGTGTCCAGCCCTTGCCCCGCGCCCCAGCGATGTTCCCCGAGAGCCGCGCCATTCACATCCGTATCAAAGCCAATCGGCAACTGAAGGGCCTGGCGCAGCGGCCCGACCAGATCGGTCTGGCCCCAGCCGGGCTTGGGCGTGGTGGTGATATAGCCGAAGGTGGGCGACCGGGGATCGGGGTCAACTGGCCCAAAGGAGGCAATTCCAATCGCGCTGAGCGGGGTTGATTGGTGCTGGGCCTGAAAGAAGGCAAGGGCCTGGCGAATGGTTTCGGCGGGCGTGGTGGTGGCAAACCGGGTCTCGGCCCGAATATCATCCGGCCCACTGCCCACCGCACAGACAAACTTTGTCCCGCCTGCTTCAATTCCTCCGTACAGGTTCATTCACCTGCTCCTTATCTGTGTGTGTTACCTGTGCTGACTAATTGCTGAGATGGAGCGGATCATTGCTGAGTCAGGGCAATAAACCCGGCCTGCGACCAACCGGCTCGCTCCCCGATGCGTTCGTGGAGCCAGGCATAGAGGTGCCGGGCCGCGGTTTCGGCCCGCCAGTCGCCCCACTGTTCGGCCGCATAGGTAGTGGCGACTGAGGTGGCCGCGGTGCGCTTGCCCTGTTGCCCATCCCCGCTGACATAGCTGTCCACGATCACCCGGTCGCCGTGGTCGAGCAGGGTGCTGCCAAATTGCTCAACATCCGAATAGGGCAAGCACGGGCTGACGGTGATCTGCACCTGCACGCCAGCCGCCCGGGCTGCACGTAGGGTTGCTAGCCGCTGGGCGATCGAAGGGCAGCGCGGGGTGAGCACGCGCCGTACATCCTCGCGGTCGGTTTCGAGCGTAAAATTGAGCCAACAGGCCGCGCCCAAATCACGGATCAGGCCGAAGTCATCCGCTACCAGCGGCGACCGGGTTTGGATCACCAACAGGCGCGGCGGGAAGTCGGCCAGGACCTGCAAACAAGCGCGGCTCAGGCGCCATTGCCGCTCGGCCCCTTGGTAGGGATCAGTCGCGCTCGACATAAAGATCGCCAATTCACCGAGGCGTCCGGCCGCGGCCAGGCGACTGAGCTCGCGCCGCAACCGCTCCGCGATGCCCGTGCGCGGGTGTACATAGTCGCCCCACGCCTGGGCTGGCTGATGAAACCGATGCACATTCATCCCCTGGACATAACAATAGCTGCACCCAAAACGACAGCCGATGTAAGGTTGCAGGGTGTGGCTGAACCCGCGCAAAAAACCGCCGGTCCTGGTGAGCGCGCCGGATGCTGGGCGGGGCGAAAGCTCGAAGGTGCTCTGCACGCTATGCCTCTGGCTGGGCTAGCTGCCCGGTGGCCAACCAGTGCTCGATGGCCGGGCGGGTGCGCGCCCAATCGCTGTGCACAAGCGCGGCCAGGCCACAGCTTTGCGCGGCGCTGACATTTTCGGCGATATCGTCGATAAAGAGCGCTTGCTCGGCGGGGATCTCCAGAATCTCCAGGGCCAGGCGAAAGATTTCCGGGTCAGGTTTGGCCAGCCTGACTTCGTTGCTCATCATCACCAGATCAAACTGGTTCAACTCGGGCAGATATTCGTCGAGCCAGTAGACATGGGCCTCGTTGGTATTGCTGATCACCCCGACGGTGACCGCGGGCCGTTGCTGCAATGCCACCGCGTAGGCCAAAGCGACCTCGTCGCGCGCCAAGCCAGCCGCAAAGGCCGTAAAGAAAGCCACCTCATCCTCGTCAATCGGTAGGTGTTGGCGATAGTGTTGATGGAGATCCGCCGCGCTCAATTCGCCGATGCCCAGTTGAGTGGTCACCGTATGGAAGAGCGCTTGCACTTGTTGGGGATCGCTTTGGCCCAAGGCGGCAACCGCGGCCAGCGTTTGGTTGTGGTCATACCGAACCAGCACATTGCCCAGATCAAACAGAATAGCACGCATAGACTTGACTCTTGCAACTCCAACGATGGGTTTACGTAATATTTTGTATGATCTATTATAGCAAAGAATGCGGGCCTATTCGTAAACTGATTGCAGCTCCCGAAGCGTCTGGCTGATTGGTTCACGAATTGGCACGAAAACTCTGGATGAGGTGATTTATGAGCCTGTTAGGCAATATTATTTGGTTGATTTTTGGCGGGTTGATCGCAGGCGTCATTTATATTCTCAGCGGCTTGCTCCTTTGTGTCACGATCATCGGCATTCCCTTTGGTATGCAGGCGATCAAGATCGGCTTCGCCACCTTTGCCCCCTTTGGCAAAGAAGTAGTCGAGTTGCGCAATGCCAACAGCCCGTTGCGGCTGGTCTTTAATGTGCTCTGGATTGTGCTGGTTGGTTGGGAACTCACCGTGGCCCATCTCTTCTTCGCCGCGCTCCTGGCGATCACGATCATCGGGATTCCCTTCGCCAAGCAGCACATCAAGCTGATCCCATTGGCGTTGCTGCCCTTTGGCCGCGACCTGCGTTGAGGCTGGATAATGGTGCTAACGGCTTGCATGGTCTCTGCACAATTGAGCCATTTCTCGCCCTCTGGTGTATGCTACGGAACATTATTATTGGGTAGCTCGGGCTACCCGTTTTGTTGTTGCGATTTGCTAAACCAGAAGCCATCTCAAAATCGGTTGTAGCCCCTGTAGACATGGTGAATCCACGCAGCGAGACGCAGAGATTTTGAGATAAGGACCAGATAGGTGATCAAGTATGCGCCACAATTTTGACGAGACCATCGAGCGCCGCGGGACTGATAGCGCAAAATGGCACTATTACGGAGAAGATGTGCTGCCCATGTGGGTGGCGGATATGGATTTTCGCTCGCCCGAGCCGGTTTTGCAGGCCCTGCGCGAGCGGGTTGACCATGGCGTTTTTGGTTATGCCATGGACGCGCCGGAACTGCGCCAGGTGCTCTGCGACCGTATGGCTAGCCGGTATCAATGGGAAATCGAACCGAGCGATATTGTCTTTTTGCCCGGGTTGGTGACCGGCCTGAACCTGGTGAGCCAGGCAATTGGCGCGCCGGGGGATGGGGTGCTGGTCACCACGCCGGTTTATCCCCCCTTCTTGTCGGCCCCGACCAATCAGGGCCGCGAATTGCATCAAGCCGAACTCGCCGTCGAAGTGAAGGGGCAACAATTGCACTACACGGTTGATACCGACGCCTTTACCGCGGCCATTCAGCCCAATACCCGCCTCTTTTTGCTCTGCAATCCCCACAACCCAATTGGCCGCGCCTACCAGCGCGCTGAACTCTTGCAGATGGCCGAGATCTGCCTGCGCCGTGATATGATCATCTGCGCGGATGAGATCCACAGCGATCTGCAACTGGGCGACTCCCGCCATATTCCGATTGCCAGCCTGGACCCGGAAATTGCTGCGCACACCATCACCCTGATCGCGCCGAGCAAGACGTACAATCTGCCTGGCTTGGGGTGCAGCGCGGCGATTATCCAAAATCCGGAATTGCGCCAGCAAGTGAATCAAGCCGCCGCGGGCATCGTGCCCCATGTCAATGTGCTGGGTTATGTCGCGGCCCTGGCGGCCTATCGGGATAGCGAAGCGTGGCTGCAAGATATGCTGGCCTATTTGACTGAAAACCGAGACCTCGTTGTGAACTTCCTGACCGAGAAGTTGCCCGTCGTACGCTTTACCAACCCCGAAGCCACCTATTTGGCGTGGATGGATTGTCGCGGCCTCGAGTTGGAAGTTGCGCCCCAGCAATTCTGTCTTGAACAAGCCAAAGTGGCGCTGAATGGTGGGGAAGCCTTTGGTCGGGGTGGTGAAGGGTTTGTGCGGCTCAACTTTGGCTGTCCTCGCCCCCTCCTGAAGCAAGGATTGGCGCGTTTGCAGGCAGCTTTCCTCAATAGCTGAACTCGGAAATCCCTTTGTGTTGACGCGATGGGGGCTGGTCGCCCTGGGTAGCTCAATGAACAAGGGGAGTTGGATTCTGTAGCGTGCGTCTGGGGAGCGGCTCATCACCACTCCCCGTGATCGATCCCCCACCTGACCATTTGCTGGTGGAGCGCCATGTCGAACAACAACCCGATTCCCCGCTACCAGGCAACCTATCGCCGCGACGAATTACGGCTGATCTGCGACTATGCCCGTGAAGGACGCTCGCTCGCTTTTGTGGGCGTGGCCGGCGTGGGCAAGTCCAACATTACCAACTTTCTGCGCTTTGACCCCTACGGCTACAAACCGCACCATCTCGGCGAAGCCACCACCACCATCCTCTTTCCATTTATCGACGGCAATGTCTGGAATCGCACCCCGCTTGGGCTGTGGGAGCAATTGCTGGCCGACCTGGAGCAGGCGAGCGCGGATCTCCCGTCCCCACCGAGCGACGCGAAGATTATCCAGCTTTCGGAGGAGCAGCGCGTCTTTAGCACCTTACGCAACCGGATCCAATGGCTGACGGCTAGCCAGGGTCGTCAGATCATGTTCATTCTGGATGATTTTGACAACCTGTTGCGGCTTGGCCCCCTGACCATGTTGGAGCAGCTCTACACGTTACGGCTGGCGGGCAACCAAAACAAACTCAGCTATTTGATCTTTGTCAAACGGCTGCCCGCGGCGTTGGGGCGTGCGTTGCCGCTGAGTGATCATGCCAAGTTTTACGATCTCTTCAAACGTGACATCTATCCGCTCAAGCCCTATGAACACGAAGACACCGCACAGATGTTGCGTTTCCTCAACGAGAATGCCGGTCGTCCTGTGCGCGCCAAAGATCTTGCGCTGATTGGCGACAAACTCAGCGGGGGGCATCCTGGTTTGGCCAAAGTGATCTTCAACTTGTGGCGTCGCCAGCCGCCCGGCGAGGAGGACGATCTGGTGCACTACTTTAGCCAGCAGCCCGATGTGCTGGAAGAGTGCCGCCGCATCGTCGAGCAATTGCACCCGGAAGAGCAGGCCACCGCGCGCCAGTTGGCCCGCGGACAAGCGAGCGACCCCGATTATGTGCAGCTTTTATTGTGGCGCGGCCTTTTGTGTGATGCCGAAACGCCGACCTGGTTCAGCCCCCTGATGCAAGCCTATTTGCGCCAATAGTGTTGTCCGGCCTGGCTGGAAGCGGAGGGAAATGCAGATGGAACCTACACTCTTGATCGTTGGCTTACTCGTCGTGCTGCTGCTTGGTATTTGGATCGGGCTACGCCTGCTTGGGGTGCGATTGCTCACGGTGAAGGATGGTCAGCAACTGGTGGTCTCTCGTCTGGGGCGCATCCATCGTATTCTTGCCCCGGGGCCGCAACTCTTCTTTGCCAGTTTTGAGACCATCGAACGCGAATTGGATGTGCGTGAACAGCCGCACAATCTGTTTGTCGACGATCTGTTTATGAATGATGTGCCGTTCGGGTATACGCTGAATATCTGGTATCGCAACGATCTGTTGGCCGCCAGCCAGGGGAATCCTGCCCAGTGGCGCGAGCTGGCGCTCTTCAGTGATGAGGAACGAAAGGTGCAGGCCAGCGAGAAACTGCGCAGCGCCCTGACCCGTTGCTTGCACGAATTGGAGGCAGAGCAGCCCCCGGCGCAGGAAAGCCCCCTGGTTGAACGGATCTTGCCAATCTTCCCCGGCACACCGGCCAATGAAGCCCTGTTGACGCGGCTCCAGGCCGAATTGCACAAACTATGGCCCTCGATTGGTATTCTGCCCTCCCGCCAGCACCCGATCATCCTCAACAAAGTGCATTTGGGCAAGGATCTGCGCGAACTCTTTTCGTTGGGGCGCACAGCCAGCCAGATGCGCGAAATGTTGCCCAATCTTTCGTCGGAATCGATCCTGCGCATGTTTGGCTCGATCGAGGGGCTGGACATGTCGCACATGCGCGAGTTGACGCTCCGTCAATCCGGCGATGCTCCGGCGGAACTGCGCATTGGCGAAGGAGAGGAGCTGGAAGCCGAGATTCGCGCCGCGCCCAAACCGCAGACGCAGACAGCGCCAGCCGCAACAAGGCCCAGCCCGGCGAGCGAAGAAGCCGCTCCTGTAGACGAGTTGCGCAAAGAGGATCTGCGCCTGCTCAAGCAGGTGCCCCGGGCCTCTTGATCTCTTCGCCAGCACTGTCGGGCGGTGAATCAGGGTGCTGCTGTTGCCGGGCAACCGCGTTGTTGACAACCTGAACCGCCACAAACGCGATCAGGATATAGACCACAGCCGCGCCCGCAAAGACCCCGCGCATCCCAAACCAGAGCGCAATGCCCGCCCCGATCATCGGGGCCACCGCGCGGGCCGACGCCTGGATGCTATTGTCCAGGCCGTAGGTTGCGCCCTGGTTGCCGACCGGTGCCCAGAGATTCATCAGGGCCGCGGTCGCGGGCATCAGTCCACCGACCGCGATGCCCGCCAGCGCCTGGAAGAAGATCAAATGCCAGGCCGAAGTCGCCAGTGCCTGGGGAATGTAGAAGAATCCCGCAGCAATCGCCGAGACGATCAAAATCTGGTAGTGCCCGCGTCGATCGCCCAGCCGCCCCAGCCACCCCGCCGCGATGGCACTGGTAAACGCGGTCGCGCCTTGCACAAAGCCGGTCATGGTCGCGGCGCCCCGCTCGGTACCCAACAAACTCACCACAAAGAGCGAGGTGATGGGAATGGTGATAGTTGCCCCCAGGCTGCGCAGAAAGGTCAGCGTATAGAGCCCCAACATGCCCGGCGCGCTGATCAGCAACCGGTAGCTGCTCCAAAATGAGGGTTGTTGATGGCGTGGCACCGGTTTGAAATCCTCGCGCACCCAGAGCATGGCCGCAATCCCAGCCAGCCCCAGCAGCACCGCGGTGACCCAAAAACTCTCGCGAAAGCCAAAGGCATCTCCCAGTACACCGCCGAGGATCGGCCCAATCGAGACGCCGACCCAACGCGAGGTCTGCAACAGGCCCAGCGCTTCGCCCGAATGCTGCCGCGGCGTGGAACCAGCCACCAGGGCATTGGCGGCAGAGATCACCCCACTGACACCGCCTTGGATCGTGCGCAGGATGACCAGTTGCTCGGCATTCTGGACGAAGCCCATCAGCGCCAACAAGATGGCCCCGCCGATGGTCGCCCGTTCGAGCATGATCTTGCGCCCATACCGATCCGAGAGCGAGCCCCAAATCGGCGAGGCGATCATCATGGTGATGGCTTGCGAGGAAAAGACGAGGCCCGACCAAAATTCAATACTGCCGCCGCTGGCAACACCGATCTCTTTGACGTACAGGGGCAGGAAAGGGAAGACCAGGCTAAAGCCCGCGGTCGATAATAATTGGACAACAAAGACCACGTAGAGATTGCGGCGCCAAGCAGACACATGAGCCCCCGTTCAGTTGTCAAAATCGCATTCCCAATATTCCTCGCCGCGAATCTGGAGTTGTATAACGGTGAGTGACGCCGGGTGAGGAGCGGGGACTGCGCAGACGCAGTAATTACTTTGTCATTCGTATTGACAAATAGTTTACCAGACAAAGTATAGTGGGAAGCCGGGGATGTTGCAACATTCACCGGGCTGGTGTGCTCAGCTTGGGTGGGATGAATCAGCCGCTTCCCGCGCCAATTGGTGAGCTAGGGCCAGCCCGGCGTAGGGCGACAGCCCGAGTGGTCGATAGCCCAGATTGTACGCGGCCTGGTCACCAAACAGGGCCGCAAGCACGGTGGGCTGCTCGCTGACGCCCAGCAGCGGCGTCAGGACTTGGCGCGTATAGGCAAGATCCTCTGCATCCAGGGTTGGGCTGGTGACGCCTGCCTGCTGCATGGCATAGCCTTCCTGGGCCAGCCAATCGGCCAGGGTCTCTGCTGGCCCGTGCTGCTGAAGATACGCCACGCGGTAGAGACAAGCCAGCACTTCGCTGCGCACTGTCTCCGCGGTATAGATTTCGCTCGTCCAAAACCAAACGGTGATCCACGGTTGCTGCCAGACACGCGGGCGCTGCACCATGGGCGATTGGCGATAGGCATACTCTTTGGCGTGACGGTTGGTCCATCCGCCCAGCGCGTCGTCGATCACGATCAGCGAGACGCGAAACTCATCCGGTATGCTGGCCGTGGCGGCCTGGACCAGCTGCGCGGCGTCTGCCGCGATCTCTTCGGCGGAGAGCGCCAACAAGTGCTCGACAAAAGGCAGCAGATGATCCTTGCCCATGGGGTTGATCTCGACCAGGGGCAATTCGAGATCATTCTTGTCTTCATTGAGGATGGTGCGCAGATAGGTTTGGAAGCGCTGCATGGTGCGCGGTTGCTGATAGAGCTCGCGCTGCACAGATAGTAGCGGGATCAAGGTCAGGTTCATGCGTCTACTCTGTAAATTTGTCTGGAAATCCGGGATAGGCAAAACCCAAAAAGTGCCTGGAAAGCGCAGGCTTCACAGATGAACATAAGCAACCTGTGAAATCTGCGCTTTCTGCGGATGAGCGTTTGAAAGACCCTCTGGCGCTTATGTGGCTGCACACTGCGGGCAGATCCAGGCGGCTCGCAGCGAGCCATTGCTGGTTAAGGTTGTGCTGAGATCCTGCATTACCAGGACGTCACTTTCGCCACAAAAATCACACTTGCCGCGCACTTTGGCCGGAGACTTGGCCGCCAGCCGCAACTCGGTGAGCTCGCGCTGTTTGCGTTCGGCTAATTCCTGGCCAATGATGAACTCGGCGAACTTGCGCACTTTGGGGTCGCGCTCCCGGCGATAGATGCGTTCCATTGCCTCAAACGCCGCCGGATCATTCGGCAGGCCGCCATCTTCCCAGGTGTGCCAGGCCGCATAGCGCACTTTCGGCTCGGGATCTTCCATCATGCGGAAGATGGCTTCCCACACCGCGGGGATGCGGGCTTGAATGTGGCATGGGCAGAGATATTTGGCCGCGGTCAAGCGCTCTTCTACCTCGACGCTGCACGACATGGTCAGCAGATCCTCGATCTCGGCGCGGCTGACCTTTTCTTCGCCGGGTCGGCGGGCGGCCTTTTGGTGTTTGTTCATGCCCAGGGTTTTACGCATGGTCTTCCTCCTGCAACTGCCAAAGTTGTTCGGCCAACGCGGCTAATGAGGGCGCGGTTGCCACCATTTCGGGTGCGATTTGCTCCAGCACATTAAATTCGTGGAGCAAGGTGTAGCTCATTGCTCGTTGCACAAAGTGATGATCTCGCGCGGCATCCAGGCCATAGGCGGCCAGAAAGCTGCGCAACAAGCCGCGGTCTGCCCGGAAAAGACCGAGATGCAGCGCCACTAGTTCATAATGCCGATCCCCCACCCGCGCATCGCCAAAGTCGATGACGCCGCGGGGCTGCCAGTGGCCCGCCACAAATTCACCCAGCAGATGATCATGGTTGAGGTCGCAATGGATCAGGCACCAGGCCGCGGCTGCTTCGAATAGCCATTCGGCGGGCGGCAGATAATCCGGGAGCTCGGCGAGCAGGTGTTCGGGCAGCACGCCCCATCCGCGGTGACGCGCCACACAATCGACCCGTTGCTTGATGATGAAGTCGGCAAATTCGCGCTCGGTTTGTGGCAGCAAGGAACTTTGCCCAAGTGGCAACGCGTGGAAGCGCCGCAAGAAGGTGCCCAACCAACTCGCCAGGCGCAGATAATCGGCCCGGCTGACTTGCGCACTCACCTCGCCCAAACTCGCCCCAGGAATCCGGCTGATGATGAGATAGGGCCAATCGCCATCGGCGAAGAGCGTGTCCGCCGCGATCAACGCGGGGGCTGGCAGCGAGCGTTCGTGGGCGATCAATGCATAGATGGCGCGTTCGTGGGCAAAGCTGCGAGCTCCGGCAAAGAACCTGGTCTCGAAGAATTTGATCACCACGCCATCCGCGCCATCATCGACCACAAAGACCGGATTGGTGCCCGCCAGGCCAGCGCGCAGCCCATGCACGGCAATTGTATGCCGCGCACAGACCTGTTCGACGTAAGGTCGCCAATAGTCAACCCGCGTAAACAAGGAACTATAGTCTTGTAGCGAGTGATATTCCGGTTTTTGCATCATTTCACCAAACCACTAAGTCATGTTGATATTTGCTGGCCACCCTCCCGGAGGGATGACGAAAACTAGAAATCTGTGTAATCGTTAGAATCTGCGGTTCCTAAGCAGTTTCTTGGTTTCACTTAG
>CAZIRP010000126.1:0-13262 GCA_964541665.1 uncultured Caldilineaceae bacterium | reverse complement strand
TATTAGAATAGAGTTAGAGTTTTCCTCGTGTTGCATGTCTCTCCCAGATATAGTATAGTTTGTATACCAACTTTCAAAAGCAACGAGATGACTGGATCCACCGGGGATGGCGGCAAGAACAAGTCGTTCGTTCACGCTGGAGACGATCTCGTATCCTTGTGCAAGCTCCCTTATTGCACGATTGGAAGCATATTCCCCCGCTATTGGTCAAGATACCAGCCTACTAATATAGTCAACTCGCAACAAACCAGCTTTTGAAATATCAAAGGAAAGAGCCATGACGGAACAACAGCCTACTTCGCGCACTCAGCAATTGAGTCGCCGGACCTTTCTCAAGCTCAGCGGTGGATTGGCAGGAGCAGCAGCGCTGGCAGCCTGTACGCCTGCGAGCCCAGCACCGGCCCCAACTGTCGCCCCAGCCGAACCTGCGGCCCCCGCGGACAGCGCGGCCGCTACCACTGCGCCAGCGGCACCCGCTCAGGAGGCAGGCGAGGTGGTGATCGCTTTGAATGGCGAGAATATTCCCACCGAACCCATGGAACTCATGTCCGAAGCCTTTCAGGACACCTTCCCCGACATCGAAATTGCCTGGGAATTCCCCAATCTGGGCGCGGGGGATTATCCCCAGTGGCTAGGCACGCAGGTGGCCGCGGGCAATATCCGCCCCGATGTGGTCTCCGGTAACTATCTCTCTTCGTACAATGGGTATGTGAACCTGGACCAATATCGCAAGACCACCAATCCCTTCACCGGCAACGCCTGGGACCAGGATATTCAATGGGAAGCCCTGCGTGGGAAAAATGCCAAAGGCGAGCGGATTATGGTTCACATGCGCTCGGTTCACACCTATTGGTTCTACAACCAGGAAATTTTCGACAGCGTCTCCGTCGCGCCGCCCACCAGCTGGGATGAATTCCTGACCGTGAATGATGCGCTCTTGACAGCCGGGCACACGCCAATGTCCATCAACTATATTTGGCAGGCCCCGCAATGGCTGGCCGAGATCTATTTTGATCAATACCATGTCGATTGGGTCGAGGCGGTGCGCGCCCAACCCGGTGACTGGAACTTCGAGCCGGACAAGGATGGCATCTTCGAATTCGACCCCGCGGATCCCTTTATCCACGAGAAATACACCTACAACATCCAGCGCTTCTTTAATGGCATCCAGGAAGGAACGCTGCGCTTTGACACAGCCGAAGTCGCGGATCTGGCCAATAACATGGCCAAGATGTTCCCGGAATATGCCACGGAAGACTTCTTCGTGATCAGCGATGCCTACGCGCCCTTCCTGCAGCAACAGACCGCCATTATGAGCAATGGCACATGGTCGATCCCCACCATGATCCAGGATATGGAATCGATCAGCCCCGAGCGGCTCGCCCAACTGGAGATCGAGACCGACATTTCACCCTTTGCCTGGTCTACCTTCGAGAATCCTTCGATGATGACCTCGTTGGTGCAGACCTCAGCCAAAGCCGTCGAGTCAGCGCCCGGGCCTTACCTGAGCATCATCAACAAAGACCAGGAGCAAGTCGATCGCTCGTTGGCTTTTGTGATGTTCTTCAGCACGGCACCAGGCTTTAGCCTGTGGAATGAAGGCTTGCGCGAGGCCAACAACTTTGCACCGGCTGGCCCCCTCCTGGTCAACGATCTGCAGGATCCGCCAGAAATCCAGGAGTTGTGGAACAAATTGACCTTCACTGGCAACGCCGAAACCAATTACAACGGTTTCTGGACGAGCGGTGGGGGCGGTGACTACCAGACGGATCTGCGCAACCTGCTCAAGAATGTGCTTGAGGAGACCATTACCCCCGATCAGTATGCGACCCAGCTCCAGGAGTACATTACGGAGAATCTGGAAGGGATTGTCGAACGCAGCAATCTTTCCCTGGGCGATATCAGCAATCCGGCACGCGAACCGGGTGCCTAAGCCGCCACAGCCGTCAACAGGTTCGGGTGGATTTACCCTGTTGGCGGCCTGGCATTCACCCTGTCTCGCAGCTGACAGTCAACTGATTTCCTGATTGACACAGCCATCGTTACTCCCGTGCTATTCTGGATGAAACGATGGCTGTTTCTCCGACTCAAAGGGTAAAGCTTATGAGTGTAGAGTCGCAACAGCCGTTGCCATCACCGGCTGTTAGCAGCGCGGCACCCACCTTGTCCGCGCCTTCCCCTCAACGATTTCACCGTGGTGCCTTGCGTTATGTCGTTGGCATTCTCATTTTGTTGTTGATTGTCAATGCGGCATTTCCCCTCCTGTTGAACCGTACAGATGCCACCGTTCTGGATCCGATCCCCGGCTACAACAGCGACGATGTGATCCTGGTGACACCCTTTGGGGCGCAACAAGTTCTGGTCGCAACCCTGGACAATCGGGTTGTTCTGCTTGACCAGGGGCAGCCTCAGCAAGAGATCCAGTTCGAAAACCTGATCGGGGGTCTGGCCGTTTCCGCAGACGGGTCGCAGATCTATGTGGGCACTTCGGATGGACAAGTCAATGTGCTGGATAGCACCTTTGCCCCCCAGCATACATTCCCGGTCACGGGGCGGGTGGTCGGGCTTAAGGCCGCGGCCGAGGGCTTTGTGGTGGCCTATGGCAGTGGTGCCTATAGCGACCGCTACTGGACTTCCTTCTACGCCCGCGATGCAGAGAACGCCGCCTATGCCACACGCGCCGAATTCACCATCACCGCGATGGATAGCACCACCGGCAGCGGCGCCATCTACGGCACGGCCAATTCGCGCGTCAGTCGGCTCGACGATGAGGGCACTGAATTGTGGAAGATCACCCTAACACAGCCGCCTACCGATATCCGCTATCTGGCCGACACCGATCAGGCTTTGATCGGGGACGGGCGGGGCAATCTGGTCTTGCTCAACAGCGATGGCACAACCCAGTGGGCAATTCAGATCTCTCAGTATGGCATCCGCACTGTCTATGCCATGCCAGCCGACCCGGAAAGCACCGAACTGCTTTATTTAGCCGCCAACACCTATGGCGAGTTGTTTATTGTCAACGAAGCCACCAGCGTGGTCTTCACCGGGCGTGCAACAACGAGCGATATTGGCGGCCTCCTCAAGCTGACCGAGGGCCTCACGCTGATCCCGCGCAACGATACGTGGCAGACGATCAACCTGGAAGCGATTGGCGGCGCAGGCACAGCCGCAGCCTTACGTACGGCCTGGGGTGCAAGCAACCTCGCTTTGGTGCTCGCGTTGATCATCGCGTTGATCGCGGCGGTCCAGCGTTGGCGCAAGGTAACGGGCCAGCAACTGCGGTTTGCCTGGCGGCAGCGGATCGCCTATTTCTTCATTCTGCCCTCGATAGCGCTGATCCTGATCTTTAGCTACTATCCAGCGGCAATGGCCTTTTATTACAGCTTTACCAATTTCAGCGTCCGTACCGTCACCGAATTTATTGGCATTGAAAACTATCGGCGGATCCTGACGAGTGACTTTTATTTCCGGGTGGGTTTCCTGAACCTGGGCTTGCTGCTGCTCACCAGCCTGTTCAAGACCTTGACGATGCCGCTGTTGGTGGCAGAACTGATCTTCCGCCTGCGCAATACGGTGCATCAATATGTCTTTCGCACGCTCTTTGTCCTCCCCGCGGTGGTGCCAGGGTTGATCAGTGTTTTCCTGTGGCGCATGGTCTATGATCCCTACGCCGGGCTGCTCAACCAGGTTTTGCGCCTCTTTGGCCTGACCGATTGGACACGGGCCTGGCTGGGCAATGAAAGCACCGCCCTGTGGGCAATCATCGGCGCGGGCTTTCCCTACATCAGCGCCTTCCCCTTTCTGATCTACATGGGCGGTCTGCTCAATATCAGCAATGAATTGTATGATGCAGCCAAGATCGATGGGGCCAACTGGTGGCGCCAATTCTGGAATATCGACGTACCGCTGATCGTGCCCCAGATGCGCCTGTTAATCTTCTTTACCCTGGCGGGGACGATTCAAGGCTTTGCGCAGATTTATATCTATACGCGTGGCGGGCCGGGCTATGCAACCTACGTTCCCGGTTTGCAGATGTATTATCAACTGGCCGAAGGCGACTTTGGCTACGCCTCAGCAATTGGTGTGCTCCTCTTTATTGCGGTCTTCGCGGGCACCCTGTTTAGTTTGCGCTTCCGTCGCCAAGCACTCGAAGGATCGATTTAGCAGGAGCCTATGACTATGCAAGCACCAGAGGGCCTATCCTACAGCGAACATCGCTCGGCACAAAAATATCGTCTTCAGCGGCGCTTCGGCACAAGCGTGCAATATCTGCTACTGGGGCTCTTGCTCTTTTTCTCGTTTTTCATCATCCTGGTGATGGTCGCCATGTCGCTGCGCCCCACCGTCCTGATCTATGCGGATTTTTGGGCGCTGCCCTGGCCGCCGGTCATGACCAACTATCGCACCGCGGTCTTTGACTTGATCCCATCCATGCTGCGCACCCTCTTCATCTCCGTGGTCTCCATTGCGGGCATCCTGGTCGTGGCATGTCCTTCATCCTACGCCTTTGCGCGTATGCGCTTCCCCGGCAGCGGCGTCTTGTTTTATCTGGTGCTGGCCGTAATGATGATCCCGGGGATCATCCTGTTGACGCCCCATTTTATTCTGGCCCAACAATTGCAGCTGCGCGGCACGCTGCTCGGGCTGATCATCTTCTACATTGCTGGCGGGCAGCCGTTTGCGATCTTTCTGATCTCGACCTTTTTCCGCAGCCAGTCGGAAGAGATTTTTGAGGCAGCGCGCATCGATGGTGCCAGCGAATTGCATTCGTTGATCCGCATCGCCATTCCGCTGGCCTGGCCGATCCTGATGACCGTCGCCATTCTCAATTTCCTGAGCATCTACGACGATTTTATCTGGCCGCGGCTGATGCTGCCTCAACATTTGGAAACCCTTGTGCTGGCGCTCGAACGCTACAACCCCCAGATTGGCGAATATAGCAACCGTCCCGAGTTAGGCCCACAAGCAGCGGGCTATGTCTTTGCGTCGCTGCCTCAGTTATTTATCTTTGTCTTTGCCATGAAATACTTTATTCAGGGCTTGACTTCCGGGGCAGTGAAAGCGTAGGGAGCATTGGCAACGCGCAATTGTTAATGCTCAACGCTCAATAGTCAATGATCGATCACCATCCAGTATCATCGAATCAGGAGAATTCAGTGTCATCTTTACAACAAGCGGTCAGCCAATGGCTCACCCAGGTCGAAGGGAAAGCCGCCTCCACCGGCATCACCCAGGAAGATCTGCAAGGACTCAAGCAGGTTGTTACGCAGGCCACCCCCCGGCAACGTCTGCTCTATTTGCAGACGCGCACGCCCTCGGTCACCGCACCGGTGATCGGCATGGCGCAGCATGAGCCCCACAAAGGCCAAACCGATACCCTGCGCACCCGGAGTGAGTGGCCTTACGAAACCGTGCACGATGCCATTGTGGACGGTTGGCAAGTCATCCATTTCCCCAACCTCATGGCCCCCTATGATGATCGCGAATTGAGCTATGTTGGTTACGAATTCATTTTGCAAAAGATAGAGGAGATTATCCATGACTGAGGCAACCATGAGCCCGGCCGTAAATGGCCCGGTGTCGGCTACTTTGTCCCCGGAAAATGTCTATGGCCCCCATGGCAAAAACGTCGACAAACAATATCTCCTGAGCGATGCGCAGGTCGAACAATTCATTATCAATGGCTATCTGCTGGTTGAAACAGATTTCCCGGCCAGTTTCCATCGCTCGATCTGCGAGCAAATCGACGCTGCGTTTGAAAAATTTGGCGGCAACCCACGCGACGAGATCCTCGACCTCGTGCCCGATCTCTATAAAGTCTACGCGGATCCGCGGGTGCGTGGCGCGCTGGTCAGCCTGTTGGGGGTCGATTGCACGCTGAATGCTCATCGCCATTGCCACTACACCACACCCGGCGAGCGGGGCGGGCACTGGCATCAGGATGGGCTCAACTCGCGCCACCATCAGGTCAAGACCGTGTTGGCGATGTACTATCCGCAGGACGTGACCGAAGAGATGGGGCCCACGGTTGTGCTGCCTGGCACTCAGTTCCACAACACACCTTCCAGCCAGATGGGCAGCTATATGAACTTCAAATCGCAGGTCGCCTTGTCGGTCAAGGCTGGCACGGTTGCGATTACCCATTACGACATCTGGCACGCGTGGATGCCCAATCGCAGCACCCAAAACCGCCGGATGCTCAAGTTTCTCTTCAGCCGCGCCAGCGAACCAGCAGCACCCAGCTGGAATCACGATCCAGCCTATCGCTTTAGCCCGGCCCCCTTCTCACTGCCCATCACTGGGCAATCGGAAGCCTACAAACTCCGCACCTTGTGGCGCAGCGTCTGGGATTGGCTTCAGGGTGAACAGCCGGACGCCGCTCGCTCAAAGTGGTAATCAACCATGAAGAAGCACAATTGGCACGACAGTGTCTTTTTTGGCATCCATTACGATCTGCACGCCAACGCACACGACACCAATCTGGGTGCTGAAGTAACCCACGACCATCTGCGCGAGCGTTTGCTGCGCGTTCGCCCGGACTGGATTCAAGTCGATTGCAAAGGTCACCCCGGCTACACCAGTTGGCCCACCAAAGTCGGATCCACCTCGCCGGGCGTCGTGCGCGACAGCTTGCGCATCACACGCGATGTCACCGCCGAGCTGGGCATCAAGCTGGGGATGCACTACTCTGGCGTCATCGACAACCGTGCGATCGAACTGCATCCCGAGTGGGCGCGGGTCGATGTGCATGGCCACGCCGATGCCCAATCCACCTGCCGCATGAGCGGTTATACCGACGAGTTGCTGATCCCGCAGATGCTGGAGTTGATCGACCAGTATGATGTCGATGGCTTCTGGGTAGATGGGGAAAATTGGGGGTCAAAACCCTGTTGGTGCGAACGCTGCCGCGCGGAATTCACCCGTCGCACCGGCATCACCCAAATTCCCCAAGACAAACCAGATGCCGAGTGGGAGCGCTGGCTGGCCTTTCACCGTGACCTCTTTGTCGAGCATGTCACTCGCTACACGAATGCTGTGCACGCGCGCAAACCCACTTGCCTGATCTGTAGCAACTGGATGTACACCGTGCGCCAGCCCGATGCCATCACCGCGCCGGTGGATTATCTGAGTGGTGACTATACGTGGGCGTGGGGAGCTGAACGCGCAGCCATCGAAGCCCGGCTGCTCGACAGCCGCAGCGCTGGCATCTCGTGGGATCTGATGGCCTGGGGCTTTACCAAGGCCGGGCCGATGCGCGTCAACCCGCCGTGGACCATGAAGACTGCGCTCCATCTTTGCCAGGAAGTGGCCGAAGTGGTGGCGCTGGGCGGGGCGATTATGATTTATGGCAAGCCGCAACGCAGTGGCTGGCTGACCGCCTGGCACCAGGATCTTCTGGGCGAAGTTGCTGACTTTTGTCGGGCTCGCAAAGCCGTCTGCTTCCAGAGCGAAACAGTGCCACAAGCCGCGGTGCTGCATCTGGCAAGCTCGCTCTATGCCTGGAATGCCACGCACGCCGATACCAGCAAAGATCCGGCGCTCTTCACCTATAGCACGGCAGTGGCCCCGGTGGAGGGCGCGCTCCATGCGCTGCTGGAAAACCATCGCCCCACCGACTTGCTGACCGAAGAGGCCGCACTGGCGCGGCTGCAAGCCTATCGCCTGGTGGTCGTGCCGGAACAGATTCGGCTCAGCGAAGCGGTGATCGATGCGCTCACCCGCTACGCCGAGACGGGCGGCCATGTGATCCTCAGCGGCGCGCATTTGTCACAGGAATATGCTAGCCTGGTGGGCTGTGTCCCGACCAGTGAAGCCCTGGCCGAATCCCCCAACGATGCCTGGGGCGCGATTCATCTGCCGGTTGACGAACGCACCACGGGGCTCTTTGGGCCGTGGCAACCAGTCACAGCGCAGGCCGACACGAGCGTATTGTTCTATGCCTTGTGCGGCCAGGAAGTCGAGAAAGATCAGACCGACCAGGCGGTGATCACGCAGCGCCGCCTGGGCAAAGGCTCGATCATCGCCATTCATGGGCCGATTTTCCGCAACTACGCCGAAGGTCATTATCCCGAACTGCGCCGCTTCCTTGGCACGCTGATTGATGGTCTGGCGCTCGATTGGCTGGTCACGGCCAAAGCTCCGCGCTCCCTGGAGTTGATCCTGCGGCGCAAAGCGGGCAAGCTCATGCTCAACCTGATCAACCGGGGCGCGGGGGAAATGCTCTCGCCCACGCGTGTTGTCGTCGAAGAGCTGCCACCGGTGACGGATGTCACGCTGCGGGTACACAGCCCGGTAGCGCCCCGTTCAGTCACGCTCGTTCCCGACGAATCTCCGCTCACCTGGCGTCATCACGGTGACACGCTGGAAATTCACGTGCCACAGGTGCCAATCCACAACATTGTCGTGATTGAACCAGCCTAGTGCCCGCACATGTTGACTTGCTCCAAAGGAACGAATTGTGGCCTAGCGACAATTCGTTCCTTTTTGTCTGGGCCAAAACCGAATGGATAAAACCTGATGCTAGAGAAACACAATATCTTCGAGGCGCGTACCGCTGGTTATTGGAATTATCGGGTGCCGGGGATAGTTTGCACGCCGCGCGGAACAGTGTTGGTCACAGTCGAGGCTCGGCAAGGCCAGGGCGGCGACTGGGACGACAATGAGGTGCTGATGCGCCGCAGCCTGGATGGTGGACAAACGTGGCTGCCGCCACAACGCATGGTCAGCCAAGCCGACTATGGCCCTGGCCCCGTGGGCAATTTTGTGATGATTGTGGATCGCCACGCGGCTTGTATTCACGCGCTCTATTGTCACAGCCACAGCCGCTTCTTCGCCATGCGCAGCGATGACGAAGGCGCAACCTTCTCTGATCCCATCGAAATCACCGCGAGTATGCAGGCCTTTCGCCAGCGTTACAATATGCGCGTCCTGGCCTTTGGGCCCGGGCACGGCATCCAGTTAGCGAATGGTCGGCTGGTCGTGCCGGTCTGGATGTCGAATGGCGAAGGCACGGAATTTGGCGCGGGCAAATTGGGGCACCGCCCCTCCGAAGTTGCCTGCATCTACAGCGACGATCACGGGCAAAGCTGGCACTGTGGCGACACAGTGATCCGCACCGACGAGCAATTCCGCAACCCCAGCGAGGCAGTGGCTGTGCAGCTAAATGATGGCCGTATCTTGTTTAACATTCGCAGCGAAGGCAAGGAAAATCGCCGCCTCATTTCAATCAGCAACGATGGCGCGTCTGGCTGGAGCAACCCTCGTTTTGATCCCGCACTGCTGGAGCCGGTGTGTATGGCCAGTATACTCAGGCTCACAACGCAGTCACCGGAAGGTCTGAACTATATTCTTTTTGCCAATCCAGACAACCTGGAGAATGAGCTGACAAAGCCAGGGCCGAGCTTCACGCACGACCGCAAACGCTTAACCCTGAAACTCAGCGCGGATGATTGCCAGACCTGGCCGCTCTCACGCGTGCTGGAAGCTGGGCCCTCAGGCTATTCGGATTTGGCCGAAACGCCCGCTGGTACCATTTTGTGCGTCTATGAAAACGGGATGCTCGACCGCATGACTGACCCAAAACATGTCACCGTGGCCCGCTTTGATCTGGATTGGATCCGCCACGGCACGGAATAAGGAGCCTGCATTAATGCGTGCTCCACCAAAAAGGAACGAATTACCCAAAGAGATAACTCGTTCCTTTTCTGTTCGATGATGCTGGCAGGGGCGATGCGGGAAGGCAGATCGCAGCTATGCCAGGCCGGCAATCGCCTTGACTTCCAGATACTCGCTCAGGCCCCAGAGACCCTTTTCGCGACCATTGCCCGACTGCTTGTAGCCGCCAAAGGGCACGTCAGTATCCCCACCAACATAATTGATGTGAATCTGCCCAGCGCGGATCCGCTTAGCCAAACGGCGTGCGCGGTCCATGTCGTTGGTGGCAATATAGCCAGCAAGGCCATACGTAGTGTCGTTGGCGACCTCGACCGCGTTCTCCTCATCCTGATAGCCCAGGATCGAAAGCACCGGGCCAAAGATCTCTTCACGCGCAATCGTCATATCATTCTTGACATTGGCAAAGACCGTCGGGCGCACATAATAACCGGCATCCAACCCGTCTGGTTTGCCCAGGCCACCTGCGACCAAAGTGGCACCCTCGTCAATTCCAGCTTGGATCAGCCGCTGGATCCGCTCGTATTGAATCTGGCTGACCACCGGGCCGATGTCGGCTTCGCCATCTCCCGGCGCGCCGGGGATGACATTGGCCGCGGTCTTGCGTGCGATCTCGATTGCCTGATCCATGCGGGGCGATGGCACCAACATGCGCGATGGGGCATTGCAATTCTGCCCACTGTTGACCATGATCTGGCGCACCCCGCGAGCCACCGCGTCGTCAAAGTCGGCATCTTCCAGGATGATATTAGCGGATTTGCCACCCAATTCCTGGCTGACGCGTTTCACGGTGTTGGCCGCGGCTTTGGCCACAGCAATGCCCCCGCGCGTCGAACCGGTAAAGGAGATCATATCGATGCCAGGGTGGGCCGACATTGCTTCACCGACAACTTCGCCATAGCCATTGACCAGGTTAAAGACCCCAGCCGGGACACCTGCTTCGTGCATCACCTCGGCAAAGACCAGCCCGCTGATGGGTGCGATCTCGCTCGGCTTGAGCACCATCGTACAGCCAACGGCCAGCGCGGGCGCCACCTTGCAAACAATCTGGTTGATCGGCCAATTCCACGGGGTGATCAACCCACAGACGCCAATCGGCTCGTGAGTGACCAGCGCATTGCCCGCCTTGGTTTCAAACTGGAAGTTCTTCAAGGCCTTGATCGTGCTATCCAAATGGCGCAGCCCGACATCGGTTTGCGCACCATAGGCCAGCGCGTGAGGTGCCCCCATCTCAGCGGAGATTGCCGCGGCAATCTCGTCATAACGGCGCTTGAAGACTTCCTTGATCTTGTGCAACAGATCCAGTCGCTCTTCAAACGAAGTTTGCGAAAAGCTTTCGAAAGCGCGGCGAGCTGCCTGGACGGCACGGTCCACATCCCCAGCAGAGCCAACGCTGATCAGCGCAAATGCCTCCTCGGTGGCCGGATTAAGCACCTCCAGCGTTTCCGGCTGGACAGGATCCACCCATTGGCCATCGATGTAAAATTTCAGATATTGCTGCATGTTGCACTCCTAAGTTTGGTCGGGAGAGAAGAAAAATGATATACAGAGCTATGTTGGCCACTCTACGCAAGACACAATCACTACTAATCGACAAAGAAATCAACGATACAGTGAAGATTGAATGTCCAGGGTAAACTATAGGGGCGATTGCTCCTTATTTGTGTAAGATTTATCTGATCGAATCACAATACTGATTAAATCAGTATGAGCATATCATGATCGAGGAATGGCTGTCAAACAACTTCAGCTTGGAGAATCAAGGGAGAGTAGGATGAACAAAGAGTACAGCAAACCATCCGACGCCGAGTTGCGTCAGAAACTGACCCCCGAGCAATACCGGGTGACGCAAGAAGAGGGCACCGAACCAGCCTTTCGCAACGCTTACTGGGACAACAAAAAGCCAGGGCTTTATGTGGATATCGTCACCGGCGAGCCACTGTTTAGCTCATTAGACAAATATGATTCTGGCTGCGGCTGGCCCAGCTTTACCAGGCCATTGGCGGAAGACAATTTGGTCGAGCGCATCGACCGCAAGTTTGGCATGATCCGCACAGAGGTTCGCACCAAAACTTCCGATAGCCACCTGGGTCATGTGTTCGAGGATGGTCCTGCCCCAACCGGCCTGCGCTATTGCATGAATTCCGCGGCTATGCGTTTTATCCCGCTGGAGAAGTTAAAGGAAGAGGGTTACGAGGAATATCTGTCACTCTTTGAGGACAAGACATAAATGGGCAACCAAGTAGACAGGGAACAAATTCCTTGTCTGCTTATAGCACCTAAAAAGCGCTGGCGAACCTGAGCTCACCAGCGCTTTTTCTATTCGTCGACGATGCTATTGCCATAAGCTGCTACTTTGTAAAGTGCAAGCTGGCTGCGGTCGGGCTTCCCGGCCCAGGAATAGACCTCGACATCAAAGGCTACTTGCTGGCCAGGCTGCAGCGTTGACGGGGCAGCAAAAGAGAAATCTGTCCCAATGACCTCGTCATCAGCGTTATAGGCGGTCACAACGATGAAGACATATTCGCGGGCCTCGCTCGCTTGGTTGTGTACAACCCCGCGCACGCGGAAACTATCCGACTGGCCAAAATAGCCCTCATGGCTCGTGATGTCCAAGCCAATGGGTTCTGCGCCGAAATTATTCCACGTCACCGTCAACTCATAGCTGTCCCAAGTCTCTGGGGCATTCGAAAAGATGACCCGGAACGGCGAGATCATATCAGGCACCAGCGGGTCGATGGTTGCATACCCATCCGTACTGGCAAGGCTCACGCCATTGCTATCCCGCAGCACCGCATTGATCTTAACCAGCCCCGCATTCCTATCGGTGAGATTCTGCAGCTCACCCACGATATATAATTCTCCTGATGCCTCCAGGGGCACAAAGGCAGTGCTGGAGAGCACAACAACACGGGCTGATGGGGTTGGGGTGCTCGTTGGGACCCGCGTATTCGTAGCCGTCGCGGTTGGTATGGGCGTATTGGTAGCGGTTGGCGTGAAGGTAGGCGGGATCTGGGTTGGGGTAGGCGTTATCACGCCAAGAGTCGAGGTCGGTGAGGGCAAAAGTGTAGGCAGCCCATCAACACCCCGCATCACAAGCGGCAGATGCAGATTCGGGATCGTTTGCGCCAGGGCAGCGAATGGGATGACAGGCAGGGCCGCCAAAGTCAGCAGGATGAGAGCGATGAGGCCATAAAGGAATCGAGGCATCGGAAGTTTCCCGTTTTGACGCTTAGCACGAGACCAGAGGCAACAAGAGAGCTACAAAGGTGACACCTTGTTCATCGCGCAGAGTCCGCAAGGAGCAAACACAGACGTATGCAGACAGGAGGGGCTTTGGGGTGAATGGGCCTTTGAGCGAACAGCCGTCGCAAGGCAAGAGGAATAACCCATCCACCGAACAGATACCTAAGCCGCCCACACATGGACTTTACAAACACTCTCTAGCCCATAGCGCCAAATCATGTTCGTAAAGAAATTACTGCGGGAGCCGACAAAAGAGGGGCGCCAGATGGGGCTCGAACCCACAACGTCCAGATCCACAATCTGGTGCTCTGCCATTGAGCTACAAGCGCCGCAAAGGACAA
>CAZIRP010000125.1:0-13312 GCA_964541665.1 uncultured Caldilineaceae bacterium | reverse complement strand
GCCTGCTTTGCTTGCCTTGATGATTATTAAATATTTACCTAGTTCTCATTAAAATCCAAAAACGCTTTCAAAATCCCATCCACAGAAACCGCAGATTTGCGCAGATTCTCCAGACGACAAACCAAAAATCTGTGTAATCTTTAAAATCTGTGGATTCTCAGGCAGTTTCTGTGTTCTACTTAGAGAGTAAGCCCAGCTTCGGGGCTGCAACCAGTTTGCGGATAGGCGCTTAGCCTTTCACCGAACCAGCCAATAAGCCACGAATAAAGAAGCGCTGCAACGAGAAGAAGACAATCAGCGGCAGGAGCATCGAGACGAACGCCCCAGCCGTCAGCAGATGCCAATCTGCGCCGCGCGAGCCGACGATCTCAGCCAGCCGCATGGTCAGCACCTGCACATCTGGCTTGGCCCCGATAAAGATCAACGCGACGAGATAATCGTTCCAGACCCACAGAAACTGGAAGATGGCGAACGAAGCCAGCGCGGGCACCGACAGCGGCAGGATCAAACGGACGAAGACCGTAAAGTGGGATGCGCCGTCGATAAAGGCCGATTCCAGAATGTCGCGCGGCAGCGAGCTGATATAGTTGTAGAGTAGATAGGTCGCCAGCGGCAAGCCAAACCCGGTATGCGCCAGCCAGACCGCCAGGAACGTGCCATTCAAGCGCAGCCGCACATAATCTTGCAGGATCGGGACCAGCGCCACTTGCAGCGGCACCACGAGCAGGGCCACTACCAGAATAAAGAGCGCCCGTCGGCCTGGGAAGCGCATCCACGCAAAGCCATACGCCGCAAAAGCCGCCACCAAAATTGGGATCACCGTCGCGGGTACCGTCACGGTGAGGCTGTTGAGAAAGGCATTTTGCAGATTGTCACCCTGTTCGATCTTGGTGGTGCCATCGGATTGTTGGATCTCGTATTGTTTTCCGCTCAGCACATTTCGGTAATTTTCGAACGTGAAATTGGCATTGGTGGTGATCTGCTCTTCCTGCACCTGCAAGCGGCCCAAGCGGCGATTGCCGACCCAGACTAAACGCCGTCCGTCGGGCGTGTCGACCCCAGCCCGAAACTCCTCAAATGTGCCGGTGGCCCCTTCGATCTCCATAACTCCAGAGCGATCCACACCTTCGGGAATGGGGATTTCACCCACCGAGACCAGTTTGCGATGGGGAAAAATCGTCCACCAGCCCGATGTTTGAATGTCCTGCCGCTCGCGAAACGACGAAATGAGTAACCCCACGGTGGGGATAGTCCAGATCAGGCAGATCAGGGCGAGAATGCCATTGACCAGGATGCTCGACAGGGTGATGCCCCGGCGGGGGCGTGACGCTTTGGCGCTCATCTAAAAGGCCTCCCGTTCACTAAATTGTTTCAAGTTGTAGACCATCACCGGGATGACGGCAATCAGCAGGACAATGGCAATGGTCGAGCCGAGGCCAAAATTGCGATTGGTGAAATATTGGCGGTAGAACTGGGTGGCGATCACATCGGTGCCGAATTGGCCGCCAGTCATCACCATGACCACATCAAAAATTTTGAGCGTAAAGATCACCACAGTGGTGGAGACGGTCAGAATCGTGCCCATGATGTAGGGGATCATAATCCGAAAGAAGATGGTGAACTCGTTTGCCCCATCCACACGCGATGCCTCCAAAATTTCCGCGGGGATGCTTTTGATCGCGGCCGAGAAGAGCACCATCGCAAAACCGGTTTGCAGCCAGATTACGATGACGATCAGGAAGAGATTGTTCCAGGGCTGGATCAGCGATGTCCACGCTTGGGGTTGCCCACCGAGCGCCACGACAATGGCGTTAAGCAGGCCGATCTGGCTGTCGCTGGCATCGCGCACCTCGTAGATAAAGTTCCAGATCACCCCGGCACCGACCATGGAGATTGCCATCGGCAGGAAGATCAGCGACTTGGCCACACGCTCGAAGCGGCTGCGGTCGGCCAGCACGGCGATGATCAACCCCAGCGCCACTGACAGGGTGGCGCCAATCAGAAGCCAAAGCAGATTGTTACGAAACGTAATCAGCATAAACCGTTCGGTGAAAACGGTTACATAGTTTGCCAGCCCGACAAAGACAGTGCCATCGCGGTTGAATAGGCTATTATAGAAGGTACGGATCGCGGGCAGCGCCAGATACCAGATCAGAATTGCCATGGCGGGGCCCACGAAGATGAAGGGCAAGAGTCGGTTGCGCCAAACTTCGCCGAGCCGCTCCACAAACGCATTGGCAATCAGAAAGAGCGCTGCTACCCCACCGACACCCCAAACAATGGCGACGAACGCAATCACCAATTTGGGCGCGGTGCTATCCCGTAGAAAGACAAAACCTTGCCATAATATAAAAAAGGTTATGGCTGGAATAACCAGTAAAAATAGAATGCGGCCAATGGCAGAATCTACCCAACTCTCCGGGGGGATCGGCTGGGTTGGTTTGATCTTCATGGATTGTTCCATAGTTCGCTTCCCTTGCTAAAAGAAAAAAACAGGATAGCCACCGCAGCGGTTACCCTGTTTTTTGACTTACCTTGTTCCATTGCAGAATCGGGTTGCGCTGTGCAGTCCTTCTTGCGGCGCATTCTGCAGATGAGCGTTCCAGTTTGGGCTTAAGCTGCTAATCCTAGCGCGGCCACGCCGCGTCGATCTCCTGCATAGCCGTGTCCAGATCAGTCGTGCCGGCCACATAATTGGTGATTCCTGTCCAGAAAGAGCCAGCGCCTACTTCACCGGGCATCAGATCCGAACCATCGAAGCGGACACTGGTAGAATCGCGCACCAGTTCAGCGATGCCGCGTTCGACGTCATTGCCATACCAGCTGAGGTCGGCGTCGTTGTGGGGCGACAGCGCACCACCCGCGGCCAACCATTCACGCACCGAGTCGCCCGTGGTGAAGAATTCCATCACCGCGCGGACTTCCGGGCGATCATTAAACATCGCCATGATGTCGCCCGCGACCAGGAAGGGCTTGCCATAGGCATCATCGATTGGTGGCAGGTAGAAGAAGTCATAGTCCACGCCCGCTTCGCTATTGGGCGGGAAGAAACTGGTGATGAAGTTCCCCTGGCGGTGCAGCCAACATTGGGGCGGATCGTTGAACATTGGGGTGGGCGCATCGCCAAAGAAGGTCGAAACAATGGCCGCGGTACCACCATAGACATACTGCTCGTTGAGCCAGATTTCTGCCATGGCCTCAACTGCTGCCTTGACTTCGGGAGAATCGAAGGGCAATTCGCCGCTCGTCCAGGCGTCGTAATTCTCCAGCGAGGTCGTGCGCAGCATAATGTCTTCGATCCAGTCGGTTGCGGGCCAGCCTGTGGCCGCACCACTCTCGATGCCGATACACCACGCGGCATCCCCATCGTCCGCGATCATCTGGGTGAGCTCCAGCAATTCATCCCAGGTAGTGGGGACGGCATAGCCAGCCTCGTCGAAGATCGCTTTGGGGTACCAGACCAGGCTCTTGCCATTGAAGCGGTGCCAGACACCAGCGGTGATCGGGCCGTCGGGGCCTTCCATCTGCGCCATGTCCAGCCAGCTCTCGGCGTATTGGGCAGAGAGGGCTTCGCTGTCGATGAAGGTGCTGACATCCACCACATTGCCCGAGCGCACAAAGTTGGCCAGCAAGCCTGGTTGGGGGAAGTCGGCAATGTCTGGGGCATCTCCGCCATCCACACGTACCGAGATGGTGGCCTCGAATTCCTTGCTGCCTTCGTATTGAATGTCGATGCCGGTCTGCTCTTCGAACGCCGCCACGGAATTGTTGAACTTGACGGCATCTTCGTCGGTGAACGGACCCGACATGGTGACGACTGTGCCCTCAAATTCGCCTGCCAATGCCCGGGCCAGATAGCCATCTGCGGCACCGGCTGCTGCTGCCGTATCGGTGCTCCCTTCTGTCGCCGTTAGCTCTTCAGTATCGGTGAGCTCTTCGGTGCCGGTGAGTTCTTCGGTCGCGGTGACAGTTTCGGTCCCTGTGATACTTTCCGTATCCGTGATCGCTTCAGTCTCTGCTTCCTCCGCAGCTTCTTCGGTTGGTTCCTCGGCAGGCTCTTCTGTAGGTTCCTCCGCGGGTTCCTCTTCGGCTGCTTCTTCTGGGGCTGGCGCTTCTTCTACAGGGGGTGGCTCAGTAGGCGCTGGGGCTGGTGTTGGGTCGCTCCCCCCACAGGCCGCCACAAGCAGAGTGACGATCAACAATAAACTAACTAGCCTAAACAATTTTCCATTCATAGGGAGTCCTCCGTTTCAAGGATGGTTAGATGCTTCGCTGAAGGAAAAATGATACAGCTTTTACACTCGGATCGAGCCATCTGCAGCACCGGTCGATTTGAGCCAACAGTTACGTCGTACCGTAAAGTATCAGGGAGATCGACCGGTACAAAGCAGGCCGATGGGAGTGACCAAACTGGAGCGTCTACAGCCTAAGGATTGCAACGGATAGTGTATCACCCCGTGTTCTATGAGGCAAGTTCATAGATGGGGCTATACGCAACCGGTTGCGAAAGGCTATTCGTGGAGCCCGTTGGTGGATGGCAGGCTCGCGGGGTTGCCATCCCATGTCGAGAGGGTTTCCCCGAAAAATTCGAGCTGAATGGCCGCGGCCCGTAACAACTGCGCCGCGTGCTGGCCCGCTTCGCTGTCGCCCCCCACAAGCAAAATTCGGTCGGCCTTGAGTGCATCTTCTAGTTGGTCGCCCATCTGGGGTTGATGCTCGGCAACATAACGCAAGAGGGCGAGCAATTCGCTGATTTCTGTCGGGGGCGCTGCCACAAACAGATACGGCGTGCTCGTCGCGGGTGGGGAGTCGCTGACCGTTTGTGAGGTGGGCTCCGCAGCCGCGTAAGGGCGCACTTGATTCGGGGCAACAGGGGTGGTGCTGCGCCGGAAATTGACCCACACGACTTCGAGGCCCGTGAGGGTCACATCGGTCCAGACGTTTAACCCTTCGGGTTCGATCATATAATGACCGGGGCCCAGCGGGCTGAACTCGAGCGCATGGGGGCCGTACGCAGGTTTGCTGCCTGTGCGGCGCATCATGCCTTCCCAATCTTCCTTCCAGATGTGGACGGGCAGATCGGTCTGTTCTTCCACTTCGACGCGTACCACGCTATAACCAGGCATGGACCCGGCCTGTGTGGTTTCGGCAACCCAGGTCGGTGCGAGTTCGGCGAAGCTCACCTCTTGCCCATTTTGCCCATCGACTTGCAAATCGTCCTGGTGATAGCCAGGCGCGATGAGCAGTTGATAGGTTCCGGCGGGCAAGTCGGAAAATTGCACACGATCATCATGGCTGACCACCTGCTCGCGCTCATTGCCCAGCGCATCGATCAGGCGCGCCGGTTGCCCAGCGGCATGGGGCGCGTGCCCAATGATCACACTCTGCGCCATGCTGGTCGGCTCGGTTTGGCGAAGCGAACGGATTGGGAGCATCAATTCCACGGTCACTTGGTTTTGGCCATCGAGCGCAATTTCGCCCGGTGTTTCGATCTCTGGGTGGTCGGGCACGCTGAGCGTATAGAGACCGGCGGGTAAGCCCTCAAAAGTAAATTTGTTGTCAGCGTTCAACGTGCTTTCACGCGGCTGTGCCTGTTCATCCAGCAGGACTATCCGCAGGGTGCTGTTGGCCTGCACCCCCCCAATTACGCTGCCGTTGATGGCCGAGCGCGCGGCATCATCCAGCGGCGTCACCCGGCTATGCACAAATTCCACCAGGGGCGCGTGCCGTTTGTCGATCTGCACCCGGGCTTCGAGTTGCAGACTTTTCCCCGCTTCATCGACCAGGCCATCGACCGTCACAATATAATGACCCGCGTCGAGGGGGCCAATCTCGCAGGCATAAGGGCTAATTTCGGGGATGTTGCGTGTCGGTGTGGGGTCACTGCTCCACTCGCCCGAATGGGCTTGTACCGCGACATGTTTTTGGCCTTCGACGCTGCAATAGATCGAGCTAACCTGTAGGCTCTCGACTGTACGGATCGTGTATCCCCAGCCAGCCACGGCCAGATCCACCGTGCGGTGATTGGTGCCATCCAGGGTGATGCCATCGACGCGGCTACCTTCGGGGCTGACCCGTACGTTGTAGGTTCCGGCGGGCAGATCCACAAAGCGATAGGTGCCATCGTTGCGCGCCATGGTGACCCAATCCTGCCCGTCGTTGCTGCGCACCAAACTTACAACCGCGCCCGAACCGCCGCGCACCGTTCCGCTGATCTGGCTGCGGCTGAGATTGCTGACCGGCGGTGTCCCATCCAGATTGAGCACGACCTCGGGCTGATCCGCTGTCAGATCAACGGCTTGCGCGATCTCTGTGCCCAACAGGCGCAGGACATAGTTGCCCGGCAGCAAGCCCGTGAGCTTGTAGCGGCTGTTGATGTCCAACTCGGCCCGTGTACGCTCGACGCCATGGCGTTCCAGCACCACCACGCGATGGTCACCAGCGTGGGCAACAGTCCCCAGCAGGGTGATCAAGCCGCCTGCCTGGGTGGCAAGCTGGCGGCGGGCAATTTTGGGCTCGGCCTTGAGTGCCCAGACAATTGGCAGCGCGCCGCCTTCCCAGCGTTCGCTATACCAGGCTTGATTTTCCCACCATGGGCTGCTGCTGCCCAGTTGTGCGTTGGCCAACAACCAAAACGCGCTGCAGAAATAATAATCGGGCGCGGCTTTGAAGCGTTGACTTGTCCCCATCATAATGCGACAGGCTTCGAGTGTCTGGGCCATGTGCAGATCGGGCGTGGTCGCTGGATAGCGCGGGTCGATGTCCTCGCCGATCAGATAGCCGCATTCGGTGGAGAGGAGCGGCAGGCTGCGCCCTAAATGGTTGCGGTTGCGCGCATCGGCATATTCATAGGCCAGCCAGCAGGCTGGGTCATCGCTGATGGTGGCACCCGGTGCACAGCGGTCGCGGCGCAACCGGTTGACATCCTCCAGTGTGCGGCCACGCCAGCCATCTTCGCCCCAGTCCTCGTTCTGCACCACCTGATAGAAACGATAGGTGTAGGCCGCGCCTTCCTGGTTGCCAATATCATAGGGGTAATCGAGCGGGCGGTTGCGCGAAAAATTGTGCAGCGCCTGCCACACTGGGCCTGCAAAGAGATCTTTGCGCCCGTGAGAGATGATCTTGCCCACCAGATCCCAGCGGCTGCCGTTGGAGACTGCCGGAATGCCGGGCATGCCCCCTCGTTCGAGGATCGTTTCCAGGTTGGCAATGGTGTTTTCGGTCACCAGATCAATGCCATTGGCGGGGACACGACCCCCACGCCATTCGCCATCCTGATCGGGCTCGCTATTAAACTCGAAATAGCGCACGCCGCTGCGCAAAAACGCATCGATCTGCACAACCTCGCGTACCCCCAGCCGGCTCGGGTTGGGCGTGGGCCGGTAGATGCGCACAATCGGCATGATCCCTTCGGCCAGCAACAATTCGGCAAAATCCAACGCACCATCATGGTTAAAAATTTTTACCCATTTCACGCCCATGGCTTTCAATTCGGGCAGCCAGAAGTCGCGAATCCGGTTGAGGCCCACTGCGGTGGCATACCCAGGGCCCCAGTGGACACCAATCCCAGTGTCATTTGCCGGTCGTGGGTACTCGTGCAATTCCATGATGTTTTGCCTTATATGTGTGCCTCTGAACAGACGTGTTCTCTACAGGGTGCTCGGTTTCCATCGTAGCGCACTATTATAACATGATTGTGCTGCATGTCGAACCAGCAGAGCGCGCGGCTGGACTCTGCTGGTTGTAACGTGAAGCACCTTAAATTTTTGCCCAGAATGCCCAAGTACGGTATTGTAACGGGTAGATAAACAGAGCCCGATTATGCCCATTGCAGGCCTCCTCTCGGAAGCCATCTCAAACTCGGTTGCGGCTGGTGTGACCCTGGTCAATTGTAGCGGCTCGTCAGAACTCGCCACGCGATTTTGAGATGATTACCTGGTTGCCGATTTGATCTGGCAGCCGTTTTGCGGTTAGACCAACCTGGCAGTGCAACTCGTCATAAGCTATCCGCAGTTGAACTTGAGCAGCACCAGTGCGCCGCAGCACGTTTCACTCGGGGAATGGCCTGGGCTGATCCCGCACTCACGGGGGCCTGGATGGCGTCCGCGGCATTGTGGAGCTTATCCAGCGGCTGCTGCGTTTGTACGAGGGCGTACAACGTTTTCAGGGGAAATCGTCTAAGGTGGAAAGATTGTCGATCTTATTTTGCCGGAATGTTGAGGGGTGACGCATGAGAGTCGTGCAGACCGTAGCAGAGCGGGTCCTGGCTAATGTCCAGCGTGTGATCGTGGGCAAACAGAACGAAGCCAGGATGACCCTCCTCGCCCTACTTTGCGAGGGCCATTTGTTGATCGAAGATGTGCCGGGCGTGGGCAAAACCATGATGGCCCGCACCATTGCTCGCAGCGTTGGCTGCACTTTCCGGCGCATCCAATTTACGCCCGACATGTTGCCCAGCGATGTGACGGGGGTGAGTATTTTTAACCAGAAGAGCCAGGAGTTTGAATTTCGCCCAGGGCCGATTATGGCCCAAATTGTACTGACGGATGAGATCAACCGAGCCACGCCCAAAACCCAATCTGCCTTGCTCGAAGCCATGGAAGAGCGGCAGATCAGCGTGGATGGCATCACCCATTTGATTCCTCGCCCATTTTTGGTCCTGGCCACCCAAAACCCGATCGAATACGAAGGGACATTCCCGCTGCCCGAAGCGCAGGTCGATCGGTTTATGATGCGCATTCACCTGGGGTACCCGACCAAGGCGCACGAGGTCGATGTGCTGAGTCGCCAGTCTGACCATCACCCGATTGAAGATCTGGGCCAGGTGGTCAGCGTGGAAGAATTGGTCGAGGCGCAACAGGCTGTGCGCACGGTCTATGTGGATGATCTGGTCAAGAATTACATTGTTGATCTGGTAACCACCACGCGTGACCACCCGGACATCTACCTCGGCGCGAGCCCACGCGGCAGCCTGGCCCTCTTTGCTGCGGCGCGAGCCTGGGCAGCCATCGAAGGGCGCGACTATGTGATCCCCGACGATGTGAAAGTGTTGGCCGAATCGACCTTAGCCCACCGTTTGATCATCAGCCCATCGGCGCGCATCAAAAATGTCACTGCCCGCCAGATCATCGAAGACACCCTGCGCCATACACCGGTGCCCGGCGCTCGCGCCCGTGCTCGCTAATCCCTAACCTATGTCTTCACGCCTGATCTTTTTATTGATTGCGATTTCGGTCGCCTGGCTATTAGCCTTAAATAGCGGGCGCAATCTTGTTTTCAATCTGGCCTATTTGCTGACCGGCGTGCTGGTTCTTAGCTATTTATGGGCTCGGTTCAGCACACGTTCGGTTGGTGTGCGCCGTTTTACCCGCACCCAGCGCAGCCAGGTTGGGCAATTCGCCGAAGAACAATTCGAGATCACCAATCGCGGTGCCTGGCCCAAATTGTGGCTGGAGATCGAAGACCAATCCACCTTGCCCTTGCACCAGGCCAGCCGGGTGATCAACAGCCTGGGGCGGCGCAGTTCCCAGCGCTGGCAGGTGAAGACCTTGTGTACCCAGCGCGGGCGGTTTCGGCTGGGCCCGATCACGCTGCGCAGTGGTGATCCGCTCGGCATCTTCGAAGTTGAGCAGGAGTTGACCCGCACCAATTATCTCACCGTCTACCCGCTGACCGTTGAGATCACTTCGTTCGAGCCATCGGTGTCAGACTTGTCGGGTGGTGAGGCGTTGCATCGGCGCACCAATCAGATGACGAGCAATGTCTCGACCGTGCGCGAGTATGTGCAAGGCGACAGCCTCAATCGCATTCATTGGCCGTCGACCGCGCGTGCCCGCCGTTTGATGTCCAAAGAGTTTGAGCTTGACCCAACCGCGGATGTCTGGCTCTACCTGGATCTCTTCCGCGAGGTAGAAGGGGCGATGCCGTGGAGCCCGCCGCCGCTCGAACCCGGTATCTTTGCGTTGAGCAGCCGCCGTCGCCAAAGTGCCACGCTCGAATTGCCCCCAATCACCACGGAATATGCCATTGTGGTTACGGCCAGCCTGGCGCGCTATTTCCTGAATCGCAATCGCGCCGTCGGCATGAGCTGCCGCGGGCGCACTCGCGAGTTTCTACAAGCAGACCGAGGCGAGCGCCAACTGAATAAGATATTGGAGGCGTTGGCCGTGGTCGATGCGCAGGGGAATTTCCCCTTCGGGAATTTGATCGCCACCGATGGGAGCCGCCTCAACCGCAATGACACGGTGATCGCACTCAGCCCCGACCCCAACCCAGAATGGGCCATAGCGTTGCAGCAACTCCAGCGGCGCGGGGTGAACAGTGTGGCGATTGTGATCGACGGCGAAACATTTGGCCGTTCTGCCGATTATGAGCCGCTCTATGTTGAACTCGAATCAACGGGGATTCCCACCTACATTGTCGGGCGCATGGATTCGATCGACCAGGCCTTGGCCCATCCTGCTCATGTGACTCGACGCTACAAGCGCTAACCTGCCAGACCAAAGCAGTGGCGAGAAAATTCATGATTGCAATAAAATATCCTGTTGCGATTCGCAACAGGATATTTTATGTGGAGTAATCTATCTTTGGTGGACCTACAGGGACTTGAACCCTGGACCTCTACAATGCCATTGTAGCGCTCTCCCAACTGAGCTACAGGCCCAAACGTCGGCTGTCAACCTGACAGACTATACCACACTTTATACAAAAAGCCAACTTTGCTGGGGTGAAAAAATCGACTCAGTGCCAGGTTTAAGTAAAATCCAAAAACTCTTTCAAAATCCCATCCACAGATTGCGCAGATTTGCGCAGATTCTCTAGACGACTAACCAAAAATCTGTGTAATCTTTAAAATCTGAGGATTCTCAGGCAGTTTCTGTGGTCTACTTATAGAGAAACCAGATAAATGTCGCATAAATCGTAGGTGCGGTTTTTAACCGCACAGGTAGGCTAGGGCCAGAATATGCGGTTAAAAACCGCACCTACTTGCTCGCTATTTGTGCGATCTCTATTTAATTTCTCTATTAGCTCCGATAAGTAATCCCGAGAAGGGATAGCGCCTTGCACGGAGCCCAGACTTCCGGCAGAAGCCTGGGCTCGCTCGTGATCAACGGCGACTTACGCCGAAGATATTCTCCTATTAGGCCCCGGCAACGCGCTCGCGCACCGCCGTGATGATCGCTTCATTCTCGGGGAAGCCCCCGTCGCGATACATCGAATGGACCAAATCCCCATTCACTGTCACATCAAAGGCGCCATCCTGCCAAGGCAGAATCTCAATGCTGGCTACTTCGGTGGTGAACGCCATCATCAACGCGGAAACCAGGCCGAGCGTCTGGTTTTCGTAGCCACAGTCAGCGCAATAGGTGATGCTGATCTTGGGCCGGGCCGCGGTAGTCGTCGCAACTGCAGCACCATTCGTGGCGGCGTGGGCAGCGCTCGATGCGGTGGCTGTGCCACTCTGCCCATCCACCAGCTTCCGCAGCTCATTCACGACTGCACGGTTGGAAAAGTCGCGGTTCTGTTCGAAAAAGGCGACGCTGGATGCCCGTAAGCGCTCGCGGGCTTCTTCCGGCAGATCCGCAAAGGGGGTGTCGGGCGTGTAGGCCTTCAAGATCGGATCGTTGGCGAAGAGGTCGCGCCGTGCCTGGGCCTGCAACTCGGTCACCTGATCAGGGCGCTCGTTCCAATGGCCCAGCGCCTGAAACTTCTCGTCAAAGATGACTACCGCGGGAATCGAGCGGAACTCACCTTTGTGGAGAAATTGGTCCATGATATCGAGATGTTGATCGCGCAGCAGAATTCGCAAATTGAGCTTATTGCTGGCTTCCGCCAACTTCCCGATGACCGGCAGATTGTTGATCACATCACCGCACCAATCTTCGGCCAGCACCAGCACATCCAATGGCTTGGGTAAATTGGTGAAAAAGGCCAGATCTTCTGGCGCGAGCTTGACAGCCGCTTCATTGGCTTCCAGACGTTCGCGATTGCGCGTCATCTGCGCTTTGTAGGCCGCGTAGCTCATGCCCTGCTCAAAACGCTCTCTTGTAACAGCCATACAACAATCCTTTCTAGTCAGCAATGGATGATGAAGTAGTTTTGGTTTTGGAATAACGGAATGTACAACAGGGGGCCCCTTGCATGATCGTCTGGGCCCGCTCTAGCTGGATCTCGGGGTTAAAGCCTTCGATCAGCGAATAGTCGCGATTGCACGAAAGCACGGCCCCCAATTCAGCCAGCCCCAGGGAACGATACATCTCTGCATAGCGACAGCGCGTAACATTAAAATGATAGTCTGTATCATTCTGTTCGAGGATTTCGATTTCCAAGGCGTTGCCTTTGCGCCAGTCACCGGTGGAGTCCGCAAAGGTGGTCAGCGAGTTGTCGCCCATTTCGGCGGCTCGGGCAGCCCCTTGCTGGCGGGCCACGTCAATGATGGTTGTGCGCAGGATCGCCAACACCTGTTCGCGATCAAACTCGGCACTGAGCGCTTCCACAAACGGACCAATGATCCGTGCTTCGATCTCGCGTCGTTTGAGCACGCCAATTTCATTCAGCGTATCGACCGGCGGTGTAGAGCTTGCCGGTGTCTCTGTCGTCATGGCTTTGACTCCTGTGGATCTGTTGACCGCAAACGACTGCGGCCCCGAAGCGGAAATTGCCAGGGACATTCGGCGCAGAATTTGCGGATGAATGGGTACTGTACCAACTATCTTCGCACTGATACCACGGCCCGGCAGTAGCGCCGCATACGATATACTACCCGATTGGTCGACCAAAACAAAACACCCTGAGTTTTGCGTGGAGCGCAACCCAGGGTGCTCGATGTCTGATTCATTTGACTTTTGCTTGTCCGCAAACAGGATGCCATTCCCAAAGTGGCTTCCCCGACCTGTTGGCGCAGGATTTACGGACAGAGTTGATGTGTGGACCTACAGGGACTTGAACCCTGGACCTCTACAATGCCATTGTAGCGCTCTCCCAACTGAGCTACAGGCCCAAACGTCGGCTGTCAACCTGACAGACTATACCACACTTTATACAAAAAGCCAACTTTGCTGGGGTGAAAAAATCGACTCAGTGCCAGGTTTAAGTAAAATCCAAAAACTCTTTCAAAATCCCATCCACAGATTGCGCAGATTTGCGCAGATTCTCTAGACGACTAACCAAAAATCTGTGTAATCTTTAAAATCTGAGGATTCTCAGGCAGTTTCTGTGGTCTACTTATAGAGAAACCAGATAAATGTCGCATAAATCGTAGGTGCGGTTTTTAACCGCACAGGTAGGCTAGGGCCAGAATATGCGGTTAAAA
>CAZIRP010000124.1:9399-13383 GCA_964541665.1 uncultured Caldilineaceae bacterium | reverse complement strand
ATATTCTGGCCCTAGCCTACCTGTGCGGTTTCTAACCGCACCTACGATTTATGCTGTGCAGGTTCAGGGGATAATGAGCTTAGTTGGGTTACTGACGAATCAATATGAACCAAAACGGCGAGGAAAGTGCGCTCGAGATTACGATACCCCAATCAATCGGCGTACCAGCCCACGCCATTGCCCCTTGATAGGCATCCCAGGCTTGCTGACTTTTGGGGTCAGCTCCGGGTGCGGGGTCGGCTTGAGCGCTTCTGCGGTCCAGCGTCGGCTGAGCCGCCCGCCATCGACCAATCGTGTGGTGATCTGCTCAAGCTCGGTTTTGCCTAGCCAGGCAGCCTGAAAACGAGTCGCTTCACCCTTGGCAACCAGCAGAAAATCACCCCGGCCCTCTAACTTCTCGGCTCCGCTCCCTGGCAACCCGGTGGCATAGCGGGCTTCGTCCTGGCTGGCCACTGCGCCCACCAACCGTACCGGGAAATTTGCCTTCATGGCCGCGCCGATTAGCGCGGCTGTTGGTTTTTGGGTACAAGCCACCAGATGGATCCCTGCTTCACGGCCGCGCTGGCTCAGGCGCGCCAACATCGCTTCAACAGCAGCACCGCCAGTCTGGAGAAGATCCGCCAATTCATCCACCGCAACGACCAGACGAGGCGTCGATACACCGGATCGATCGCGGCGTTCCATCTCCTGGACCAGCCAGCGCAGGCGATTCACCGCTTGCTGGGGCTCCACGATCAGATCGCCCAGGACATGTGGCAACCCAACCAGCGCCCCAAACCCACGACCTTTTGGATCGATCAGAATCAACTGAACTTCGCCCTGACGGTTATGCATTGCCAGCGATGTGAGCAAGGTGCGCGCTAATGCTGTTTTTCCCGAGCCAGTGGTACCGGCGATCAAGACATGAACCACGTCCGGCGCGGGCAGACGCAATAACAAGGGTGTGCCCTGCTCTTCGACCCCCAATACTGCCGTAGCCGGGGGGATGGGAGGCAACATCGAACAAAGCGAAAGCAAGGTCACGGGACGATTGGCGCTCCGTGACACCTCCACCTGAATTTCGCCACCCTCGCGATAAATGCGAGCTTCACGTTTTCCCAAAGCAAGCGCAATTTCCTCGGCCAGCGATTTCACCTTGCTCACTTTGGTGCCCAGTTGTAACCGCAAGCGAAAGCGCACAAATCGCTCGGCAACGACACCACCATCCACGCGGGCGTTGACTTTGTGGCGAGCCAACACGGCTTCGATGCGATCGGATTGCAGCTCTAAGTGACGGTTCCGTCCATTCATCATGCGCCTCCAATAATTGCTACGCATGCCAGCTTTTTACTGAAGAATGAGTTTGGTTGGCCACAACCAGGCACTGCAGCGGGCATAAAAAGAGCCTGGTTTTGCCACCAAACTTGGATCGTCTTTTCACGATCATGAAGTTGGGCGCTTAAACCAGGCTAAAAAAACTGGCTCGCAACAATCTAAAGGTTTCGCTGACGAGCCCAGTATGGCGCTATCAATTTTTCAACACATGTCAATGCAGACAAAGAGAGTGCGTGTTACTGACAGACCCAGTATACCAGAACACATGTTCTAATGTCAAGTACAAATTTTCAGGCTCCAGGCTTTGCCCGGGAACCATCTCAGAGCACTCGCAGCAAGTGCCCACAAAAAAAGCGGATCGCCCGAGTCGGCAATCCGCTTTTTCAACCTCTGAATTTGAGCACGCCCGGAGGGATTCGAACCCCCGACTCTCAGTTCCGAAGACTGATGCTCTATCCGCTGAGCTACGGGCGCATTGCTCCAAGTATATCAAAAACGCTGGGAAACGTCCAACCAATCGCCGAGCAGATCGAGCACAAATTGCTCAGGTCCGTAGCCAGGGATTACAGACGCCATTCACGATCAGCAGCTGGCAGCAGCTGGCTAAGGCAGGATCGGGGCCATCAGATGCAGGATCAGGGAAACCTGACGCCAGATCTCTTCACCCGGTGGCGCATCGTCCCAGAGTTGGAAGTGGGGAAACATCAGGGTTTGCCAATCCGGCGGGGTATTGCTCGTGCTCAATTTCCCCGTCTGCGGCTCTGGGGTTGGGGGCAATTCCTGATAGAAAAAGAGCAGATCTTCATGCTGGTTGATCTGCCAATATTTGTCGTGATGACCCGGCTTCTCTTCTTGCAATTGGTAGTGATAGAAGATATAGCTGCTCGCCATGGTGGGCTTTAAGCGCGTGATTCGCCCTTGGATGCGCTCCACGGGGCGTCGCCGTCGCCACTGCTTGACACCGAGCGGTTCCAGCCCGTGAAAGATGTCGACCATCGGCACAAAAGTGCGGGGCTCCGGCGTGCCCGGCCACACAGCCAACTGCTCACGCATATCGCCAAAGAGGGTCGTGGGCGCCAAAGGCTGCCCGATACTTTCCCAGTAGGCAAAAATATGGCGTTCCCACTGAAACAGGCTAATGGTCAATAGGTTTTCGGCATCCAGTTGGGCCTGCAGAGGCGCACGACGCGCTTGCAAGGCAGCCACTGCCGCATCGACTTGTCCAGCATGACAATGCGCTCGGTAGACCGAACGAGTAACCTTATTCATTGCAGAGAAACTCCCAGAATGGATCATGAGAAGATCAAGCTGTCATCGACAGCAGCACTCATCATTATCCTATACTCGGCCAGGATGGCGAATTTGAGCACGCTTTTGGGTGACTTCCCAGCCCAAGCCGGGATTGAGCGAACCCATTTGTTTAGTTTTATATGATCGCTCATGTCAGTTTACTGCAAGCCAAAGTCCGGCCCCGTAATGCTATAGTCTCTTCTGTAAGCCGATTGTGCAAAATGGAACAATCTTAAGGTTACAATGTCTTATCTTATAAGGAAGTTGTGCAGTCGCCCGAGCGACCTATCGACCAGGCAAGACGGGTGCACCAATCATGATGCGGGTTATAGAGAAGTTAAAGGACAAAATGTTTAAGAAGCGCGCTTTGCTTGTAATTGGGATGATCTCACTCGTTTTTGCGAGTATGTGGCAAACCCTGGCGCTCAACGCGGCACCAGCTACTGCGCCAACTTATTGCTCTACCACCCTGGCCCAAACCGCAGCCACCATGGGTCATTATAATTTGATCACCCTGGGTAACCTGGCGACCTCTTCGGATGTGGAGGGGCGGACCTATGTGGGTGGTGATCTGGTCAGCACCACCTCGGCCAATTTTGCGATTCACCTCAACGGGACAGCAGCCAGCGAAGAGACAATGACCGTGGTGGGCAATCTGGTGAGTGGCAACCCGATCCAACTTCAGTTTGGGAGCTTGCGCCTGGGTGGAAATCGTAATAACCGGGTGATCAACTTCAATGGGGGTGGTCACTTAATTGCGGATAACACACTCACCAACACGGCCATGCGCAATCAGTTATTAGCGGCTTCCAGTGAACTGGCAACGTTCACCGCGAATAATGCGGTGAGTTTGCCCGGTAGCCAGCCAGCACCGGTTCGCTTCACCGTCAACCAGGTGAATGATTGCGGGGTGGCGATCTTTCATATCAATGGCACGGATTTCTTTAAGAGCAACCTGATCCAACATATTGAGCTCAATGCCGGGGCAGCCAGCACCATTTTGATCAATGTTTCGGGCCAGACGATCGATTGGAGTGGCAATAGCAATCTGGTTGGGCTCTTTACGAACTTCAACTGGCGTGATCGCATTCTGTGGAACTTCTACGAGGCCACCAGCATCAATTTGCGCAGCCATAACCTGATGGGCGCCTTGCTCGCCCCCAAGGCAGCTGTCCAAACCCAAGCCAATATCGACGGCGCGACCGCGGTTGGCTCACTCAACACCACATCGGAGATCCATCTGCCAGTTTTTGGTGGCGATTTCAGTTGCCTGTGCAATCAAACACCGACGGCTACGCCGACCGCGACTGCAACGAACACGCCGATTCCGCCGACGGCCACGCCAACCGAAACCGCAACGGAGACCCCGATTCCGCCGAC
>CAZIRP010000124.1:0-9299 GCA_964541665.1 uncultured Caldilineaceae bacterium | reverse complement strand
CCGCCGACGGCCACGGCCACACCGGTCCCGCCCACGGCCACGCCGATTCCGCCGACGGCCACGAACACGCCGATTCCGCCCACGGCCACGAACACGCCGATTCCGCCGACGGCCACGGCCACACCGGTCCCGCCCACGGCCACGCCGATTCCGCCGATGGCCACGAACACGCCGATTCCGCCCACGGCCACGAACACGCCGATTCCGCCCACGGCCACGCCGATTCCGCCCACGGCTACGCCGACCGAGACCGCAACGAACACACCGATCCCGCCGACGGCCACCCCGACCGAGACCTCAACGAACACGCCGATCCCGCCCACGGCTACGGCCACACCGGTCCCGCCCACGAACACGCCGACCGAGACCGCAACGAACACACCGATCCCGCCGACGGCCACGCCAACCGAAACCGCGACGGAGACCCCGATCCCGCCCACGGCCACGCCGACCGAGACCGCCACGAACACGCCGATTCCGCCCACGGCTACGCCGACCGAGACCGCAACGAACACGCCGATCCCGCCCACGGCCACGCCGATCCCGCCCACGGCCACGCCGATCCCGCCGACGGAGACGCCGATTCCGCCGACGGAGACACCGATCCCGCCCACGGAGACGCCGATCCCGCCCACGGAGACGCCGATCCCGCCGACGGAGACACTGATCCCGCCCACGGCCACGCCGACGCTACAAAGTGTCGATCACCCTCAGGAGATCGTCACACCAACTGCCACGGCCACGCCGACGGAGACGCCAATCCCAACCGCGACAGCAGCCCTGGGTGATCAAGTCTGGCTCGACCGAAATGCGAATGGCATTCAAGACACCGACGAGCCGGGTGTCCAGGGTGTAACGGTTACGCTTTGGAATCATCTCGGCCAGGCGATAGCGACCACAATCACCGATGGGTACGGGTATTATCTCTTTGCTGATTTGCCAGCGGGCGAATACTTGTTGCAATTCACTTTGCCCCCGGACTATCGCTTTACCTCGCGCGATCAAGGTGAGAACGACGCCTGGGACAGTGATGTTGACCCGAATACAGGGCTCACAGAATTGATCACCCTGGACGTTGGTGAGGTAGATTTGCACTGGGATGCTGGGTTGATCGAAAGTTTGGGCGGCAACGAGCCCACTAACCTGGAAGAGACAGCGGAGCCAACGCTCACAACAATGCAGCCTCAGCTTTGGTTACCAATTGTGAGCAATGTGAGCAACTAAGCCGCTCAGAATCATCACAAGCGCGTCACCAATTCCGCCAGCAGCATAGAGATTCTCGGAAAAATACGGTCAGGTTTCGACGGAAGCCTGGCCGTATTGTCTATTCTGCCCCATTTTCTACGGCGCAGACGCTTATAAGTAAACCACAGAAACTGCTTGGGAACCACAGATTCTAAAGATTACACAGATTTCTGGCTTTGCTGCTGTAGAATCTGTGTAATTTGCATAATCTGTGGATAGGATTTTGAAAGAGTTTTTAGATTCCACATGTTTTTATGGTCTGTAGCCCGTCAAAGTGTGGACTCCTCACTTTTTGCTCAATCACAGAAATTTCTTAAGTTACTTGTAAATGGACTTATGGTATACTAAAGAAAGGGAACCGCTTGGGCACTCTATCCGTTCATGCAGATAACCTAATGCTCCGAAGGATTCGTCAAAAAAATACGATTAAACTTATGGATGGTGATCATAGCAATGGGACGAGCAAGTATCACCAGTTTCGTATGCCATGATTTCGTCCAGCGAGCAACCGATCAATCTCAACGAATAAAGAGAGCAATCATTCGCTATCGTCGCAAAAGGCCTTGGCAGTTTGGCATGGTGTATTGATCAGGGACTGAGAAGCGAATTTATTCTTTTTGTGTTCTGAATCTCGTTGATCTATCAGACTCTCAATAGAGGATGTTGTGACGTGAAAGACTCCTACGACATACTCGACATCCCCCTCACAGCATCGCAGGCCGAGATCCGAGCCCGCTACAAGCAATTGGTGCGCATCTATCACCCCGATCGCTTCACCAATCCGCAAGACAAACGCTATGCCGAGCAGAAGTTACAGACGATCAACGAGGCCTATGCGAAATTGGTAGCGGGCGGAGAAGATTTTGCTACGGTAGCCGGTCAATTGCCAGCACCCATCGTCGAGCCCATGCAGTTAGATTTTGGGCTGCTGCGGCCTGGAGAGCAGCAAAAGCTGCGCTTTCAGGTGGATAACCTCGGGGCCACTGCGCGGTCGATCAATTTTATTTGCAGCGAAGAAAATAGTTGGTTCCGCGTGACCAAGGGACGGCGGCTCGATGAAACGCAAGCCCTACCCCTGGAGTTTGAAGTGGTGGCCGACCTGGATACCACACAGGACCCAACTACCTCCTCCTACCAGGGATGGATCGAGATCAACATGGATGGCGTGACCACACGTGTCCAGTTGCTGGCCCAGGCCCAAACCGGGAGCCCGCGGGGCCTGCCCAGTTCCCGGATGCTTATTGGGGTAGCCCTTGCCCTGCTGCTGGTGGTAGCGGTTGTCCGAGCCAATTCCTCGATTGGCGATTTTATCAATGCGCTCTGGTTGGCAACGCCGCCTCTGGAGGCTAGTGGCCTCGCTCCGGCGCGCTCACAGATGAACAATGACAGCGAAGCGCTGCAACCGGTGATGGCGCTGGCCGAGCTCCCACTTCAGCAACCGGCAAGCGATCAAACGCCCACCGCCCAGGAAGAGCCCCCAGCGACCGCGGCAGCAAGCGACAATCGCCTCACAGGGAGCACAGCGATCACGGTGACGGAGACACTTTCGCCGATGGTTTCGGCAACAGCGCCAGAAAGTGCTTCGCCCACGGCTACCCATACAGCGACGCGGCCACCGAATACCAGCACCGCAACACCTTCTGCCACCGCCACAGTAGTGGGGATTGATCCGGCTGTGCTGCTGGAAGCAATTGTGTTGCCGCTTTTGTCGGCCCCGATCTTAACGGATACAACGCCGATCCCGCCGACGGCCACGCTGACCCTTACCCCAACCGCAACCCATACAGCAACGCCTTTGCCGACCGCGACGCGCACCAATACTGCAACCGCGACGCGCACGCCAACCCCGACGACCACCAATACGCTCACGCCCACCGCTACGAGCACAGCCACATCTACCCCGACCGCGACCCGCACCAATACCGCGACCGCGACGCGCACGCCTACTGACACGCCGACCCCAACCGCGACCAATACGCTCACGCCCACCGCAACGAGTACGGCCACATCTACCCCGACCGCGACGCGCACCAATACCGCGACCGCGACGCGCACGCCAACCGATACGCCGACCCCAACCGCGGCCAATACGCTCACGCCCACCGCAACGAGCACGGCCACCGCTACCCCGACCGCGACCCGCACCAATACCGCGACCGCGACGCGCACGCCAACTGACACGCCAACCCCGACGGCCACCAATACGCTCACGCCCACCGCAACGAGCACAGCCACCTCTACGCCAACCGCGACCCGCACCAATACTGCGACCGCGACGCGCACGCCAACCGATACGCCGACCCCAACCGCGACCAATACGCTCACGCCCACCGCTACGAGCACAGCCACCGCTACGCCGACAGTGACGCGGACGCCAACGCCGACCGAAACCGCGACGATCACCCCGCTGCCGACGGCCAGCGATCAATCGGTGCGAATTTCGTTGGTTGTGCCTGAGCCATATCGCATCAATGTCCGCGCAACGACGAGTATCGAGTCTGCCAGAATTGATGTCCTCGAAGTTGGCGCTACCGTGACCGCGATTGGCCGCACCGTGGATTATAGTTGGTTACAGGTGCTCTTGGCCGATGGCCGTGTGGGCTGGATCTATCGCGAGACTATTGGGGCAGAGCCGGCCGACGTGGAAGCATTGCCACTCATTTATACGGAGCCGTGAGTAGCTCGATAGTGAACCACATATTGGCGCAGCGCATCTTCAGCATTCAGCCCGGCCTGATGCGCTTGCGCCACCACTTGCCACAGGAATTCGCCCAGTGCTGCTTCGGTCGTCACATCGGTGAATAGCGCCGCCAGGCGGAGATTTTGTTCAGCCACTGCCGCTCGATCCAGCAGACCAGCTTTGGCAGCCTTGGATTGTAGTTGGTGCGCCTTTTCCAAAGCAGGCAAGGGCGCGGGCACGCCCTCCAATGGATGGGCCACGGGCAGCCCCTTTGCGGCCTTCTCCTGAGCTTTGATCGCATCCCAATTGCTGACAATCTGGTCAACGCCATCCACCGCGGTATTCCCAAACACATGAGGATGGCGCCGCCGCAACTTGAGGACAATCGAGCGGACCGCGTCGCTCATCTGAAAGCGCCCGGCCTCGCTGGCGATCTGCACCATCAAGACAATGCTGAGCAGCAGATCGCCCAATTCTTCGGCGATATTGGCACTGTTGTCGCGCCCATCCGCCTCGGCGTCGATCGCTTCGAGCACTTCGGCGCACTCGCTGAGCAGATCATGACGCAGCGAGGCCAAAGTCTGCGCACGATCCCACGGGCAGCCTTCGGGAGAGCGGAGATGGGCCACAATTTCTTGCAGCGCGCTAAAATTGCCATACCGTTCGACCGGCGGCAGGTAGAGGCAGAGATGGGCAGAGGCCGACTGAGTCGCCAATTCAGCCAGCGGGAGCGTGCGCTGTGCTATTTCCGCCCCCTCCAGCGGCCACACCAACGTAAGGGCTGCGGCAGGCGGATAGGCATTCACCAAAGCGCGTACGGTCGCCGCGAGCAGATCTGGCGTGGCCAGGCCAGTGATCAGGGCGGGCAAGGCCCCTTCCACTTGCGGATAATAGGTGTTCGCCAGCGCGGTTGCCGGGACACATTGATAGCCCGCGGTCAGATCCGCGCCAACCGCCTGGAATGCCGCCATGACAAAGTGCGGATCGAGCTGGGTGACCGAGGCCCCAGCCGTGTTTGCAGAATTCGAGTGTGCCATTATTCAACTCCTGGTGGGGCATCTCCCCCGAGGCTTGGATGCCGAGGTGTGCACATCCGCAAAAATGACCAAGCGCCCCGCAAGTCGTGCCTGCTCATCTTGCTGGCCGGTGTTGCAGATAAGCCTCCAGCAGACCAGCCAACAAGGGGATTGCCAGCAGAAAGATCACATCAAATACCTGAAAGAAAGCCAATAGCGCATTGGCTACGACCGCGCAGGCAAACAAGAAGCCTTGCCGCAGCGCGACATTCGGGCGGGGCTGACGATAGCGCGTCCCCCCAGCCAATCGCGGGTAGCGGCGTTGCAGGGTCAGGGCAACCCCACTCCCCAGCCCACAGAGTGCCATCCCAAGTGCGATCAAAAATAGCCAGACCAGCGGATAGTTGAGGCTGCCATCTGCGAACCAGGGCGAAACCGAACTGAGCAGATAGCCGAGCAGCCCCCCACCGCAAGCAATGAATAAGAACGACCAAACAAGTACTTGAACTCGCGTCATAGTCGGCAGTGTATCACGCCCGCCAGGTGCAGACAAAGCCCTGTGCTCTGAACAGACGCGAATGGCTTCCCCAACCAGCCTATGATATAATTTCGCAAAACTGGCAATTTCCGCTCTCGGGCAGAGAACTCGGTGAGCAGAGAAGAAAGGGTACTCAATTATGCGCCGCCAACGAACGCGCAGTGAAATGATTTTTTACGTTTTAAGCATCCTGATTGTGTTGAGCATGGTCTTGAGTCTGATTTATGTAGCAATTTTGCCGAGCTAAATCTTAGCTGGGCGTGCATCCGATCAGCACCAGAAAACACCCACCAGGTGACTATCTCAACGCTGCCGCAGCACACGAGATTGGGATAGTTTCCAAGCCATAGGCCAATATCGACTTTGCAGCAGCCATCCAAAACACCGGTTGTCGCGAGGGGTTGGGGAAGCGGTGAGCGCCGCGGAATTCTCTACACGGGGATCGCGGTTTTCTTCTTCAGCCTCAGCCCAATTCTAGCACGCTGGGCCGCGGTAAGTTTGTCGGCCTATGAAATTACTGCCGGGCGACTCCTGACCGCGGGCATTGTGGTATTGCTGATCGCTCGCTGGCAGCGTCATGCATTGCCCGCACGGGCAACCTGGCCCCGTTTCCTCCTCATTGGCCTGATCACCGCCTTGCATCTTGGCCTCTATATCGGCTCGCTACAATTTACCACCATTGCCCACAGTCTGGCCCTGGTCTACACCGCGCCGATTTTTGTCGCGCTCTTCTCTTGGCTGCTGCTCGGCGAAGGGCTGACTCGGCGCAAATGGGGCGGAGTATTGGTCGCTGTGCTGGGTGTGGCCGTCCTGGCTGGCTTTGAACCGACCTTCACACCGACCATGTTAATTGGCGATCTGATGGCGGTGGGCAGTGCCATCTGTTTTGGTTTGTACAGTGTGGCGGGGCGTAGCGAACGGGCGCGCACCACCTTGTTTGGCTACGCGGGGTTGGTCTATCTGCTGGCCGCCTTGTGGATATTGCCAGTGGCTGGCTTCAATTTTCACTGGGATGGCTACACGTGGCAAGCGGTCGCCAGTGTCCTGGGCCTCGGCTTGCTGCCGCTGGCATTGGGCCATACGTTGTACAATGCAGCCCTGCGCCAAACCAACGCAACCCTGGTCAACCTGATTGCCGCTCAGGAAGTCACCGGCGGCATCATCCTGGGAGTTTTGCTACTCCAAGAGATCCCCAGCATCAACAGCTTGATCGGGGTGTTGATCACCTTGCTGGGGATTGTGCTGGTTATTTTGTAGTGTGCGCTCGCTCGGGTTCAGCAGCGGGAAAATCCCGTACCCAACACCAGGAAAATGCTTCAGAACCGCAGCACGCAGCTTTCAGAAATAAACTCGCTGATTCCGAATCCTGCATCCTATAGTCGAAGAACGAGGCTCACAGTGGCGTTTCAAGCGCGGCTTCCCCTTTTCCCCATCACAACGGAGGTGAGCGGCAACGGATCCGCGGCCCGGCTCACCATTGCCGGGCACGATCTTGTTCACCTGGCCGAGCAACATGGCACGCCGCTCTATCTGTACGATCAAGCCACCATGGACAGCGCGGCCGAACAATATCGCCAGGCCTTACAAAAAGCCTACCCGGGCGAGAGCGGCATCACCTACGCGGGCAAGGCGTTTCTCTGCCTGGCGGCCGCTCAATGGGTGGAGCAGCAAGGCTTTTGGATCGACTGTACCGGAGCCGGGGAATTAGCCATTGCCAGCGCCGCGGGCGTGCAACGCCAAAATCTATTGGTGCATGGGGTCAACAAAAGTGCCGAAGATTTGCGCGCCACGATCCAACAAGCAGGCGCGATTGTTGTGGATCACTATGCCGAGTTGGTCCAGCTTTTGGCATTGCTGGCCGCCACGCCAACCGCCCGCCTGGCCATCTGGCTGCGGATCCGGCCAGGGGTTGCGGTCGATACCCATCACTATCGCCAGACCGGCCAGGAAGAGAGTAAATTTGGCTTCAGCCCCGCCGAAGCGAGCGCGGCCATTGCATTGGCGCAACAACAGGGCATCCCGATCTATGGCATCCACTTTCACCAGGGGTCCCATTTTCATGATCCAAGCCCGATTGGGCCAGCCCTCAACACCGTGCTGGATCTGATCAGCGAATGGCAGCGGACGCTCGGCTGGTTGCCCCAGGCGATCTGCCCCGGTGGCGGTTGGGGCGTTGCCTATCATGAAACAGAATTGCCCCACCCACCGATTGCAACTTATGTGAATTATCTGGCCGACACCCTGGTTGCAGGGTGCCGAGCGCGGGGATTGCCCCTGCCGCGGCTGCAATTGGAACCGGGGCGCAGCCTGGTTGCCCGGGCTGGGGTGGCGCTCTATCGGGTTGGTGCGCTCAAACAGGCGGGAACGCGGCGCTGGATTTTGATCGACGGCGGCATGGCAGACAATCCACGGCCCGCGCTCTACGGGGCGCGCTATTCAGCCTTGCCCGCAAGCGACCCAACCCGGCCCGACGCCGCGGCTGCCTGGTTCGGCGGTCCCTATTGCGAAAGTGGCGATGTGCTGATCCACGACCTGCCGTTTCCCCAGGTCACAGTCGGGGAAATCATCGCGATCCCAGCCAGCGGGGCATATCATCTGATGATGGGCAGCAATTATAATGGGGCCCGCAAGCCAGCAGTGCTCTGGTTGGTGGATGGCGAGGCGCATCTCATCCAGCGGCGCGAAAGTTATGCCGATCTCTTTGTTCGGGATCAGCCATTGGCGCGCCGCTCGGGTTGAACGACGCTCCGGTTAAACAAGAAACAACTGTGCGGTGAATGCTATTCGGAAATGGTGGCGGGCGTACACTCTTCTTCGTCTACGGCCTCATCATCCGTAAGGCGTAGCAACCCACGCACCACATCGTCGATGCGGCGTTTGTAGCGCAACAGTTCGCGACGACACTCGACTTCTGCCGGGGTTTCTGCTTTGAACGCGCGTAGAGCTTCCTCTAGCTCACTATCGATCCGAACCTCGGACTGATTGACGGAATTGCCACGAAGAAATTCTCGCATCTGCCGGGCGATGGTCGTGTCATAATCAGTCAGGTCGTTATGCAAATCTACTAATCGGTCAGAGGCGATGGCCGGCATCGGCAATGACCGCAACGTCTCCCATGCTCGATTCAGCTTACGTCGGTACACGATTCCTCAGTCCAGTCAAACGTTAGCGCTGGTTACTATCAGGGTGACGACGAAATAATCTTTGCAAAGTTGTGTGGTGCACACAACCATGCCAGCGGAATTATAGCAGGCGCTCAACCACCTTAAAAATATTAGTCGTCAAAAAATCAACGAAGCAATTGGGCAAATGGCCTTTGGCGGTGGCAGATCCACCGCGCATCTACCCAGCTTCGATAACAAATTTTCTGTCAATTTGCCAATTTGACCACTCAGAACATATGTGCTATCATACTTCTATTCAATGATATTTGCAGTGCACAAACGAATTTGCCAAGGGATAAGTCTCGTAGACGTGTTGCCAAGGAGATAAGCAAAGATGCGTCCAGCAAAAGGAAAAACGGCGAGCCCAGTAGTTGATCTTGCCGAAATGGGGAAGACCAAGGCGTTGGAAACCACCCTCGCCAACTTAAACAAAAAGTTTGGCGAAGGCGCGGTGATGAAGCTAGGCGAGGCGACACGTCTGGTAGTCGAGTCAATTCCGACTGGCAGCCTGAGCCTGGACATTGCCCTCGGGGTGGGCGGTGTGCCGCGCGGCCGGGTGATCGAAATCTACGGGCCGGAAAGCTCGGGTAAGACGACGATTTGTTTGCACATTATTGCCGAGGCGCAGAAAAAGGGTGGTGTCTGCGGCTTTGTGG
>CAZIRP010000123.1:0-13727 GCA_964541665.1 uncultured Caldilineaceae bacterium | reverse complement strand
CCATAAGAGAAGCCAGCAATCTGGGGCATCTTTCGCCGTTATGGATTCTCCAGACAGTTTCTGGGCTTTACTGGAAGAGAGGCGATAATTTGCCGCGCTGGAAGGCCCCAGGCCCGCGTTACAAATATCCTCAGCAAATTGTAAGCAAAGAAACGTGATTTACTGGAAAAAAAGGCTTCTTAAGGTATATAGCCAGTTTGACGCAACTATCTGACGAGGACTATACTATTGACATGCGTTTCCACGTTGGTAAGGCCACGAAGTAACGATCACCAGGTGATATCGAGTGATGATGACGTGTCTCCCCGTCAATGGCCTAAAATTCACGGCTGGCACAATTGGTGTAACAGCGAATGGCTCGCTGGTTGACCAGCGGTGAGAGTATCCCAGATAGAGATGCGCAATGGATGTAATGTTGTCCTGCTTATGGAAGCAAGCAAGTTCCCGGCTGCGGTCGTGGTCGGCTCTGGTAGCTAGCTTTTTACTCTTCATACAGATCGGCGCGGCTGCCGTTCAGGCGCAAGTTGCCACACCCACCGTGGTGGCCCCGCCCGCACCCTTAACCCCCGAACAGCTTGCCCAGGTGGCCGCAGCTGAAGAAGTGGCCCTCAATGCCCAGGTGGAGGCGATCTTAGCCCAGATGTCCCCCGCCGATCGGGTCGGCCAACTCTTCATGGTGACCTTTGCGGGCAATAATACCTCGTTTAATAGCGAGATCAGTCGGCTGATCTACGACTATCGCATTGGCGGCGTGGTTTTGAGCCCCCAGAATCGCAATTTCAGCAATGCCTTGGGGGTTGATACCCCCCGTCAGGTGGCAACATTGGTCAACCAGTTGCAGGCGTTGGCCTATGGGGTGCTGCTACCCAACGATCAAGCCTTGCTTTACACCGCGGCGGATGCCTGGCCCCCGCCGGGCCTGGTCTCGCTGACCAGCCAGAGTGGTGCGCCCCCGCCCAACTTGCCATTGCTGATCGCCATGGAACAATGGGGCGATGGCACGCCCTATACCTCGCTGCGGCGTGGGTTTACGCCATTGCCATCGCAAATGGCCCTTGGCGCCACCTGGAATATCGATCTGGCGCGCCGAGTTGGTCAAATTGTCGGGCGTGAATTACGGGCCGTCGGCGTCAATATGTTGTTAGGTCCCAACCTGGATGTTTTCGACCAGCCTCGAGCGGACAGTGTCGGTGCCTTGAGTCTCCATTCATTCGGTGGCAGCCCCTATTGGGTTGGGCAGATGGGCCGCGCTTATATTGCTGGCGTGCATGAGGGTGCCAACGGTCAGGTGGCGACCATGGTCCGCCATTTCCCCGGCCAGGGGAATATCGATCGCCTGCCCGAACAGGAGATCGCCACGGTGCAGCTGGGCATCGAAGAGATACGGTCGACCGCGCTTGCCCCGTTCCGCAGCGTTACGCGTGGCAGCTCGATTGTGCTCAGCCGGACCGGAGACGTGATCATAAGCGATGGGCTGATGACCAGCCACATGCGGTACAGCGCATTGCCGGGCCGCGCAACGCCGATCAGCCTGGGGCCCGAGCTGAGCATGACACTTGAGCAGGAGGGCTTCACCGAATGGCACGCCAATGGCGGCATTCTGATGAGCAACGCGATTGGTGTCCCGGCGATCCAGCGTTATTACGATCCAACCCTGAGTGACTTTACGCCGCGGCGGGTGGCCCTGGATGTTTTCTCGGCGGGCCATGATCTGATCTACCTGGACAACCTCAGCCTGGATGGCGACTGGGCCACCGAATATGCGGCCATCCAGGCGATTATTGGCTTTTTCCAAAACCGCTATCAAAACGATGCCGATTTCGCTGCCCAGGTTGATGCCTCGGTGCGGCGGATTCTACGCTTGAAATTGCGGCTCTATGGGCCGTCCTATCTGCTCCCGACTACGGTCAACGGGAATAATGGGGTCACGCTGGCCCCCTCCATTACCGAGACCATGCCCATTACAGTGACGCCAACCCTTACATTGCCGATTGTATCTGCGCCACAAGTGCTGGTCTCTGAAAGCAACTTTGAGGTTTTGACAGGCACTTTACGCGCCGATGCTGTGTCGGTGATCGGCCAGGTGGCGCGTGAATCGCTCACCTTGCTCTACCCCGATGTGCAGGATCTGGCCGCGGCGTTGCCCAATGCGCCACAATCGGAAGATCGGCTGTTGATCTTTAGCGACAGTCGTCTCTTTTTGGAGTGCCCACAGTGCACCGCTGAAACGATGCTCCCCCCCGACGAGATGGCCACAATCATCAATCGGCTCTACGGGGCCGAGGCGACCAATCAGGTATTGGTGGAGAACATCGAGAGCCAAACCTTTGCGGATCTTGATCAGCTCTTACGCGCCAACGTGCCAACGCCAGAGCAAGCCGCCACCCCGGCAACGGGGGTGAATAGTGTTGCCCCGCTCACCACCACGGCAACCGGCCCGAGCGATGCCACGGATGTGGAGACGGGCGAAGTGATCTCCGCAACCGCGGAAACCCGGAACAAGATCGCGCGGCTTGAGCAGTTGATCGACGACTCGACGTGGATCATCTTTATGATGTTGGATGTGAATCCGACCGCGGCTCCAACCAGCGATGTGCTCAAACGGTTTCTGAGCACGCGCAGTGAAGAATTGCGCGGCAAAAATGTGATTGTCTTTTCGTTAAATGCCCCGTATTTCCTGGATGCCACCGAGATCAGCAAGTTGTCGGCCTATTTCGGTATCTATGGCAAAACCCGCCCCTTCCTGGAGAGTACGGTGCGCGCACTCTTCCGCAGTTACACACCCACTGGCGCTCCGCCCGTGAGTGTGCCGGGTACCCCGTATGGCAGCCTCAGCGAGCGTCTTCAGCCCGATGCCCAGCGGCCTGTGCCCATCCGGTTGTCCGTAGGCGAGAGCGAATTGGTGGTCTCGCCCGAAGCCGAGACGCTGCCCGTCCTCAACGTGGGTGATGTGCTGCGCCTTCGCGTGGGGCCGGTGCTGGATCGCAATGGCCGCCCGGTGCCAGATGGTACAACGGTCAGCTTTGAGCTCCATTACGAAGGGGAGACGGTGGCTCTGAGCATCGAATCTGCGAATACGCGCAGCGGAGTCGCCCTCCGCGAGGTGCCGATTGAACGAGCAGGCACCTTACAGATCAGGGCAATGGCTGGCTCGGCAACCAGCGGTGAACCAGTTGCGCTGGACGTGCAGAACCCAGCCGCGGCGGTGACCCCGGTCGAGTCCCCGCCCCTCACACCGACGCTCGATCTTACCACCACCACGACCACCACAACGGGTACCATCGAGAACCAAACAGCCCCGCCACTTGACCCAGATTCGCTGGCCGCTACCGGGCGGCGGATCAATGGGGTGACACTGTTGATCGCGCTGGTGACGATTGTGATCACGCTCAGTTTGCTGCTGATTGCGCAAGTGCAGATCCTGCCCCGCCAGGTGTTGGTCCATAACATGCTGTGGGCCATCATCTTCGGGCTGATCGCTTATATTCTATACGGATTGGGTCTCTTGCCTGGGGTGGGTTTGTTGCAGCGGCGCCTGGATGTGCTGGGCCCGGCGGTTGTGGTCTTTATTGCCATGCTGTTGCCGCTTTTGTGGCTGCAATTGCGCACCGAACAGTTGCAATGAGCGCGGGAGCAGCTACCCGTGCCGCTCGTTGAGGAACACGGTGAAATCCAGCTCACCGGGCGAGGCGCCATAGTCGGTCAGGAGCACCGCGGCTTCGCCGCGATGTTGGGTGCCATGGTTGACCACATGCAGCAAACAGTGCCACAACACACGCTCGCGGCGGTGCCCTTCCGTCGTGGTGTAGCGCACCAACCCGGTTAGATCGGCATCCTGCAATTGCGCCAGGTAGGCGCGCATTGCTGCTGCTTCAGCCTGCCAGGCTTGCGCAATGCTTTCGAGCGTGGGGAAATCATCCGCTTGCAGCTTGTCAAAGTAATCCAGCGTCTGGTATTGATATAACATGCGCCAGGCATACTCGCCGCCCAATATATGGACGAGCGCGCTGCGCAGACTGCCAAAATAGTGGTTGGAAGGGGCCAGAAACTGGGCCGTACTCACCTGGCCACTGCTGGCCAGGATGCGTTGGTTTGCCCAATCGTTGTACTCATAGAGCAGGGAAATATCAGCAAGCTTCATCGGGATTCTCCTGCACTCAAGGTGCTGGTCAGGTGGATTGGCGCGCTGTTCCGCGGGCGTTCAGCAATCTCTCCCAAAAGATCGCAATGGTTGCACTGATCGGAATCATCCCCAACAAGAAAATCTGGAACGTGCTTCCTCCGGTTACCTCAAAAGCTACCCAGGCTGGGCTCAGCAATTGTTGCGCGGTTTGCAGCGCGGTGTGAAAGCCAATCGCCGCCCAAATATCCTGCGAGACCACGCGCAGGAGGCCGAGCACCAGCGCAAACGTGAAGAGAAACGAGCCATCCAGCGGATCCGCGACAGCGCCAATCAACCAAGCGAATAACAAGAAGAGCAACGCTTGCCCGACCAGGGCGAACCACAACCGGGCGGTTCCGCCGAGGCTATGAAAAATATAGCCCCGAAACAGGATCTCTTCGGGCAGGGCCTCGGAGATCAATACCAGCCCCAACAGGGTGAGCACAATCCGCAAAAGTTCGGGGCCAGAGACCAGCGGCACCAAGCGGACAAAGCCCAAACCAAGCGCAATGGCAGAGCCAATCGCGGCCGGCACCAGAAAGCAGAGTATCCCCAGCCCGAACGAACGCAGCCGCGGCTGAAACGGCTGGATAGCCCGCCGATAGTCTGCCGGGGAGGAGGCCAGGCGCAGCGCCAGCCAGATCAACCCGGCCATGCACAAGGAACTCCACAGGCCAAAGGCAAACCGCCCCAGTTGCTGCGGCAGATTGAGGGCTGCCGCACCCATCAACCCGACGCGCCACGCAAGCACAGCGCCAGCCAGAACAATGCCCACAATGCCGATCTGTCGCCAGGAAATACTCAAAAGCTGGTTCTCTCCTACAGATCTTCTACTGGGTATCCCATACAACAAGAGCGTGGCGGTCGGCAATGCCAAACCAAAATAAAAAAGCCCTGGGACCAGCAGCGTGATTCACCGCGCCGCGGCCAGGGGCTGCAGCCACTGAGCAAACTTTATGGGAGGGTAAAAAGGGGGATGCTTGGGAAAAGAAAGGTACCCTCGACAGGACTTGAACCTGTGCACCTGGCTCCGGAGGCCAGTATTTTCTTTGTTTGAGTTATGAGGGCATGATCCTACAGCATGTTGTGCATTGCGTTTCAAATGAAACTATATGTTGTGATAGCGTGCAATCCAAAGGTTGATTGAAATTAACTAGGCTAGTGCTAAGAGTGAATACTTATCAAACAAAAAGCCCATCAGCCTTATACCGATGGGCGCTTGCTCTGTGGTAGAATTGCTTCTATCACCGATGCTTGTGCCATCGGTCTGGCCTACGTGGTGTTTCCTTCACTACGTGGGCTTTTGTTTTGGTTGATGCAGTGTACCCCGCACCGATTCCCTTCGTCAAGCTAACTGGATTTACTGGCAATCAGCACGGCTAATTGCTTCTCGATGCGCGCAAGTCTGTTATCGATGCGTTCAAGAATCCCGCTATCCTCATCACCTAAGTCACCAGTGCCGGACATGATACGGTTATAGTCAACCAAGACACGGCCCACAAAATCACCACGCTTACGCTCGGTTGCGTTGTCAGCTATGATGCTCAGTGCCTCGTCTGATAAAACAAGTTGTACTTTCTCAGGCATAGTAATTGGCGTCCTATTCCCATCACGATTAGAAAATATGTGATTGCGATAAGGATAGCACATGCTTGCAATGTTGTCAATAAGCAGTATTTGTGGATTGACAAAGTAATGTTTGTCTGGTACAATAGCTTATGATATTACCGCTTATCAAAACCTAATGAGGAATCCAAGCATGACTACTTCCCTAGCCACAACCGCACACAGCATTCAGCCAATCATCTCCTTAGTGACCGATGCTGTTACCAGCCAGCACACCAAGCGGGCTTATGGTCGGGCGTTGACAGACTTCATTGCCTGGTATCAGCAAAGTGGGCAAGATGTGTTAAGCAAAGCTGTGGTGCAGGCCCACGTTACCGCGCTGCGTGAGGCTGGGGTCAGTGCATCCAGCATTAACCAGAGATTGACGGCAATCCGCAAGCTGGCCATTGAAGCAGCCGACAATGGCTTAATTGATCATGCGATGGCTGAGGCGATCAGTCGGGTGGATGGGGTACGCAGTGAAGGCAAGCGGCTGGGGAACTGGTTAAGCAAAGAGCAGGCGCAAGCGCTTATCAATGCGCCGGACGTATCAACGGTCAAGGGGCTGCGAGATCGGGCTATCCTGGCTGTGTTGCTGGGGTGTGGGCTGCGTCGTGAAGAGTGCGCCGGTCTGACAGTGCAACATATCCAGCAGCGTGAAGGGCGCTGGGTGGTGGTCGATCTGGTTGGCAAGCGTAACAAGATGCGCTCGGTACCAATGCCTAGTTGGACAAAGGCTGCTGTCAATGCCTGGCGCCAAGCTGCGGGCATCGCGGCCGGTACAATCTTCCTGGGTATTCGCCGCGGTGGGCATGTGCAAAAGTCTGCTATGACCTCTCAGGCAATCCATGATGTAGTTGTTGAGTACACCAAGCAGATCGGCATCAATGCCGCACCGCATGACCTGCGCAGAACCTTTGCTAAGCTGGCCCACAAGGGCGGCTCAGCAATCGACCAGATTCAATTGAGCTTAGGCCATAGCTCGATCCAAACTACCGAGCGTTACCTCGGTGTGCAGCAGGATCTACATAGTGCACCGTGTGATATGTTAGGGTTGCGGTTGTGATTGACCTATTGCCTGACAAGGGGAGAGGCTGCGAATCTCTTTCCTCTTGTCGGGCTACCAAGCTGCCCTTGTGATCGCTGCCAGTTGCTCACCAGAGTATTGATCTCTAGGCTGCGTAGAATGGCCCTAGAAGCGTTTGGTGGTTGGTTTGGTGTGAATGTCTAGGGGTGGCATATAAAACGCCGTGGTGATCGCTATGCGGATCTGAGCGATCAATGAGCGGTGCGGTTGCCGGACAAGAAAGAGATGCCCACAGGCGTGGGGGATACTGGTGGCCCTCAAGACCATAGAGGCTATTGACATCCACAGGACGCAGAGAAGTATCAACAATCGTAGAGAGTTAAGGGAGTGTAGGTTCGATACTGCGATAGCAGGGCACCACAAGACAAGACACCACAACACAGGGGACTACTCCAGACTACACCACACCTCAACGCATCAGACCTGTATCCCCACGTTTTTCAAAAACCTAATCGGGGGATTGAATCTGCCCAACTCTATGTTGCTTGTCTATGCAGGGATGAGACAGCATAGACAAGTGTATTTGCACGAATAGTTCGACACTCAATATGGGTTGTTGTCAACATGACACTAAGTGTATCTGCCCGTATGGTTGGGTGGGGAAGGGGGACTCTGCCCCCCTGTGGACGTTACTAGACCCTTGCTCGCTTGCGAACGAATGGACGGTGGAAACGCTTCGGTAGCCCGTCCCTTGCGCGTTCCTCGTTGCGTATGTCATGTTCGCTAACGTTGAATACTACGTTGGGATGACGTAAGCACACGGGCTTGCATCGGTAGCCGTTGGCAAGGAACGCTGCAATCATGGTGCCGTTGGCGACATAGCGCCTGATACGATTCTCGCATAGGTGCTTGTAACCATAGGATGATTGACGAAGATTGAAGCTCTTAATCTTGGTGAGATTGAAAGCTACCCATTCGTAAGCCTCGGCAAATTCATCAATCGCCATTGACAAAGCGTGTCGGCTCTCCAGGTATCGAGGGTGCCGTTGGGCTGGGTCATCTTCGTCTAAACACCAGTGGCCCCCGTCGGCTAAGTCTGCCTGCCATGCCCAGCCACGGTAAGTTAATTCAGGATGTTTCTTCATGGTCTCCAGTAGAATCCCACTGGCCCAAGTGTGTTCAGTCATGGTTATGTTTCCTTTCGAACCTTACGGTTCTGGTACCTTCCGCAATAGTTGATACCCTCATAGAGTAAGTTGGTAAAGTATCGTCCCTGCTTTACGTATAGTAATTTTTTATATGCGTATAGTAATTGATTGCTAACGAAAAATACACATATGTTGATTGATATATCTAACAATTCCAACAGGGACGATCAATAATATACATGGCCCTTTATCGCCCCTTTGACCGTCCCTGCATCGTCCCTGTTACCTCAGTATCGTCCCTGTCTTTCTTGCAAGCATCGTCCCTGTTTTAGGTGAGTATCGTCCCTGTTTGGGGGGGTATCGTCCCTGCATCGTCCCTGTCTTTTAAGACATTCACAGGAGAGGGGGAGGCAACAGGGACGATCAGGGACGATACTTTATAACTTCATTCTATAGAAAGAGTTACCTTACATAATCAGTAAGGAGACTTACCCCCCTCCTGTGGATGTCATTGAGTTCGCCAGATTTCAATCCAACGAATGCCGTTTGATTTGTAGCGTTTGGTTTGGATACCTAACTTGTCCAACGCTACGGCGATCTCTTGCAAGGCTCCCCTTAGTTTGTTGCTGTGTTTCGGCCAGCCGTCCGCTTTTTTATCGTACTCAGTGGCTTCGGCATTTAGGCGGGTAAACAGTTCTTCCGGTTCTAGTTTGATACTGGTAGATGTCCCCAAGACGCGTAACAAAACTTCACCCAATGGCGAGTTGCTAATGATGGTGTCGGCTGCGTCCTCACGGTTGGCCGCATATTGCTTTCCAAAGTTGTTTACCCCGTCTGAATACGCTGGTTCTGCCGCTGTAGCTAGTCGGGCAAAGTCAGCCATGCGCGGTCTGTTGGTTAGTACAGTTGATGAAACATTTGCCAAACCAACCGATAGAGCGTGGAGAAATGCCCCAAGAATCTGCGATTTATCCTGCTCGAACCCTTCCCAAAATTCTGTTTCATCGCGACGTTTGCTTTCGGCAATGTAGGGGGTGCCGATGGGAATAGCTCTATCCATCAAGTCAGGGCGGCTGATAATATCTCCAACGCCATTGATCAAGATGGGACGTTGCACATTGATCACCGTCTCCTCACCATCGGTATAGTTGGCTCGCTTGGTATACCCACCGCCCGTAGCAATGACGCACAAGGCATCTGACACTTCTGGCGACAACTGAGACACGTTATCAAAAGCAAGTACCCAACTATTCGCCGCGGCAATGAAGAGGTCACGCACATCTCCCGGCTGTGATCGAAGCTCGGCGGATGATGGGTCAAGGATACGTTTGAGTACACGCAACTGGGTGGACTTACCACTACCCGCCCGACTCAGGAAAGCTAGAATCGGATATGGCCCCCGAGGATGAAGAGCGGCGATTACCCAAGCCGCTAGCAGCGGCCAATCATCTGGTTCGATGTTCAGATACTTCGTCAAAATGCGAGGGTCTTTGCACTCGGTTGGCAAGACGAGGGGTAGCATTGCTTCGGTTCGCCGGAAATTGACGGGCGCAATCGGTACGATTCGCCAACCTGTTTCATCAACTTCAATGGCGTCACCCTCTGGCGAACCAATGTCAATGTAGACTTTCCCTTCGTGGTGGCCGACGCGTAAGAACACATCCTCAACAAATTCACGGGCTTTGAAAGCCAGCAAATGTTTTACATCGGTCACAGCCTGGGCGCTGCACATGGTGCGGTAGCTATCATAGAAAAGTTGCGCCAGCCAGCCAGTGAACCTAGCAGAGTTGAGGCGATAACATTCCCGATGACCATCAACTAGGACAGACGCATACGGTTGGCTATCCCCTCTGCCAATAAAGAAATGACCATGCTGCTCAGCAAGTAGTAAGAGTTGATCGGCTTGCTTTGGCTTGTCGCCAGATCCAGACTTCTTCCCATCGTCCCTACCGTCCCTGTCGTCACTGGCTGATTGCGTTGCTTCACCATCTAATGGGGTTGATGGGTCGGCGTCAATCATCTGCCCCGTAAACGGATGTGCAAACTGGCTGCGCTTCTTCGCCGCCCCTGCTGGGTTTCCTTGTGCCGGATTGCTACTGCGGTAGTCAGGGTTATAGGTGCGCGGGGTAGCGTTGATCGCTTTGTTAATGGTTATGTCTCGGTAGTCCTTCCGTTCATCCCACTTATCACGCATCAAACCAGACTGCCGAAACATGCGGTCAATACGGGCTACATCTTTGCCAGTCCAATAAGCAAGGTCATTGCACAGTGCTTGGTCTGCCGCGCTGTGATCGTTGTGATGGTCTGATAAGTTGCCATCATACAGACGCCGGATGCGCTCGCCGTTTTGACTAGCAAACATCTTGTCCCATAGTTCTTGATCGTCCAGGTTGATAGCCGCGGGTATGGGCTGCTCTCCCTCTCCTGTGGATGTCTGTTGTTGCTTGCTGCGAAACTCGGCAATCAGTTGTTCGAAGTCGGCCAATCGGTAGAGCCGATAACGGTTGTAGTCAAGTAGTGTGACGGTCGGATAATTCGGCGCGTACTTTGCTTTCCAATTGACGGTTCCAGGCACACGCAATACCCGCGCTAAGTCTTTAGCTCCTGGGTCTGCTCGTACATAATCAACCCAATCAGATTGTAGCTGCCGGAGATGCTCGCGGTTTGTGTCGTCCACAGGGATGGAACTATTAAATACCCACACACCTTGAAGGCCCCCGCCGCTATCCCATAAGCCAGAAGGATAGATCGGCAAAGTGTCCAGATGGGCTAAGATTGCATCTTTTGTTGGGAAGGTATCATTTGTGTCCCACTCAGCAAAGAGGCAATTCACCGCTGCGATATGGGGTAGTTGTGACCGTACTTGCTCAGGTGCAACGGGCTCACCACGTCGGTTGGTCGATGGGATTTGATTGACCGGATGCACGCCAAGGTAAATGTTGTGATTGGGAAGAACATCGGGAAAGCTAGGGCTGTCCGTGCTGCACCAATGGGTATGTGCAACGCCGCTTGTGGTCTTCGTCCAGAAGTGGCCGAACGATCCGCCGCGCCAAAGGTCAGCTAAAAGAGTGTGAAACTCAAGGGTAACAACATTGGTTGGGACATGCGCAGAGTTGCGCGCGTCATTAGTTTGAGGTATCATTTCCTTGCCTTTCAATATAGTTGCTGCCCGTCCCACCAAAGCCCCGGTTCCTGCCGGGGTTTGGCTTTTTGGGCAACAATTGTTGGACGGTTTACTCAACACCGATGCGCTCTGCTTGCTGGCTGGTTGCATCGGTGTTGCTGTTTGGGGGAATCGTCACGCTGATCGTTGGGCTGCCTTGAAGTTCGGCCCGCTCAACAAACAAGCGCAACAGTTGTGAATGATTCAAGCCAGTCACTTGGCTGAATCGATCTAGTTTGGCGATGTGGTCGGGCTTGACTCTGGCCCGAATCATGGGATTGCCCACGGGTCATCCTCCTTGAACGAATGGAAAAAGAAAAAGCGGGGCAATCAACCCCGCCACACCGAAGTGCAGTAGAGAGAAGATTGCCCCGCCAAGTTCATCACTAAGTAGGTTATGTGCGCCAATAACTACGGGCGCATGTTTGCTTGGACATAGTGTACCACAACGAAACATCATTCCCAAATTACTCTGCATATAATTTTGCGAATCAATCCCACCCTTGTTGTAACTCAGGTTACAAGATCCAGTGTATGCCATTGTCACTAATGAGGGCTGCATAAGTTGTGTGTTCCAAATTGTGCAACAAATCTTGCCGCTCCGTCCCGTCCTGTGGACGTTATGCAAACGCATGACCTCCACAGGACGGGCGGGACGGCGACTCACTCTCCCTTGTCAGGCTGATGTTGGTTCGGCATCCGTCACCATGCCGACCACCACCCAACGCAACGCATGTTTGAATACCATGATGCGTTGTGTTCCCGTCTCCCCAGCCACGTCAATCAACAGATTGTAACGGTCGTACTCCACCAGCTTACCAGTAACGCCTTTGCCATCGGTGAAGATCAAGCGGTAGGTTCGTCCTGGTTGGTAGAGTTGTTTCTCAAGACTGACTGCCATTGTGAATCCTCCTGGTTGTTAGGTTGATCTGTCCAATTGTTTTGCTTGGCCTGCTCGCTCAGCAAAAAGATTTGTCGTTGCAATCTGATAATGTTTTGGCTGATGCGGTTCAGTGTTGCCAGAACATCAGATAAGTTATCGTCGGTGTCGTGCATGGTTTGTTGTCTCACACTGGTTTGACATATTTCCGCGTACCTAGCTGCCTATTTCTACCTACCCAGCTACCTACCTGCGCATACCTGGCTGCATACCCCTACATATTTCGCTGCCTACCCCCGCATACCCCTGCATAGCTGGCTGCATATTTCCGCATACCTAGCTGCTTATTTCCGTTGCAGTCGGGCAAGCCTCAGATTTAACCAGTCTTGCGGGTGGATCGGGTGACGCTTCAGCCAGTCAAGGGCATCGGTTAGATCACCATAGCGGGTCAAGTCCACATGCCATCGGCGGGTAGCTGGTCGGTAGAACCATAGCGGGAAGTGCCGCCCTTGCTGCATGGTCAGCAACCATCGGCGCAATATATCGCGGTCGGTGCGGGTCATCTTGGATTTGCCGGATGCACCCCACGGCGTCCAAACTCCGGTTGGGATCTGCCCATCTGCCATAATGTGGGCATAGGGCCCGCCTGGCGTGGCCTGTTCATAGCACCAGCGGGCGAACAATTCCAACTGTTGATCGGCTGCTCTAGCGGCCAGGGCTGCCAGTGCTAAGGCGTCGCTGCGCTCCGGTGCGGTGCGGGTGTGGCCATAGCTGCCGGTGAAGTCTGCGGCCCGGTTGATAACCTTCTCGAAGGTTCGGTTCATCGTTATTCTTCTCCATCATCCCCGTACATACGGCGCAAGCGGGCTCGTTGCTCACGTTCCATCAGGCGGAGGTAGCCGCTAGTCAGGTGCCAGGTGTGGGCGCTCGGGGTCTCTCGCCAGTCCAGGATAGCCAGCGCCAGGAAACAGATCACCCATTCGATGCTGGCCAGCAGCAACCAGGCCAGGAATGTCCATTGCGACAGCATGAACATTGCAGCCATCGTCAACACGGCCAGGGCTGCGGTTACTGCACTGGTCTTGGTCAGCATGGCCCATGCTCTTGATTGTGGGTTGTATTCCCAGCGGGTCACGTGCTGTACGCTTTCCAGTGCCGGTGCATGAGCGTAGGGGTCTACAACCTCATGGCGGCTGGGTAGAATCTCCATGCGTTCGGCTGGAACGAAGTTCGCCGCGGGTGATTGCTGGCGTCGTATGCCTAGTTGGCGTTGCTGATCGATGCTGATTCGGTTAGTCATGGTAATAATCCTCCCCGTACCACATGGCCTCGAATGCCCCCTTGACCTCGAACCACACCGAAGCAGCAAAAGCGCACAACCCACCAGCAAAGAAGAGAATGCCCAGTGCCACAACGAAACGCTTGATCAGCCAGTCCGCATCATCGAGCGCAAAGACCAAGCCGATCATCATAAAGACACCCAGCCAGAACGGAACCATAAACAGGCCAGCCCGATCCACCGCTCGCCGGTTGCGCTTCTGTCGGCTCATCGGTCGCACAACAACAATCCGCTGCGGCTCGGCTGGCTCCTCGATATAGATCACCTGTTGTTGTTTGTCTTGTAGTTGTGTTCTCATTTCTTGGCGGCTCCTACCAAACAGATCAGCGTACCCGTACCAGCCACAAACCACCCGGCAAACTGGTATTGTTCGGGTGGAATGAATAGCGCAAGCTGCCAGCCA
>CAZIRP010000122.1:0-14061 GCA_964541665.1 uncultured Caldilineaceae bacterium | reverse complement strand
GATTTTAATTTTTCATCTGTGAAATCTGCGCAATCTGTGGAGAAGATTTTTAAAAACTTTCTGTGATTTACGTTAAAGGTTCGATGACAATCTTGTAGTGGGAGACACGATGAAAATCATAATTCCTGGTGGGTCAGGACAGGTCGGAACACTCCTCGCCCGCTATTTTCACAAGCAAGGTCATGCGGTTGTCGTGCTGAGCCGTCGGCCCACAAACGCGCCATGGCGCGTTGTTGAATGGGATGCCGAAACCATTGGTTCCTGGACACAGGAATTGGAAGCAGCCGATGTGGTGATCAATCTGGCTGGACGCAGCGTAAATTGTCGCTACAACCCGGCAAACCGTACGTTGATCCAGGAATCGCGCGTGCATTCCACCCGAATTGTCGGTAAGGCGATTGCACAGGCGGTTCATCCACCACCGGTGTGGCTCCAGGCAAGCACAGCCACGATCTACGCCCATCGCTATGATGCAGCGAACGACGAAGCGACGGGCATCCTCGGTGGGGCAGAGGCAAACGTACCAGAGACATGGCGGTTCAGCATCGATGTTGCGCGTACCTGGGAAGCCGCATTGAACGAGCAAATTACCCCCAAAACGCGCAAGGTCCTGTTGCGGTCCGCCATGGTGATGAGTGCAGATCGCGGCGGGATTTTTGATACATTGCTCGGTTTAGTGCGCTACGGGCTCGGTGGACAATCCGGTGACGGTCGGCAATATGTCTCCTGGATACACGAGCAGGATTTTGTGCGGATAATTGAGCGCTTGATAGAAGATGAGCGATTTGCAGGGGCGGTGAATTTAGCGGCCCCAAACCCGGTGCAGAATGCTGAGTTTATGCGAATTTTGCGCGCTGCCTGGGGAATGCCGATTGGTTTGCCAGCAAACGAGTGGATGCTGGAAGTCGGGGCCAGGCTGATGCAGACTGAAACAGAGCTAATTTTGAAGAGTCGGCGAGTTGTGCCAGGCAGGTTGTTGCAGGCGGGCTACAACTTTCAATTCCCAACTTGGGCCGAGGCTGCCCAAGATCTCTGTCAGCAATGGCGTTCGCTCCGACGCGGGGCGCAAGCGGATCCACGCTTCAGCTAGGGATTACGCAAATCGTCATGATCGCCTCGATCCATTTTAGGTGAACCCTTCGCCGCGCACAGTCAGCAACGTAGCTGGACAAAGCACAAAGAATTGACTGATTAGCTGGACGAGAAAAAATTTAGCTAACCTTGCAGTCCCGCCCGCGCCAGATTCAGCGTCAGTAAGCGGCTCAGGATCTCCTCATCGCTTACATCATTCGGCCAGCCATAGGCGGCAAAGACCGCGTGATCCAGCTTACAGTAAGACCTTTAATTTGTCATAGTGCTTTCGCCCTCGACTGCTCAGTTACAGGTTCGGCTGTTCGGAGTCGGGTTTTAATAAATTTGTGTACAATCTCAAAAAGAGATACAATCGTATTATGCACATCATTTCGCGCAAGGCATTGCAAACCTTTTGGGAACGCTACCCAGATAGCGAAACCGCTTTGTTGCGATGGTACAAAATTGTTGAACAAAGTATCTACCAGAATTTCGCCGAGTTACGAGTGACTTTCCCATCAGCCGATCTGGTGAATGAGTTGGTGGTCTTTAACATCGATGGGAATAAATACCGTTTGATCGCCTCAATCCATTTTAATCGAGGCAAAGTGTATGTTCGGCATGTGCTCACACATCAGGAGTACGACCGAGGAGCATGGAAGGAATGACGATCATCACCCGGGAAGTGCAAGCGCATTGGCAAGCCCTGAGCCCATTGTTCGTGATCCGCAATGAGGCAGAATATGACATGGCTGTGGAACGGCTCAATCGTCTAGTCGATGAAGTAGGGACAGATGAAGCGCATCCGTTATATGAACTACTGGATACATTAGGGAGCCTAATTCACACATACGAAGAACGTTATTTTCAGTTTGAGCCAAGCAGTGGCATTGATGTGCTAGCCCATTTGATGACGGAGCACGGGTTGACACAATCGAGCTTGCCTGAGATCGGTTCACAAGGAGTTATCTCTGAGATCTTGGCTGGCAAGCGAACGCTCAACGTACGGCAAATCCGAGCACTTTCGCAGCGTTTTGGCGTTTCACCCGCTGTATTCTTTTAGCGAATAGCCGCTGCCGAACATGCGCTGCACCCGTTTCGCTGCGCTCCGGGGGTGATGGCGCGGGCGGCTACACCATCCGACGGTTTTCGATGGCGAGGTTGCGCTTATCATCTGGGTGTGCTTATATCGCCCACAGGTGAGCTACAGGTTGGCCGACTTGTCCGGCTAACCTTGTCCCTTCGCCCGCTCCAGATTCAGCGCCAGTAAGCGGCTCAGGATCTCCTCATCGCTTACATCATCCGGCCAGCCATAGGCGGCAAAGACCGCGTGATCCAGTTTTTTGTGGGCCAGATCCAGCCAGGTGGGGCGTTGGTTGTAGAGGTTGGTGAGGGTGCGCTTCTTCAATTCGGCTTCGCTCAGGCCGGGCGGATTCAACCAGGCATCGCGCTTTTCGACCAGATCCTGGGCGGCCTGGGCAATGGCTTGCACGCGTGGATCATCTGTGGGTTCCTGCCCGGGCGGCCAGGGGAAGGGGAAGGTTTCGAAGGTGGTGGTTGGTGTATACCTGAATCCGCTTTCCGCTTCACGCAACTGTGTACCAGTACGACGGGCCCAGAGTTCATGGAGCTTAGAGTGGAGCACGCCAAAAAAATAGTCATCTTCGCGAGCTACTACAATCAACTCATGATCAGGAATTGTACCTTGTCGAAGCCAGGCAAATAATCGATGCTTTGAAACATGCGGTGTAACGATAAAACGGCTAAGTGCAGCGATTGCGGACCGCATACTAGGTCTTGCTTCTGCGTGTATCCACCAACGTTCTCTATAAGCTTTTCGGTTGTTATCCTTGCGAACTGGGTAGACATAGTTTTTAACGTACTCAAAAGGTTCTTCATACAGAGAAGCAGACTCAAGCGGCATATTTGTACCAAAGTCAATGAGCCACATATTTCGGTTGCGGCGGGTAACATCAAACCCATTGACCCACGGCTTTACAACATCGCTGTTTGGCCTACCATTGGGATTTGGGGCACGAAGCATGTTATATGCAAGCTCTGAGTTAATATCGAATGGGCCACCTTTTTGGTTGCCCCGAAACCCTAACTTTTTGTTTTCTAAAAGCGGTATCGCAATTGTCAGATCAGAGGCCGATGACAAGTCGGGATTGATATTTTCAGTTTGCGTACCATCCAATACTTTGTATTGCTCGCTTCCATTGTCAAAACCAACCATACTAACGCGGACAGCGGCACCATCAAGTATCCAAGCTCGGTCGCTCCAAGCAAAGAATATATCACCGGTCGCTTTGATGTGTTCTAAGATACGTCGATTAACACCGCCTCGGATCCCTTGAGTGGCTAAGAGTCCGGCCCTTTTTACTATGCCTTGTTCGATATAGGCCCTTGCGCGTTCAAACCAGTAACAGACAAGGTCGGCAAATGCTGGTACGCGGCCTTCGTATAATGCAAATAACGAATCCACATACTTGTCTCCAAGTTCTTGCCTGATTTTGTTCCCCCCCAAGAAATGGCGGATTACCAATAATTATGTCGGCCTCCGGCCACGCTGGTTCGACCGGCTTGCCTTCGGCATCATAGGCCAGGATCGCATCCATGTTCTTGATGTTGTCCAGCGGCTTGAGGATGGGTTCAGGCGGCACACCAAAGCCATTGTCGTGCAGCCACTGGATATAGCCGATCCAAACCGTGGCCTGGGCCAGTTCATAAGCATACTCGTTGAGTTCGATGCCATAAAGCTGCTCTGGGTTGGCCTGCGGAAAGAGCCGACTCGCCCCGACATCGGTCGCAAAATTGCTGACCTCTTTTTCCAGATCCAGCAACTGCTTGAGCGCGACATAGAGAAAATTGCCACTGCCACAGGCCGGATCCAGCACGCGGATGCTGGCAATCTCCAGGGCGAAGTCCAGCAAAAGCTTGCCGAGTTCATTTTGGCGACGCGTGCGTTGCCCCTGATCACTTGCCCCATCGCGGCGGCGAGCCAGATCCTGAGCGTGCTGCTGCACTTCGGCCCAGCGGCGGCGCAAGGGAGCCATCAAGACCGGCTCGACAATCAGCAAAATGTCTTCGCGGCTGGTGTAGTGCGCGCCTAACTGGGAGCGCTTGGCTGGGTCCAGGCTGCGTTCAAACAAGGTGCCAAAGATCGACGGCTCGATGTTGGACCAGTCCAATTGCGTAACGCCATAGAGAATGTCCAGGCCCGCCCGGTCTAGGGCCAGCGCCTCGCTGCTATCAAACAAACCGCCATTGAAGTGGCGGATCTCATGTTCCCCGAAGAAACCGCCCGTCGCCATCGCATCGAACAATTGCTGCAATTGTTGCGTAAATGCGCTCGGTCGTTGGCGGCCGCGGTCCACCAGGCGGGAAAAGAGCGCTTTGGGCAGGATTTCAATATCTTCTGAAAAGAGGCAGAAGAGCAAGCGGATCAGGAAATGAGCGGTGCGCGTCGGTTCGTGCCCCTGCTGGCGGAGATGTTCGGCCAGTTTTGCAAACTCGCTGGCCGCCTCACGGGTCACCTGTTCGGTGGTCTGGGGTGCCCGAAAGCTCTCTGGCTCATAGAAGATGGCGCGCAAATGGCGCATCCCATCCGGCGTGAGCAGGTCATCCAATGGGATGGTGACAATCTGTTTGACCGTGTTGGTGAAATTCGTATGAACGACGATCCGGTCAAGATCGCTCACCACCAGCAGCGGCGGATTCTGGAGAGATTCGCGGTATTGGAGCAATTGCCCATAGGCGCGCTCAAGGTTGGCGTGCTTGCCTTTGTACTCCCAGGCAAAATAGCCTCGCTTCCAGACATCGGCCCAGCCCTGCCCGCCCGTTTGTTTGTTCGCGCCGGCTTCAAACGTGAAGCGCTGGCCGGTGGGGTCATCCTCGGCTGGGGTCGGGTGGCCGACGAGGCGGCACAGATCAATAAAGTGCTCCTGGGCGGCGGCCCGTTCACGCAGGGTAGTACTCCGCCATTTGGCAACAAACTCTTGCGGATTCATCGGGTATAGTTCGTTTGATGAGGTGTGGTCTTCGGTACACCTGAGATTGGCTCGTGGTCAGGCCGACTTTATCACATCCAGGCAGGGGCGTCAACCGGCATGGCTTTGGGGGAGCGCCAGGGATATGTTGTCTGAGGTTGACAAGCAACTTAGTAGTACAGTTCAAAATTTCTGGTTGCGTAACACCTATGCTTACCGTATACTGAGGTCACTTAAAAACTTCTCGCCAACTGTTGAACAAAATAAGCGGTACATGTTCTTATTGTACCCTGATCGAGGTGAATGTGTCCAGACTTTATTCGAGGCTTGGGTGGGATGGATTGACCCTTTTAGCGTGCGGTATTATCGCAATTGTAATTGGAGTCTTGGATTTTACGCCGTTGTTGAACATATCGGCAGAAAACGGTCTGAGGCTGGTTATAGTCGCAATAGGTTTTGTCTTAGGGGCAATTGTAGCTCTAACAAATAGATTTGTTACTGAGAACGATAATCTACGAAGAAGTTTGAATGGGGCCACTGTTGAGCTATTCACAAGCAGTAATGATCTTTTTGCTCATGCTTGTCACAATGTCTTGCTAGATAAGACTAGGCATGTATGGGATACAAACCTAGTGCCGAGTAGAGGTAAGGCAGAGAACCCACTTCAGGGTCATAACCAACTCTACAAATCTATCTATCAGCGAATTGCCAGGAATGAGATAAGCTACAGCAGTGTTTACATAATATACGATAAGACAGAACTAGAGTTTATTGTTTCTAGGCTAATCGCATTTGAGGGGAAACGTTATTCTATTCGATATTACGATGCGCCACCCAAGGCTATTCCTGTATTAAATATTTTGTCGGTTAACGACGAAAATTTTTATTTAGGTGGATATTCTAACTCGGTGCAGAGCGGGAATTCAGGCTTAGCCCTGATCAAAGGTGGTGATACTTCTAAACTTCTCATGGATTATTGGTCATCTCTCTGGGAGAATGCTAAGCCTCTAAATGAGTACGGAATAGATTGGGAAGGGCTTAAAGCAGTCGCAAAAAGATTAAGTGTAGGTGATGAAGAGTTTCAGAGCTTAGTGAATACATGGAAGGAAAAGCCAAAAAGTAACTGACCATTGTTTATGCAACGTATTTAGATACCTCGGCACGCCGAACATCCGCTGCACCTGATGCGCTCAGTTCAGGCATACTCGACGTGCTTCCCTTTGGTGATAAGGTTTGGTCGGTAGTGATGTCGTGCCTTTGTCGTTCATAGGGGATTAAGAGTTTAGCTGATTGGCCGAAGCTGAAGATACAGCAGGGTATAGTTATAGTATTCCACATTGAATTGTCATAAAGGCAAGCCTAGACAAACAGTTCTATAGTTCTGGTGTAGTCGAATAGCGTTAAGACGATAATTATATCTACAATGCACAGGTCTGTAACATGCAGCTACCAGGGTTATTTATCGAATATTTAGTAATCGGGGCGATCACACTAATTTGGGTTTTACCCTTATTAACAATAAATACACATTTGATCCCCTTAAAAGAATATCTCTTGCTCCTTTATATACCTATGGCTTACGTGATAGGTATGCTGATCGACTTCATTGGTTATCTTTTGTTGAGACCGATACGACAGCGTCTGAGAAGAAAAGTAAATGAGAAATACGGAGTTCAAATAGATTCATCTGCTAAATTTTATGCTCAACTTCATACCCATTCAATCGAATTGGCAAAATTAGTAGATATGTATAGTAGTCGAGACCGAATTGCAAGAGGTACAGCTATAACCAGCTTATTTGCCACGATAGCGCTAGTTATTCGCTTTTGGCGTATTGATCAGTGGGATATGGTTTACCTAACTGGAGTTTGTGGGCTAGCGCTTTTCTGCGCTTTTAGCATTTTATGGGCACGTTACCAAAAGCTTAGCTACGATTTAGACGCTTACTGTTTAAGTGAGCTTGATAAAAAGTCAGAGGAGCATAGGGGTGAGAAACAATCAAGCAAATTGAGCGATATATAGCGATCATTCAATTCACTCATTAACAATATTAGCTCACTGCCGTAGTCACCATTGATCCAACATTTGCTACATCAGATTTACTATGTTCAGGTCAATAGGGCCAGCCCTTCGGCCAGACAGATTCTCCGTTGATAACCAAACTACAGGTCGGCATAAATTTAAGGGCAGTAGGCTCTCAGAAAGGAATTATATTTATGATTGATGTGTTTAACGAAGAAATCGAAGTTTTAATTAAAGAGGGTATCTCCAATTTATATTGGTATCGAGCAGATTTGCGTAAAGCATGGCTTCGCTCAGGGATTGATCTCAAGTTGGCTAACATCATCTATGAACAGAAGGATATTGATGGGAAGAACCTAACGAAGCGACAGCTCATGGATGTTCTCTATGATCATTTACGAGATGCTGATTTCAATCGACGATTAGAAGTCTCTAGAAATTTTGTCAGAATACTTGTAGAGCATCAAAACTTTGTGTTACAAAATGAAAAGCACAGAATAGATAAAGCCGAGCGATCTGCGCTTAAATTACGAGAAGTGATCCATCAACAAAATCGTGATAAAGAATATCGAGATTCAATACGATACAGAGCACAAACAGCAAAACAAGAAACTTATGATACACAGCTTCTGAAACTGCGTGAAGAATTTTTACAGTATAACGATTTATCTCCTCAAAAAAGAGGCTATGCGCTTGAGACCCTTTTTCAGAAGTTAATGACGATAAGTGGCATTCCGGTCCAAGCCCCATTCAAAATTGAGGGCGAGCAAATTGATGGTGGAATCAAATATGACGGCCACTACTATCTAATTGAATTGAAGTGGAAAGGGGAACAGAGTGGACCAAGTGATATGGGCAGCTTTTATTTCAAAGTGGATGGAAAATTTGAACAACGCGGTATACTCATTTCCATGAGCGGATTTACCGAAGGGGTAATCAATAGCCTACCCAAAGGGAAAGAATTAAAAGTGCTTTTGTTAGATGGGGTTCATTTGTCTAATGTGATCTTTGGAATCTATACATTTCAAGAACTTTTAGAGCATTCCCTATCTTACGCTGCTTACAAGGCCGAATTGTATTGCCCACATACGATTGTCAATTGAGAGATTTTTCTTGTATTACTATGGTTCTTTCCGTGCAAAATGGAAATAGACTATAGCAAGGAGGAAAGAGACAATGGAAGCAGAAGATAAGTTGGCCCATCAGCGACTGAGGGTGTTGCAACTGGCTGAAACGCTCGGCAGTATGACAAAGCGTGCAAGCAGCATGGGATGTCCTCAGCCAGTCCTATGAGTTCAAACGCCGCTTCCAGATGCATGGCATAGCAGGCGGCGAATACATAGATATCGGCTATCATCCGACATGATCGCCGAGGTTAACACAGGGCCGAGGCGAGATAGAAGATATCTTTATCACCTATTGAAGTTCAAGGTGCCAGTGGTGCGCAGATGCTCTAAAAACCCACGCGTATCATTTTTGGTAATACTGGTGAACTGACAGTCAGAGCCGAAGCAGGCAAGGAGTTTATTCGTCTGGAAGCACTCATGGGCAGGCGTAGCCAGCACGCGTCTAACGGGGTGACCAATAAAAAAACCAGGTCAATGACCTGGTGAACCACATCTTTGAAAGCAATGCAACAGAATAACACTACTGATGTAAAAAAAGTCGGGGTGAGAGGATTTGAACCTCCGACCACTTCAACCCCATTGAAGTGCGCTACCGAGCTGCGCTACACCCCGATTCGTACGCGGCAGTATAGCACGAGCGGCCCGGTGTGGCAAATTATCGTAGCAGCCAAACTGTTTGCGTGCAGCCGCGTTTTCGCTGCCTGGCTCATGCTCACCCCGGATTCTGCCCAACCCCTAGCTCACCTGCAAGCGACAAACGCACAACCTGATCCTACAACAGGCCCCGTTACCAGAGAAAGATCAGCCGATGTCATTCCTCTGCCACCAAATCCTCTACACTCAAATCAAGAACTTTGGCAATCCTTTTGAGTATTTCTACACTACCGCGCCGCTTTCCCGATTCCAGTTGAGATAAATACGGCTTGCTCAACTCTGCTTGTTCCGCTAGTTGTTGCTGGGTCAACTTTCGATACGCTCGCCATACTCGGATTGGGTTCTCGCCATCTAGTAGCGCATACACAACTTGGCTCGGAATCAATTCCTCACCAGCTTCGATCTGGGCTCGAGTGGCATCAAAATCTCGGATATCAGCCAACATTTCACTTGCTTCAACAAGCCTTTGATACTCCTTGTAAGGAATAACCGCCCACTCGATTCGCCCGTCCTTCTCAATGACTTGTATGCTCATTCGTACACCTCGCCACGCGGTCCAATTTTCACCACAAGCAGTATCAATTTCTGATCTTGTAACTCATAAAGAATTCGCCAATCGCCTACGCGTAGACGATATCCCGGTCGCCCCACAAGCTTCATTACATTATTGTGGGTAGCGTGAGGATTGAGCGCAATCTCATCAATCTTCATCCGGATCAGATGTGCGACATTTCTGGGCAGTTTGCGCAAGGTTCGCACGGCCTGCTTGGCGAAGATGATTTCATACATAGATCAGATATTAGCATACAGCTAACTCATTATGCAAACCCGCTCAACCATTATGGGACTTCGCCCTATTTTGATGTTCCTTCGTTAATATTAACCGCCCAACAACACGGTCTGGCCGAGCCCCACCATTCATTCATCAGGCTCATCAAAATCCAGCACGGGCCGCGGCGGTTCCGCTTCACTGGTGCGCCCAAACAAGATCACGTGGACAAATTTGGGGCCATGCACGCCCAGCGTCAGGTTCATTTCGATGTCCGCGGACTTGCTCGGCCCGCTGATCATGGCCGTGTTGGCGTGCTGCTGGATAAAATCGGCCAGGTCTCCGGCGGCGCGGCGTTCGCGCAACCAATCTTCCATGGTCGGGTAGAGGCGCTCGAAGGGCACCAGGGCAATGTGGCGCAGGGGCAAGAGGCTGGCGGTGCGAAAGGTCTGCGGGCTGGTGGTGACCAAAAGCGAAGCAGTGCTGGCAAACGCGGCTTCGGCCCCGGTCAAGCCGTAGCGGATGTACCGCACCTCGCCCCGGCTTTCGGGCGACTGGAGCTCGCGCGGGGTCACCAGCGTGAGATCGAGATCGTGAAACATTTCGGCCACGCCCGCAATCGGCAAGGCTTCGGGCGCCCAACTAAGGATCTGCCGCTCGTAGCCAACGCCCAGCCGTACCCCTTTGGCCTGCTCGATCTCCTCGGCAATCCACCCCTGCAACCGGGTCACCAGGGCCATGCGCGCTTCGGCAGCCGACTCGACAATTTCAAACGAGCCATAAAGTTTCTGTAATTCGGCCCCAAAGCGCTGCGCCAACGCCAGCTTATCGCCCTCGGCGTGGGTCACGGTCATGCGTGTTTCTGGGGTCAGGGCGCTGACTCGCTGCGGCGGAAAACGCAATTCCGGCTGGGCCAGCGTGCTCCGTAAACGGTTGAGAATGGTGTCGCGTGTGCTCATACAAAAGTTGGTTAGATTACTCTCTGGAGCCCCCGCGGCTCCGGGCGATGTCTTGCTTTTTTTTTCACGCCCAGGGACGCTATGACACGGGGGAAAATACGATCTGGTTATTTCAGCTATTCTTGCGAACGGTCGCCGCGGATCGCTTTGCGACGGCCCTGGCGCTCTTTCCATAATTCGCGGAAGCTGCGGCGCGCAAAGGGAGGAAAGTCGCGGCTATCTGTCCAGGCCGAGAGGGGTGGCGGCATCAGTTTGATGGTTCCCCCACTCAGGCTGGCAAAGAGATTGCTGCCAAAGCTCGCCAGTTTGCCCGCGGCTTCGTAACGGGCGCGGCTTTTCATGGTCTGCACAAAGCCCTGCATCGCGCTTTTGTCGAACCAGGCCGCCTCACCCTCGTCCACTTGATCGGCCCGCAGATCGACCAGCAAGCGCGGCAGATCGATCTTGACGGGGCAGGCATCGCGGCAAGCGCCACAGAGGCTGCTGGCGTGGGGCAACTTTTCATCGCCCGTTACTTCGAGCTGCAACAAGGGGCTGATCACCGCGCCGATCGGCCCGCTGTAGGTGCTGCCATAAGCATGGCCGCCAATCTCGCGGTAGACCGGGCAGACGTTGAGGCACGCGCCACAGCGGATGCACATCAGCGCTTCGCCGTAGCCTTTGGCCAGCAAGTCGCTGCGCCCATTGTCCAAAAGCACCACGTGAAACTCTTCTGGCCCATCGACCTCGCCGGGCTGGCGCGGGCGGCTGGTCATGCTGAGGTAGATGGTGGTCTGCTGGCCGGTGGCGCTGCGGCAAAGCGCCTGATATTGCAAGAAGGCATCCTCCACCGTGGGCACGAGCTTTTCCAGCCCCATCACCGCCACATAGACGCGGGGCAACCCTGTCGTCAGGCGGCCATTGCCCTCGTTGGTAACAATGCAAACCGTGCCGGTTTCGGCAATGGCAAAGTTGCAGCCGCTCACCCCCATGTCGGCGCTGAGAAACTCCTGGCGCAGCCGCGCCCGCGCCAACGCGGTCATCTCTTGCGGATCCAGCGTGGGCGGCATATCCAGCTTGTCCTGCATGATCTGCGCAATGTCTTCGAGCCGCCGATGGATCACCGGCGCGACAATGTGGCTGGGGGGCTCGTTGTTGAGTTGGATGATGTACTCGCCCAGGTCGGTTTCGACCACGCTCATGCCTTCGGCTTCCAGCGCATGATTCAGGTGGATCTCTTCGGTTGCCATCGACTTGGCTTTGATCACCTTTTTGACGTTGGTGCGCCGGGCAATTTCCAGGATGATCTGGTTGGCTTCTTCGGCGGTACTCGCCCAATGCACATGGCCCCCGTTGGCTGTGATCTGGGCCTCCAGCGTTTCAAGCAGATCGGGCAGGTGGCGGATGACATATTCTTTCATCTGCCGCACCTGGTCGCGCAAGGTTTCGCCCTCGACCGCGGTCATGGCCGCGCTGCGTTGCACGGCCATACGCCCGGTGGCACGCGCCAGGGCAATTTTGAGCTGCGGATTGGCCAGGGCCGTGCGCACACGAGTATCATAGGGCAAATGCAGATCAATCGGGGCGCTGGTCATGACTTGGAATTTCCTTTGGCATCCTGCCATCGCCGCGGCATCTCGGGACTTTTATCGACCGGGGGTGTTGACGCTGTTGGTTCAGCGACATCCACCTGGCTATTGAGCAGTTCGGCAATGTGCAAGGCGCGGCAGCGTTGCGCCTGACGGCTGAGCAAGCCATTGATATGCGTCATGCAACTGACATCGCACATGGCAACCACATCCGCGCCAGACTCCACCAGATTGCGCGTTTTGCGATGGCCCATCGCGGTGCTGATGCCCGCGTTCTTGATCGAAAAGAGGCCGCCAAAGCCGCAGCATTCATCGGCACCGGGCAACTCGACAATCTCGGCCTGGTCGATGCCAGCCAATAGTTGGCGCGGCTGGTCGCGCACGCCCAATTCGCGCAAGAGATGGCAACAATCGTGATAGGTGATCTTGCCGGCCACCCGCGCCCCGGTATTGGTAACCCCCAGCACATCGACCAAAAATTCAGTCAGCTCAAAGGTGACGGCGGCCAACCGGTGGGCCAGTTCGCGCTCGCGCTGATCCGCCGCGGCTTCAAACAGCACCTCGTAAAAGTGGCTGGTCATTGTCACGCAACTGCCACTCGGCGCGACGATCGCTTCGATCTGCCCGTTGTTCAAGAGCGGCGCGAAGATCGTCAAAAAGCGGCGCGCCAACACACGTGCCTCGTCGCGAAACCCGGCGTTGAATGCTGGCTGACCACAACAAGTCTGCTCCGCGGGGAAGATCACCTCGACGCCGTGACGTTCGAGCAGATCCACCGTGGCCAAGCCGACTTCGGGATAGAGCATATCGACCATACAGGTGACAAAAAGGGCCACCCGTTGTGGTGGCTGCGTAAATTGCTGTTTAGCCATTGTTCCCATTGCTTCACTGATAGTACGAAAGCCAACCCCTGCATTATCGCACGGCTATGGAGGTGTGACAAGTGACGGGGGATGGGAGACGGGGGACGGGAGACGGGAGACGACTGATCACGGACGCGCGAGGGATCTGCCCTACTTCACTCATCACGCCTCCTTCCTCACCTCTGAGGAACAACCATCGTCCTTCGTCCACCGTCTCTCGTCTTTCGTCCGCCCACGAACATTCGTTCTGAAAATCATATCCCCGAATTGACACTTTGGCGCTTTTTCGCTATAATTGCGCGCAGAACATCGCGCAAAACGACACCTGTCCTGGGCTTGTGTCCGACTGGAGTACAGCGTGTGAATCTGTGTTGAATTGCCCGCGGTGTGTTGATAATTGCGAGCCGTTGAGTAGTGAGAGCGTGCCTGAAGCACCAGAAGGGGATGAATCGTTATGTATCAGCAGATTACATTAGTCGGCAACCTTGGCCAAGATCCTGAAATGCGTTACACCCCCAGCGGGGTACCGGTGACCAGCTTTAGCCTGGCGGTGAACAAGAGCTGGGTCGGCGCGGATGGTCAGCGGCAAGACAAAACGCTCTGGTTCCGGGTCACTGCATGGCGGAAACTGGCAGAAACGGCCAGCCAATATCTGACCAAAGGCCGCCAGATTTTGGTGATCGGTGAGATCGAAGAGGCCCGCCCCTGGACCGACCGGGACGGCAATCAGCGTGCTTCGCTGGAAGTCACTGCCCAGACCATCAAGTTCCTCAATACGCGGATGGATGGCCCAGGGGGCGGCGATCCCAACTCCAGCATGGGGCAAGGGGCTCCGGCTGGGGATGGCCGCGAGCTGAGCGATGAGGATATTCCATTTTAACAACAGAAGTGTCTATCCCGAAGCTGCGTGCGCTGTCCGAAGTTCGCCATAGAGAAGAAGAGCAACGCAGCATTTCAGGGGGGCGCCTACGTGATGTAAGGACCAAAGAACCCAGGCTTTTGGCAGAAGCCTGGGTTTTGCGCGGTTTCGGCCTTATAA
>CAZIRP010000121.1:11622-14343 GCA_964541665.1 uncultured Caldilineaceae bacterium | reverse complement strand
TATCAACTCGATGGCTGGACGCTGGCCGCCAACCTGGCGCTGACCAATCTGGGGGATACGCCCATGCCTGCCGGTTTTGGCTGGCATCCCTACTACAGCCGTCACTTGACAAAAGCAGATGAGCCGGTGGAATTGCACTTCAACGTCGCGGGGATCTATCCCGACGCCAACAACAACCGCATCCCGTCGGGGCCGGGCCAACCACCAGCGGCCACGCAGGATTTTCGCACGCCAAAGCCCCTGGACGCGGCAAACTTTTTGGACTTCTGCGCCTATGGCTACGATGGCGGCGGCACGATCCGCTGGCCAGAGAGCGGCGTCACCCTGACCTATCGCTGCTCGCCCGAATGCAGCCACCTGGTGATCTACAATCCCGCGCAGCCCCATTTTGCCGTCGAACCCGTGACCAACGCCAACAATGGGGTCAATCTGCTGGCCGCGGGCGACCCGACCAGCGGCGTGACCATCTTGCAGCCGGGCGAAACCTTGCGCGCAAGCTTTGACACTTTGGTGAATCTGGGTACGCTGTAGAGTTGAGAGCATCTGGCTGCGGGTTCGGAGAGCGGAGTGAATAGCGGGGTACCTGAATCCGCTCGCTCCGTTCGATGAACTCGTTGATCATGCAGCTGCGTACGACAAGATAATCAACCTGGAAAGCAAATGACCATGAAAATGATTCAACTTGGCACCACCGAACAACAAGTCTCGGCGGTGGCGTTTGGCGCGATGAGCCTCACGCGTGAACGGGAAGCCGCGGGCAAAGCAGCCGTGCGGCGCGCCTTTGAAGCGGGCATCAACTTTTTTGATACCGCGGATGTCTACGGCCAGGGAGTCTCCGAGACGATCCTCGGAGAGGCGTTGCGCGAGGGCAACATTGGCCGCGACCAAGTCGTAATCGCCTCCAAATGTGGCATCATTTTTCAAGGGGCCAATCCCGCGTACACCCACAAAACGTATGATATTTCAGCGCAGTATCTCAAAGCGAGCTGCGAGGCCTCGCTCAAACGATTGGGCGTGGAGTATATCGACCTCTACCAGCCGCACCGCATCGACTACCTCACCCATCCCGAAGAGACGGCGCGTGGCCTGGAAGATCTGAAGGCGGAAGGCAAAATCCGCTACGCGGGCGTGAGCAATCACACCGCGGACGAGTTGCGGGCGTTGACGGCCTATACACGCATCGAGGCGTTGCAGACGCAATTCAGCCTGCTCCATCTCGAACCGCTCGAAACCGGCCTGACCGCGGTCTGCCTCGAAAAGAAGATGAACATTCTCTGCTGGAGCCCGTTACATAAGGCCGTGTTAACTGGGAAGAGCAGCGCTGCGCATAGTGATTGGCAGGAGCAGCGTGAGGCTGGCGTGGTCGCTCAGTTGCGCCCATTTGCCGAGAAATATGGCGTTAGCGTCGGTCAATTGGCCCTGGCCTGGTTGATGCAGTTGCCCGGCGGGGTGATTCCGCTGGTTGGCACCGCGAATGCTGATCACATTGCCGAAGCCGCCGCGGCTGCCGACCTGACCCTGGCCCGCGATGATTGGTATGAAATGCTGGTCATTGGCCGAGGCCGCCCGATGCCCTGGGGCCAGCGCCCTTATATCTACACCAAAGAACGGTGAGGAGAATCCCTTATGTTGTATGAAACACCTGCGCTGCTCGAAGCGCTTTATAATGTGACCACCATTCCGCTGATCCCATTTCGCAACGGGCGCATCGATTATGAGGGCCACGCCAGGAACATTGAATATCTGATGCGCGCCAACCGGCTGGATGATGGTCGCCCGCGCGTCTTGTCGGTGGCGGGCACCAGCTTGATCCATCATGTGGAGCCAGAGGAGCAGACGCGGCTCTTTGATGTTGCTGGCCAGGTGATGGGCAAACAGGGGGTGCTGATGTCCGCGATTGTGCCCAACCCGATTGGCACGGCTGGCAAGTTGATCGAAGCCCAGTCCAAGTTGCAGCGCCCGCCCGATGTCTATCTGATCATGCCGCTTGGGGGCACCTATGACAGCGAAGGGGTCTACACGACCTTTTCGGAATTTGCCCGCCACTATGGCGAAGAATTTGGGGCCCGCTTCCTCTATTATCATCGCACCGAACGCGATCGCGACGCGGTCATGCGGTTGTTGATCGACTCGCCGCACTTTGTCGGTGTGAAGATCGGCACCAGCGAGGCCGATGTGCAGCCCTTTGTGGAAAAAGTCGGTGCCCATGCCCAGGTGATCTGGGGAATTGGTGACCGCAGCACCAAGGCCGCCGAACTGGGGGCCAAAGGCCATACGTCGGGCACGGCGATCGTCGCCACTGGTGTCTGTGATGGCATCAACAACGCGCAGCGCGCGGGCGATTTTGCCACGGCCCGCCAGCTCGAAGCGGTGGTCAACGAGCTGGAAGAGATCCGCTTTATGAATGGCCGCATCTACAATTATTCCGCGGTGGCCGAAGCAATGACCTATCTCGGCTTTGCCGATGTCGATGCAGGGGATAGCAGTGGCCCCTTCAACCCGCGCATCCCCGCTGACATCCGCGAACGTGTGCACGCCGCGGCCGAACAATTGCGCGCGTATCATTAAGTTTGATTTAACCGCAGATTTCACAGATTCCACAGATTGAAAAACAAAAATCTGTGAAATCCGTGTCATCTGTGGATGCAGTTTTCCAAACCCTGGCTGCGTCTCTGAAAGCATGATTTTGTTCCAGAAGGCCGATCTATGCTCGCGCGCTTG
>CAZIRP010000121.1:0-11522 GCA_964541665.1 uncultured Caldilineaceae bacterium | reverse complement strand
GCGTCTCTGAAAGCATGATTTTGTTCCAGAAGGCCGATCTATGCTCGCGCGCTTGCAAGCTCTGCATTTGGCCCAACGTTGGCCGACTTTGGTCTTTGTGACCAGTTGGCTGCTCTTAAACGCGCTCTTTTTTGTGCCCCTGTATGCGCTCAACCAGGAGACGACCACACTTTTGCCAGGGGCGGATCTGTTTGCTGATGGCTGGCGCAATGGATTCCAGCGCTTGCTGCTCTGGCGCGAGAATCTGGATCCGCTACGGCTCTCGCTGGAATGGATGGTCCTGGTTTGGCTGTGGCTGATGGTGCGCCCGCTACAGCGGCGGGCCGTGCGCCCATTGTGGATTACTATGTACAGCCTCACGCTTTGTTATTACCTCTACGAGGCCATCATGGTCTCGATCTATCGCGCCGACCCCGTCTTTTATAGCCACTACTTTCTGGCGCGCGATGGTCTACCCTTCCTGTTCAGCAGTCTACAAACCGCGTGGTGGGCCTATCTGCTTGGCAGCGTGATTCTGATCGGGGTGCTGGCCCTGCTGATCGGTCTGCTCAATCAGTTGTTGACAAGCGCTCAGCATGTCGGCTGGCCTGTGCGGATTGGCTTCACCCTGCTGGTCGGGCTGAGCCTGTTTGCTGTGGTGCGTCATCAAAGTTACACGGCCAGCCCAGAGATGGTGATCAGCAGTTTGGGCTACAAGCTGGAGAAAAATATCGCCAGTTCGCGCCAACTCTATCAGGACGTCACCAGTTTCGACGACACACCGGTGCGCCATGCCTATGATTATGTCAATTATCCCCTGACCAAAACGCCCGATCTCTACTTTATTTTTATTGAATCCTACGGGAGTGTGCTTTACAAGCGGCCCGATTTCCTGCGGGCGTATAGCGCGCTGCTGCGCGAACTGGAGGCCGAGCTGGCGGCTGATGGCTGGTACGCCACTTCGGCGCTGAGTGAATCACCCACGTGGGGCGGCGGCTCGTGGATGGCATACACGAGTCTGCTCTTTGGCCTGCGCATCGACAACCATCCGCAATATTTAGCTTTGCTCAACAAATATCAGCTGGAAACTTACCCAGATCTGGGCCGGTATTTGCGCCAGCAGGGCTATTATTATGCCTGGATCTCATCGATCTCGCGCGAGTTGAACGATGCAATGTGGGCCAAATATATCCGCTTTTTGGGGGTGGATGCCTGGCTGCGTTTCCGAGATCTGGACTATCAGGGGCCAGGCTATGGCTGGGGGCCCGCGCCGCCCGACCAATATGTCTTGCATCAGGCTCAGGAACAACTCAAAGCCCGCACCGATCAACCGCTGCTCTTTGTCACGATCACGCAGAATTCGCACTACCCGTGGGTGCCGCTGCCCGCGCTGGCGGAAGATTGGCGCACGCTCAACACGCGGGACGCGGATTCGTTGGCGCCCGCCGAAGCGCCGAGCGAAACCAACCTCAAGCGCCAGAATTATCTGCGGGCCATCGACTATGAATTGCGCATGTTGACGAGCTTTATCCAGCAGACCAACGACCGCCCCAGCCTGTTTATCCTGGTGGGTGACCATCAACCGCCGCAAGTTTCGCGGCGCAGCGACGGCTGGGAGACGCCGATCCATATCATCAGCCAAGATCCGGCTTTGCTCCAGGAATTTGCCGAATATGGCTTCACGCCCGGGCTGGAAGTTGCCTCGCTCGACGCCGCGTTGCATCACGAAGGCTTTTATTCGCTTTTTGTGCGCATCATGCAGGAACAAAGTGGGAACAACCGGCTGGCGTTGCCCAATTTTCTGCCGAACGGCATCGTCCCTGGCCGCCCGATCCTGTCGATCCCGTAGGTGAGGGAAATCCAGCCCGCCCGCTTTTTGCGTTATCTAAGTCAAACCCAAAAACTCTTTCAAAATCCCATCCACAGAAACCGCAGATTTGCACAGATTCTCCAGACGACAAACCAAAAATCTGGGTAATCTTTAAAATCTGTGGATTCTCAGGCAGTTTCTGATAGAGAAATTAAATAGAGATCGCACAAATAGCGAGCAAGTAGGTGCGGTTTTTAACCGCATATTCTGGCCCTAGCCTACCTGTGCGGTTTCTAACCGCACCTACGATTTATGCGACATTTATCTGGTTTCTCTATGAGTTTTACTGAACGTGAATCCGAGATTCGGCAAACGGGGAAGGAGCAAGATTGTGCTGCAGAGAAAAACAAGCCTGGTGGCGTTGATCATCGCGCTGTTGGTGACTGCCTGTGGTGGGGATCCGCCCTCGGCTACCCCGGAGCCGACCGCGGCCAGCGCGCCGGTCGCGGCCCCTGCGCAACCTGTCGCGGGCAGCGGTGACCCGGTGAGCGGATTGCGCACCTTTGTGATTGTGCCGGAACAATCGACGGTGAGTTATCTGGCTGATGAGGAATTTTTTGGCGACGCGCTGGGCAAATATGGCATCCCCGTGGGCGAGGTCGACACGATTGGCCGCACCCAGGCGATTGCGGGCCAGCTCGAGTTGAATCTGGACGAGCTCACTGCAGCGCTGGGCGACAATCACTTTACCGTGCAGCTCAACACGCTGGAAAGCGACCAATCGCTGCGTGATGGCTGGCTGCGCGACAATGGGCCCCGTTTTGATGACTACCCCGAAGCGACGTTTGTGGCTACTGCAATTGAAGGTGCGCCGACCAGTTACAACGATGGGGATGAGGTGACCTTTCAGCTTGTGGGCGACCTGACGATCCGCGAGATCACCCAGCCGGTGACCTTTGCGGTGACTGCTCGCCTGGCCGGGGAGACGCTGACTGGCACGGCCACCACACGCACCTTGATGAGCAATTTTGGCATCGAACCACCAGATTTCATCGGCACATTGACGGTTGCCGACGAGTTTGGCATCGAAGTGCAATTTACCGCGGTCGCGCAATAAAGATTACACAGATTTTTGGTTTGTCGTCTGGAGAATCTGTGGAATCTGTGGATTTATTTCAGTGGCTTTATTGATGGTGACTCACACCTCTTTGGGCGCGCCGAGCTTCATGCGGATCCAGCGCTCTTCGGGTTGCCAGAGGATGCCCGGCCCGCTGCCCAAGTGGATGACGATCACCGCGCAGACGAGGAGCAGCCCATTCGTCCACGGTTGCAGCCCAGTCGCCATAATTTCGACCGCGGCCAGGGCAAAGAGCGCGAGTGCGCCAATCCGCCCGAGGATGCCACTCAGCACCAGCAACGCAGCGATGATCCAGCCGACCGCCAGCAAAGTTGCCAGCAGTGTGCCTGATGAGCTGCCCCAATATTCGAGCCAAACCTGAAAGGTGGGCGCACGGTGCCAGACAATCCACATGGCCAGCAGCCCACCGACCAGACGGGCCGCCAACGGCAACCATTGCTCGAAGACCAGCTTGATGACCCGCCGCGTGACGCGATAGGCCCGCGACTCGGCATCCACCAATTCGCTGACCACCAACCAATCGCGGCCAAAGCTGTAGATCAGCGGCAGGGCGAAGAGATAGCTGGCCAGCAAGGTGATGTCGGGGCTGAGAATCGGCCAAAGTGTCACGCTGATAAAACTGGTCTGAAAGCCGGCGATCAAGCGCCGATGGTCGCTCGGTGGCCATTCACGGACCGGCAGTCCCCATTGCTCGCGTAGCCACAGGCCAGCCACAAAGAGTTGACGACTCACGCCCAAGAGCAGGTACCAGGGCGGCAGCTGACCATACTGCACACCGAGCGCAATCGCGATCAACAATCCCAGGCCATCAAACTCGATGTCTAAGATGGCCCCGAGCTTGGTTTCATTCCACGTAATGCGCGCCACATAGCCATCGAAATAGTCGATCACTCGCTCCAGCGTGTAGAGGATCGCCGGGATCCACGCCAAGGCCGAGACCGGCCGCGGGGCAAACAGAAAACCCGCCAGCAGACAAGTCAGCAGCCCGCGCGTCAGGGTCATGCAATTGCCGTAGCCCAAAAAAGGCAGGAGCCGCGACTCGGTCGGGCGGTGATTGTGCGGCAGCGCCCACCACAGGATCGCCATCTGCACGAGCATGGTGCCGGTGGCGATCACCAGCCATTGACCAGGCCGACCCGATTGCCAGGCGGCCAATAGCCATTGATAACCCAGCCAGAGTGCAGCCGCATACAACATCGCCGCGACTGCCCACCGCCGCCGCAGACTGGCCAGATTCTCTTTTTCTACAAGCATACGCTGCCTCGGATGGTTTGGATGGGTGATCACTCGGTATAGGCTGGTTATGATAACGTAGCAACAGCCCGGTTTGGATTGGTGGTTTGGAGCAGGGGCGGGGCCGAATCTGGGGTACTCGCGTCCGGTTATGACGGTAGGAAACGCAGAGATTGTCTGGGAATTCCCAGATGCTACCGGTGCCTAGTCTCTGGCTTTTCTCCTGGGGAATCTGCGCAACTCTGTGGATGAGAGTTTGCGAGCGTTTTCAGACTCCATCTGGTGTTTTGACATCCCGGTGGAGTCTTGAGAAAATTTACAGGAAATAAATTGATCGGCATAGCTAAAAAGGGAAATTCATGAGCTCGTATGTGCTTGGTTTTCAGGACATTGACAAAACAAAATCCATGCTTGTTGGGGGGAAAGGCGCAAACCTGGGGGAACTTTCCCAGCTTGATGGCATCCACGTGCCCACTGGCTTTTGTCTTTCTACTGAAGCCTTTCAACGGATTATCGGGGAAACACCGGCAATTAACCACGCACTTGCGCAGTTGTCGCGGCTAACGTTGGCAGATCGCGAGCAGATCGCCGAATTGAGCAGCGAGATCCGTCGCCTCATCGAAGGGGCAACCATCCCTCAAGACATTGAAGAGGAGATCACGCGCTTCCTCGCCCGGTTTGGCGCACAGACTGCCTATGCGATCCGTTCCAGCGCCACCGCCGAGGATTTACCCACGGCCTCTTTTGCCGGCCAGCAGGACACCTATTTGAACATTATCGGCAAGGCAGCCATCCTCCAGCATATCAGCAAGTGCTGGGCCTCGCTGTTTACCGAACGGGCAGTCACCTACCGGATCCAGAATGGCTTTGATCACCGGAAAGTCTACCTGGCTGTGGTGGTTCAGCAGATGGTCTTCCCCCAGGTGGCAGGAATTTTGTTTACGGCGGATCCTGTTACTGGGAACAGAAAGGTGATATCCATCGATGCCAGCTTTGGCTTGGGGGAGGCCCTGGTCTCTGGCCTGGTGAACGCGGATAATTACCAGGTGCGCAACGGCAAGGTGATCAAGCAGCAGCTCGCCACCAAGAAGCTGGCGATTTATGCGGCACCAGAGGGCGGCACCAAAGCACAGGCGCTTGAGCCCGTGCAGCAGAACAGACAAGCGCTGACGGATGAGCAGATTTTGCAACTTGCGCAAATAGGCCGCAGGATCGAAGCCCATTTCAGCAGCCCTCAGGACATCGAATGGTGTTTGGTGGATGAGAGATTTATGATTGTCCAGAGTCGGCCAATCACAACGTTGTACCCCATCCCGCAGGCGAATGCTGGCGCGCCCAGCGCCCCTGCTGATCAGGAAAATCACGTTTATATATCGGTCGGGCACCAGCAAATGATGACCGATGCCATGAAACCGTTGGGCTTGTCTGTGTGGCAGTTGACGTCTGGCCGTCCTATGTATCAGGCTGGGGGACGGTTATTTGTGGATGTCGCGCCTGATCTGGCTGAACCTGCCAGACGAGCCATGATCGTCAACGTTCTGGGGAAATCTGACCCGGTGATCAAAGACGCGCTGACCACCATCCTGGAGCGGGGCAATTTTATCCAATCTTCAGCGGCGGGGAAGCAGGCCCAGGGTCCCGCCAAAGGCAATCCAGGGCCGCCGCCTGCGAATTTTCAAACCCTCAACCAATACGACCCGGCAATTGTTTCTGAGTTGATCCAGCGAAGCGAAAGCGCGATCAGCGCGTTAAAACAGACGATCCAAACAAAATCGGGGACGGAATTGCTCGATTTTATCCAGGAAGATATCCAGCAATTAAAGACGAGCTTGTCTGACCCACAAAGTTTTGGCGTGCTTATGACGGCGATGAACGCTGCCTCCTGGATCAATGAAAACGTGCAGGCGTGGTTGGGCGAGAAAAATGTAGCAGACACGCTTTCGCAATCTCTGCCCAACAATATTACGTCGGCAATGGGGCTGGCGCTATTGGATGTCGCGGATGTGATCCGCCCCTACCCCGCGGTGATTGCTTATCTGCAGCAGGTAAACGACGAGAACTTTTTGGATGAGCTGCCCCGGTTGGAGGGTGGGCAGGAAGCCCGGGACGCGATCCAGGCCTATCTCGCCAGCTATGGAATGCGCTGCGCCGGGGAGATCGACATTACGCGAGCGCGCTGGCGCGAGAAACCCACGATCCTTGTGCCCTTGATCCTCAGCAACATCCGAAACTTTGAACCGGGTGAAAGCCAGCGAAAGTTTGAGCAGGGACGCCGCGAGGCGTTGGAAAAAGAGCACGAATTGCTGGCCCGCTTGCGACAATTACCGGGCGGGGAGCAAAAGGCCGAAGAAACAAAACGCATGATCGACCTGGTCCGGACGCTCGCCGGTTATCGGGAATACCCAAAATATAGCATCGTCAGCCGCTACTTCGTCTATAAGCAGGCGCTACTCAAAGCAGCTGAACAGCTTGTCCAGGCGAATGTGATCCGCGAAAAAGAGGACATTTATTACCTTACATTCGCAGAACTTCACGAAGCTGTGCGCACCCATACACTGGATGCTCAGATCATCAGCCAGCGCAAAGATGCGCACAAACGCTATGAAAAATTAACGCCGCCGCGTGTGATCACCTCGGATGGGGAGATCATTACCGGTGCATACAAACGGGAAAATCTCCCAGATGAAGCGCTCGCTGGTCTACCTGTTTCTTCCGGCGTGATCGAGGGCCGGGCCCGTGTCATCTTAAACATGGAAGCTGCGGACCTGGAAGAGGGCGACATATTAGTCACCTCCTTTACCGACCCAAGCTGGACCCCTTTGTTTGTCCTGATCAAAGGCTTGGTCACCGAAGTCGGCGGGCTGATGACCCATGGCGCGGTGATCGCCCGGGAATATGGCATTCCAGCTGTTGTTGGCGTCGAAAATGCCACCAGGCTGATCAAGGATGGGCAACAAATTCGCGTACATGGCACAGAAGGGTATGTGGAAATCCTGTAGCGTCTATGGTGATCGACGAATTACAACAGTATCTGTTTGATGGGCAGCCCCATGCGCTGGCTGAGCCCATCACAACCTGGTTGGTCTCTTCTCGGCGGTTTGCCGCCTTTGTCACCAACTTTCGGTCCAAAATTCGCAAAAAGCTGCGCACAACCTCCGAGCGCGAAGGGCAGCTCGATCTCCAGTTCGAGCTGGAGATCGCGTTTCGCCTGCTGCAAGCGCGCGCATTTACGGTGATCTACGAGCCGCTGCCTGTCCGCCAAATGCGCTCGCCAGATTTTGCGGTTCGCTATACAACCAGTCTGAGTTTTATGGTGGAAGGCACGCGCTTGCGAACGGAGTCAACGAATCCGACCGCGGTGGCCGAGTCGTCCGTGAGTGAGCGAATCGCCGAGATGGTCTGTGGAAAATTGGGCCAACTGTTGCCGCAGCAGCAAAATATCCTCGTGGTTGGCTGCGCGGATCCGCAATTCAGCGAGGAGAATGTGCGCGCCGCGCTTGCGCAACTCGTGCGGCGGGTTGAGCAGAACGACAATGACGCGCCACTATTGCAGCGATATGGTCTGCGCGACCGGGCCGACTTCTTCCACCATTACCAGCGCCTGAACGAAGTCCTGGTGCGGCGGCTTGACCCAATGCCCGCCGAGCCCCTCATCACCTGGGTCAATCCGCAGGCAAAATCACCCTGGCCCAGCAAAGTGCGCAGCGCGCTCTACCGCAGCTTCCGCGAACCAGCGAAATCCTAAAGCGTGCATCCTCCGAGGATACAGATGGGGATGCAGATGGCCGGTGCTGATAATTGCCAGGGGGATCCGTGTGCGCCTTCCACCAGCGCGCCTGGCTACTCGACCAGCGTGGACAAGCGTTCGTAGGCTGCTTCCCAGGCGGCTCGTTCGGGGGATGGTTCATACTCGGTGACTGCAAACGAGCGGCGGAGCAGCTCGCGCCCTTCGGCGGGCGAACCGACCAACCCCACGGCCTGCGCCTGGACGATCACATTGCCCAGCGCGGTAGCTTCGACCGGCCCGGCGATCACCACCCGGCCTGTGGCATCCGCGGTGAATTGGCAGAGCAATTGATTCTGCACACCGCCACCCACAATGTGGATCGGGTCGAGCTGATAGCCAACCATGCTTTCGAGGCGGTCGAGCACCCAGCGATATTTGAGCGCCAGACTCTCCAGCACACAGCGGATGATCGCGGCTTTGTCCGCTGGTACTGGCTGGCCCGTTGCCCGGCAATAGGCGCGGATCCGGTCTGGCATTTCGTCGCCGGGCGCGTTGGGCTTGAGGAAATGCGCATGGTCGGGGTCGATCACCCCCTGGAATGGGGCTGCGGTGGCGGCTTGTTCGGTCAGTGCGCCATAACTTTGGTCGTCGCCCTGGCGCGCCCAACTGCGCCGACATTCCTGCACAATCCACAAACCAGCCACATTTTTACTGAGGCGAAACGTCTGGTTGACGCCCCCCTCATTGGTCAGATTATAGGCCAGGCTCTGTTCGTTGATCACCGCATGGGGCACGTTGGTGCCGACAATCGACCAGGTGCCAGAGCTGATCCACGCGCATGGTTCCGTGGCCGCGGGCACAGCTGCCACTGCCGAACCAGTATCGTGACAGGCCGGGGCGATCACCGCGAGCTGGCTGGTGCCGACCAGGTCAGCCACCGCGGGGCGTAGCGCGCCCAGTGTGCTGCCGGGTGGGACGATTTCGGGGAAAAAGTGGCTGGGAATGTCCAGCGCCGCGAGCAGATCATAGGCCCAGGTGCCGCGCTGCGGATCATAACACTGGGTTGTGGTGGCGTTGCTGAATTCGCAGACCTTGCGTCCGGTCAGCCAGTAATTGAGCAGGTCGGGAATGGTCAGAAAGGTGCGCGCCAGTTCCAGCAAAGGCGCGTGCGTCTGGGTCATTGCCAGCAACTGATAGAGCGTGTTGATCGGCATAAACTGGATGCCAGTCTGGGCAAAGATTTCGGCGCGCGGTACGCGGGCAAAAGCGGCTTCCATCATGCCATCGGTGCGCTGGTCACGATAATGGTAAGGATTGCCGAGCAAGGTGCCTGTTTCGTCGAGCAAGGCAAAATCAATGCCCCAGGTGTCCAGGCCAATACTGGCCAAATTATTGCCCGCCTGTTGCGCTGCCCGCGCGATCCCGTGTTGAATTTCGCCCCATAGGCGCAGAATGTCCCAGTGCAAACTGCCAGGTAGCTGCACGGGCAGGTTGGGGAAGCGATGGACATCGGCCAGGGTGAGGCGTTCGCCGTCGAAGCGACCCAAGAGGGCGCGGCCACTTTCTGCGCCCAGATCAAACGCCAGTAGATCGCGTGTAGAGGACATGGTCAAAGTGCCTGTGATTCAGAGATTCGATGGGTGGATTGTGTTGCTCAATGGTACTTGGAGAAGCGTACGGTGTCAATTTGGGTGGGGAATAGCGGTGATCCATCAGGGGTCAGGCTTCCACGCGAAACCTGACCCCTGCAACCTGTGTAGAGACGAGTTATTCTTCTACTTGCAGATGCGCTTCGAGGAACCAGAGGGCTTTATCCAACTCGCGCGAGATCCCAGTGAAGAGATCCGCGGTGGTGGCGTCGCCCGCTTCGGTGGCCGTGTCGATGGCCTTGCGCGTGGACGCGGCAAGGGCGGCATAGCGTTCGACCAGCGCGGAGACACTCTCGCGGCTGTTGACGCTGATCGGGAAGTCGGGCAGGCGGCTGGTGTCCGCGGCCATTTGCACGGTGCCCAGGGCAGTACCACCCAACGCGGTGACTCGCTCGGCGATCTCGTCGATCGGGCCGAGCAGTTGGCCGGCAAGATCATCATACAGTTCGTGGAGTTGGAAAAACTGGACGCCTTTTACATTCCAGTGTGCTTGTTTGGTCTGGCTGTAGAGATCAAACGTGTCGGCCAGTTGCCGATTGAGCAGCTCATTCATCTCATCGCGTACCTTGGGCGCGAGATCAATGCTCGTGTTAAATTTTTTTGTCTTTGCCATGAGAATGACTCCTTTGCAACTGTGGTTGAAATTGTAAATTAGCCCCTACAATAGCCAAAGATCCAACCGAATTCGGTTTGCCAGATCACCTTTTGGGGTCACTCTGGGCCTGAATAGGACGACAATCTATCTCGCTTCTGTATCCCGGTCTAGATCGCTGCGTGGTCGACCGTGACTTCGTGTAGAAGCGGTTCGCCGCGCAGGCTGCGCAGCAAGTTCGTGAATTCAGATTGGCGAGTGGCGTCAGCCCCGGCGTGGGGTGGTGTGCCCGCGGCAATGTGGGGCGTGAGCAGGACATTCATTGCCGGGGTGCGCGCCAAGGGCAGCAGCGGATTGTCGGCAAGCAGTGGCTCCCATTCAAAGGTGTCGAGCGCGGCCCCGCCCAATCTGCCCGCAGTGAGCGCCTCGGCCAGCGCGGCTTCATCGATCACGCTGCCGCTGCCACAATGGACCAGCAACGCGCCAGGTTTCATTGTGGCCAGGCGCTCAGCATTCAACAGATGGTCGGTCGCCGGGCTGTAAGGCAACAGCGAACAAAGCACATCGCTTGTGGCAATCACCTCGGGCAGATCCGCATAGCTGAGCCCCAACGTTTGCTCAACCGAGGCGGGTAATTGTTTGCGTTTGTGATAAAGCACCCGCGCGGGCAGAAAAGGCCGCAAACGGCGTGCCAGTTCCGCCCCAATTTCGCCAAAGCCGAGAATGCCCACGGTGGCCCCCACCAGAGTGCCGCCGCCGGTACGGCCCGACCAATTGTAGGCAAAGGTGTTTTCATCGGTGCGCTGGCTGGGCTTGCCCCACCTTTCTGCAGCGTCGGCCACTGCTTTGGCGTCGCTCAGACGCTTGGTCAGCGCCAGGATCTGCATCACCATGTGTTCGGCCACCAGGATGCAGCCCATCAACGGCCACTTGCAGACCGCCACATTGGCTTGCCTGGCCGCCGCGAGATCAATATCGTGGACAAGCGAGCCCAGCCGCTGGATCAAGCGTAACTTGGGTGCTGCGGCAATGATCTCCGCATCGATCACCCCGGCGCGTTCGCTGATCAAGAATTCGGCCTCGGGGAGGTGGGGCAACAACTCGGCCCGGCTGGGAGAATGGAGCATCACCACGTCGAGTTCGGGTGGTGCGCTGGTCAATGCACTGCGCTGATGGCGGGGGCTGCGTTCGGTGAGAAAGAGTGTTTTATGTGACATGTTCCGAGTGTAGCATCAAACAAGCTTGGGCCTGCCAGAATCGCAACTGAGGGCTCGCGAGAAGTGCAGGCCAGGCATCCATAAAAAAAGCCCGGCACGCTGATGTGCCAGACTTTGAAGTTCGTACTTGGTGCTATAGGCCTTGTTGCTAGTCCTTATCTCAAAAATCTCTGTACC
>CAZIRP010000120.1:0-14432 GCA_964541665.1 uncultured Caldilineaceae bacterium | reverse complement strand
AAAATAATTCGAGGGCAATGTTCGACACGTTGATTCACAATCCGCGCTGTTCGGCTAACAGCGCCTTTATCCTTACAAAGAAATAAACCCATCCGAAAGAAAGCGGCCAACAAGGGACAGAACGGGTTAACAACCCGGCGTAATACGGAAAAGCCCCCCACTGCCTGTGCCAATCCAAAGTGCGCCATCGGGCGCGGTGGTGGCGGCCAACAGCGGCCAGGTCAACAGGACGCGCTCGGCAACCATCCGGCCATCCGCGGCGCGGCCCACCCGATACAAGCCGGGATCGCGCCCGTACGTGCCAAAGAAGAGGGTGCCATAGGCCCAGGTGATGCTGGTCGGGGCCGCGGTGTTGGGCAGATCAATCGCGGGGGACTGATACCAATCCGGAACGGGCGGTGTCAGCGCCAGTGGGAAGCCATAATAGGGCGTCGCATCTTCAGGCGTGCCCGGCGCGACTGTGCGCGGATCTAACACATTCACCTCGTCGCCGGCGCTGACATTCTCCGGCACATTGGTCGCCCCATTATCGGTAAACCAGAGGCGTCCCGCCGGATCAGCCGTGATGGCATAGGGATTGCGCACGCCACGAGCTACGGTCTGAAAGACCTCGATCGAGCGCTGAGCGAGCAGTGCATCCAGCGGCGCCCGCACAATGCGCGCGGCAAAGCGATTGCCAGCCGCCACAATATTCTGCGCCCCAGCTTCGCCAATACCGACCAGTGGCCCATCCGAATATCCATCGATCACGCCACCCGCGGAGACGTAGAGCCACCCATCCAGAATGGTTAAGCCGTTATTGGCATGGAACAATTGGCTATTGACCGCAAAGCCACCAGCTAACGGTTCATAAGTGCCACCATCGGGGATGCGCCCCACTTCACCGGCCCGGCTGACATAGAGCGCGCCGCCATAATAGGCCAGCGCGGTGATGCGGGTTGATTCGTTGAAGATTTCGACGGGGCGGCTATTCGCCACCGGATCGTAGATGGCCACCGAACGGCTTGGGTGGTGGGCATCGTACAAAATCAACGGGTCCGGGTCATCGGTCAACGACTGATCGAGCGCCATAAAGAGCCGCCCATCTGGCGCGAACGCCAAAGCGGTGATACCGCGCTCGTTCTGCGGCAGGCGCTGGTCAATACAAAACCCACCGCGCGACTGTAACCAACCATCGCTATCCGAAGCGGGCGGCAGATTGAGCGCGGTGGCTTGAATGCCAAAGGCACCGGCATCCAAACCGCGGGCGAACGGAACCGCTGCGGGTGCTGGTTCTGGTTCGGAAACGGGCGCAAAAAGCTCGGTGGCTTCGCTCGGGCTTGCTGCAGCCGACGTCACTGCCGCACTCTCGGCAACACCCCCAGCCACGCTGGCAACGCTCCCGGCCAGGCTGGCAACACTCGGCGCAGCAATGGCCAATTGTTGCAGGGCAGCCTGCAATTCCTCGGCGCGGGGAGCGACCCCACAACTCAGCGGAAAGACGAGATCGCTGCTCACCACTTGGGCCTGATCCGCGGCCACTTCGCACACATCACTCACCGCGTTGACGCCATTGGTGCCGACCTGGAACCAGAGGTCGACCGCTGGCTCCTGTTGGGCAGACGGCGTGGCGGGCGTGGCGACAGTGGTGGCCATCAATTGGCGGCGTTCGGGCGCACCGGCGTCGATCCAATCGTGGATCAGTGCCTTTTCGCTGGCCGACAATTCGCCGAGCAAGGGCATTTTGCCGCTATCAACTTGTTCCCAGAGGCTCGAATTGGCGGCATCACCAGCCACCACCACGGCCCCGCTATTGCTCCCGGCCATCAGGGCATCGTACGCGGTGACCTGTAAGCCCTGATTTTTGACGACTGCGCTGTGGCAAGAGTTGCAGGAACGCTGAAAGATCGGCTGAATATCTTCCACGTAGCCCAGGGTAAAGGTAACCATAGTCTCCTGCTCAGTGGAAAGCGTTTCGGTGATGGTCACCGCATCGGCCCCGGTGGTGACTGCCCCGACAATCTCGACCAAACTTCCTCGGGGGATGCGCCCGATTCGGCAGGCATCCACCGCAGGCGCATTGCGCACATTGCTGTTTTGCAGCGCAATACCATAGACGGTCTGGCCACTCTCTAAACAAGCCAACATGGCGGTGGCATCTGCGATCGGGCGAATGTGGGTCGTCGTGTCACCCAAAATATTGGGGGCACGGAAGGGGATCGCGGGCCCGTCCGCCGCGATTGGGGTAGGCAAAACAAGTCGATCAGGACGCTGAGTTCTAGATGTACAACCCGTGATCAGCAACACACCAACGAGCAAAACCAACGCGCAACGATAACTCATTGAATTTCACCTACGAACAATGAACCAAGGCCGCACTGGTTTGGTGGCAAGCGGTTATACCGTGCCAACCAACCGAGCTACGGCTCAAACAGGCATCGCGGTCAGAATCGGTTGCAGGATCAGACGCGCCGCGGCAATGTCAGCCTGGATCTGCGCCTTCAGGGCATCCAGGTCAGCAAAGCGTTGTTCAGCGCGCAAACGCGCAACAAATTCTACCGTGAGCGTATAGCCGTAGAGCTTATCATTCTGTCCGGCCAATGGAAAATCGAGCAGATGCGTCTCCAGCCGCTGATGCAAACCATCTACGGTCGGTCGAACGCCAAAATTGGTGACACTGGGATAGATCTGCTCACCATGTTCTGAGGGGACACGGGTAAGCGTTGCGTAGACGCCATAAGCAGGCAACAATTTCTGCGGGGAGACCTGGAGATTGGCCGTAGGGGTGCCAATCTGACGGCCGCGCTGATCCCCCAACACGACCTCGCCCTGGACTGCATAATAGCGACCGAGCATCTCTACCGCGCCAGCGACATCGCCCGCGCTCACCAATTGGCGAATGAGGCTGCTGCGTACCTGGCTCGCGTCGCGGCCCAGTATCGGCTCGACGACCTGCAATTGATACCCTAAGGTTTTGCCAAGCTCGCGCAACATCCCGATGTTCCCCGCGCGGTTGCGACCGAGGGCAAAATCAGGGCCAACCACCAGGACAGCCAATTGCAGATGCTCTTTGAGCAGACGCAAAAAGGCCGCGGGTTCCAGTTGTGCAAGTTCGGGTGTGAAGGGCTGGATGATCCCAAGATCGATGCCAAGTTTGGCCGCTTCAGCCAAACGTTCAGCCGGGGTCGTCAACAGCGGAGGGGCCGATTCTGGACGCAAAACAGCCAGCGGGTGCGGATCGAAAATGAGCAAGCCCGTTTGGGGCGGGGGGGTCATCCCCGCCTGGGCAGCATCTGCGGCAAGGCTCTGCAGCCGTTGCAACAATGCCTGATGCCCTCGGTGTAACCCGTCGAAATTGCCAATCGTCAGAAAAGTCGGGCCAACAACCTGGGCCTGTTCAAGATCGGTAACTTGTTGCATAAGTGCAAACGATTCGTGATAAGGATGAATGGACTTTTGCCCAGAACCTATCCACAAACTGGTACGGTACCCGAATTTGTCCTTACACACAAATTGGCACCGACTGCTCGGATAGAATCTCAGTGCGGTGCCCTCACCGCACAACCACGATCACACATCCTGCACAAACCACTTCTCTGCCTTCCAAACTGCTTGTGGCCCGGCGGCTTGTGGATGTTGAGGCGGAGGATCAACCCGCCGGATAATGCCGCGCAATTGGCCTTGTGCATCATAGGCTTGCGCCAGTGTTTGCTCCGCGGGCACCTCCGCCGCGGCGGTAAGCGCAAGTTGTTGACCAAACCCCAGCCGCTGCACTGCCGTTTCGTCTAACACGACCTTTGGCAATGCCAGGCCAAAACCGGGCGGCAACAACAAGGTCGCAAATTGATCGGCCTGGGCCGCGGCTTCAATCGCCGCCATCTCATGCGCCATGCTCAAGGCAAAGGGGCCAGCCGCCTCGCGCCGCAACCCAACCAGGTGCCCATAGGTCCCCAACGCTCGCCCCAGATCATGCGCCAGGCTGCGCACATAGGTACCCGCGGAACAGACTAGCCGCAGCGCCAGCCGATCAGGCGGGTCAAAGGCGAGCAGGTCCAATTGATAAAAGGTCACTGGCCGGGGGGTCATCGTTACAGTTTCACCACGTCGCGCTTTGCGATGGGCACTTTCGCCGCCCTGCTTGAGCGCTGAATATACCGGCGGCAATTGTAACACAGACCCCCGAAATTGCTGTAGAACCGTTTCAAGTTGTGCGCGCTTTACTGGTGGCACAGGAGCAGTCATCGTCACTGTGCCGAGGGCGTCATAACTATCGGTAGCCGCCCCCAACAGGATTTCGGCATAATATTGTTTTGGGTGCCCTTGATAATACTCGACCAGGCGGGTCGCTTGCCCCAGGCAGAGCACCATCACCCCGCTCGCCAGCGGATCCAAGGTGCCGGTATGGCCGATCCGCCGCTCGCGGCTCCAGCGCCGCACTTTTTGCACAATGTCATGACTGGTGGGCAACCAAGGCGTGGTTTGTTCGTGCTGGGGGGTGGATGCGTGGGCAAGGGGAAGGCCGGGCTTATCGACGACAAGCAGGCCGTGAAGATGGCTGGGTTTGGCTGACACAGGAATGGAAAACTCCCCAAAAGAGTATGGTGATAGTGCTTACGCTGTTCCAGAAGCCAAGCGCTGAGCAGCCTGGCTTCTCGACCAAAACGCTGCGATGGAGCAGTGGGCTCAGCCCCTGAACGTTGCTTCACCGCCTGCCGCGGCCTGTTGTTGATGCGCAAGTTTGAGCGCGGCGACGACCCGTTCGGCAGTTTCTGCCAACGGGCCTGGCAAGGTACATCCGCTGGCAGCCGGATGGCCACCCCCGCCGAAGGAGAGCGCGGTGGTCGCCACATTAAAGCCGGGGCGCGCCCGGAAGCTGCATTCGATCATCCAGCGTCCTTGTTCATCGCGCTTCTCGGTAAAGGATGCGCTCATGTCCGCTTCAGCAGCGCTGATCAACGTACTGCTCAATTGGCCATCGCTGCTGGGGTTGCCTGCATATTTCAAATCGTCGCGGCTGACCGTCGTCCAGATCACCCCTTCTTCGAGTTGAACTCGCTGCAAGACCTGGCCCCATAGCTTAAAGAGGGCAAACGACCGTTGATCCAAAAGCCGCTGGGTAATGTGGACCAAATCCGCGCCGCCGCGCATCAATTGCATGGCCGCGCCCAGGACATCGGGCGTGGTGTTGCTGGTGCGGAAACAGATCGTATCGGTCACAATGCCGGTCAGCAGGACTTCGGCGAGTTTCCCCGTTAAGGGAACTTGCAAAGCGGTCGCCAGATCAACCAACATTTGGCAGGTTGCGGCATAGTGCGGGCCCACCCAGTTGATCTGGCCGAAATGGGTGTTGGTGACATGATGGTCGATCACCAGCAGCGGAATGCGCTCGTGCAGCGCCGGGTTGTAGGCCGAACCGACCCGATCCAGGCTCGACGTGTCCAGAATGATGATCAGATCATACTCGGTGCCTACTGCGCCGGGGCCAATAATGTCGCTGGCCCCGGGCAGCGATTGGAATTCCCGCGGCGTTTTGTCGTGCATGGCTAATACCGCGCGCTTGCCCAGGTGGCGCAGGATCCACCCCATCCCCAACAAGCTGCCATACGCATCACCATCTGGGTTGATGTGGCTGATGCAAAGAATATCCTGGTGGTGATGGAGGGTCGCCAAAACTTCGGATGGAATCATCACTCTGCTGTACGGCTTTCTTCGCGCTCCTGCGCAATTTTTCGCAACAACTCGTCGATCTGGGCGGCGGTAGCTGGTGAATTGTCGTAATGAAAGACCAATTCTGGGATCATGCGCAAGCCACAGCGTTCGGCCAGTTGACTGCGCAAATAGGGAATGGCTCGCTGTAGACCTTTCATTACCTGGGTACGCTCCACCTCGGCGTCACGGTGATGGACATAAACCTTGGTATTGCGCAGATCTTTGCTTACCTCAACGTGGGTTACCTCTACCATACTCAGGCGAGGATCATCCAGTTCCCCACTGATCATGATGCTTAACTCTTCAAAGAGCAATTCTGCAATGCGCTCTTGACGAATACTCGAGGACATAGCTTGCCTCACTCTCTCCAAAAGAACCAGCGAGGTTAGAGGGCAGCCGATCAGCGCCTAACCTCGCTCCTATCCATGATGGGGTATCAGGCATGGAAAATCGGCCTATCCATCCCTAATCCGTAGCCTCTATCCTGAACGCTGCGCGGTGTTCCGTGCATAAAACCAGTTCGGACACCGCAACCATGTTCAGAATCAATGCCTACTCTTAACGAACTCGCTGCCGCTCGGAGAATTCGAAGATATCACCTTCCAGAATTTCGTCGCTATGCTCGGCGAGTTTGATCCCGCATTCGTACCCGGCACGGACTTCGGCCACATCTTCGGTGAACCGACGCAGCGCCTCAAGCTTGAGGCCATTAAAGAGCTCGACCCCGCGACGCAACACCCGAACCGTACTATTGCGCTTGACCACCCCGTCGGAAACACTGCAACCGGTGATCGTCCCGCGGCGCAACTTGAAGAGTTGCAGCACCTGGGCATGCCCGATGACCACATTCTCGTAAACCGGGTCTAGCATACCGGTCAACGCGGCCTCAATATCTTCCAACATCTTATAAATAATGTTGTAGAGGCGAATCTCGACCCCGGACTGTTCAGCCCGGATTTGGGCCGAGCGATCCACACCGACGCTAAAGCCAATGATGATCGCCTCGCTGGCTTCGGCCAGCATCACGTCGGATTCGGTAATATTCCCAATCGCCGACTGCAGAATCTTGATCGAGACCTCGTCATTTTTGGTCTCTTCCAGGCTGCGGACCACCGGCTCCAGCGTGCCTTGCATATCGGCCCGCACAATGAGGTTGAGCACCTTGCTACCACCACCCTCGATGCGGGCGAACAGATCTTCCAGCGACATCTGCGGGCGGACAGGGGTCTGGGCCTGTTCCGCGGCGGCTTCCTTGCGCTGCTCGGCCAGCGAACGGGCTTCGCGATCACTGCGCATCCGCTCGAAATGGTCACCCGCGGAAGGTGCTTCCTGCAGACCCAGTACAACGACCGGGGTGCTGGGCCCTGCGCTGCGGATGGGCTTGCCTTCATAATCGAACATGGCTTTGAGCCGACCCCACGTGTTGCCGACCACAATCGCATCGCCCACATTCAAGGTGCCATTTTGCACCAGCAAAGTCGCTGTTACACCGCGATTCTTGTCCACCTCGGCTTCGATCACGGTGCCGACACAAGTGCCCTTCGGGTTGGCGCGCAGGTTTTCCAACTCGGCGACCACCAACACATTATCGAGCAGGTCGGAGATGCCGCTCCCAGTCAGCGCACTGACGGGCACGACGATGGTATCACCACCCCACTGCTCAGCCTGCAACCCCTCATTGGCCAGTTCTTCCATCACCCGGTCGGGATTGGCGTTGTTTCTGTCCACCTTGTTGAGCGCCACCACAATCGGGACACCAGCTGCGCGCGCATGGCTGATCGCCTCTTTGGTCTGGGGCATCACGCCATCATCGGCCGCCACCACCAGAATGACAATGTCGGTGGCTTGCGCGCCGCGGGCCCGCATCGCCGTAAATGCTTCGTGACCCGGCGTGTCCAGGAAGGTGATCTTCCGATCATCGACCGTAACCTGATAGGCCCCTGTACGCTGGGTGATGCCACCGGCCTCGCCTTCGGCCACACTGGTATTGCGGATGCGGTCCAGCAGCGAGGTTTTGCCGTGGTCAACATGGCCCAAAACGGCCAGGACTGGCGGGCGCTCGATCAACTTCGACTCTGGTTCACGATCCAAAACCTGGCGGATGAGCGAGCGTTTGGGTTGATTTTCTGCTTCTTTTTGCTGCTCGGCGAGTTCAGCCTCGGTGAGTTCGCGTGACGGCCACTTGACAGCCACATTCAACTCTTCACCAAGAATGACTGCTGTATCATGGTCGATATTATGCGTAATCGGTGCCATGATCCCGTACTGCATCAAGACCTTGATCAGGTCGATTGGGCTGCGTTCCATCAACGTTGCCAGATCGCGCACCGTAATAAAGTCCCCAACCTCGACCACGTTCGGCGGGCGATGGGCTTTCGCAGCACTGGCACCTTTCCCATTCTGGCCATTACCTGGTGTGCGGCTACCACCTTGCCCACGTTCCTCCAGGTCGGCCACTGGGGCGCGTTGACCTGAGGGGCGTTGGCCTGGGCGTTGATTATTTCTTTGTCCACCCCGTTGGGGCGCACGATTCCTTGTTGCCATACTGACAACCTCCTTATGATTTCATGCTACCAAACAGGCAGCGAACAAGCCCAGGCAAGCCACAATCCATGCGAATTATGCCATCGTCAAACCTGGCATCCATTCGCATGAATGATAGCCGTTGGCACGCGAGCCAAACAGCGACTAACGCCTTGATGGTACGTTCACGCTGGGCAGCACAGTATGATGATGAGTCAGGCACAGGGAGAGCGGAAGGGCAGTAGGCAACGGAGGAATGGAGGGGATGGTCGGCAGCAGTGCGATAAGCGTTGCTCATCGCCGCCAACCGTGAAGACAGCTACCGGTTCATAGCCGCCCCTCCTGCCTTATGCACTGCACCAGCCGCTGGCCGCTCAGGGCCTTACCAAGCGCCATCATCGTGTGTACTGAAAACCAGTAATAGCGTAACCATACAGATCACCTGAGTCTACAAAATCCAGCTTCACATCAACTGTTGATTCAAACCGTTGATCACGACAAGCAGTTTACCACTGATAGTATGCCTTGCGAAAAGCCAACCAGGCTATGCTCGCACGCGGCCCCTCAATTGTCAACTGGGGAAAGCGCCTGCAAGCTTTCGTCGGTCGGGGGCAAGGTTGCCATGTAAGCCAGCAACCGAGCTTTAGTCTCCGCGTCGATGGTGGTTCGCAGCGCTTGCCCCAGGCGGTTACTGCTCAGAACTGCCTGCCAACACTCCTGGTTGGGGTGAAGATAGGCACCCCGACCAGCTCGTTTGCCTGTTGGGTCGATCTCTACCCCTTGGGCAGTCCGCACAATCCGTACAAAAGCACGTTTGCCAGCCACCCGCCGACACGCAATACACGTCCGCTGGGGTACATGTTTAGGCCGGGGCGGCTGCGGCTGGCGAGCCATCAATAACTATCTCCGAAATCTTCGTCACCACCGGCGGTGCGCCACTTTTTGGGCTTCTTCCCACCTTTTTTATCCGGGGCTTTGGCAGGTGTAGCCCGGCGAGCCTTAGCCGGAGCCTTGCTCGTCTTACTCTTGCCGCGACGATCTCCCTCATCCTCGGATTCCAGCTCGTCTTCATCAAGAATATCGACCAATTCGTCTTTATCATACCCAGCGAGCAACTCTTCTGGGATCTCAAAATCTTCCCGGTCGAAATCGATCTCCTTGCGCTGGTTGCGGCGCGCTCGCAACATGTCCGCAGTGATCACCTGCGGCAGATCATCCGGGCTGGTGATCACCAATGGGGCTTCGCCAGATGGCGTCTCCTCAGCTGACGGCGCTTCTGCAGCAGCTTCAGCCACCGGTTCATCGGCTGGTTCTGGCTCCTCGGTTTCGGTCTCCTCAATCTCGGTGAGGCTTTCCGATTCCCACTCCGGCATAGCGGCTTCACCAAAGGTGGGCAGCGGGCTTTCCACATCCCCCAACCCTTCCACGAGCTCATCCCAGCGCGAACGTTCTCCGCCAGAGAGCGTATCTGGCAGGGGCAGATCGGCCAAGTCCGGCAGCTCGTTGATCTCCTCGCTGGGCAGGCGACTCATTGTTTCCAGCGCCCGGGCAGCAGCCGTTAAGCGATCCTCAGCCGGATGCTCACGCGCTTCCTGCAAGATGCGCTCGGCACGGGCCAGGAGATCCTCGCTGCGACCACCCACGCGTTGCGCGCTCGTCGCCAGCCGATCCAACCCTTCGGCTTCAGCCTCGGTCTCGCTCTTGATATCGATCCGCCAGCCCGTCAATTTGGCGGCCAGCCGGGCATTCTGCCCTTCTTTGCCAATCGCCAGACTCAATTGCCGGTCGGGCACGATCACAATTGCGGTTTTGATCGAACTGTTTTCGTCCAGCAAAACGCTGTTGACCTTGGCAGGGCTGAGCGCGTTGGAAATATAGTTAACAGGATCGTTGCTCCATTGCACAACGTCGATCTTCTCGTTCGAGAGCTCATTCACAATATTCTGAATGCGCAGCCCCCGTTGCCCCACGCAGCTCCCTACCGGGTCCACATCGGGCTTGGTGGCGATCACAGCAACTTTGCTGCGCGCACCCGGCTCCCGAGCGATGGAGCGGATCTCGACAGTCCCTTCGCGTACTTCGGGAATTTCTTGCTCCATCAACCGCTTGAGCAAGTTGCGATGCGCACGGCTGACCTTGATCACCGGGCCGCGTGTACTCTTATGCACATCGACCACATAGACTTTCACAAAATCGCCCCGGCGTAACTTCTCGGTGGGGATCTGGTCTTCGCGCATCATCAGCACTTCGTGCTTGTCGTCCAGTAAGACAGTCGCCGCGCCCGAAAGCACGTCGATACTGCGCACTTGCGCGGTGATGATCTCCCCCACGTGATGGGCAAAATTCTCAAAAACCGTGTCGCGCTCGGCCTCGCGGATGCGCTGCAAGATCACCTGTTTGGCGGTTTGGGCGGCAATGCGGCCAAAATCATCAAGCTGATTCGGTACGCGGATCACATCCCCCAATTCCACCGAAGCCACATGCTTGCGCGCTTCCACCGGGGTGATCTCCGTGCGCTCGTTGACCACGTCTTCCACGACTTCGCGCTCGGAGTAGACGAGCATCTCGCCGGAAACCCGATCGACTTCGGCAGAGACATTGGCTACCGAACCATATTTGCGTTTATAGGCCGACACCAGAGCCACCTCGATCGCGCTGAAGATCACTTCACGATCCAGCCCTTTATCGGTTGCTACCTGGTTGATGCCGGCAATCAATGCTTTTGACATGACACCCTCTGCTGAGCAGCTCTAAACTAGAACTCCTACGACTCCAAAACAGGTCGTTGACGACCCACACAAGTATACAGGAACGACTATACAAAATTCACGCAAGCCCTTTGTAAACACTCCCCACAAAGGGCCCTCGCTCGGTTGAAAGCAGCGAGGTACTGCGTACCCCATAAGCCCTTACAACAAGAAAAGTGGGGGTCACCCACTTTCCACAGACGCTTGACTTCAAGCCACCCATTTCGGAATCGAGACGAGTGCTTATACGAGCGTAGTATAGCATAAGCCCAGCGGTTTTGCAAGTTCGTATTTTATCAATTTTTGATTCCCCACTCTCCGTAAACGCCCGAAACGCCCGCAAAACTTCCCCGGATTGGGCGGATTCCCCAGCTTACTTCGATTTCTGATGCGCAGCTGGCCAACTACGATTTCCACGCGCTTTTTGATCGGTACGCCACCCGCTGCCGGATCAGCTTCTCGGGTGAGTTGACGTAGTCCGGCCATCCAGTTAAACTTGAACGCTGAGGAACCGTTCAAATGGCCGCAGACTGGGGCCATTCCCAATACTCAGTGCAGATACTCATGGACTCACAAATCACGCTCGCTCAGGTACGGCGCTGGCTTTTGACCTACGCCGATGTCATCGACCAACAGGAAGCCACCCTGACGGATCTGGACGCCGCGATTGGCGATGGTGATCATGGGGCCAATATGGTGCGCGGGCTACGCAAAGTCCGCACCTGGTTACAGAATGAAGGTGCAGCCAGCCAGGATCTCGGCCACCTGCTGCGCACCGTTGCGATGATGTTGATCAGCCATGTGGGCGGGGCGGCTGGGCCGCTCTATGGGGCCTTCTTTCTGCGGGCTGCCAAAGATGCCGCGGGGCAAACCACGCTCACATTGCCCCAGTTTGGGGCGCTCTTGCAAAGCGGGCTGGAAGGTGTACAACAGCGCGGCAAGGCCCAGCCTGGCGAAAAGACCATGCTCGACACCTTGCAGCCAGCCACCGCTGCCCTGGTTGCAGCTGCCGCGGCCGAGGCCGATCTACCGACCGCGTTGCAGGCGGCGTGCCAAGCTGCCGAGACGGGCATGGCCGCAACCATCCCGATGGAAGCGGCCAAGGGTCGCGCCAGTTACCTCGGCTCGCGGTCGGTCGGCCACCAGGACCCCGGCGCCACCAGCGCCTATTATCTATTCGAGACGGCCTTAGTGATGATCGACGACGGACGGTTGACGACGGACGGTTGACGATAGCAACCATCTCTCGTCCACCATCTCCCGTCCAATTCCCAGAAAGTACAGACCATGCCACACTTGATCGGCGCACTCGACTCCGGCACGACCAGCACACGGTTTATCCTGTTTGATCGTCAAGGTTCGGTCGTGGCCTACGATCAACGCGAACACCGCCAGATTTTCCCCCAGAGCGGCTGGGTTGAACACGACCCGCTGGAAATTTGGGAGCGCACTCGCCAGGTGATCGGCGCAACGCTGGCCAGGGCCGAAGTCCAGGCCAGCGACCTCGCGGCCATTGGCATCACCAATCAGCGCGAGACGACGCTGCTTTGGGATCGGCACAGCGGAATGCCGGTTCACAACGCCATTGTCTGGCAGGACACGCGCACCGACCGCCTCTGCAAAGACTTGAGCGACGCCGGTCACGCCGAGTTGTTCTATCACAAAACAGGCTTGCCACTTGCCACCTATTTTGCTGGCCCCAAGATCCGCTGGCTGCTCGACAACATTCCCGGCGTGCGCGCCCAGGCCGAGGCGGGGGATCTACTCTTTGGCACCATCGACACCTGGCTGATCTGGCAATTGACCGGCGGCATTCATGGCGGCGTCCACATCACCGACCCGACCAACGCCAGCCGCACCATGTTGATGAATCTCGAAACGCTGGCTTGGGACGATGAGTTGCTCGGTATTCTTGACGTGCCGCGCCAAATTTTACCGACCATCCGCCCGAGTAGCGACCCGGCATTCTATGGCAAAACGCTGATCAGTGGCCCATTCCAGGGCGAGATTCCGATCTGCGGGGCCTTGGGCGATCAACAGGCGGCTACCGTCGGGCAGACTTGCTTCAGCCCTGGCGAGGCCAAAAACACCTATGGCACCGGCTGTTTTATGCTGCTCAACACGGGCGAGGAAATTGTGCGCAGCAAAAATGGCTTGCTGACGACCGTCTGTTACCAGTTTGGCGAGCAACCGGCGGTCTATGCGCTCGAAGGCTCGATTGCCATGGCCGGCGCGACGATCCAATGGCTGCGCGACAACCTGGGGTTGATCCAGCATGCCAGCGAAAGCGAAGCCCTGGCCCAGAGCGTCACCGACAGCGGCGGCTGTTATCTCGTGCCCGCCTTCAGTGGCCTGTTTGCGCCTTACTGGCGCAGCGATGCGCGCGGTGTGCTCGTCGGGCTGACCCGCTACGTGAACCGAGCGCATATTGTGCGCGCCGCGCTGGAATCGATCTGCTACCAGACGCGCGAAGTGCTGGATGCAATGAACGCTGATAGCGGCGTACCCCTGACCGCGCTCAAGGTGGATGGTGGGGCCACCGCCAACAATTTCCTGATGCAGATCCAGGCCGACATCCTTGGCACCCATGTGATTCGCCCCAAAGTGGCCGAGACCACCAGCCTGGGCGCGGCCTATGCTGCGGGGCTGGCCGTTGGTTTCTGGCCGGATGTGGAAAGCCTGCGCGCTAACTGGCAGATCGATCAACAATGGCAGCCCGCCATCGACGAGGCCCAGCGCGCCGCGGGTTTCGCTGGGTGGAAAAAGGCCGTCACGCGCACGTTTGATTGGGTGGAGTAAGAATTGTGGTTGAGCAGGATTTGTCCAAAACATTATCTTTACGCGAACAATTAGCTTTCTATTTTCACCAGCCGAGACCTGAGGAATCTGTCACACCGAATGACAACTCTCATCAAAGCAACAAATTAAACCCAAGGGATCGTGCCTTTCACGATTGGTATCGCTTCGTTTTGTCCTATCCTCCCCACCTGGTGCGTGATTATTTACAGCGCTTCGGACTCAGAACAACAGACACTGTACTTGACCCCTTCTGCGGTACGGGGACCACGATCGTTGAGGCCAAACTCAATGGCATTCAGGGAATCGGCCTGGAAGCCAATCCATTTGCTCATTTCGCTAGTTCAGTCAAAGTTGATTGGTCGGTTGACCCTGATCATCTGATGTCGTCTTGACCTGGCCGGGTAAGCAGACATAACGTATGGCAAGAAATCCGAACCTCTACGAGCAGTTAATTGCGAGAATTTTCGCCCAGTATTATCAACCGGGTGTGACCGAGTTTGCTTTTACACGGGCGGAGATTATAGCTACCGCCGAGGAACCTGGCTTGAAATTACCCAAAAATGTTCGTGATGTGCTTTACACATTTCACTATCACAAGCCATTACCCGAGGCAATCCGCCAAACCGCACCGGCAGGTTATGAGTGGACGATTGCACCGGCAGGAATCGCTAATTA
>CAZIRP010000119.1:0-14854 GCA_964541665.1 uncultured Caldilineaceae bacterium | reverse complement strand
TGGCGGAACGCGGCATCGTCATCGACCAGTGCGGGGGCTACACCGTCTACCAGCGAGGCGACAGCAGCTATGCCGCCTACGCCCGGATTGAGGGCACCCTGGTCGCCTGGGATGGCACCATCCTCGTGGGCACGGCTGCGCAGAATAATCTCGTCGGCACAGCAGGCAACGACCTGATCCTCGGCCTGGGCGGCAACGACATCCTCAACGGCAAAGCGGGCGATGACGTGATCTGCGGCGGCGAGGGCAACGACCTGATCTATGGTGAGCTGGGCACAGACTACCTGGACGGCGGCAACCACAACGATGTGCTCAACGGCGGCACCGGTGATTACGACATCCTGCTCGGCAGGGAGGGCAACGACACCCTGCTCGACCCGGATGGGGTGGCCGACTTGCAGGGTGGGCCCGGCAACGACCAGATCAACCTTAGCCTGCGCAACGGCTGGCGTACGCCCGATGGCAAGACCGAGTTCAGGGAGCGTTTCGCGGCTGGCCTGGGCAACGACACCGTCACCTTCGGCATCCTCGGCAGCGACATGTTTATTGTGGACATCACCGGTGACGAGTGGGCAGACATGGCTGGCGAAGGCACCGCCGACACGATCCGCTTTGCTGGCCGCATCGACCAGGCCAACTCCCACTTCCGCAAGTTCGAGGGCCAAGTGATCATCGCCACCAGCGAGTTGCCGCTGATCACTGACGAGACCGGGTTCGAGTTCTGGGAAGATGTGCCAGTCGAGGAAGGGCCCGAGCCAGCAGAGCCGGGCGAGGAGGAACCCATCCCGCCGATCAGCGAGCCGCTCCAGCATCAGCTCTATCTGCCCGTGATTGGCAAGTAAAGAAGTAGGGAGATGGGGAGATGGGGGGTGCGCCCTATCTCCCTATCTCACAACGCATCAACTGCACCGAGCGCGACCAGCGCGGCTTTTTGCCCATCGCTGATGCCCGCGACACCGGCGATCTTCATGCCAGCGTATGGGCCAGGCGCGGTGTAGGTTTTGAGGCAGACGCCATTGCCAGTGTATGGATCAACTCGCCACAGCTTTACTGTCTCGTCCTGACTGGCGCTTAACAGCAAACGCCCATCGCGGCTAAAGTTGACCGAATCAACAGCATAATTGTGCCCGGTTAAGGTTCCCAGGATCCGTCCACCTGCCAATTCCCATAGATAGATACGTTGATCTTGCGCCCCAGCAGCGAGCAGACGGCCGTTGGGGTGCATAGAGAGTGAAATGATCGTGGTATTGGGGGTGGGCCATGTTGCCAGCAACTGCCCCGTCTCTGTGTCCCATACTCGCAGCGTCTGGTCAAAGCTGCTGCTGATCACGCGCTGCCCATCGGCGCTAAAGGCCACACTCTGCACAACATTGGTGTGCCCCCGCAATTGGTGCCGCAACTTTCCTCGTTTGGCATCCCAAAGGCAGACTGTCAGATCGAGGCTACTACTGGCGATCTGCGCATCATCCGGGCTGAAGCAGCAGAAGGTGACAGCATTCGTGTGGCCGCGCAAGGTGTGATACCGCTGCCCATTATGGGCGGACCAGACACCGATTGTGCCATCCCCACTTCCGCTGGCTAGCCATTGACCATCGGCGCTGAACTTGAGCGCGACAATGTTGCTTTGATGGCCCAGCAAGGCCTGGTGCCGCTTTGTGCGCAGATTGTGCAACAGGATCGTCCGACCGGTGTCGCCGCTGGCAAAAGTTTCGCCGTCCGGGCTAAAGGCGACAGCCGCAATATTGTACTCATGACTAGCAATGCGGTCGATCAGGGCTGGCTGCGAGCTTGCTGGCGACTCTTCATCCAACGCCCAGAGATAGAGTGCGCCATCCCCCCCACCAGCGATCACCCGTTGTTGTGCGACATTGAGATCCGCAGACCGGATGGCGTTGCGATAGATCTGGAATGCATCCACACGTTGGCCTTGCTGAACATTCCACAGCGAGAGGCGCCCATTGAGATCAAAGGTGGCCAGGGTCTGCTCGTCGGGGCTGAAACTCAAACGAGCGACAATGACCGTATGATTGCCCAAAATATGGCGCACTTCGCCGGTCTGAATATCCCAAATATAGACCAGCTTATCGCCGCTGCCAGTCGCCAGAAGGTTGCCCAGTGGGGTGACAGCCAGGTTGCGGATTGGCTGTGTATGGCGCAACAAAGTATGCAGAAGGCGGCCACTGTTCACATCCCAGAGTCGGGCGCTAAAGTCATTACTACCCGAAGCCAACACCGTGCCATTGGCGGCAAAACCGAGCGCGGCAACTTCGCCGGTATGCCCGTGCAGGCGCTGCAAGCGTTTGCCGCTATGCGCATCCCAAAGACAGATCGACCCATCCACCGCGGCAGTCGCCAACAGTTCGGGCCGGTCGCCAGCCGCATAAGCCATCCCCGTGATCGGCGTTGGGTGGCCCTGCAGACGGTACAAAAGCTGACCATCGACCGTCCAGATGAGGATCTGGCCACTTGCATCGCCACAAGCCACCTGCTGGTTGTCGGCGCTGATGCGAATCTGCCAAATGGCGTGGGTCGCGCCGATCAGGGTATGCAAACGGCGTCCGGCCAGCACATCAAAAAGCTGCACGGTGCCATCCCCGGCAGCGACCGCGGCGATGCGGCCATCGTTGCTCCAGCCGACCCTGTTCGAGCGCAGTTCATCCAGCGGGCACTTGACGAGCAACTCACCGGTGACAGCCCGCCAGATTTGCAGCGAATCATCGCGCATCCCAGCCACGGTCAATTCATTCTGCTCGTTAAAGAGAAGCGCATAGATCTCGCCAAACCGATGCGTAAAGACCGCGCCGGTGAGGTCGGCCTCTGTGAAATCAAGCTGAGGCAAATAGGCCCCGCGTAAAAAGGCTTGCCAGACCGCCAATCTGGAAAAGTTGAACCCGGTGATGTCGATCTCCAGGTGGAGCAGGAGATTGAGCAGATTGCCCGCGGCATAACCACGCAAAGGCAACTCACTGGCGCGCAGCCAATCCAACCAGCGTTGCGCCTGGGCGGCAAACGCGCTCTTGCCCATGATCGAGCCCAATCGCTCGGCAATGGGCTGCACGATCAGGCGGATTTGGCTTTGGCGCACAGCTTCGGGGGCATCGGCTTTGAGGAGCGCATGATGGTTGAAGTGTGAGGAGAAAATTGTGCGGGCGGGCAATGCTGGGGTCGCCGCATCATTGGCCCACCGCTTAAATTCCGCATAAACTTCCTCCACAAACCGGTCCGTCAGATATTCAATGATGACATTTTGCAGCGTGAAGCAACCGTCGCCCACCTTTTCCAAAAGTGAGCGACGTTGTAACCCGCGTAATGCTTCTAAAAAGGTGCGCTGCGGACCTTTATCGACCAGATTGTTGCGCAGCGCGGTTGGCGCAGTTGGCTCGCGCTCAATGGCCAGCCAGAGCAGCAATTCGCGCTCCAACCCGGACAAACGGGCAATCTGCTGGTCGAGAATGGCGCGGATATCATCAAAGATTGGCGTTCCCTCGGCGGTAAAGGCGTGAATGTCACCGCCGTACAGATCGACGATGGTATGGCTTACGATCTGCAATGCCAAAGGATTGCCCGAGTATTGATCAACCAACAAGCGGGTTGTATGCTCATCGGGGGTCAACCCTTGTGCCTGCAACAGCGCCTGGCCGGCTTGCCGTTCGAGCCCAGCCAGCGCCAGGATCTGCACAAAGGGCGGTTGCCCGTTTGTGTTGCGTAAGCCTCGGGGCAGTTCGCGGCTGGTGATCAGCAGACAGCTTTGATGCTCGGCCTGGCTCACACTGTGCAGCAAACGCTCGTACCCTTCATAACCGGGACGCATTGCGCCCGTGGCCCCACCGCCCTCCTCTTCACTTTCCGCCTTGTTGAGCAGAATGCTCTCGGCGTTATCCAACACCAGCAGACAGCGTTGCTGGCGCAGACAGGTCAACAGCAAGCGGAGCTGGGCCTCTTCATCGGCAGGCGGTGTGATCTCAGAGGCCTGCACCAGCACCCCGAGCCACTGGCGCAGGATCTCACCGAACAGCGGCGCGTTGAGCAAAGAGGACCAGATCACCACCTCAAAGCGGTCGGTGACTGTTCGCACCAGGTGCGCGGCCAGCGCCGTTTTCCCGACCCCGCCGATCCCCAAGAGCAGAATCAACCGGCTTTCGGCGTGAGTCAGCCAATCGTACAGGGTTGCGGCTTCACGTTCGCGGCCATACAACGACCGCAGAATCGGCAACGGCGCGCCATGAGACAGGATCGGGGCCGCGGCGCGCTCCGGCTGGGCTATCCCGTGCGGATGCTCGACTACCGGCGCAAGCGGGGCGAGCGCGTGGAAACCATCCGTTTTACCCGTCCTGAGCGGTTTATCAAAATCACCACGCTGAATCTGTTCATATAGCGCGGTAGTCTCGGCATCGGGCTCGACATGCAATTCTTCATCCAATACCTGACGACAACGTTGGTATTGGGCGAGCGCCGCGGTGCGTTGACCCCGCCTGGCCAGGAGGCGCATAATCTGGCGATAGGCTGGCTCCCACCAGGGTTCCAGGGCCAATTGGCGTTGCGCCGCCTGCAAAGCGGTATCTGCATCCCCCAGGGTTTCAGTGGCGTTTGCCAACTGGGCCAGCGCATTCATCATCTGGATGTGCAATTGCTCCTGGAGGATGCGCCGCCATTCTTCAAATGGATCGCTATCGGCGAGGCTAAAATCGACCAAAAAGTCGCCATGATAGAGTTCGACTATCCGGCGCAAGCGGAGCAGACAATCGGGGCAGGTGGCGAGGGTGGAATGCGGATGGGCGGCGCAATCTGCCAACAATTGCGTGAAGTCAAGGGCATCAATGTGTACCTGAGCCGCGGAGTTGATCTGAACAGTCTGGCGCGTTAACAACAACCAAGGCGGATCGGCCTCGGCGTCGTGCAACAGTTGGCGCAATTGATAGAGGGATTGGCGCAAGCTATTGCGCGCACTCTCTTCGCTATATCCAGGCCAAAAAAAGTGAGCCAGTTCACTCCGTTGATGCACCCGCCGTTCGACGGCGAGATAAACCAAAAGCGCGCGCGTCTTATCTGTCTGAAAAAGAGCCAAAGGCTTCCCAAGTAAGGTAGCCTGAAAACCACCAAAACAACGCAGCAATAATTCAGCCATCAGCAGGTTCAACCACAACAAATTGCGACAACTCTGGGGGACAATTCAGCCTGAACTTACACACCTCTTGGCTGAAAGTCCGTTTGTGGATGATCGGCACTCTCGGGGCAATCATCCAGCACGGCGCGAGCCGGACATAAGACGATTTCAGGGAACAAAGCCAATATAGCTTACGAAGATAGGCCAATAACCCGTAAGGTAGTAGGTCGATTCATCTTATGCGCCAGGGAAGGGCATGGGGGATAAACGCACCATTGATCTCTAAGGTATCTGATCTCTAAGGTATCGACAGCCACCTCGCTCTGTAAGGCCCTGCGTCCCCATTATACCACACGAATTTAACGATCTTCCCTCATCTTTAACGGTAAAAGACGATTTTTATAACGGTAGTGGGCAATTTTTATAACGGTTTATCTGTACACTCAGCAGCGCAGAACTTACGCAAGCCTTGCTGAGGAAGTCCGCCTCAGAGAACCTGGCCGGATCAAGCCGCAAATGGCCACACCGGCAGACGCTGCGTACGTTGGCTATCCACAGAAGTTGGCCCTTAGCGTACAAATGAGCGACCGGAGGAAGTGTACATGATCCACTCAGCCATCTCAGGGACAACCACCAGCGGCTATCGATCGTATTTGGTGCGTTTCTGGCAGAGCCACGAAGAGAGCGGCTGGCACGCTTCAGCCCAATGTGTGCAGACTGGCAGCACCCACCTGTTTGGTGAGATCGAACAATTGTTGCAGTTTCTGCGCACCGAGTTCGACAGTCGGCCTCCCCCAGCGGACCGTGAGCAAGCTCCCTCGGTTGCTCACCCGTTGCGCAGTGATGCGGCAGCAAATTCGGCAGAGGAGGAATCCCATGCACGAAAACTGGGGTGAGGTCAGAAAGCAGTTGGACGATGTATTAGCCAGCGAGCGCGCACACCATCAAGCCCGCGGCCAGCAACGGGCCCCATTCTGGCACATCATACAGGCGTGGTGGGCCAGCAGCTTTGGGCAACAACGGCGCGGCTCAGCTGTACGGTTGGGTTTGTTTGCCCCAAAATCACCAGTGGCCATGAACCATGAGAGGAATCAGCAATGATGAACTTCCCTGCACCATCCAATTCCATAAGGCGCTTATTCCGCAAGAGTGTCACCAGGTATGGTGGCGTGCTCCTGGTTCTGGCGCTGTTGCTGGCGGCCTTTGGCGGGCAGCCCCAGTTGGTGAATGCGGTCACCGGCCTGGCAACGCCGAACCCGATCACCGCGGCTTGGGAAAAAGCCAAGGCCATGGATTCGTATCATTTCACCAGCGACGTGACGCAGGTGACCATCCCGCTGGCCACGGTTGCCAATGTCGGGCGCAGCAATCGCAGCGAATATTACCATCTGCAAGGCCAGAGCGACCTAGGCAACCAGACGTTGGAATTGACGCTCTGGTCGAGTGGCGGCAGTGTGCTGGATAACACCAGCGGAATCGGCATCAAAGTTGCGGATGGCAAAAGTTGGGTGCGCGCGGGCAATGGTGAATGGCAGGAGCGGGAAGGCGTCACCGATACTTTTGCGCCGGGTGGCGACTTTATGGCCTATCTCAACGCGGTCAAGGCGGTACAAGCCCACAAACCAGAAAGCCGCAAAGGTGTTCCCTTTACTCGCTACACCTTTCAGATCGATGGCCCGCGTTTCGCGGCCTATGCGCGGCAGATGCTCGAAACTGCCCTGCGCAGCCGCGGCGAATTGCCCCCCGGCGTGAGCCTGGAAACCCCCGCGTATTACCGCGACATGGTCGGTGATGGTGAATTGTGGGTCGGCGAGCAGGGGCTGCCGCTGCGTCAGATCCTGACGTTGCGCTTTCCCGAACAAAAAGAGCAGCAGATTCACACACAGATCACCACCGATTTTAGCCAATATGGCAAGGTGAATGCGGCGGGCCCCACCGCGCGGCCCAGGATGCAGATTGGCGGCCTTGCCCAAGCTGCAGCACCGACCACGGCCATGCTCGTCGTTGGCTTGGGGTTGCTCTTTGTGATGATCCGCTACGGACGTTCACGCACCCTCTATACCGGGCTGGCGCTGGCGGTGATCCTCAGCATGGTGATCGGCCCCTTGCTGACAACCTATACACACGTGCAATTCTGGGACGCGCAAGCTGCCAAAGCCGCGACCCAAGAAGAGGCGCAGGCTTCGGCCCAGTCCGCACAGGAGTTGCGCGCGGCCCTGGGGGCGAGCGAGTTTAATCCGCATGTGAGTCCAGAGTCCGCAGTCCTGAGTCCACAATTGTCGGGTGTTGATCCTGGACTCCAGACTACGGACTACGGACAACTCCAATCTCCCAGTCTCCAGTCCATCGTGGACACGGGCCTCGATACCGATGGCGACGGGCTCACTGATTTTGCTGAAGAGCGGATCGGCACCAATCCAGCCGATGTTGATACCGATGCCGACGGTGTGAATGATAATATCGAGGTGGCTGGCTTTAGCTTTGGTGGGCAGACCTGGTATCTCGACCCGGCTGCCAGCGATAGCAACAATGACGGCCTGAGCGACGGCATCGAGTGGGGCTTCAGCGAGACAACCGGTGAATTGCTCCCCACACCACGTGACCTCGATGGCGATGGCCTGCCCGATCTCTTTGATCCAGACAACGACGGCGATGGCGTGCCCGACCACAAAGACAGCGCGCCATTCGCCAAGGGCGCAGTAACCTATAACGAAACCACGCCGTTACAATTGACACTTAAGAATCTGACCGCAGACAAACCCACATTTGTCGAGTTCCAACTGCGCCCAATCGATGAAAAGCAACTCTGGTTTGCCTTCAACCTGCTGGATTGGCCGCAGGACAGCCAGGGTCAGGTGCAGGATGTGGATGGCAAAACCTATGCGGACTATGCCACCAGCCAGGGCCGCACGCCGGATATCAGCGAGGCCAACGGTGACATGAAGCTGATCCCCATGCTGGAGATCCGCATCCCCACCGCCAGCGCCAACCCGGCGCCGCAGAGCGACCTCACCCCGTACAACATCACAGTGAATAACTTGACCGCGGATGGCGCCAGCAAAGTGGCCTATGTGCCGCTCAACGTGGTCGTTGACGACCGCACCGGGGAACGGGTGGCCTTTAGCGGCCAGATGCGCTATTTGCCCACCGGTGCCTGGAACAACGCGCACAGCGTCCGCCTGGCCTGGGTCGTGCAGGCATTGGTTGATCTGCCCTGCGATAAGAGCGTGGACACTTCGGCAGATTGTCAGGCCGATGGCTATCTCAACAACGTGCCCACCATGGTTCAAAGCTACTATAGTGACTGGACACTGAGCGGCCTGTCCGTGCGTGAAGAGCATGGGGTGGACCTGGCGATCGTCTATGAAGACCCCGCGTCCGATGACAACCTGCAAGATGACTCAGCGCTCTGGGGTTTGGCCTTTGTGCTCGACGGTCACTTCACCAACCCGCGGGACGCCAACAGCGACAACCAGCGTGACCTGACGCTAGCCGACTTTGGGCCGCGCTTTGATCGTGACAATGGCCCTTCTGCCACTCAGCGCTTTGACATTCCCAACCAGTTGCAAGTGGAGAGCCGCAGTTACACCACACTCGAACAGGCTGCGGCCTCCACCACCATGACCGAAACCGGGAAGATCCTCAATGAGCAGTTTGTCACCCCGGTCAGCGGCAATCGCGCCATCAAGCCGCTGCTGCTCTTTGCCCAGGAAACCAGCCTGCGCGTGGTGGGGTTGGATCTGACCAACACCACCGGCAATTATGTCAGCCAAAGTGACGCCAGCCTGACGCTGGACATGGCTCCCAGCAGTGAGAACGCCCAAACCGTCAGCGTCGATGCGATGGTCAAGTGGCAGGCCTATTGTGCTCCTGCCACCGGTGATGTCAGCTTTACGCCCTGTAACGATGAGGATTATTGGGACGTGCTGGAAGCGCGCTATGGCGGATTAGCCAGCTTGCCCACCGACCCGGACCCCGCATGGATGGGGGTGCGCGTCACCTTTGCCCAGATCTATTACCTGAGCTTGCGTGCTGGCTACATCGCCACCGTGCAGGATGGCCCCCAGGTGCCCGCCTTTCGCTACACCCTGGAGGACGAATCCGAGACCGCGACGGCGGTGCGCGCCAGCTTGCTTGGTCTTTCTACCGTGCCGCTGCTGGCTGCCCAAAACATGATGCGTCTCTTTCCCGGCTATTACCCGGGTACAGGATCGCCCGCGGGGCCGACGGTCTTCCACTACGGCAAGTCCCTGCGCGCGGGGTTGCAAGAAGCCCTGAGCGAGGCTAATGACTACGCACAACAACGGAATGGCCATCTACTTTCTTCCCACACGGAGCGCATTGCAAGTGTGAAACGGCTTCTTCTACGCTTCCAAGTGGCAAAGATCGGCGCGGCAGCCTCGATCTTGTTGGTGATCGGCCAAATTGCTACCCTCTGGCCCGGCCTGCCCGACATGGCCCGCGCCGCCATTGGCAGCGTGACCATCGTTCTCAGCCTGGGCGTAACCGTGATCCTGCCAGCGTTGACCGCGGCAGCATCATTGCCCAGCAACGCCAGTGCGACCCTGGCAAACTTGTTTAAGTACAATCTTCGATTCGACAATCTCTCCAAGATCGCTGGCGTCGTCGGCGCGGTGGTCGGTGTAGCGCTGATCTGGGGCTTCTTTATCTATAGCGCGGTGACAAGCGGGCTGGCCCCTGGCAGCCCACAACTCATCAAGGCTGCGGTCGAGGCCGTCGTCGCCACGGTGATCACCATCCTGCTCGTGGTCTTAGCCATCAACATGATTGGCGCGGTCGTGGCTGCGATCTTTGCCCTGATCGATCTGATCCTCACACTATTGTGCGAACTTGGCTATGGGGACTTGCGCAGCGTGCCGGGGATGGATGGGGCCTGCTTCACCCTGACCGGGGCCCTCACCAAGGCCCTGGCGGACTTGCTCTACAATTATGATCTGATGATCGACTTTAGCCGCGACGATCTGATGGTGACTGGCTCGCCCAGTGTGGCGCTGGCTGATCCAAGCAAAGGCATGGTGGCCGGGAATGACATCACACTCAGCTTGCCGGTGACCACCACCATCTACCACCAAGTACCAACCACCGAAGGAATTGGCGGGGTGATGATCGCGTTCTACCCCTACCTCTTCTCCGCGGATAACCTCAAGAGTAGCACCTTTCGTTACAAACTCTTTGACCCCACCACCGAAACGGGGGATCAGGCAGTTGATCTCAACCAGATGACGGACGAGTGGCAGCATGTGACAAGCTATGACACTGTGCGCTCTTTCTCTCTCTACAAAGGGCAAACAACCAGCCCGCCCGACCCACGCGGCGGGATCTCGCTGGCAGCGGGCATCAATCAAAGCTTATCGCTGAAGCTGGCGATGAACTTTGCCGTGCCCGCTTACGAATGTTTTGCCATCCTGAGTATCCCCATCTGTTACACCGAGGAGTATGAGGGGTCAAGCGATGACATCCCGCTCGACTCGATCCACTACGACATCTTCCCGGCCACGCTGGATGAATTCCTGGCGCTGGGGACAAAGGCGGATGGCGGGTTGGGACAAAGCTGGGACAACCAAATCGGCTCGTTGCGCGATGCCGATGGCGACGGCCTGATCTCCTCGCTCTACAACGGCCTGGACCCGAATGATGGCAGTTGGGACAGTGATGGTGACGGCTTGAGCGATGTCGTCGAACTCCAGTTGCGTGCCGCGGGTGTGGCAGTTTCGCCCATTCTGTGGGACACCGACAACGATGGCCTGAGCGACCGGCAAGAGATCGAGCTTGGCACCGATCCAGCCTTGGCCGATACCGACAACGACGGGCTGCTGGATGGCGAAGAAGTGCGGCACCAGGTTTACGACGCCAATGGCCCCACCACCACCTGGGCCGGTGGCTGGCAAGTGCGCATTGATGCGAGCTCGCCGTTTGATATCTGGGTCTCCTCCAGCCCATCTCATGCGGACGTCGACCGCGATGGCATCGACGATCTGGCAGAGCGGGCGCTGGCCGGGCAGGTGGATAGCCACAACCAGCCCTATCATCCGCTCGTCTACAATGTGTCGCCGCTGACTGTGCTGGCCGAAAGCAACGATATCGACGGCTATGTCGCGCCGACGCAAGCGCTCATCTACACCACCACAGTGATTGCCAACCAGCCGGTGGCTCCGGGTGTGCTCAGCATCACAGCCCCCAGCACGGTCGGTGGCACGAGTGTCCCCTATGCGCTCGACTTCAACCCGCTGAGCTTTAGCGGCTCCCAGACGGTGACCCAGGCAAGCAATCTGCAATTGCTCAACGCGGTGGCTGGTAATCTGGTGCTCAGCAGCACCGTCACGACTCGCCTGCCCGACAGCGGTGAACCCTGGGTCTGGTCGCCCGCCACGACTGAGGCTGGCCTGGGCTTTGGGGATTTCCGAAGAGGCGCCTTTATCTACGGCGCTGCCGCCCAGCCCGACCGCCAGGATCGCTACTGGCTCTTGGGGCAGATAGCCCAATCGCCCGGAAATTTCTTCAGTGTTGGTGAGGTTCCCGCATTTGCCATCCCCGGTGGCAGCGTGCGCAATCTCGAAGTGGATCCTGCCTCCCCGGCCCAGCGCGGGGATAGTTCGCCCGCGGTCAGTTGTAACCATCAGTCCACCTGTCTGGCGGTCTGGAGCGAAAAGCCTGCCGGTACACCTTTGCGCATTGGGGCGGCGCTGCTCGCGCCCGATGGTACGGTGACCGAGCGTTTTGCCGTCAGCGCCCCGCCACCGGCCAGCGGTGATTCAGGGGAGTCGGCTGATTCGGCACCGATGGTAGCCAGCGATGGGGTCAATTTTCTGGTTGCCTGGCAACGTCTGCGCCCCTATTATCGCCAGGCCGGTACGCCCAACCAGATCCTGGTCTTCGAGACCGAATTGATGACACGGCTCTACGATGGGGCGGGCAATCCACTCAGCGCCGAGACCGTGCTGTCTGGTGATCGGCTGGCCTTCTACAGCGCAGAGCTCGACACCACCAGCGCCATCAACGGGGCTCGCTCAACGCTGAATCGGCTCGATCTCGATTGGGTCGGTAACCGGTACCGCTTGACCCGGGGGATTTCGTTGGGCGATGCAGTGGACGATCCAGATCTGCAATTCGAAGATAATGGGGTCGGTGGCAACAATTTGAAATTGAAACAGCTCACTTGGCGCGACATCACCGTGAGCGGCGCGCTGATCGCTGGCAGCAAGGCAACTGTCTACAACGATGCCTCCAACGACCGCAGTGCCAGCCATAGCCTGGTCTACAACCCAAGCAACGGCGAATTGTTGCTCATCCAGACGCGCAATGGCAGCGTCTTCTATCAACAATTTAGCTCGCTGACAGATACTTCGTCTGATCTGGTCTATGTCAGCGGGCCCGCAACCAACGCGGTTGCCACCTACTACGCCCCGACGCGTGGCTATCTGATCGGCTGGACAGACACCAGCACCGCGGCGCGCCCCTTCCGCTATCGCGTGCTCAACAACTATCTGGCCCTGGTCGGTGGCGATCAGCAGCAACTGACTTGGCCGGTCGCGGTCGATGCTGCCCGCGGCACCGCGCTCGCCTGCCCGGCAGCGACAGCCACACCGGTGCTCGATCTCCAGTTTGAGGAATTGCCCGGGACCTCCTCCTTTGCGAATCAGCTTTATCCTGAATTCCCAGCCTATTGTGTTTCCGGCAACTGCCCGACAGCGGGCTATGCTGGCGCACCAGACGCGCCCAATTCAGACTACGCCCTGCAATTCGATGGGGTGAATGACGCGCTCTATGTCGATACCCTTGTGGCCGATACCAGTGTGGATGATAACTTTACCATCGCATTCTGGGTCAAGGCACCCAGCCACCGCAACGCGGTCATCTTCGATCATGGCAGCCTGCAACCCACCGGCTGGGCGATGATCATCAGCGGCGGCCTGCCAAGCCTGTGGATCAAAGATCAGGCCAATGGGGATTTCACCGTACCGGCCCTGAACAAGCCAGTTCATGAGAACACCTGGCAATTCGTTGTGGCGACCCGCAACGGCGTCACTGGCGAGGCGGCCATTTATGTGGATGGCGTACTCGCTGAGGCCATCACCGACCCGACCCCAACAGCGCTCGATCCACTCTCCAGAGTCTATATCGGCAGCAACAGCGCGGGCGGCGTCCCCTTCCAGGGGCAATTGGATCATCTGCAACTCTACCCCATCGCGATGAGCGCGGACGCTGTGCAAGCCCTCTACGAACGCAGCCTGCAAGCCTACTGTATCGCCGCGGCTGTCCCCGCCACGGCGTCCGCCTTCCCCTGGTCTCGCCTCTGGCTGACCGCGCAGGACATGCGCGGGGGCCGCCTCAGCGCCAGTGGAAGCATGACCTTGACCGTCGATGCCGACAAACCCGTTGCCAGCATCACCTCGGTCGCCAACAACGCGATCCTCCCCGCTGGTCAGGTAATCGGCGGTACGGCCAGCGATGCCACTTCCGGCGTGAACCGGGTACAGATCCGCATCAACAATGGGGCGTGGCAAGCAACAACTGGAGCCAATACGTGGAGCTTCTCGCTGGCTGGGCTCAGCGGCGATGTTGATCTGCAAGTGCAAGCCATCGACAATGTCGGCAACATCGGGGATCCATCACCCACCGTGCGTGTGCGGGTCGATACCACCGCGCCATCGTTGTCGATCGACGCTACACCCACACCGATCAAACCAGTCAGGAGCGCGGGGGGCCAGTGGCAGATTACCCTCAACGGGGATGTCAGCGACAATCTGCCCGCCAATCTCCAGGGTGGCTCGCTGCTCGTCAACCTGGTGCAGCAATCGGGCGTTGGTGTCGCGCAAACGCAGCAGGCCGCAACCATCACCGGCAACCGCTGGCGCATCGACTATCTGCTCGATGCCAATCTGTATGATCCCACTGGGGCCTATACCATCACCGCGCAGGTGGACGATGGCGTGGGTCTGCGCGGCCTGGCCAATGGCATTGTGCACCTGGACGCGGCTGGGCCAATCGCCAGCCTCAACCCGAGCAATACCGCGCGAACCATCATCACGCAGACCGTGGCTATCACTGGTTTGGTGACGGATACCAACAGCCTTGCTGGTATTGACACGCTGGAGATCGCGTTCACGCCGGTTGAACAAGTGGCCTCGCTCCCGCGTGACATCACCAGTGACGAAGCCGAGGCGCTGCTCAACCGGGTCTGGACACCCGTCACGCTCGCAGATCGCGGGGCAGGGGTGGCGACCACGAGTTGGAATTTCACCATTCCCGCAGGCCTGGAGAATGTCTACCAGATCGACCTGCGGGGGACGGACATGCTGGGCAATGGGGCGATCAGCGCCAACGTGTGGCGCGGGCACATCGACACGCTCGACCCCCGGCTGGTGATGAGTGCTGCGGCCACCGGGGTCACCTATCGCGATGCCGCGAGCGGGGAGTTGCGCTATCAGATGCGTTTTGTCTGCGCCGCGCAGGATCGCAACCTGGCTGAGGCGTCGTTCAGCTGTCCCGGGCAGGGGCTGGCCGAACCAGTGCGCTCGTTTGATGATACATCGGCCCTGGCCAATCTCTTCCCGGATCTGGCCCTGCGCACCGGGCTGGCCATCTCCTACACACTTTGGTCAACCACACCGACGCTGGAAGCCACGGTCAGCGCCTGCGACAGCTTTGGTCGCTGCGCCAGCCTGAGCAACAGTGCCACGGCAGGCACGGTCACCCCGAGCAGCGCGCCGAGTGCCGTGGTCGTCGCGC
>CAZIRP010000118.1:3012-14855 GCA_964541665.1 uncultured Caldilineaceae bacterium | reverse complement strand
TGAACCTGCGTTCCTGCTCGCTTCCCGCACTGCCTTAACCCGAACTCACGTTAATAGGTACGGATAGGGTCTAAGCAGCCGCGAGCTTCTCCAGCGCCAGGCGCACCACTGCCTGCTCGCCGGCAAAGGTCAGGACCTTCAGTGCCTCTTCGGGCGAGAACCACCCTACCCCATCGACCTCGTAGCTGCGATCCGACAGCTCGCCGCCCACGACCCGCAGCAGGAAAAAGTCCACCTGCTTATGCACCAGTTCGGGCGTGGTTTTGCGATAGGTATCCCAGTACCAATAGTCGATCGTCTTGAGGAAATGTTCGTAAACAGTGGTCAGCCCTGCCTCTTCTTCCACCTCGCGCAGCGCCGTCTCCTGGGGCGTCTCGCCTGATTCTACCGACCCTTTGGGCAATTGCCAGCGTGCGCCGCCGTGCGTGGCGATCAGCGCGAGTTCCAGGTGGCCTGTCTCGGTACGGCGATAGGCCACGCCACCCGCTGAGTGATCTTCACGCGCGGGCCGCCAATTGCGTTTGGTCTGGGCAGAGATTTCAGGCTTTTCTGGCTTCACAAAAGGCTTACCTGGGTTCCTGGGCTCAATCGGTGATACGCTAGGTGAGATGATCAGCCATCACGCGCGCCAATGCCGCTCCTGCGAGGTGCCGCGCAAGGGGCCATCGGCGACGGCTTGGGCAAGTGCCTGGGCAACGTGCTGCCAATTATCGGGCGGTTGCTGCACCAGCGTCGCGGGCAGAAAAGCGGGCGATAGAAAAGTGAGCGCGCTCGCCAAATCATCCACACGCCAGATGGCGCGAGCACGCGCGATCACCACGAAGGTTTCCATGCTTTTGTCGAGCAGCACGAGCCACGCCGCCAGCGCGGGCGCGATGCCCACTCGTTGCGCCGGACGCGGGGATGCTTGGTCCGCAAAGGCAAAAGCCAACTCCCCCGCTGGCCCAAACCAGATGCGCTCGGGGGTGATGGGCCCTGGAGAATAGCCACTTTCTCCCCAGGCAGCCAGGCTGCGATGCAAGTCACCGATCAACGGCGGCAAAAATTCAGGCGGATTGCCAGCCCACAAGCGCATGGTCAATGGCGGTTGCGGCCAGCGCTGTAATTGGCCATTGATAATTCCAAAATAGTTCATTGCAAATTCTGTCTGTTCAAAACCAGCCACGGCGGCGAAACATGCGAATCATCAACCCGGCAATGGCAATAAAGACCAGCCAGGCAAAAAGATAGCCATACCGCCAATGCAATTCTGGCATAAAATCAAAGTTCATGCCATAGACACCGGCAATAAAGCTGAGCGGAATAAAAATCGTCGAGATGATCGTCAGCACTTTCATCACTTCGTTCATGCGATTGTTAACCAGCGCCAGGTGGGTTTCGATGGTGCTGCTCGACAGATCGCGCATACTTTCCGCCAGGTCGGTAATGCGGACAAAGTGATCGTACGCATCGTTGAAGTAGAGCCGAGCATCCGCGGGGATGACGGGATAATCGTTGCGGCTGAGGCGGCGCAACAATTCGCGCTGCGGGAGCAGAATGCGATGCAAACGGAGTGCGCTGCTTTTGGCGGTCAGAATGTCGTTGAGGACGACTCGGTCCGGGGGTGGGTTGGGCTGAAAAATCACATCTCCCAACTCCTCGATCTGCGTCTCGAAACGCTCCAGCAGGGGCAGATAATCATCAATCTGGCGGTCGATCAGATCATACAACAGATAGGCCGGCCCGCGCGCCAGTCCATTTTGCTGATGATAGTCTGCGTGCCACATCTTGTCAATCGCTGTGCGCGCGGCCTCGTGCATGGTGATCAGAAAGTTCGCCCCGAGAAAAACATCCAGCTCGTAGGTGTGCAGGTCGAGCCGCTCATCGCCTATGCCCACGCTATGAAAGACAAGATAGAGATAATTGCCATAATCGTCGATCTTGGGGACGTGGACTTCGCGTACCGCGTCCTCAATGGCCAGCGGGTGAAACTGGAAGAGGTCGCGAAAGACAAAATTGCTTTCCGCCTCCGTCGGGTCCAGCAGATCGATCCACAACCGCGCCTGGGTGTCGCGCACCGCGCTGGCTAATTGATCCTGCGGCAGATCGATCACAACTGGGCCGCTACGATGGCGATAGAGGGTTCGAATCATAAACAGCTTCTAGTCCGTGGGCCTGGCAACTGCATGGCAGGCGAATCATGCTCAACTACTTGCGCACCATCGTAATATCGACCACATAGGGATCAGCGGCATCGGGCGGGATGCTGAAATTATCCTGGCTCACCATGTGGTAGCGGTCGTGCATCGCCACAATCGCATAGCTGGTATTGCGCGTTACCTCGGTGCTTAACTGGTAATTGCCGCTGCGGTCGCTGGTGGCGCTGCCCAAGACCAGGGCATCACTGTAATCTGCCGCGATCCACTCTGCCACGCTGACCCCGGGCTGCAGGAAGAGCACCAGCGCGCCACCGACCCGACGACGCAGGTTGTCGCGGTCGCGCACAGTGCCAGTGATCGTCACCTGATCGGCTGCTTGCGTGGCCCGGTGCGTAATCTCAAATTCAGCGCGCTGCTGGAATTGATCTGCGCAGAAGAGTTCGAGCGAAAAGCGGCCCGCAGGCAAACCAGCCGCATGAGACAAACTCACCCACTGCGAAGTTGCCGCGCCGAGCGTCCAGAGTTCCTCTTGCTCCAGCACGGGGTGCCCCTCATACGACCAGATCGTCTGCCACGGGGTGCCATTGGTCAACCCCTGCGCCGTAAAGAAGGCATAGATGATGTTGGTGCTGCCGAAGCGAGTGCCTGGATCCAGCGGCGCGCCGGCATCGCTGATCGCGCGGGCAAAGGTGATTTCGCCAAAGCGGCAAGCTGCCGTTGCCCGTCCACCTACAGTCACCCCGGTGCGGATGAGCGATTGATTGCCGAGCAGCAATTCTAATTCGTAAAAACCATCGGCCAGCGCGTCGTCGGCATACAGGCTGACCCAACTTTGGCCCCGTTCGCCCTCGCGCCACCGGAAGGTGTCGGTGCTGACTTGCTTCCCATCCAAATACCAGATCGCGGTAAAGGTCTGCCCATTCTGAAAACCGGCAAAGGCAAACGCGGCATACAGGTCGGTGACGCCGCTGGCAAAATTTGTGCGCGCGCTGATCACTTCGTTGCGGCGATTGATGGCATCCCCAAAGGTGACCTTGCTGATGCGCGGGCCGCTGGTTGGTTTCTGCCCGGCATTGCCCAGCAACACCGCGTCGTAAAATTGGAGGGCGACATTGCCCGTGCGGATAAAGCTGAGCTTGCCCGCGGTGTCCAGCTCTGAAATACCCGCGCTGGGCACGCCGATAAATTGCCAGGCCTCATTCACCGCCAACCCGCCAGAATTGCCCCGGTTGACCTCGGCGTCGGTTTTAATCCACTCAAAAATCTCATCGTTATCTTCATCAAGAAAGCCCGAGACCAGCCCGGTGCTCATCGTCACCGTGTTACCCCCCAGGCCCGGATAGCCGATCACATAGAGCGAGTCGCCGATCATCAATTGGTCGCTGTCAGTCCGTTCAATCGCGGTCAAGCCCAGATTTTCTGGCAGCTCAGCGGTTGGATCGTCAAACAAGCCGTCGATCTGCAAGACCGCCAGGTCAAGCTCAGGGTCACCACCGATCAAGGTTGCGCGGTATTTCAAGATCGGCGCGCCGCGCAGATTGGGCGGCATCACCCCGATGATCGTCAGCCCTTCGTCGTTGAAAAAGATTTCCTCGGTGCGATCCCCCAGGACGTGATAGTTGGTGAGGATCATGCCCGCTTCGGCGTCGAGGATTGTGCCGCTGCCAGTGCCGATCAGGTCGCCATTGTTATCGGGCACCAGGACCAGCACCGTGGCTTTGAGCGCACGTTCCAAACCGACCCGGCGCTCTGCCGTGGTTTGGGCATACGCGGCCGGTGACATTGCCGAGCCATTGAGCAAAAAGAGCAGCAACAAGCAGGTTGCCACGCCGAGTTGCTGGAACCTCATGGCGCCTCCCCCTCAACCGGGGCTTCATCCGGGACTGGCGCGCTGGGGGCGAGGAACAGATCATCAGCCAGCGGTTGCAGATCCAGGCTGGCGAAAACAAGATCGAAATCGCGCTCAGCCGCGGCAAATTCGGTCGCATCCGCGGCCACAGTCACAATCACCAACTTGCCAGCCTGCAAAAAGAGCAGATCTTGCGCCTCGACCACCACGGGCAAGCCGGTTACCCCGCTGGCCCGCGTCGGGTCGGCAATGTAGGCATAGTGGATCAACAGCGCTGGTTCGCCCTGCACAGTCAGCGGCTCCGCGGCCAATTCGCGATAGGCGAGCAAGGCCTGGCCACGCTGGATGCCCCACGCCGCCCGGGCCAGTTCCAGCGGTTCGGCCGCGGCATGATCGTGCAAACGGACCTCCACCCGCGCATCAAAACTGCTGGGGCTGAGCGGATCAAGCGCCTGGAACAGGAATGTCTCCGACTGGCTCGTGCGCCAACCGCGTGGATAGCGCAGGGTCGGCAGATCATCCCCCAGCGCAAACGCCCGGCTGGCATTCAGCGCCCAACCGCGCACCCCCAACCCCAGGGCCAGGGCCAGAATCACCACCAGCAGCACCGCGAGATCATTACGGCGCAGCTCGCCAGGGGCAGGTGGCTGATTGGTCACACTTGGGCGGCGCAGCCTGGCCCACAATTCGGCCATCATGGCACCTCCGTCGGGGTGGTTGGTGTGAGGGACGCAATGACTGGGTCCGCGTTGAGCTCTGCTTGCCGGGCCAGCCGCAGGGTCTCTTCATTGGCGCGTAAGATCAGCCAGAAGACGAAGCCAAAGGTGAGCAGGGCCAACAAGGCCGCGAAGACCAGATCCAGCCAGGGGTTGCCAGCAAAGCCGGTGTCGCTGGTTTGGGCCAACGTAAACCAGAAGAGGCCATTGATCAACGCGGCCAGGCTGACCCCAGCAGGCAAATAATAGATCGGCGTCCTTTCGAAGCGCGCTTGCCCCCAGAAATACCCCTGGATGCCCGCAAAACTGGCAAATGCCAGCGCGTTAACAACCATGCGCAGCGAACCGATATCGAGATCCACCCCACCACGCGCGACCACATAATCAAAGTTGAGCACTGTTGCCAGCCCCAACCCCGCGGCCATTGCGTAGATCACACCGTCGGTCCGCTCGTCGAATTCGGGTTTTGTCAACACCCCGAACCGCAACGTCAGGTAGATTAAGGCCTGTTGCCAGAAGCCCACCACGAGAATCCCGCCGAGCAGGCGCGCCCACCAGTGCTGATACAGCCAGTCGTCAATATGAAAAAAGCCATGCAAAATGGGGTCGTGTAGCGCTGCGGTCAATAATGCGCCGAGCAGGAAGACACTCAACACGCGGGCTTTGGGTTCCGGGTCGATCTGATCCAGCCGGTAGAAAAAGCCCAGCCAGAGGGCCGCGGGGACGAGGCTGAGCACCAAGCCGAGCGCAATCAGCACAGCTTCGCCGACATTTTCGCCCAAATCGGGCAGAAGATTCAAAAGCAGCACAAAGGCAATCAGCCCGATCAGCGCCATTGCAAAGGCAAGCCAAAGGCTGCGCTGGCTACGCGCAAGACGAGCCAAACGCGTTGCATGATCCACTGGCTGGCCGATTGGGTCCACCGTTGCCCTCCTTGCGCGGCGCTTACTTTTGTTATTTTGCCCAGACGAGAATACGCCATCGGGCAAAGCACGGGTATAATACGAGTTACGCAGCGCCTGCCTAAGGCGACAAGCCATCTGCAAGTCGTGCTGGATTGAGGCTTGCGTAATTCTGAACAGAATAAAAATGCGAGTAAATCATACCCCTGACAAGGGGAAAACTGAAAATCCTATTCTCGTCTACAGCCGCAACCACTTTGCGCAAATGATGGGCCATTTGGGCCGCCAGCCGATGGTGGCGTTGGATACTGAAAGCGATAGCCTCTACCGCTACTACCCCAAGGTTTGCTTGATCCAACTGACGACCTCGGCTGATGATGCAGGCGACAATCCCCTGGCTGTGGTCGATTACCTGGTTGACCCGCTGCGCAGCGAAGAGGTGCCGACCCTGGCTGTGCTCCTGGCCGACCCAGCCATCGAGAAGGTGATCCATGCCGCGGAAAATGATATGCTCGTTTTGCAGCGAGCGTATGGCTTCACCTTTCAGAATATTTTCGATACGCAACTGGCCGCGCGTATTCTGGGCTGGAAGCGGCTGGGCCTGGCGTCGATCCTGGAGGAAAATTTCGGGGTGATCAGCGATAAGCGGATGCAGCGCACGGACTGGGGCAAACGCCCCCTCACGCCGCAGCAGATTGCCTATGCGCAGATGGACACCCATTATTTGCTGGCGTTGCGCCAACGCCTGGCCGATGAATTACACGAACGAGGCCGCTGGGAAGAGGCGAAGGAAGCCTTCGAGCAGCTCAGCCGTCTGCAATATACCCCGCGCGAAGAATCGACCCGCACCTTCTGGCAGATGAAAGGTGTGCGCGATCTGCCGCGTGAACACACGGGGGTTTTGGCGGCCCTGTGGCAATGGCGTGAGCACGAGGCCCAGCGCCGCGACCGCCCCCCCTTCAAGATCCTGAACGATGAAGCCCTGTTGACACTTGCCAGCCAACGCCCGACCGAGCGTCAGGGGTTGCGGCGCATCCGCGGGCTGAGCGATCAACAAATTGCCAACTATGGGCAAGTGTTGTTGCGGACGATTGCCAGTGGGGCCGAGCAGCCTTTGCCGCGGCTGCCCGCCCACACCGCGCGCGGCGATCACCTGCCCGACGCCGCGACCCAGCGCCGCTTTGATGCGCTGCGTCAATGGCGGAGCGAAGTCGCGGCCAAACGTGACGTCACGCCGGACATTATCCTGACCAACGAAACGCTGATGGAGATCGCCCAGCGGCAGCCCCAATCCGAAGCCGATTTGTTGCAGATCGACGCGATTGGGCCGTGGAAAGCCGCCACCTACGGGCCGGCCATCCTCAGCCGGTTGCGCCGCACCTAACAACAAACAACAACAAGGTCAACCACAGATTCCACAAATTTTAACGCTGGACTCCAGACTCTAGACTCCGAACTAAATCCCCAACACTTCCCGGCAATAGCGCACGCTCTTCTCGACCTGGCGCCGCTGTTGCACCACCAGCGCGGCTTGATATTCCGGGGATGGATCGCCCCAATCGGCTGTGAAAACCGGTGCCAGATTCGGATGTCCACTCTGCACCAGTTGCAGGAAGCGCGCAAGTTCACTGGCTGGGGTATCGGGATACACTTCCCAGAATTCTGGTTCCAGATAATTGAGCACGCGGCCCGGAATGCTGGTGATGATCTCCAGCGTAAAGTGGACGCCCGGGCAGAGCGTGCGGAATTGCTCCGCCCAGCGATCCATGCCGATGCTGCCCTCGCCCATGGCCACCCATTGCACCACCGCGCCGAGGGGATGGGGACTGACCACCGAGTCGCGGATGTGCGCCATCACCACGTATGGAGCCAGTTGCTCCAGCGTGACAAAGGGACTTTCCGCGACCCACACCGGGTTACCCGTGTCGATCACCGCGCCGACATAGTCCGGCCCGGCAGCTTCGATCAACTGGCGCAACTCGCGACCCTGCAGATCACCCGCGTGGTTCTCGATGGCAATTTTGAGCCCAAGATCGATCGCTTCGTCGCGCACTGCCCGGCACGTGGCAATGGTATTCTCGATGTGCGCGGCCAGCGGCAATTCGGTCCGGCGGTCCGCGTTCGAGCCCAGGAAACAACGCACCGCAGGGGAACCGAGCAGATGGGCAATGCGCAACATCTGGCGCAATTGTTCGACCGCGCTGCCCCGCTCGGCCTTGAAACTGGTCGAGGTCGGGCAGATCGAGCCCATGCCCACTTCCAGTAAGATGCCCAACTCGTCGGCTTTGGCCTTCACCTGGCGCAGATAATCATCCTCCAGGCTGGCAAACGGCTCGAGGTCGGAAAAGTGCAGCACATCCAGCCCGATTTCGACCGCATAATCCAGGTGCTGGAAAGCGTCCCAGCCCTGGCGACGCAACGAAAAAAGATCAAGTCCCAGCTTCATGATGGAATTTCTCCGGCTTCTATCATCGCGACCAGCGGCGAATCGTCGATGGTCAGGGGCAGGTCAATGCGGGCGCGGCGGCGGCTCGATTCGTAGGTAGCGAAGATCAATTCGGTGGCGCGGAAAGCGCGGCGGCCCGCCAGTTCAGGTTCGCGGCCTTGCTTGAGGGCATCGACCAGATCATGCACGCCGCGCTCAACATAATCTGAACCATGCAGCCCCTCGGCCACCGCGACGGTGGTCCAGCCGCTCTGGCCCTTGCCCCACATGCGCAAAGGGATCTCCTGGCTATAGCCAACGTCGATCAGGCCGTCGGTGCCGATCAGGCGATTGGCAAAGCGCTGATTGGCATTGCTGCCAGTGATCAACAAGCCCATCACGCCATTTTTGAATTGGAATTGGCTCAGCCCCTGGCTTTCGATCAGCGCGCCAAAAACGCGGCGGCTGTCGCGGCTGTCAAGCTGCCCGATCACCCACTCGACGTCGGTTTCGTCGTTGTAAAAGCAGAGCATGTCGAACCAGTGCGTGCCCCAATCGAAGAGATTGTCGCAGGCCCCTTCGAGGCGCACCAGGTCACCAATCGCGCCCTCTTTGAGCAGCGCCTTGGCCTTGCGGAAGGGTTCCCCAAAGCGGCGTTGATGGTTGAAGGTGAGCTGCACACCCTGGCGATCGCAGGCTTCAATCATCTGGCGGGCTTCGCCAAAGGTCGGGGCCATCGGCTTCTCGCAATGGATCGCGCGCACGCCGGCCTCGGCACAGGCGATCACCATCGGCGCGTGCAGGTGGGGCCAGGTGCTGATGCTGACAATATCGAGCTGCTCGTCGGCCAGCATTTGGTGATAATCGCTATAAATCCGCTCGCCGCCATGGATGGCCTGGAAGGCCAACGCATTCTCTTCGCTGATGTCGGCCAGCGCGACCAATTGACAGTCGGGGGAGGAAGTATAGCCGCGAGCATGGGCATGGGACATGCCAAACCCGGTGGAGCCTTCGCTGCGAAAGGGTTTGCCGCAGCCGATGATACCGACCTTGAACATGGGGTCTCCTTGGTTGTTGTGAGATTTGGGGATTGGAGACTAGAGATTAGAGACTAAACTACCAATCTCCAGTCTCTAATGTCCAATTTTCGTGTTTAGAAGCCGTGGCTGCGCAGATAGTCGCGGCTGACTTGCGCACTTTCGAGCGCGCTGGGCAATTGGGTCACATCGGTTTCAACGATCAACCAGCCCGAGAAATTGGCCTCGCCCAGAATCTGGAAGATGGTGGGGAAATCGACCGCGCCCCGGCCCAGCTCCGTCCAGATGCCTGCGCGCGAATATTTGGCATAGCCCCAATCGGCCTGGCCACGCGCCTGCACGGCTGGATCAATATCTTTGAGATGAATGGTCTTGATGCTGTCGCGGTAATCGCGGCAGAATTGCACCGGGTCGGCGCCCCCCCAGGCGAGATGGCCCGTGTCTGGCCCCAGAAAGACCACACTGCGATCCACCAACTCGAAGAGGCGGTCGATCTCGGCGCGGGTTTCAATCGTCGCGCCCACGTGGTTGTGGAAACAACTCGCCACGCCATATTCCAGCGTGATCGCGCCGACTTTGTTGAGCGTCCTGGCGAATTGGGCAAACTCCTCGTCGCTCATGCTGTCCTCGGGCTGAACATGACCGGCGATCTGGTTGCGGGTCAGCCCGCGCGGGGTCACATAATGGTCAAAACCGCCCGGCGCGACATACAATTCGCTACAGCCCGCGGCCTGGGCAAATTGGGCAGCGGCATGGGCACGGGCCAGGGTTTCCTCCTCCTTGCTGGCATCCCAAAACGCTGCGGCCAGGTATCCTGGGGCAGCTTTGAGCCCATGACGGGCAAAGAGCGCCAGGCTCTCTTCGGTGGTGCGGCCAGCCTGCGGCCCGCCCGGCGCGCCATCATAACCAGCTTGCGCAATCTCGGCGAGCACTTGCTCCTCCGGCACATTCTTCCAGGTGATCTGGCCGCAGCCGATCAAGACATTCTGCATGGTTCCTCCTGCTCCGTTTGTTGCTAATTGGTTCCGGCCCAGCGATCATAGCACCGAAGCAGAGCGGGCGCAAAGTAAGCTGGACAAACGTCATGCGTCAAACGTCATGCGTCATGCGTCAAACGTCTGATCACGCTTGCGTCTGGATAGCGCTGCCGCTTTCGTAGCGGCGCAGACCGCGCTGGAAGATCAGCAACGCCAGGCTGAGAAAGATCGCGGCGGCGAGCAACAATTGGCCAAAGGTCGACCATGCAAAGTTGCGCACAAATTCAGCCGGGATCGCGCCGACAAAGGCCGCGGGCAACAGCGTCAGCAGGATCAGCTTGGCCGAGCCGTCGAACAAGGTGCTCGGGTAGATGGAAAAGGTGATCATGGCATTCATCACCGCGTTGGCAATGGCGCTGGCGCTGCCGAGCCAGAAGGTCAAGCTGTGGGCGATCACCATCACCGCGAGGAAGATCACAGTAGCCAGGAGCACACCCACCACAAACCGGGCCACCGCATCAACGCTATAATTTCCCACCAGGGCAAAGCTGATCACGCCGTAGGTGAAATCGCCCATGCCGCTGGGCACGCTGCCACTGGCCAGCACATGCAGCAGCACCGGCCGCGGCAACGAAAGATAATAATCGAGCCGACCTTCGATGATCACCTCGCAGAGCGAGAGCGCATTGCCAAAAAAGAAGGTTGCCAGGCCAAACCCTGCCGCCACCAACCCAAAAAGCAACACCATGTCATTCAATTGCCAGCCGCGCACCTCGTGAAAACGCTGAAAAAAGATCACCCAAAAGAGAAAATAGAGGGTATTATTCACCATCATGCCGATGATCTGCGACAAAAAGGCCGCTCGATATTCCATTGCTGCCAGGAGATTCGCTTTCCACAAGGCCAGCAAAAACTCTGCCTCGCGTCGCCAGTTGATGCGCATCTTAGCCCCCATTCACTGCTAATTGAGCCATGCCGCGTCGATAGAAAAATGTCAGCACCAGCGCCAATACGGTCACCCAGAACAATTGGCTGATCAACAACTCGCCAAAGCGCAGCCAGCTTGGGTCCACAAAAAGGCGCGCCGGACCATAAACGGTTGCCGCGAAAGGGGTCGCTTTGGCAATATTTTGCAACCACAGGGGATAAAAATCCAACGGGATCAGCAAGCCGCCCAGAATAAAGAGCACTTTTGAGTACAGCCACTCAAAGGCGCGCACTTCTTCGGCCACAAACGCGGCCAGGCCAATCAGCGCGGTGATGCAAAAATCGATCAGCCAGGCCAGGAAGAGCGCGACCAAAACCAGTGGCCAGCCCCACACAGCCGGCGGGGGCCCGACCAGGAACCAAACCACTGTGCCGCCCACCACCCCATTGGTCACGACCCGCAAAATGCTATCGCCGAGCCCAACGCTACATTGATAGAGCAAAAAGTTGTAGGGTTTGTTGAGCAGATAAGCGATCGAACCATCACGCACGGCTTGGGCAATCCCACGCGCCAACCGGGGCTTGCTCAGCACAATCACTTCGGCCAGCATCAGATACCAGAGCGTGTGCGTGATGGTCAACCCGGCGATCTGATCGACACCGACCGCGCTGTAGGTCACACGCCACAACTGGGCAAAGATCCACATAAAAAGCACCATCAACAACGCGCCGGAACTTAGATCCCCCGCGTAGACAAAGTTGTTGAGCAATTGGGTTTTGAAGACGGCCCAGTACTTGGCCATAAGAATCTCCGTGAAACGTGAGGCGTGATAAGTGAAACGTCATGCGTCAAACGTCATGCGTCATGCGTC
>CAZIRP010000118.1:0-2912 GCA_964541665.1 uncultured Caldilineaceae bacterium | reverse complement strand
TAGATCGTGCGGATCACCTCTTCGAGCGAAGGGTCGGAGATGGTGACATCGACCAGTTCCCCCGCACCGGCCAGGCGCTGGATCACCTGTTCGACCGGTGTGGCCCGCGTATCAAACCGCAGCTTGAGCCCATATTCGCCCGCCTTGAGCGTCTCGGTGCCGTGGATCTGAAAATCGCTGGCAATGGGGCGAGCGTAGCGGACATCCACCTGTTTGGACGTCAGGTAGCTGCGCTTGAGCACCGACACTTTGTCCTGATACACAATCTGGCCATGATTGACGATGATCACCCGTTTGCAGAGCGCTTCGATGTCACCGGCATCGTGCGAGGTGAGCAACACCCCAACCTGCTCCAACTCGTTCATGCGCTTGATCGTCTCGCGGATGCGTGCTTTGGCCACCACATCCAGGCCAATCGACGGTTCATCCAGCAGAATCAGGCGCGGCTTGTGCAGCAACGAAGCCGCGACTTCGCAGCGCATCCGCTGGCCGAGTGACAATTTGCGCACCGGCGTTTCCAGCAGATCCTGCAACTCGAAGGCCTCGACCAATAAGCCGATCCGCTGGCGGACGGTTTTGTCGTCCAGCTCGTAAATTTTGCCAAAGAGATAAAAGGTGTCCAGCGCGGGCAGGTGATACCAGAGCTGTGGGCGCTGCCCAAAGACGCTGCCGATGCGATAGGCCAATTGCTGACGCTGGCTCCACGGTTCCAGACCCAACACGCTGGCCCGCCCGCCCGTCGGGTGCAGGATACCGGTCAGCATCTTGATGGTTGTGGATTTGCCAGCGCCATTCGGGCCAATAAAACCAAGCAATTCGCCCGCTTCCATGCAAAAGGAAAGTGCGCGCACCGCTTCGATGGTTTGCCACTCGGGCCGCCAAAGAGATCGCAGACTACCTTGCAGACCGGCGGCTTTGCGTTTGCTGCGAAATGTTTTGTGGAGCCCTTCCACCACAATTGCCGACATGCTCTTGCTCCTCCATTGATGTTACGCAAGCCCGGACTGAGGATTCGTCGTTAAGCCCCGTTTCTAACCCTGCGAAGCTTGCAGACGCTGCGTAACGTGACGTTAATTTGCCCAATCAAAAACATTGAGAATCCACAGATGACACCGATTCTACAGATTTTGAATTTTTATCTGTGAAATCTGCGCAATCTGTGGATTCCGTTTTGAACTCACAGCGACCAATCAAAAACGGCCACAGGCAGTGCGCCCGTGGCCGTCAGGGTGATAAAATCCGCTGGAATCACCTTTTCCTTAGCGCGCACCAAATTGGCGATGGCTCTGCCATACCGCCCATAATGGAAATGCTAAGTACATGGTGAACCCGGCATTGAATTTGCATGATGCAGAGTGTAGCACGCCAATTGCGGCGCGTCAATGGGCAATTTTCGTCATGTGCGGCAAACGTGATGAGTGAAACATCTGGCGTCATTCGTTACCGTTCATTATTTATTATTCACCATTCCTTATTCGTCCCTCGTCCGTCGTCTGTCGTCCGTTGACAAGCCCGCCAACTTCGTTTACGCTATTTTTAACCAAAACTCAACCCCAACCAGGAGTGCTTATGTCCAAATCGTTGCCGGGTCGCCACCCGGATCGTTATTTCGACCCCGACCCCGCGGTGCGTTCGCTGGCTCGCACACTTTACGAACCAATCGCCAATTTGCCGTTGGTCTGCCCGCACGGTCATGTGGATCCACACCTATTGGCCGCGGATGCACACCTGGGCACGCCGACCGATCTCTTCATCATTCCCGACCACTATGTCTTTCGCATGTTATATTCGCAGGGCGTGCCGCTCGAAGCGTTGGGCATCGCGGCAAGTGATGGCACGCCGGTCGAGGCGGATCATCGGTTGATCTGGCAGCGTTTCTGCGAGCACTTTTACCTCTTCCGCGCCACGCCCACCGGCATGTGGATCGCCGATGAACTGGCCGATCTGTTTGGTATTACCACCGCCATCAATGGCGAGACAGCGCAAACACTCTATGACCAGATCAGCGAACGATTGGCGACGCCGGAATTTCGCCCACGCGCGCTGTTCGAGCGCTTTAACGTCGAGGTGCTTTGTACCACCGACGCGGCGGTCGATCCGTTGGCTCATCACCAGACCCTGCGCGCCGATGGCTGGGGGCAGCGGGTGCGCCCCACCTTCCGCCCCGATAGCGTGGTCAATCTGGATACGGCAGACTGGCGCGACCAGATCGATCAGCTCAGCCAGGTCAGCGGGGTGACGGTGCATAACTATGCGAGCTTTATCGAAGCGCTGGAGGCGCGGCGGGCTTTCTTCAAGCAGATGGGCGCGGCCGCGACCGATCACGCAGCAGCAACGCCATTGACCGTCGAACTCTCGCCGCGCCAGGCCGATGCGATCTTCCAGCGGGCTTTGCGTGGGGAAAGCAGCGCGGACGATGCCGCACAATTCACCGGCCATATGTTGATCGAGATGGCGCGCATGAGCAGCGAAGATGGGCTGGTGATGCAATTGCATCCGGGGTCGTGGCGCAACCACAATGAGCCGCTGGCCCGGCGTTTTGGCCGCGACAAAGGGGCGGACATTCCTGTGGCGGTGGATTATACGCGCAGTCTGCGGCCATTGCTCACCAAATTTGGCAACGACCCGCGCTTTGCGTTGATCCTCTTTACGCTGGATGAAACGACCTATAGCCGGGAACTCGCCCCGCTGGCTGGCCATTATCCATGCTTAAAATTGGGGCCGCCCTGGTGGTTTTATGACAGTTTGAATGGGATGCGGCGCTATTTCGACCAGGTGGTGGAAACCGCGGGCATCTATAACACCGCGGGCTTCAACGATGACACGCGCGCGTTCCTGTCGATCCCAGCCCGGCATGATCTGTGGCGACGGGCCAGCGCCAACTGGCTGGCTGGGTTGGTGGCGCGCCACAT
>CAZIRP010000117.1:0-15478 GCA_964541665.1 uncultured Caldilineaceae bacterium | reverse complement strand
TTTTCTACCACAAATCGTCACCAGTATGAAATATTTACCTAGATGTCAATAATTTTTATGATCGATCTCAGAATTATTAATTGTGATTATATGTACAACTGAAATTACTGTCAATCCGCCGTAGTGATGGAGACTGACAAATGGCTGACAGTGGTGAGGCAATGCGTCAACCACCCGTTTCGCGCATTACTCCTCCCCTTTCACCCATCTATGCTACAATACCGGCATGGAGACTTTGCCTTCGCCCAACGCGCAACGCTCGGATCCTGAGTCCGCAGAGGCTGAGTTGCCCCTGCTGGTTGCGGGGTGCCAGACATTGGGCCTGCCATTGACGACCACCCAAGTGGCGCAATTTGCGCAGTTTTATCGCGCCCTGGTCGCGGGCAACGAACAATTCAACCTGACCGCGATCACCGATTACGACGAGGTGCAGACCAAACACTTTCTGGATTCCCTGGCCGGCCTGCCCTTGTTGCGCCAACAATGGGGCACAGACGCGACCAGGCCGCGCCGCTGTCTGGACGTGGGCAGTGGTGCTGGCTTCCCCGGCGTGCCGCTCAAGATCGCCTGGCCCGCGCTGCAGTGGACATTGATCGACAGCACAGGCAAAAAGGTCAATTTTCTGCGTCAGTTGGTGGCGGGTCTGCACCTGGCAGAGGTGGAGGTGGTGCAAGGCCGCGCCGAGGAATTGGGGCGGCAGGCAGCTTTCCGCGAACAGTTTGATCTGGTCACCGCGCGCGCGGTCGCGCCCTTGAACAGCCTGGTTGAATATCTGTTGCCCCTGACCCGTCGCCAGGGTTTGGTGTTGATCTACAAAGGGGCGAGCGCACTGCAAGAATTGCGAGAGGCCGAGCGGGCGATCACGATTTTGGGGGGCGAAGTTCGGCAATTTTCAGCGGGCAACGTGCCATTCCTGGACGAACAGCGCCATCTGCTCTTGATCCAAAAAGTGCGGCCCACCCCGGCCCTCTATCCACGCGGCCAGGGATTGGCGCGCAAAAAGCCGCTGATCTGAATGCAGGCATCGGGGCCAGCGCGCTCAGGCCCGTCACCGCGTGTGGCCACGAATCAACTCCGCAGCAGAAAAAAATCCCCGCTTTCTCGCCGCCGGTAGGTTATCCCCTCACCGGTTGACCAGTTTCCCCACCACTTTGACACAAGGGTGATCAAAGACGCTGGCTGTGTGCGGCGCATCGCCCAGTTCCGCGGTGAGATCCTGCCCCGGCCAGTGTTGATTTTCGTGGATGCCGCGCCGCCATTTGGGACAATCAGTCACATCATAGACGCGCCCGGCGTAGGCGATGTACATGCGCGTGCCGCGTTCGCCGGTGTAGCGCCGCAATTGTTGCTCGGTGAATTCTGTTTCGACCATAGATCCCGTAAAGCACAAAACATGATGGGAATCCCCAGATTTTGGCTTTTCTGCGGTGAAATCTGCGCAAATCAGCGGAATCTGTGGATGGTTTTTGAATGACTTCCAGTAAATACAGCAACAGTCTGAAAATCCACAGCTGCTAAAGATGACCCGGATTTTGGCTTTTCTGCGGTGAAATCTGCGCAAATCAGCGGAATCTGTGGATGGTTTTTGAATGACTCCCAGGTTTCCTTACAGTTCCAGCCCGGTTAGGGTTTCGGCAATCAGGTGATCGACCACCGCGCTGAGATCGCCATCGGTGGCGTCGTAGACGCGCAACTGGCGGTCGGCGCTGGTGCCGTGCGTCAACATGTTCTCGATTGGCTTGATGAACGCGGCCGTGCCCAATTCGTCGATCTCTTCGGCGAGCAAGTCGAGCAACTCGCGGATAAGCTGGCGCGTGGGCACTTCCTGCAACTTGCCAAAGTCGATCATCTTGCCGTCGAGGCCATACCGCGACGCGCGCCAGCGGTTTTCGCTGAGCAGATCGCGGCGATAGACCCGAAAAGTGACATTCTGGCGGCGTAACTTCCAGAGCCAGAGCACCAGCGCCTGAAAGAGTGCGGCCAGCGCGATGGCTTCGTCGATCCGGGTGCAGATGTCGCAGATACGAAATTCAAGCGTGGGATATTTGTGATGCGGGCGCACATCCCACCAGATTTTACTGGCATCGGGGATCACGCCGCAGTTGACCAGCGAGCCGACCAACTTGTCGTAATCGGCTTCGGTGCGGCAGATGTCGGGAATGCCCGAGCGCGGAAAATCTTCGAAGACCACCGAGCGATAACTTTTGAGCCCGGTTCTGCGCCCCATCCAAAAGGGGCTGCTGGTGCTGAGCGCCAGAATGTGGGGCAACATGTAACGCACCACATTCATCACATCCACCGCAAACGCCCGATCCTCGATGCCAATGTGCACATGCATCCCAAAGATCAACAAACGCTGCGCCAGCGCCTGCATCTCCTCCAGGACACCCATATAGCGCGGCAACGGCGTGATCGGCTGGTCGAGCCAGCGGCTAAATGGATGGGTCGCCGCGGCCACCACCGCAACCCCTTTGTCGCGCGCCAGCCGAGCAATAAAGCTGCGCTGCTTGACCAATTCATCATAGGCCTCGGCCACTGTCGCCGCAATCGGCGTGCCCAGCTCGACCATCGAAGCATGGAGTTCGGGCTTGATCTCGCGTTCGATCATGATCACTTTGTCATCTTCCAGAAACTGGGTGATGAACGAACGCATGGCCCGCGTCTCCGGGTCGACGATCTGGTACTCCTCTTCGATGCCAATCGAAAGCGAAGGGCGTGCAAGCATCCAGCCACTCCTCTAATCTTTAACACCCCAAAAAGACAAACTGTGAAAGACAGAAACTACTTGGAAATCCACCGATTATACAGATTTTGATTTTTCATCTGTTTTGAGATCGCTTTTAAGAATCTGTGAAATCCGCGTAATCGGTGGATAAGCTTTTCAGATTTTCTCCGTCTCCGTGCTCAAAAAATCGACGACAGCGTGGATACTTTGGCCATGTTCCTGCCAAACCCGCAATTGTTGATCGGCATTGGCCCCGCGCTGCAGGATCGTCTCCACATGGGCCAATTCGTCGCCGCTGTTGAGCGCCCGGGTGTAGGGGGCAACCCGCTCCAGCAATTCGCGGATCAGCTCTCCGGTGGGCAGCGCCTGCTCAATCCCCAGGTCGAGCAATTTGCCATCCAACCCATAACGCACCGCTCGCCATTTGTTCTCGGCGATCAACAGGCGCTCGTAGAGCCGGAATTGCATGTTGCGCTGCCGCAGATCCACCATCCACGCCACCACTGCCTGGATCAGCGCGGTGACGGCCAGCGTATCGCGCACATTGGGCAACATATCGCAGATGCGGATCACCAACGTGGGGAAGCGATAGTGCGGCATGATGTCGTAGCGCACATGGCTGGCGTCGGGCATACTGTTGGTGCGGATCAATAAGTCGATGTATGCCCGGTACTCCTGATAGCCGCTGAAATAGCCAGGAATGCCGGTGCGGGGCAGCGCGTCCAGCAATACGTTGCGATAACTCTTGAGCCCGGTCTTGCGCCCCACCCAAAAGGGCGAGCTGTTCGCCAGGCAGAGAATGTGGGGCAACAGGTAGCGCATACTGTTCATGACATCGACCGCGAGTTCGCGATCCTCCACGCCGATGTGGACACGCAGCCCAAAACAGAGCAGGCGGCGGGCGATCATCTGCGCATCATCGATGATGGCGCGATACCCCGGCATGAGGGTGGGGCGATTTTCCCAGTGGCTGAAGGGATGCGTGCCCGCGGCAACCAGGCGAGCGCCGCTGGCTTGCACCAATTCGAGCACGCTGGTGCGCATATTGAGCAGCTTTTCGCGCGCTTCTTTGATGTCCGCGCAGACCGGCGTCCCGACTTGAATCACCGCATCCGAAAAGCGCTGGGTTAGCTCAGCCTCGGGAGCACGCTCGCGCACGACCATCTGCTCGTTGGCCATGGATTGGGTCACATACCCGAGCAACTCGCGGCTCTGCGGGTCGATGACCTGGTATTCCTCTTCGATACCGATATTGAAGGAGGGATGATACATGAATACTCCATGCGGAATTCAGAATACAGGATCCGGGAAACAGCCATCAATATCCCGCATCAGGTGCGTTCCTGGAGCAGAAAGGTGGGCACAACCGAGCCACCGCCCGCGGTCACATTGAGCAGCGTCACCGTACTCAGGCGGGTCAAACAGCCGCCCATCGTGTCCCCGTGGAAGAGAAAGGGATCACAATCGACCAGCCGCTCGCTGATGTCAACATTGCCGCGCTCATCCACCCGCGGGAATGGTTCGTAGGCGATCTCGGCTCGTTCCTGCAGAATGCTCGGCTCGGTCAGCGCGGCTTCGAGGGCCCGCTCCCAGTCGGATGAAGCCGTCTCCCAGCCGATCAACACGCCTTTGCCGCCATATTCGTCGTTGGGTTTGAGCACCAAACGTTCCTGGTTGTCCACTGCCCAGGGCAGCAGGTCGATTCTCTTATCGTGGCGATCCACCGTGTAGCGCTCTTCGATCATGCGTGTCCAGGGCAAATGGTGACGGATGGCCGCGCGCTGATCCGCGGTAAACAGGCGCTCGTTGCGCTCATCCGAAGCGAGCGCAAAGCTGGCCTTTTTGTGGAGCAACTTGCACGTAAACGGGTTGGCCATGCAGACAGCGCCCGCGCGCAACGCATCGATCAGCGCATGGTTCAAGCCATATTGGCGCAACAATTCACTGGTCAACACCCGCTTGTAGACAAAGTCGATCTCGCGCTCCGCGGCGTACAACTTGCCACCCTGGAACTCCAATTCATCGGGGGTGCAGATGGTGGCTTCGATGCCATGCTCGGCAAAGTACGTTTGGAAGAGCAGAAATTCGCTGGTGGTCGGCACGCCTGCCCAATCCACAATGGCAATGTCGGGCAGTTTGGTGCGGTTGCCACGCCATGCGTAATAGACGCGCAACAAAGCCTCCAGCGCATGAGGCCGCGCCTCCAGCGAAGTCACTTCGTAGCGGGCCTGGAAATGCTGCATGAGCGGCGTGGCCAGAAAGAGCTGGGCCAATTCGTCGTTATAGGCCATGCCCGCGGGACTTTCGCCATTAAACTCGATAAAATTGAGCGACCATTGCTCGCCATCGCGGGCGAAAAAACTGTCCAGCCGGGCCGTGGGGATGTTGGTTTGGTAGCCAGTTGGGATCTGGATCAATTGTTCTTCGGCGCTGTCCAGGAAAAGCTGGCGCCGAAATTGGGCATCCGCCAGCAGCACATCGCTCAACCGGCGAAAGACACTCAGCATCAACTCGGTACGTTCGCGTAGAAATTGATAATGGGCCGGGGTGTGAAACAGAGGCCGCAACACCGTACACAGGGGGCGCTCCCCGAAGAGCAGATTGTGCGTGTGCATCCCCGCGGCCAGCTCTTCCCAACTCTGTTGAGCCAGGTTCCCGGTGAGACAGAGATCATGGTAATGTTCGACGGCAGCTTGGAGCTTGGTCATCAGGTCCGCCTGTGGATTTGTAGTTGCTTGGAACCAAAAATTATGTCAGAAAACAAACAGGGTTGTCGGTTTTCCAACAGAGCACTGTATGGATAGTTGAGCCGTGGTTGAAAGCCGGGCCGACGACGAATCATGCGCTCAACGTCTCTGGGCCCTGCTGGTCAGGTTGACAAAGCAGACACGCGTCACAATCAGTTTTGAGATGACTGCTCGCATTATAGCCCGTTCCGCGCGGTTAAGCAACCGCTTTTTGCGTACCGCTTGCGGCCCAGCATGGTGACGGCGGGCACCTTCTGCAAAAGGGAGGACGTAATGGAGTAGAGCGAGCCCAAGGGGCGATTGGTGATCGGTGGTGGGGGATCAGCCCGCAAAGCGAGCCAATAGCGCCAGCAGCAGTTGAGTCAGGCGCGGCACGATGATCTGCCCCGCGGCTTGAACTTCTTCGTGCGAAGGCTGCGCTTCGGCATCCACCACGTCGATGCAGAGATTGGTGATGGTGCTGATCGCCAGCACAGCCAGCCCCGCGTGGTGCGCCACAATGGCCTCGGGCACGGTGCTCATGCCAACCGCGTCGCTGCCGATTGTGCGCAAAAAGCGGATCTCCGCCGGGCTCTCGAAGTTGGGCCCAGCGACAAAAGTATAGACGCCGCGCTGGAGTGGCAAGCCAATGTCATTTGCAACCTGCTGAGCAAGCTGACGTACTTGCTGCGTGTAGGCGCGATTCATCGGCGGGAAACGTGTGCCAAACTCGTCGAGATTCGGCCCAATCAGTGGATTGTGCCCGGCCATGCCCACCAGATTGATATGATCTTCGATCAGCATCAAGTCGCCCACCGCAAAGTCCCGGTTCACCCCACCCGCGGCGTTGGTCAGGATCAGCGTCTGGATGCCCAACTGGCGCATCACACGGATCGGCAGTGTCACCTGCGCGAGCGAGTAGCCTTCGTAAAAGTGAAAGCGCCCCTGCATGGCGCAGACGGTGACGCCAGCCAGCTTGCCGATCACCAATCGGCCCGCATGACCCGCAACGGTGCTCACCGGGAAATGGGGGATCTCGGCATAGGGGATGCGATCCGCCTCTGCAATCTGTTCGGCCAGGGCCCCCAAACCACTGCCCAAGACCAGCCCGACTGTCGGGCGATGGGCAGTGCGGGCGCGGATCGCGGCTGCGGCTTCTTCGTAGTGGGCAAGGGTAAATTCTGTGGACATGGCGATTTAATGATTGCCGTTAAGATGGGCCGGTTTGCCGGGTTGGGCGAGCACTGGCTGGGGCTGACCGTCGATGGTCAGTTCGGGTGCATTGCTGTTCGCCAGCTGCCGATAGACCTGCGTCGAGCTGAGATTGGCATAGCCCAGGCGCTCTTTGATCTCGCGTAAGGCCGCGCCGGAATTGAGCAGGTGAGCCGCAAAACTATGGCGCAACGTGTGCGGCGTGATCGGGGCCTGGATGCCAATTTGCTTGACATACCGTTTGATGATCAACCACAGGCCCTGGCGCGTCAACCGCTGGCCGCGATGGTTCAGGAAGAGAGCCGGCTCGTTGCGATCCACCACCAGATCCAGCCGGGCTTCGCTCAAATAGCGGGCCAACACCGTGGCCGCGGAGCCTTCGATCTTCACGCTGCGGCTGTGTTTGCCATTGGCGTCACACAGGATCACCCCTTCGGCTAGCTGAACGTGGGCCAGGTCGAGCTCCACCAATTCGCTGACGCGCATCCCCGTTGCGTAGAGGGTTTCGAGCAGGGCCCGGTCGCGCAGGGCATTCGGTGAATGCTGTTTGGCAGGCTCGGCCAACAATTTGTCGATCTCGTGGCTTTCCATGGCCCGCGGCACATTCTTGGTGACTTTGGGCAGGCGGACTGCTTTGGCGAAGTTCTGTTCGATCCACCCATTGGTCGCCAAAAATTCACAGAATCGTTTGGTCGCGGCTAGTTTGCGGGCAATGGTTGCCGAAGAATATTGTTTAGGGGCCCCATTATTTAAAAAATGGACGTAAGCGGTGATGCTTGTCGCGTGGAGGGCTCTCCAGTTCTGGACGGGAGGGGTGGCAAGCTCGTGCAGAAACTCGACAAACTGGGTTAAATCATTGCGATAGGCTGCAATTGTATTGGCCGAACGTCCTTGCTTTTGCGCCAAATACGCCAAAAAATCAACAACCTGTTGTTCCATCTATCTCTCCTGGCCTACCCCATCGGCCACCCTTCCTGGTGCAGGCGCGAAAAACTATCCGATCTGCTATACGCATCGACCGACAGTGAACGACCAGCTTTTCAGCTCAGGTCTGGATTTCACGACATCATGCGTTGCGCTTAGGCACAGCCAATTGTATCATAGAGCGGTAGTAACGACAAAGCATTTGGGATGGACAGGAAACGAATGCGGGCAGACGATGGGGTATGATCGTCGTGCCTCAAGCGTGATGGGTGACAGCTCATGGTCGCCCACTTTGTCTCTCGTCCACTGTGATTCGTCTCTTGTTATCAACACATGCAAACTCTCTCTACCCACGCCAGTCCCCATGAATCAAAGGTGGATCTGCAACAATTTGCGCTCGATTTCTTTGCCTTCTGGGGTGCTACGGTCACCCCCCAGGGACGCAAAAAGCAACAACGCTATCAGGTGAAGTTGCCAGAGGGATTGGCGGCCCATTTTGGGCAACAAACTTTACAATTGTGTTTCCAGCCCAATGATCTGGAAAGTGGCTGGGAATTGTTAACGCCCGGTAGCCGCATCTTCGACCGCATGACCACCTTGCTGGATGACCGCGGCGCGATGAGCCATCTCCGCGTGCCCGCGCGCCACAGCGGCGGCGAAAGTCTGCTGCAGGCGATTCACCCGGTCAACGCCTCGATTGCCAATTTGCGGATGCAGGAAGAGCAGCAATACTGGGTGCTCTTTCAGTGGCGCATCACCTATCGCGCCGACGACAAACGCGAAGAACTCTATACGCTGCTCCTCGATGAGCAAGGCAATCGCCTGGCGCAGGTGGGCGAAGCGCAGGCGGGAACCAGCGCGCTCGATCTCGACCAGGTGCTGCTCGACGCTGAGCCGGTGCCAGCAGAAAAGAATGAGGATGGACAGCCGATCCCCGCTCGGCTGCCGCCGATGACCCAATTGACGCGTTTGGCCGAAAGTGCCCGCAAATATGCCATCTATCATGCTGATTTGCGCTGTGTGGGCCACGAAGCGGAGATGTTGCCGCGCCTCTACAAGTCGTTGAACCGCTTGACCGCGTATTATCAGCAACAGATGGAAGAGACCTACGACGCTCACGATCCAGATGGCGAAAAACGGGGCGCGCTCGAGGTGGATCTGCAACGCAAAGTGGCCGAAGAGGTGGAAAATCATCGCTTGCGCGTTGATGTCCGTTTGATCAGCTATGCAATTTTGCAGACCCCAGTGGCTACCGCGGAGATCATCCTGCGCGATGGCGAGCGCGAATCCAGCGTGCGGGTGGCGCTGAATCGCTACACCGGCCAATTGCAGCGCCCGCGCTGCCATGCCTGCCAGCAGGAAACAACCATCGTTGCGATTGATCGCCACGGCCACATCACCTGCGATGATTGTCTGCACCAGTGTGGAACCTGCCAGGAGATCATCTGCGAACAGTGTGGGGTTGCGCCTTGCCCGGTCTGTCAACAGGAAAATTGTGATACGTGCGGGCGTTTGTGTTGGGCCTGTGGCGAGCGAGCCTGCGCCGAGCACAGCAGCCAATGCCCCACGTGCAGCGACGAAGTTTGTCACGCGTGTCAAGCCGACTGTGCGCACTGTGGCACGCGCCAATGTCGCAGCCATCTGCGCGCCGATCATGTCGCGGCGGGGCATGGCACCATCGAATTGATCTGCGCTACCTGCGCTGTGCGTTGCCCTGGCTGCCAGCAATACAGCCGCCATATGGGCACGTGCAGCACCAGTGGTCAGCGCTTTTGCGAGGAATGCCTGGGCACCTGTACACGCTGCAACAATCGTTTTGGCCCGAGCTTTTTTCAGATCATCGACGGCTGGAGTTATTGCACCAATTGCCTCGAAACTTGTCCCCATTGCCAGGCTTATACCCCGGCGGCGGCAGCGTGCAGCGAGTGTGGCGCGGCCTGTTGCGCCACCTGCGGTGAACAGTGTGATCAATGCCAGCAACGTTTCTGCCAGGCGCACATTCAGCATTCCAGGATCTGCACCCACAAGCTGTGCGCGGCGCACAGTGCGCACTGCCATTGTTGCGCGCAACCAGTTTGCCCGCTGTGCGAACCCGTCTGCGGGATCTGCGAACAGCCATTCTGCGCGGCCGACGAGCGCACCTGTGAATATTGTGGGCAGCGATATTGCCGCGAATGTGTGCGGCGCTCCGGTCTGTGTGACACCTGTGCCACCTTCCCGCGCACCGGCCAACGGGTGGCAATCATGGAGGAACCTGGCACCGACGACCCGAAATTGGCCAAGGTGATCCGCAATTTTCACTGGACACGGGCCGCCAACAAGCGTTATACCATCTACGTGGGGGATGGCGCGCTCGCCACGCAAATGGTGGTGGTGATGGACAAATTGCACGCTCCACCCAAAGTTGTGCTGATCCGCAAAACGCCCCCGTTAGAAGCCTTTCTGCAGAAACTATGGCGCTGATCGACTTGCCGGTCGCTGTACCGGGTCCCTGGTTGAGCGAGCGCGCCGCGCTGGCGCAGCAGCATCTGGCCGATTGCCACCTCTGCCCGCACCATTGCGGCCCAGCCCGGTCAACTGGTCGCGGCGTGTGTCGCGTTGGGCCGGTGAGTTATATCGCCAGCGAGATGATGCATCTGGGCGAAGAATCTCTCCTGCGGCCCGCGCACGCCATCTTTTTCAGCGGCTGCACCGCAACGTGCAGCTTTTGTACCGCGGCCAAATTTGCCTTTCGCCCGACCTACGGCGTAGCGGTGTCAGCTGCGCAACTGGCCGAGCGGATTGTGGTGCGCCAGCGTGAGGGGGCGCGTTCGCTCTGCTTTATTGGCGGCGACCCTGTGCCCCATATTCCGTTTCTCCTGGCGACGTTGGCCGCACTGGGCGAGCGCAAACGCATCCCCGCGGTTCTGAACAGCAATTTTTACCTGAGCGAAAGCGCGCTCGATCTGCTGCATGGTGCCATCGACATCTATCTGCCCGATCTCAAATTTGGGCCAGCGAGCGGTGCGCAGAGCTGCGGCGAACAGATTGGGGGCATGCCCGACTACTGGCGAATCGTCACCGGCGTGATCGACCAGTTGTATCGCCAGGGGGAGCGGCTGCTGGTGCGCCATTTGTTGATGCCCGGTCATTGGGCGTGCTGCACAGTGCCGATCTTGCACTGGCTGGCCGAGCGCCCCGGCCTGGAGATCAGCCTGTTGACGCAGTATCTGGCTCCGGCCCACGCCCGCGGCGCGCTCGCGGCTCCGCTCACGCAAGCCGAAATTGATCAGGCTTATCACCTGGCGCGCGCGTTGCAGCTCACACTCGTCACCTGAAACCAGAGCACCCAATGGCCAAAGCGGTCATTGGGTGCTGTTAACCTGTCGGCGCGGGACGGGCGTGATAGGTGAAGCGTGACACATGATCCATGGCCCATCACGCATCACGTTTCATGCAGGACTATTTCCCGGCCTGCCGCGGATCTTCTACCAATTCCAGAACATTGCCATCCGGATCAAAAAAGAAGCAGACTCGTACATCTTTGAAATTGCCGGGTGCACTCCGAATCCTGACCCCTTTGGCGACCAATTCTGCATAGGCTGCATCGACATCCTCAACATGGAGCGCCAGGTGATTAAATGCACCTGGCTCGCTGTTGGGGGCTGGTGCATTGTCTCGCCCAATCAACTCGATGGTTGTGCTGCCAATGTCGATAAAAATGATCGAAACATCATCCCACCGTCGCGTGACCGGGAAGCCGAGCGTCTCGGTGTAGAAACTTTCCAGCGCTGCAAAATTTTGTGTAAAGAGCGCAATATGGTGCGTTGCCTTGAGTTGCACAGCAATATCCTCTCTGATTTGGGTGGTCTGGATGCGTAAATAGTGCGCACCCACTAGCTTCAAAAGTGTAGACTACCATGCGCTTACTTGCCACGCGATCCCCGGCGCAGGCAGCCTGGTTTACGCTTCCCCTGAATAAAGGAGAACCCGGGCGTTAGGTCCGCTGAAAAATCTGAACCTGCGGGCTAAACGTGACGCCTTCATCGAGCGGGAAGAGGGGACGACGGCAGCGGGTATGGCCCAGCCGCGGCAGGTTGGCGCTGGTCGAGCCGTCGGCATCGACGTTGAGCATGGCCGCGGCCCAATCCGCAAACATGTGCGGCTGACAATGAGGCGATTTCACCACAACCGCATCAAACTGTTGCGGATCTTGCCCGTGCGCATAGAAGAGCGAACGATCATACAGGCTGACGGGGCGAGTCGTGGCAACCACAGTCAGCCCGCCACTTTCGAGCACCGCTGACGGCCCCGCGTCCCAGATCGAGCGGTGGGACTCGTTGATGAACCGTCCATCCGAGAGCAGCCGCACGTGCGCCTCTACCGGCAACGGCACAAAGCGTGGATCCAGGTGCCCACCCACCGTCACGTGGACGCGCGCCCCGATCCCGGCTGCCAGGGCCGCGGCCACCGCGGGTGGATCCACCACCGGAGCCAGCACGCGTCCGCGGTATCCACTCGCCACCAGCGCGCTGATGATCGCGTTGCTGTCACCCGACGCGCCGGAACTGGTCGCGTCCGCGGCATCAACCAGCACAACCGTGCCATTGCCAAGCTGAGCCTGCGTTTGGGCGACCGCTTCGTCCAGGCTGATCAACGGTTGGAAGAGGCGCTCGCGCACGGCCCAGAACTCATTCGCCAGCTTGAGGGCTTCCTGCCTGGCCCACTCGGCATCGCCATTCGCCACCACAAAGCTGTTGGTCGCCAGATCCAGCACATCGGTAAACGGGTTGCCGATCATAAGGCCAGCTGACAAACCTTGAGCGCTCGTTTCCAGCGCCTGCGCCTGGCGGATCAGGCCGCCGTAGAGGCCGCTGGCAGTGATCAACTCCGGCCCACGCACGAGCGCGGGAATCCGCACATGCGCGGTCACGGGCTTGACCTCGCCCGCTACGATCCGCACCAGCAGCCTGGCTGCCCGCACGCCGGTTTCGTAAAAGTCCACATGGGGATAGGTGTGATAGGCCACAATCGCATCGCTGTGTTGCAACATGCGGTCGGTCAACACGCCATGCAGATCGAGCGAAACCACAATTGGGGTTGCCGCCCCGACGAGCTGACGGATCTCGGCCAGCAGCCAGCCTTCGGGGTCATCTTCGCCCGCAACCGACATGGCCCCGTGCAGCGACAAATAGATGCCATCGACCGGGAGCGCGGCGCGCACCGCGGCCAGAAACTCATTGCCAATGCGCCGGAAACTCTCCGCGGCCAGTGTGCCGCCGGATGTGATCGCCCGGGCGCTGTAGGTTGGGGCGAGTTCAATGGTGCCCTGCTCGGCAAAGACATCCAGCGCGCCACCGATCTCGGTTTTTAACCCGTGATGAAAATTGAGCAGCTCGGGACCGACAGAAATATCAAAATCAGCGTAGCTGCTGGGGACCGGGTTAAACGACGAAACTTCCTGCTTACATTCGCCAATCAGAATACGACTCAAGGTAGAGATTCCTTTGGGTGAAGCGTGATTGTAAGGTTGTTCCAATAGGTAACTGAGGGTACGCGGTGCCCATGGCGAGCTACCAACGCGCCAGGCCGAGTAACTTTTTGCCCAGCGGGGTCAGTTCCGCGGTTCGCCCCGCCTTCTCTTCCAGTTTGCGCGGGTCGCCAGGGAATTTACCGGGCGTGCTCGAGCGGCGCCACGAGTCGATGCGCTGTTGGCGCAGCTCTTCGTTATCCTCTCGGGCGGGGGACATGCTGATATATTGGGCGAGGCGGGGGCGGTCCGTCTGATTGCGGCCATTGCCATGCAGCAACCCCGTGTGCCAGATGATCAAGTCCCCGGCTTTGCCCGCGATCGGCTTGACAGTCAGGCCCGTGATGTCGGGGCGGCGCAGATCCACACCGGGCGGTTGATTGGCCAGGATCTCGGGCACGCGGCGGTGCGAGCCCGGCACACATTGGAAGCCCCCCTGGGCCTCGTCGGTATCGGTCAGGCAGAGCACGCCCTGGACGCGCAAGCCAATTGGCCAGGTGGTGGGCTCAAAATCCCAATGGATAAAGCCTTGATAATCCCAATTGGGGCCAGCGGGCGGATTCATATTGGCGCGGTCGAGGCTTACCCAGAGCGCTTCGTTGCCAAAAAGTTCGCTAAACGCCTGATGGATGCGCGGCGCCTGGCGATTGTTCCACAAAGCCTGGTGGTGATACAACTCCACCATCCCGGTCTTTTTGTGCCAGTCTGGAAGCCTGTACCACTCCTCGGGCCGGTTGGGGTCCATCTCGAGGAACTGCCAGACAGCATCCACGACCGCGTCTAAATTCTCCTGTGGCACCGCATTGGGCACGATCACATAACCGTGTTCTTCCCAGAAGGCGAGGTCGTCCGCACTGAAAATAGCCATGATTATCCTTTCCCAGGGTGGTTCAATTGTTTGGCGGATGGAAACTTGTCAACGCATGGCCTGGGGAAATCATCACGAGATGAACCACACGTGGGCTGTATTATAGCAGAGCAGCGATGATCAGGCCCGCATCCACAATCGGCTCCAGGATGGTCAATCGGCCAACACGACCTCGCGGCCTTCCTGGGCCGAGCGCAGCACGCCTTCGATGATCCTGACGCTGGTCAGCGCCTGCTGCGGGGTGATCACCTCCGCGTTCTGGTCGCCGCGCACAAAACGCACAAAGTTGTCGGCCAGGTGTTTGTAGGAGCCGACCCCGCTGCGCGGCACCGTCACCTGGATGTCGGATTGTTGCCCGTTGAGGCTTGTGTAAAGTTCCACCTTGTCCTGATCGCCGATCCACGCGCCGCCGTCCGTGCCATACAGTTCGGTGTAGAATTGGTCTTTGTTGTTGACCGCCCACGAAACTTGCAGTTGGATCGTCGCCCCGTTGTCGAAGCGGATCAGCGCCCACGAGAGGTCATCCACATCAAATTGGGTGCCGTCACTCGGCTTGTGGATGTCCATGCCCCAGCCGCCGAGCCCTTTGCCCTGCGTGCCCAGCTTCGAGAAAGTCACCCCGCTGACCGTCACCGGCGTCGGGTAATCCATCAGGAAGAGCGCCCGATCCAGCGCGTGGATGCCGATGTCCAGCAGCGAGCCGCCCCCGGCCAGCTCCTTGCGCGTGAACCAACTGCCATACCCCGGAATGCCCGAGCGGCGATGCCAGACCGTGCGTGCGGCATAGATTTCGCCAAAGAAGCCGGCGTCGGCCTGGGCCTTGGCCGCGCGGATCGCATCCGACCAGCGATAATGCGAGCCGACGTTGAGCGTCAATCCCTGCTTGGCGGCCAGATCAAACATCTCTTTGGCGTCGGCATAGGTCAGCGCCAGCGGCTTTTCGCAGAGCACGTGCGATCCGGCCTGGAGCGCGGCCAGGGCCATCGGCTTGTGAAAAATGTTGGGCGTGGCGATCACGGTGATGTCGGGTTTGACCTCGGCCAACATGGTCTTGTAATCAGTAAAGGTGCGCGGGATATTGCGCTCCGCGGCCAGCGCCTGGACGCGCGCTTCGTTGACATCACACAGGGCTTCCACCGTCACGTTGGGGATGCTCTGAAAATTAGGAATGTGGCCGACCTGGACGATCTTACCTGCGCCAATCATGGCAACGCGTATTGGTTGGGTCATTGTTTTTCGCTCTTTCTCTGGAAACTCGCAAAATTTGTGGGTCCGATCTCTGACCGGACAAATTTCTGGATGAGGTCATGTCTCCGACGTGACCTACGCAACTTTGGGCGGACGATCTCGGGTGATGGGTAGGTGATCAACTTGCCTTTATTATAGCGGAGACGCCGAATTTGCTCCGAAAAAGGGACAGAGGTATTTCTGGCTGACGCTTGCTTTTTAGCCTTTTCCGTACTAACCTTTGGTGCTAGTTCATAAACTGAACTGGGCAATGGAGAGGTGGACAA
>CAZIRP010000116.1:0-15762 GCA_964541665.1 uncultured Caldilineaceae bacterium | reverse complement strand
GAGTTATCAATCACGTGATTCTCCGAAACTTAATTCATGGTCAGACTTAGCTTTCTCTTGATCGCGGCGCTCATCGCCAGCGTCGGTGCCGGGTTGATCAGCACCAGTGAACCGACCACAAGCTTTCTGCTGCGCGATGGTTTGCTGCTCCTGGGCGCGGGCCTGCTCATCTTTTGGGTGGCTACACCAGCCTCGGTGTTGCATCCAGCCGCGGATCGACCAGTGCGCGCTTGGCCATGGTTGCTCGGCCTGACCCTACTCGCCGCCTTCGTGCGCCTTTGGCAAGTGACAGCGTTGCCGCCAGACTGCTTTGGCAGCCAATGCAGCGATGACCCTACGGCGCTCGGCGGGGCGATCTTTTCTCTGCAACAACAACTTGCAGCGCTGCTGACACCAGTCACCACGCTTGACCCCCGTTTGGGGCTGCGATTGTCCAGCGCGCTGATCGGCCTGCTCAGTGTGCCGATCAGCTATTGGGCAGTCCGTCCCTGGCTGCATCCGAGCGCGGCCCTGCTGGTTGCCGCCTGGCTCGTTTTGGATCCCTGGCATCTGTGGGCCAGCCGCAGCGGCACCACGTGGATCATCTGGCCGTTGCTCGGCTTTTGCTCGCTGTGGCTCACAGCTCGTTTGCGCATCCCAACAGCTCAGCGCCTAGCTTCCTTTGCGCCCTGGGCCGGCTTGCTGATCCTGCTGCTGTGGGGCTGGGCCGAGGCCCCCTGGGCCAGCCAAAGCCAACTAGCCAGCCTGGGCACTCACCTGCGCAGCTTGTTTGTGCAACCAGGTGCGGATCAGCTCGCATTCGCATTCGCTTTGCCCATCTCGGCCTGGTTGGCTGCTTTCGCCTGCTTAGGCGCTGGCACGGTGATCCGCCAACACGCAGCGCCACAGCTTGCCCGTCTCGCGGGCTGGCTGCTGATCACGACGCTGCTGCTCACACGGTTGGATCTGCCCAATCTGCTGCCGCAAGAGAGCCTGCTGATCGGGCTTCCCTTTTTGTTGCTCTGTGCAGGAAGCGCCGCGGATCTCATTTTGCGCGTCGCCCAACAGACCTGGCAGATTTTGATCCCCGCGCCGCGGCTGGCTTGGGCGACCTTGCTTCTGCTGGTCGTCAGCGGTGGGTATGGGTTCACCAGCCTGCGTACCGAGTGGTCGGCGCTGGCGAACACGGGTCAAACGCCGAGTCTGGCCGCGATCGCCCAGGCGTTGCGGGCGGGTCAGGCCCCGCTGGCCGAAGCCGACCTGACCTTCTTTGCCCCCGCCGCGGTGATCAACCGCCCGCTTGCGCAACGCCAGTTGGCCGATCTATTGGCGCGTGGCCGGTTGCATTCGCTCGAAAGCAGCCTCAGCCGCCTGGCGGTGGGTGGCCTGCAAGGAGAGTTACGGCTCCTGGCCCCAAACGAAGAGGAAGCCTGGTTGACGGTTTGGTTGCAACTCTTTCCGGGAGGACGCCTTGAGCCACAGTTCGACCCGCAAAGTGGTGAGTTGCTATTCCTGCAATTGACCATCCCCGCCACGGAATTGGCAGGCCGCCAGGGCATCACCCCGGCATTAGCCGCAGCCGATGGCAGCCAGTTTATATTGCTGAGCGGGCCATTGCAAGCCGATTGGCAAGATCAACTGTGGATGACACCGCCCTTGCAAGCCACCTGGCAAGGCACGCTACTCGTCCCCACCAGTGGCGATTACCAGTTTCGCCTTGCTGCACCGCTGCTACCCACAGACCAATTGCTGCTCACGCTGGATGGGCAACCCGTGTTGGATCAGACGCAGGCCCAGGCTGAGCAAACACAATTCCTGCGCCAGGGGATTTACCGGCTGGCATTGCAATATAGCACGTCCGAGCGGTTGACGCCGCTGGCAATCGAGTGGCAACCGCCGGGCCGGGCCTGGGAAGTGATCCCAGCAACCAGTTTGCTGACCACCGCCCCGCCGATCAGCGGCCTGCTGGTGACCACCTATCCCAGCGAACGTTGGGAAGGCATTCCTCTTGAACAAGCCAAAACATTGACCTGGGCAACTGTTGGTACGTGGCCGCAGCCGTATAGTGTGCAGTGGCAGGGCAAACTTCCGGCGACGCGCGCGGGGGAATATCTCTTCTCGCTGCACAGCAGTGGAGCCAGCGAATTGCGCATCAATGGGCACTTGTTGCTGAACGTCCCAGCGCCTACCGCCGAGCAGACAGGCCCAGTTGCCGGGGCGATCTACCTGGCGAACGGATGGCATGATCTGGAGTTGCGCTATGCACCCGACAGCGCGCAGCCGCAGATCATGCTGCAATGGCAGCCAGCGGGCGGCCTGGTTGGGTCGTTGCCCACGCTCGAACTGGCGCCCGTACCTCCGGGAGCGGGGCTCGGTCAACTGCCATTGCCACCGCCGCAGCTTCTGTTGGACCCGCGGCTCGGTTCGGATCAATTTGCCTTCAGCCAATTGCCCGAAGCGTGGACCATTCAGGCGCGTATCCCACCGCAAAATTTGCCGCCATTGCCCTTTGCCATGCAGTGGCAGGCCGGGGAAGGCTGTGGCAGCGATCCCCGCCTGTTGAATCAGCCCCACGGCGTTTTGATCGACCACCTGCGCAATCGCATCCTGGTTGCGGATACAGCCAACCAGCGCGTGGCAATGTTTGATCTTGGCGGTGAATTGGTCGACGCGTTGACCCATGAGCAATTCCAAGAGCCGTTTGCCCTGCACCTTGGCACGGATGGGGTGCCACTGTTGCTGGATGCTGTGGCGCAACAGATCTTCCGGTTGGAAGCCGACGCGGGCATCATCGAGCCGCTCTCGCTGGCGAGCACCTTTTACCGACCGCGCGGCTTTGCAATCGATGGTCTGGGGGGTGTGCTCATGGCTGATACTGGTGGTGCGCGGGTCGTGCAGTTGGACCCAGCCGGGGTTCAGCTCAATCAATTTGGGGGCCAGGGCAGCTTGTTGGGGCGCGGCCAACCGGTGGATGCGCTAGCCACCGGCAACAATTTGTGGGCCATCAGCGCGGAAGATGGGCGGCTCTGGCATCTCAACAGCGGCGGCAGCTTCACCGCCATCCAGCCGACCAATACGCTCAATGGGCCCCATCTGGCGGCCTTGCCCGATGGGAGCTTCTTCGTGAGCGATCCTGGCCGCGGTACCGTGCTCTATCTGGATGCAGCAGGTCAGCCGCGCGGCCAATTGGTGGCCGCGGGCAGCCTGAGTGTTCCCACCGGCGTGGATGTGATGGTACTGAATGAGATTGCTTACCTGGCGGTGGTTGATAGCAGCAATTGCACCCTCTCCTGGTGGCAGGCCCCCCTGTTCTCCCTGCCGCGCTGAGCTGTATTGATCACGTATGGTGTTTGTATACCGCACGTTGACGAGCCCTCCCCTGAGAGCTGCATTCATCCTCCGGTGGTTTTTCTTGCCACGCCGGGCCTGGGTATAATGGCGGTATGAGATTGTTCCCAGCTTCACGAACGCTTGCCGGACCACCCCGGTCTTTGATTGTCTGGTTTCTTTTATGCTGGATTGGGACAGGGATTGGCGCTTGTTCGCAGCCTGCCGCTGCCCGAGTTGGCCCATCCGCCGACCTGGCTACGACCAGCGAATCCACCGCTTCCCCTGATCGTGGGGTCTGGGTTGCGGAGACGACCATCACCCTGCCGACCTACCCAGTTGAACAGTATCAAACCGACGCCTTTGATGGGATCTATCGTTGGCCCTACAAACGGTTTGATGTCGAGCGCTTTCGCGCCGAAGCACCCCAGCCAACCCCGCGCTCCTATCGGCTGATTGTGCTGGAAAACGAATATCTGCGCCTGATGATGTTGCCCGAACTCGGCGGTCGGCTCTGGCAAGTGATCCACAAACCCAGCGGCGCGCCCATGTTTTATCAGAATGCCGTTGTCAAGCCGACCCACTGGGGGCAACCCCGCCAGTTGGGCTGGTTGGCGCTCGGTGGTCTGGAGTGGGGCATCCCTGTGATCGAACACGGCTATGATTGGGGCGTCTCCTGGCCGGTTACCATCACCCAGGCGGGACCCGACGCAGCTGTGGTGACGGTCCACACGCCTGACGATGGCCGTCTGCTCTCAGCCACGATCCACATTGGGCTGCGCGCGGGCGAGGCCAGTTTTACAATCGAACCGGCCATCACCAACCAGAGTGGGTTGACGCTGGATTACAGCTTTTGGATCGACGCGATCTTAGCGCCGGGCTCGGGGAATCAACCGAGCGGGGCGTTGCATTTTGTCTTGCCGACCGATCAAGTGCAGCTGCATAGCACGGGTGATGCGGCTTTGCCCGCGCCCGGCGAGGAATTCTCCTGGCCAGACTATGCGGGCCGCGACTTCAGCCGCCTGGGAAACTGGCGGCAATATCTCGGCTTTTTCGAAAGCCCGAGCGCGGTTGGCCCATTTGTCGGCGTCTACGATCCCGCGTATGATGCGGGGGCCGTGCGCATCTACCCCGCGGATGTGGCGCGCGGCAGCAAAGTCTTTGGCCTGGGCTGGCGCGACGCGCTCACTGGGGATAATTATTCGAATGATGATTCGGCCTATGTGGAACTTCATGGGGGGGTCGCGCCGTCCTTCTTTGAGCAAGCGCGCCTGGCCGGGGGCGATACGCTCCGCTGGCAAGAGACCTGGTACCCCGTGCATGGCATTGGCGATCTGATCCATGCCAGCCAGGCGGGTGCGCTGAATGTGGTTCAGAGCGCGGCGGGGCGTCGTGTGGGCTTCTATCCAACCGCACCGTTTAGCGGCCAGTTGGTGGTGAGCCAGGGAACAACCGAACTTGCCCGCTACGATATGACTGCAACCCCAAGTGCGCCTTTTTTGCACTTGCTGGGTGAAAAGACGCGCGTTTCCACTGCTTTGACCTTTCAAGTGGAAGATGCCGCCGGGCAAGCGGTGTTACGCTATACTGAAGAGTAACGGAACGTAAGTCGCCGTGAGTTTTCTGAACATGGTCAGACTGACTAGGGGCTGAATTGTAGTGCGCGATTCAATACAAAAATTTCCAGCTTGGGCAATGTGGATTATGGGGCTGCTCACGGTTCTGACCGCGTCGCTGCTCATTTTGGCGATGGTGTTGGGGGTTCGTGCCGGGCAACGCCAGGTGGAATTGCAAGGGCGCCAGGATGCGGCAATCGCCCTGGCAGATGCGATCGACCTCCACGCACAGGGCGATTTTCAGGCAGCACTGGACGCCTATAAATACGTCTTGCAGTTCGAGCCGGACAATCTTGCGGCCCGCGAGGGGATCGAGAACGTGCTTGGGCAGTTGGCCTCGGGGCCTACGGCTGTCCTGGCTGCGCCCCCCGCCGGGGTGATGACCGATACAACCCCGGCCCCCGTGACTGGTGCAGTGGTCACGCCATTGACCAGCCAGCCCACCATAATGCCGCAAACAGCTTCGTCGGCAGATGCACTCTTCAGCGCGGGGACTGCGGCCTATGACGCGGGTCGCTGGCAAGAGGCGATCAGTCGGTTAGTCGCCTTGTCCCAAACTGATGCGACGTATGAGCGCGACCAGGTCAGCATGATGCTCTTTGAGTCCTATGTCAATCTGGCCACAGAAAAGGATAACGAGGGCAATCTCGAAGAGGCGCTCACCCTCTATGATCGAGCCCTGCAATTGCGGCCCAATGATCTCGCCGCGCGCACCGAGCGCGACCTGATCGCCAAATATCTGGATGTATTGACTTATTTTGGGGCAGATTGGGCGCGGGCAATCACGTTGTTGCGCGAATTGTATGCCAATGAGCCCGACTATCGCGATGTGGCTGAACGACTGCAGACGGCTTTGGTCGGCTATGGGGATTCGCTGGCGAGTATAGACCCCTGTTTGGCCACTGCGCAATACAGCGCCGCTGCCAATCTGGCGATTACCCCCGGGTTGATCGTCAAGCGAGACGACAGCCAACTGTTGTGCGAAGAAGGGGGTCCGCTCATCCCCGTTGCAGATGGGACACCCGGCACCCCAGTCGCAACACGCTCGGGCGAAAGCGCAACCACGACCAGCTCGGCGGGGACTGCCGCGGCAAATAACACTGGGCTGCGCGGTCGCATTCTCTATTCCTCATACGCACTGGATTCGGGACGCAGCTTTATCGCCGCCCAAACCATCGGCAACACAACGCCGGTAATCCTGCAGGAGGATGCCATCCAGCCTGTATTGCGCGGCGATGGTCAGCGCCTACTCTTTCGCAGTGTACGCAGCGATCTCGGTGGGCTGGCCGCGCTCGATCCTGCTACGGGGCTCTTGCTGCGCTTTACCCAATACCCAGAAGATGCGATGCCCAGTTGGAACCCGCAGGGCAATCGATTGGTCTTTGCCAGCAACCGTGAAGGAGATCGGCTCTGGCGTATCTATGCCACCTGGGCTGAAGCCGACGCTGAGACCACCAATCTTGGCTTTGGGGATGCACCCGCCTGGAACCCGAATGGCGACCAAATCGCGTTCCGCGGGTGCGATGTGACCGGCAATGCCTGTGGGATCTGGTTGATCAACAGCAGCGGCGGGGATCGGATGCCATTGACCACTTCCCCCGCGGACAATCGACCGGTCTGGTCTCCGAATGGCCGCTATGTGGTCTTTATGAGTGATGGTCGCGACAACAGCATGGAAATCTATCGCGCGGATGTGAGCACCGGCCAGGTATTGCGCCTGACAGACAGTCCGGCGCTGGATGCCCTACCCACGGTCAGCCCGGATGGGCGCTGGGTGGCCTTTGTCAGCAACCGCGATGGCGGGTGGAAGATCTGGTATGTGTCGATTGATGGGGGATCCCCCAGTCTCCTCACGACGATTACCGGAGAGTTTGGCAACTGGAGTGATCACTCGATCCAATGGGTGAATTAGTGGGGTTCGGTCAATAAGAGGGACACGGGCGGTTCAAAGCGAAGGGTACACTGAGCATGAACAAGGTGGTCTATTATGAAGCGGCTGGCGGTGTGGTGATCGCCGGGGAGAAGATGCTCTTGCTAGACCGCCCCAGCCGCCAGGAGGTACGCCTGCCCAAGGGACATGTTGATGATGGAGAAGTGGCCTCAGAGGCGGCCCTGCGCGAGACGACCGAAGAGAGTGGCTACGCCGAGCTGGCAATTATTGGCGACTTGGGCGACCAGACGGTGGAGTTCGACTATGACGGCCACCATATTATCCGTCACGAGACCTACTTTCTGATGGAGCTCGTTGGCGAACGTCAGGTTGCGCGCTCAGAAAAAGATGCCGCTCAATTCGATATTCTGTGGGCCGACTTAAACGAAGCCCCTACACTCCTCACCTTTGCGGCTGAACAAGCGATTGCGCGCCGGGCACTTGTTCTATTGGCGCAGCAGCGGGCTGCAAGCTAAGCACGCCCGTTCAGACTCGCCGCTGATGCTCAAACTCGCTCAATTGCGATAGCGGTAGACAATGCGGCCGCGGGTGAGGTCGTACGGGCTCATCTCCACTCGAACTTTATCGCCCAACAGGACGCGAATGTAATACTTGCGCATCTTGCCAGAGAGATAGGCCAGCACATTGTGCCCATTTTCCAGTTCTACGCGAAACATCGCATTGGGCAAGGTATCTGTAATCTTGCCTTCTAAGACAATTGTTTCTTCAGCCATGTAGCTCCATTCTGATTTCTGCAATTTGCTCTGTTATCACGATTCTGCCTATTCACAGGCACATTGGCCTTGAAAACAGGCAGAATCGATACGGGTTAATCCAGTGCAGCACGTTGCGCTTTGCGGATCGCCTTTTGCCGCTTGATGCGCTTGATCTCACTCTTCGAAGTGAACCAGCGTTTTTGCCGCACAATCGGGAGGATGCGTGCTTCCGCTACGGACTTGCGGAAACGGCGCAACAGACTATCCTGGCCCTCGCCTGGTCGAAGTTCGACACTCATGGATCTCACCTCCTTTACCTGAGTCCGGAATCCATGCCACCATTGTGGACTGTCGGCTACGAATGGAACACATTCGCGTACCCGGGCGGATTCATCTTTAGACAAACAGAACCTGTCAGCGGCCTTGACAGCACTCTGACAGGTTGTTGCCAATTGCTCAAATTATACTGCACCGCTCATTATACTAGAGTAGCAGCGCAACAAGCAAAACAACGGACGATTAACCGTCGTTTTCCTCATCTGTATCTGCCTGATCTGTATCTGCCTGATCTGTATCTGCCAGATCGGCATCGGCCACATCAGCCTCGGCTACCGGGGGCAGGGCTCCGTCGTCCTGGGCCTGGCGAATGCTCAGCCCAATACGCTGTTGCTTGCCATTGACCCGCAGCACTTTGGCCGACACCTTATCGCCGGGGCGAATGGTGCGCAACGGCTCCGCGACCGAAATGTCGGCAATCTCGCTGATATGGACCAGCCCTTCCACCCCGGGCTCGATCTGGGCAAAAGCCCCAAAGTCGACCACCCGCGTAATCGTGACCGGCAATATCTGGCCCACGCTGTATCGGCTTTCGATCTCATCCCACGGGTTTGGCAACAGGCGCTTGCGGCTCAGGCCAATCCGTTGATTCTCGGGATCCAGGCGGATGACCTGAACGTCGATCTGGTCGCCCACCTGCAGCGATTCGCGCGGGTGGTTGATCGGTGCCCAGCCGATTTCGCTGACGTGCAACAGACCGTCGGCCCCACCCAAGTCGACAAATGCCCCAAATGGCCGCAAACTGCGCACTTCGCCGTTGAGGATGTCGCCCACTTTGAGGGTGGTGAGGAGGCGCTCACGTTGCTGAGCCTGATATTCGCGCTCGGCCAACATTTGCGACATAACCAGGCGGCGGCGTTTGCGATCAACCTCGATCACCTTGAGGCGCATTGAATTGCCAATCCGGCCTTCGAGTTCGGCCCGCCGTTGGTCTTCCGACAGGTTACGGGCCATGTCGATCACATGCGAAGCAGGCACAAACCCGCGCAAGTTGAAGAACTCTACGGTCAGCCCACCTTTGTTGTACCCGATCACACTGTGCGTGGAGATCTCGCCACTTTCCAGCATCTTCTGCGCGGTGATCCAGTCGCGTTGCTGGAGCGCATCCGCCATGCTGAGTTGGTAAAAGCCATCGTCTTCAGGCTGACGGCTGATGACCACATCAATCGTTTGCCCCTCGTGCAGGCCATCGACAAGCTCGTCGTCGAGTTTGCTGAGATCCGACTGAGGCACGATACCATCGCGTTTGCCGCCGATGTTCACCAACAGTTCGTTCGATCTGATCTCGACAATGACGCCCTCACGCAGGTCACCCCGCTCGGGGATATCGAAATCTGAGTCAGCTTCGAGATATTTCTCGAACATCTCTCGATCTAACTCTTCTTGCGTCTGGTTGTTCTCTACATCCTGCATTTCAATGTCGTCTTGCGCCGAGTCAGCCATCGTAAAAACTGCTCCGAATGAGTGGAAATATGATTGAAGGATCATGGTTGTTAAGCCGGAACCGGAGCTCTGCTTAACTGTATCCTCAACAAAAACAAAAAACTCGCCTTAAGTATGTGTTGTTGCTTCCCATCCGCCCATCCTCTATCGATTAGCTTACGCTTCCGGATTTCAGTGGTTACAGAAGGTTCCAACAATTATGTTTAATTATAACAGGGTGCGAATCTATCGTCAAGCAAACATTTTTTGCCCACGTAAACTTAATTACACGTGAAGATGTCGGCGGATTTGCTGCCAAATTTGCTGTAATGTGGATAGTTTCGCACTATCAATCTCTTGCTTACTATAGCGGATCTGGACGAAGGCGTCTGTGAGCATTTTTACAGCTTCGGCATCTTCGGGGTTTTCTTCGAGCTGCTGAGCCAGGCGCGGCGCGTATTGTCGCGGGGTTTCGCTGGCATGACGCGGGGTTTTGCTCTGGCCAGCCTGTTCGAGCATGGTGAGATAGAAATAGCGTACCCGTTGCGCGGCATCCAAATTATCCAAACGCCAGTGACTGAGGGGCCGCCGTCTTGTGCCCCCTTCGCTGGTGGCTGATCTCGCTAATGCGGGCACTCGGTTCTCCAGCCAGGTTTGGTAGGCCCCGCGCCAAAATTGCCAGCGGGCACGCAGCATCTGCCAAAGCCGTTTCAGCCACGTAAAGTTGAAGCCACGGCCCTGAAAATAGATGTAGGCTGCATAGCCCAGCAGTAAGGCCATGCCGATCCAGAAAAAGGCACCACCCGCCCACTCGGGAAATTGATTGGTCGCCGGCGGAATTTCTGGGGGGATGGCCGGCGGCGGGGGCGGCGGCGGCTCCTCAACCGGTGGGGGCGGCTCGCCAGTGAAGAAGGAGGCAATCAGCAACAGCAACATCAGCAAAAAGCGGAAAAAGCCTGCGACCAGGTTAAAGATGGTGAAGACAAACCAGCCCACAGCCTGCGCCAGATAGAAGGTGCCGCCAAAGGGCAGGAGCGCGGCCAGGAGACCGATGCCCCCGAGTAGCAGGATGCTGTAGAAAGGCCAGTTGCGCAGGATCGAAGACGCGCTCGGCACCCGATCAATCGTCCAGCGCGAGCGCAGGATGGCCAATTGGCCGTGGCTGATCAGTACCAGGCCGCTGAGGAAGTACAAGATCACCGCGGCGACAATGCTGGGGCCAATCGCGGCGCTCGGGGATAAGGCAAAGAAGTTGCGTCCAGCCGAAAAGTCCAGCCCCAGCCCCGCGGCAAAGATCACCAACAAGATGCCGCCCACCACCCAGCGGGTGACCAGGCCACGCAACAGAGCGGGGCGATCGCTCGTGGAGGTGCGCACCAACTCGCCGATGCGATCCGCCTCAATAGCGTAGAGTTCATCCGGCTGGAGCGCCATGCGCAGAAGATCTTCGGTGGTGCTGGTTGCCATCAGCCAGGAGAGCATCACCACAAAGAGCCCAACAATAAAGAGCCCGTCGAGCAAAGTGGTCAGCGGCTGGGTGAGCAACAGGAATGGCGCGGGCCAGAGCCCTGTCACCGCCCAGATCACCAGCCGCGTGAGCACCAATAAGAGGCCAAGCTCGGCCAGCCGATAGCCAAAGGTGCGCCGTTCGCGGCCAGTGGGTTGGGCCAGGACCGTTGTGGTGACACAGCCAAGAATGGCAGCCCCCACACTGAGCAAGACCATGGCGGGGATGTAGGTGGTCGCCAGAAAGGGCGCGATGCGAGCGACAAAGGCCAAAAACACCCAATCCACACAGGCCACCATCAGGGCGATCAGCGTGGGTCGCAATAACGAAGCCAACCACGGCTGGTCATAGCGGATAGGCACGCCAGCCGCGGACGTGGTAATTGCTGCGGCCTCGCTATGGGTGATCACCGAGTTTTGTTGCTTTGTGCGCGCCATGTTCGTTCTCTACGCTACTCTCTTCTTTTAGGCATGATCTCAAAGCCGAGTCTGAGATGTCCTCTACAAGCTCGACTCCGGGTGCCCTATCCAGCCCACTGTTCCAAATCTTTCTGCCAGATGGTCTTGTGCAGGGTGACACCCAACCGTTTGGCTCGATTTTGCAATTGATTCCAATCGGGCTGCGCGGCACAAACCAACCCTACCACATTCGAGCCCCGGCGATAGGCGTTGTGCAACACCCAGAGCAATGACTCGTCGACCTGCGGCGTGATCAGGATCAGGGTCGTGCCCCATTCGAGGTCGGCAATCCGCCCCGGCAACCACGTGGCCAGATCCTCCTCGTGTGCGTGCATCTCGACGCGCGCCAATTGGGTCAGGAGATTCATCAAGTGTCCCTGGCCGGTGCGGGCAGCCAGCGGCACCATCGGCTGCTCGGTTGGCGCATCCAGCCCGTTGGTCAACAGCCCCACTGCCTGGCGCTCACCAGTCAGGTGGCTGGCAACCGAGGCCGCCACCACCACCGCCCATTCGCTCAGCCCGGCCTCTTCGCGATAGGGATAGGCTTTGCGGTTGAGATCCAGAACCAGCATGACATTGAGCGCGATGGCTGGCTGAAACTTTTTCACCAGGAGCGTATCTTCGTGCGCGCTGGCCTTCCAATGGATGGCGCGCTGGCTGTCGCCGCTGGCATAGGCCCGCACCCCGGCGATGCGAGCGGGGTCTTCAAAGAGCCGTTGTCGGCTGGCCACAATGCCAAAAGGTGAGCGGCTTGGCAGCCCCAACCGGCCCAATGGCAATACTTCGGGGTAGACTGTAAGATCGACCAGATTGGTTTCCTGCCACCCCATTTCGGCAAAGCCGAAGAGATCACCAGTGCGCAGCGCCAACGGGCCCACGAGATAATAGCCGCGGCGTTTGCAATGCAGGGTATATTCGTGGGTGGTCACCGAACGACTGCCGACGCTGAGCACAATGTTGTAATCGGCGGCATCGCGCAAGTCGAGCGGGATCAGATCCTGCACTTGTAACCATGGCAAGGGGAGCCAACTGTGATTGGCGAACCGCAATTGCACGGGCAAGCGCTCGCCCAGAAACGCGTGGTCAACCATCCGCCGTTCAATGGACAGGTGTTGAACCCCGCGGCGCACCCACCAATGGCTGACGACCCAGATCCCGCCCAGCACATAGACGAGATAGTAGACCCAATCCAACCGGAGGACGACCCCGAAGATAAAGAGGATAATGAGCGCCCAGAATAGATTATGCATGTTCAGACATTGGCCAGTCGCTGATGATGAACGCTCCCGAAACCAGGTGCGGCACCTTATGCTGGCGCGGCAAGGCAAGCATAGATGGCCGCAGCATTCCAGGACAGAAACTACCGCTCCACGCCACCCAGATCCAACGGGGTTTGTTCGAGGATCTCATTAACAATGGCATTGGATGTACGCCCGCGCAAAAGACTTTCGGGCCGGACAAGGCAGCGATGGGGCAACGTCAGGGGGGCAAGCCGCTGAATATCTTCGGGCTCGACATAGTCCCGCTGATGGATGGCCGCGCGCGCCTGGGCCGCGCGATAGAGGGCCAGGGTGCCACGGGGGCTGGCGCCGAGCGCCAATTCGCCATGCGTGCGCGTCGCCTGGATCAAGCTGACGATGTAATTGCGCAACGTCTCATCCACATGCACTTGCCAGACTTTCTCGGCCAGCTGCGGCAACTGATTGCCATCGACCTGGCTCGTCAATTGTTCGATCGGGTGACGCCCCCCGAGATTGACCAGCATGGCATTCTCTTGCTCGGGATCCAGATAGCCCAAACTGAGCTTGAACAGGAAGCGATCCAACTGGGCTTCGGGCAGCGGAAACGTGCCTTCGTATTCGACTGGGTTCTGCGTTGCCAGCACTAGAAAGGGCCGCGGCAGCGTGCGGGTGACCCCATCCACCGTCACCTGGCGCTCGCCCATACACTCCAGCAGGGCCGATTGCGCACGCGGGGTAGCACGATTGATCTCATCGGCGAGGAGAATATTGGTAAACGCTGGACCGGGAATAAATTGAAATTGGCGGGTTTCTTGATTATAGATACTGACACCGGTGATGTCGCTGGGCAACAAGTCCGGCGTACATTGCAGACGGCGAAACTCCACCCCCAGCGTCGTGGCTAAGGAGCGAGCCAACATCGTTTTGCCCATGCCGGGCACATCTTCCAACAGAACGTGGCCCTCACACAACAGGGCAATCACGAGGGATTCGATCACATCGGTTTTCCCAACGATCACCCGCTCGACATTCTCGATGATCGCTTGTGTAAACCGTTGAATCTCTTGCATGGAAACTCCTTGTGCGCAAGACGGGGTGAATCAATAGAGAGCTTGATGCCTTGGTGGCTTTCCACATCGCTGATACACCCAGTGTAACGCAGAACTAATCCATCACCAAGTCATTGGCAAGCTAAAGCAGCAAGCCCGCTGAACAGCGCGCAGGGGGCCAGGGTTGTAACCATGCAACGCGAGACTTTGACGAAGAGCGCCCGATTGTGCTATGTTTCTAAGCACCTAGCTTGAAATGGTTGCACAACCCTACCAGCAACGCTAGAATTGACTTCGGGATAGAAACCAACTATGTTTGCCCCCTTAGCTCAGAGGACAGAGCAGAGGCGTCCTAAGCCTTGGGTCGCAGGTTCGACTCCTGCAGGGGGCGCTATACCACCAGATATAGTGGCAAGATAGTCACCAGACCACTACCTGTTGTATGTCCAGCTTTCCGAAATGGAGGCTGGATTTTTTTATGCAGCAAAGGTTTACCCCGATTCGCCTAGTTGATGCCCTTGACATTTTTTTGCTGGATGGGCAATCAAGACGACTCACCAAAGGCACTATTGAGTTTTATCAATCCACGCTTACCACCTTCTTCGCTTGGGCACATGCGCAGGGTATTGAACACCTGCACGAGGTGACCCATATCCATTTGCGCACCTTCCTGGTAGAGCTGCAAAGCCAGGGTAAAGCCAGTGCCACCCAACACAAGTACGCCCGTGCGTTAAAGACCTTCTTTGGCTTTGCTGTCACTGAAGAACTATTGACCGCTTCTCCCTTTACAAAAGTAAAGATGCCCAGGCTAGAACAAAAAGTATTGAAGTCATTCACCGAGGATGAAATCAAACGCATCTTACGCGCCTGCAAAAATGAGCGAGATAAGGCGATCTGCTTAACGCTGCTTGACAGTGGTGTAAGAGCTTCTGAGTTATGCGCCTTGAATATCGAAGATATAGACATGAAAGAGGGAACGGTTACGGTACGAATGGGCAAGGGCCAGAAGGGACGTACAACGTTTGTGGGTGCTCGCACTCGCAAACAATTACTACGCTACTATGCCCAGCGGGGCCGACCGTCCAACAATGCGCCCGCTTTTATCTCTGAGCTAACGAATAAGCGCCTAACACTCTATGGGTTGATCCAAGTGATGCAGCGGCTCAAAGAACGTTCAGGGGTAGAGGGTGTCACCTGTCACGGCTTTCGGCGTACATTCGCAATTGAATTCTTGCGGGGCGGTGGCAATGTCTATGTACTGGCAAAACTGATGGGGCACAGTGGAATCGAGGTACTAAAACGATACCTTGCTATCACGCAGGATGATCTCAAGTCGGCGCATGAGAAGTACGCGCCTGGGGACAACATGACGTAGGCAGTACACGCAAACGCCCAGGTGATAGAGCACCCAGGCGAATGCTAACCATACCGCCAGCATAGGTCAAGCGGCAGGCTATTCGATAGTCTACCAAATGCACCTAGCAGCGGCAACGTTTTGTAGGTGCATTTTTCTTTTCACGCAATAGGAGTGATCGAAATGAGAGTAGAACTAAGTTTTGAGACGACCGACCGAGGATGGGCCTTCACCCTGTCGGGCAAACGAGATACACAACGCCTGACAGAGGAAGAAATAGCCGCACTGTTTCAAACGCTACCCGTGGCTACTTGCCCACAGGATGTAACGGAGCGAGTCACGCAGCGTGTCCTGGACGAGGTACGCAAGCAGGGGAGCAACTAACTATGGACTGGCGATTTTCTTTTTTCTTGATCTCGATGCTGCTTGCCATGGCATTCGGCTGGCAGCTTGCATTGTTCTTTCCGCCAGGACAATACCAGGTTGCTGGCTATGTCCTATGTGGTGGTGGCGTGTTGGTTTGTTTGGTGGGAGCGGCCAAGAAATGAGAACACAGCTACAGGACAAGCAGCAAGTGATCTACGTCGAAGAGCCCAACGAGCCGCAGCAAATTGTCATTGTGCGCCGACCAAGCCGTCAGAAGCGCAATCGTCGGGCGGCGGATCGGGCTGGCTTGTTTATGGTGCCATTCTGGTTGGGCGTGCTGATGATGGTGGGCTTGATCTTCGCCCTGGACGATGCCGATTGGCTGATCAAGCGGTTCATCGTCGCGCTGGGCATTCTCTTCTTTGCGGGCGGATTGTCTGCTTTTGCGGCCTCAGTATGGT
>CAZIRP010000115.1:0-15996 GCA_964541665.1 uncultured Caldilineaceae bacterium | reverse complement strand
TAGCTCGCATCCGGCACGATGGTATCCGCCTGCACAAAGTGGCCGAGGGCCGGGTGGCGCTTTGCGCCCACTGTGTGAACGTACCAGCGCGGGTGCCCTCCGGGCGCGTAGTAGTAGAGATCGAAGCTGATTTCTAGTTTCTAACTGAGCGCCGATGCTTCTGGACAAACCAGACAAAAATAGCCCTATTGTAATGAATGTTCATATCAGCCTGATTTACTTCTAAACAGTAGTAGAATGTAGGTCATGAACCAGAATATTAGGCCAGGGGTCATGATTAGGTTGGAGCAATCACTGGCCGTGTGGTTGGGCGTCTTTGGCTTGGTGGTGGTGTTTTTGTGGATGGGAGAGTGGTGGCAGCGTATCGAGCGAGCGACACAGGGTGCACGTTTTATGATTTTGCATGGCCGCTACCTGCCAACGCCAAGTGGATGCAACAAAAGAAAAGGCTGCGTCTCCCTAGGAAGAGAACACAGCCTTTCCAAAATCCGTGTGTACCCGCACGGGGATTCGAACCCCGGTCGCAGCCTTGAAAGGGCTGAGTCCTAGGCCTCTAGACGATGCGGGCGGGTAGGCCACTGAAGCGGAGTATACCAGCCAATGGTTTATCTGGTCAAATTGTCTGATGGCTGAGGAAAGTTTTGTGGCTCTCTGCGACTGTGATAGAGTAGAGTATCGCTATGGACGAGCCCACGCGGGGATGGCGATTATCGCTGGGTAGCTGTCGAGTGTTCGTCGGGTCGAGCAGGAAGTATCTGTGATACACTGGGAGCAGGGGCTTTCGTGGAGCAATTGATCGTCGCGAGTGTGCAGCAGCGGCTGCGTCTGCACGAAACTATCGATGAATATCGGGAGGATTTGCGCCGCTTTTTGCGCGTGGCCCAGACCAAACATGCCCAGTTGGTTGTTTTTCCCGAACTGACCGGCACCTTGATCGCTCCGCCGTTGTTGCGTGATCTGCGCTCTACGCTGCTCAAGCGGGCTGATCGTGGCCGCCGCAAGCAGGCGTCGCTCTGGCAACGGGTGACCGGCGCGCTGGCCAATCGTACGGCGTTGTGGCTGCGGGCAGACTTTCGCTTCAGCCTGCAGGGTTTGTTGACCGTGGCAGGCAGTGAGCTGTGGACAACCTATGCCACGCTCTTTGGTGATCTGGCCCGCGAGTTTGATATGGTCCTGGTTGCGCCCAGCGCCTATCTGCCCGACCCTACGGATGAAGTGGTGCGCAATCTGGCCGCGGTCTTTGGCCGCGATGGCGCGTTGCTCGGCCATCAGGCAAAGGTGATTCTCCACCCGGAAGATGAAGGACTGGCTCAGCCAGGGGAGACCTGGCTGCCGATTGCGACGCCTGTGGGCACACTCGGTCTGATGGTGGGTGGCGATGTCCTTTACCCCGAGGTTGGTCGGTTATTGGCCTACCAGGGAGCCGAGGCGCTGGTGCTGTTGGGCGCGGCGACTACTCCTGTGCTCTACCAGAAGTTGCGGGCAGGGATTTTGGCCCGTATGCAAGATAATCAGCTCTTCGGGGTTGCCAGCTTCGCGGTGGGCCATCATGAGCTTGGCCGGCAGCGGACACCGTTGATGGGCAAATCGGCCATTTTTGCGCCCCAGGAACTGACTCCCCGCTTTAATGGGGTGCTCGTCGAGATGGGAAGCCCTCGCACCGAGGGGGTTTTGACGGCCGCTTGGGATTTTGTGGCGCTCAAACGGCTGTGGGAGGTTTCAGATACACCTGTGCGTAAACAATTGCCGTTGGCCCAGGCCGGTCAACAATTGGCTCGATTGTATGAACGGTTGAAGAGCTTGCCGCGCACGCATGATCTGGCGCTGCTGACCGAAGCAGACCCCGCGCCAGATGCGCTGAATGCTGGCGCGCCCCCGAAGCATGGCGAGCAACCGCTGAGCCTGGAGGATCTGCCCGTGGTGAGTGTGGTCACGCGGCGCTGGTCGCCAGCCAACCTCCCGCTCAATGCCGCGGCTGGCACGCTCGATCTCTCGGAATTGCCCGAGGAATTGGTCGCGGTGGAGGCCGATCCGTCCGCGGCTGCGCCGGGCACGCCTGCCCCGGTGACTGGTGCCGATGATGAAACGGACGAGATGGACGCGCTGCCGGAGCCACCCGCCGACCCCGCCACCGGTGAGCCTCGCCCCGGCGACAAGCCCAGGCCCGCAGCCTCCTCGAAACCCTCATCAGATTCCCACACTATTTGACACCGGCCGCGCAACTTGTTATGATTCCCGCTCAGATTGTGAACTTGAACTCGTATGAGTGGCGGCGCATGTCAACAACCTGTAGCAACCTGACCATCAACAAGAAGGGCAAGAAGCAGAACACCGGCTAAGGGTCTGGCATCCGCGCTTGCTCGAATTTAGTAGCATAGCTACCGGCCATCCAGACGGATCGGCCGGTTTTTCTTGTCCACGACTTATGCCAACCCTGGCCGAAAGTCGAGCGGTGCATTCTTGCGTCTCTCTTGGGGTATTCAGGTGCTGCGTAAGCAGTGTTCTAGTCGGGGCTTGCGTGAGCCCTATGTCCAGAAGGAGTTGAGCTCATGAGTCTTGAGCAATTTGCTATCATCGAGTCGACATTACGCGAGGGCGAACAATTTGCCAACGCCTTTTTCGATAGCGAACAAAAAGTGGAGATCGCCCGCCTGCTCGATGCGTTTGGCGTTGAATATCTGGAATTGACTTCGCCCGCGTCCAGCCCGCAAAGCCGCGCCGACTGTGAGCGGATCGCCAAACTGGGGCTCAAGGCCAAGATCCTGACTCATGTGCGTTGCCATATGGACGATGCCAAGCTGGCCGTGGATAGCGGCGTGGATGGGATCGACGTGGTCTTTGGCACGAGCAGCTATCTGCGCGAGTTCTCGCATGGCAAGGATATTCCTTATATTATTGACAGCGCCATCCAGGTGATCGAGTATATCAAAAGCCAGGGATTGGAAACCCGCTTTAGCAGCGAAGATAGCTTCCGCAGCGATCTGGTCGATCTGCTGACGATCTATCGGGCGGTGGATCAGATCGGCGTGAACCGGGTGGGCATTGCCGACACGGTGGGGCTGGCCGACCCGCGCCGTGTCTATGATCTGGTGCGGACGTTGCGCAGCGTTGTGCAGTGCGACATCGAATTTCATGGCCATAATGACACTGGCTGCGCGATTGCCAATGCATTTTGCGCGCTGGAGGCGGGCGCAACCCACGTGGATACCTCCGTGCTGGGCATCGGCGAGCGCAATGGCATCACGCCGCTCGGTGGGCTGATTGCGCGCATGTATGCGCACGACGCCGATTTGGTGCGGCAAAAATACAATCTGCCGCTGCTGCGCGAGGTCGAAAATTATGTGGCCGGGCTGGTGAGCGTGGATGTGCCCTTCAACAATTACATCACCGGGTTCACTGCCTTTACCCACAAGGCGGGCATCCACGCCAAGGCAATCCTCAACAACCCGAGCACCTACGAAATTCTCGACCCCGCGGACTTTGGCCTGACTCGCTACATTCATGTGGCCCATCGCCTGACCGGCTGGAACGCGATCAAGGAACGCGCCGAGCAGTTGCAACTCAACCTGACCGACGACGAGATCAAGCGCATCACTGCGCAGATCAAGGCGCTGGCTGACCAGAAAAAGCTCAACCTGGATGATGTCGATGTGCTCTTGCGCAGCTATCACAGCCAGGTGCTAGAGGCCGGACGGAGCGAGTCTGTCCTGGCCTGAGCCGAGCCGAGGTGGCAAGATGGAGAAAGCGTTGCGGGCGCTGGTGTTTGATCTGGACGGTGTTTTTTGCCGCCCCCTCTACCGCTTCGCCAGCTATCTGGCGCGTGAACATCAGATCACCAGCGAGCAGACAAAGGCATTCTTTGCCGGCCCATTTTTGCGTTGTATTGTTGGGCAGGCCGATTTGAAAGTGGAGCTTGCCCCATTTGTGCGCGAATGGGGCTGGTTGGGCACAGTTGATTCGTTCCTGCAGCATTGGTTTGCCGAAGAAGCCGCGGTGGATCCACAATTGGTCGAGGTAATTGGTCGGTTGCGAGCGAGCGGGTATGCTTGTTTTGTGGCAACCAATCAGGAGCAATATCGGACGGCCTATCTGCGCACCGAAATGGGCTTTGCCGAGCTGGTGGATGGCGTCTTCACGTCCGCCGAGCTCGGGGTGGCCAAGCCAGCGCAAGCATTCTATGCGCACGTTACGCAAGCCATCAACGTGTCGCCAGGCGAAATTTTATTCTGGGATGATACGTTGGCGAATGTGCAAGCCGCGGTGGCCTGTGGCTGGCACGCTGAACAATATGTGGACTTTGCCCGCTTTCAGCAGCGGATGGAGGCTCTGGGTCTTTTATGAGCATACTTGGTTTGGATCATGTGGCGTTGCCCTCGCACAACCCAATCGCGCTGATGGACTTTTACGCCGCGCTCGGTTTCAGCGTGCCGGATGAATCTCACTGGCGCAATGTGGAAAACCCCAGGCTGTCGATCCACTTTGGCGAGCAGAAGATCAATTTGCATCAACCGGCTGAATGGCAGGATCCCAGCTTCACGCTGCGTGGGCCAACCGCGCACCCCGGTTGCGGCGATCTCTGCTTTGTCTGGGGCGGCACCCTGGCTGATCTCTATGCCGCGCTCGAACGCGCCGGTGCCCCGATCATCGAAGGGCCGGTCAAGCGGTTTGGTGGCCGCAACGGCGGTACAGCCGTTGGCCGAAGTGTTTACACGCGCGACCCGGACCAAAATCTAGTGGAGTTTATTCTTTATGAATAGTCCTGATCCACAACCCTGGCGCACCGACGCGACCAAGTTGGTCTTTCAGAATCGCTGGCTCGGCGTCGCGCTTGATCAGGTCGAGCTGCCGACGGGGCAAACCTATGAATATACCCGGCTCGAACCGGTTGGCGTCGGTGTCGGCGTGATTGGCTTTAACGCGGCGGGCGAAGTTCTGCTCGAACGCGAATATCGCCACGGCGTCCAGCAGGTGATCTGGCAGTTACCGGGTGGCCTGGCCGCTTTTGGCGAGGATCTGCAAGCCGCTGGCCTGCGCGAGCTCCTGGAAGAGACCGGCCACGCGCCACAGACAATCACCGCGGAAACGGTGCGTTATCTCGGCGTGGTGTGGGACAACCCCAGCTTCAGCCCGATGTGTAGTCATATCTACGCGGCCTGGGGCTTGCAGCAAGTTGCTGAAACCCGACGCGACCCAGCAGAATTTGTTACGCTGCACTGGAAATCACTGGCCTGGCTGAAAGAGAGCGTGCGCAGCGGCGAGATTCAGGATCGTGTTGTGGTGGCTGCGCTGGCCTATTTGCTGCTGAACGGATTGATGTAGAGAGATTTTTGGAGATTTGTTGAGATTTACGGAGATTGAACCGGGCATAAAACTTCTCCTAATCTCTTTCATCTCTCCAGATCTCCGGTTAAAAAGAAAAGATACTCAACATGAGTGAAGTTGGTTCGTCTGTTGTGCCCCAAACTTTTGCCCAGAAAGCGCTGGCCCGCGCCGCGGGGTTGGATCATGTAGCCGTTGGCCAGGTGGTGGATGCGCGGCCCGATGTCGTGCTCAGCCACGACAACACCGCGGCGATCCGGCGGATCTGGCTGGAATTTGGGCAGGAACGCGTGCTGATCCCCGAGCGCATGGCGATCACGCTGGATCATGCTGTGCCCGCGCCGACCACCCAACATGCACAGAACCACGCCGAGATCCGCCAGTTTGTGGCCGAACAGGGCATCCGCAATTTTTGGGAGGTCGGCCGCGGCATCTGTCACCAGGTGTTGAGCGAAGAGGCGATTGTGCTGCCCGGCCAGACGATCCTCGGGGCGGATTCGCACACGACCCATTTTGGCTGGCTCGGCGCGTTTGGCGCGGGCATTGGGCGCAGCGAGGTGGCGACTTTGTGGGCCACGGGCGAATTGTGGCTGCGCGTGCCCGAGTCGATCCGCATTGTGCTCGATGGCGCGTTGCCGGTTGGCGTCACGGCCAAAGATTTTGCCCTGCGCGTCATCGGCGATCTGGGGACCGATGGCGGTATTTATCAGTCGGTCGAGTTCAGTGGCCCGGGCATCACCGCGCTGAGTCTGGAATCGCGCATGGTGTTGCCCAACATGATGGCCGAATTTGGGGCCAAGAATTCGTACATCGCGCCGGATGAGCGGGTGATCGACTATTTGGTCGAGCGGAAATACCGCAGAGACTTGAGATTGGAGACTGGAGACTACACCGCCGACCCAGTCTCTAGCCTCCAATCTCTAGTCTCTAGTCTCTGTCTTTATCCCGACCCCGACGCGGCCTACGTTGCCGAGTATCACTATCGCGCCGAACAGTTGGAGCCCTATGTCGCCTGCCCGCACTCGATGGACAATGTCGCGCCGCTCTCGCAGATCGCGGGGACGCGTGTGCAGCAGGCTTTTATCGGCACCTGTACGAATGGCCGTTTGGAAGATATTGCCGCGGCTGCCCAGGTTGTCGAAGGCAGACATGTGGCGAATGGCACGCGGCTGCTGGTGATTCCGGCTTCCAGCGAAGTCTTGCAGGCCGCGCTCAAGCTGGGCTATATCCAAACCCTGGTCGAAGCCGGCGCGACGATCGGTGTGCCCGGTTGCGGGCCCTGTATGGGCAATCATATGGGGATCCCCGCGCCCAAAGAAGTGACCATCTCCAGCGCCAATCGCAATTTTAAGGGGCGCATGGGCACAGCGGATTCGGAAATTTATTTGGCAAGCCCGGCGGTGGTCGCGGCGAGCGCGCTCAAAGGTGTAATTGCGGATCCAAGAGAATTTTAGAGATTAACAGAGATTTGGAGAGATTTATGGCGATTGTGTGGCGACAAAACCTCCCTGAATCTCTTGCAATCTCCTTCAATCTCCATCCTAAGAAACGATGACAATGACCATGCTGTTATCCGGTCGGGCCTGGAAATATGGCGACAACGTCAATACCGATGTGATCTTTCCGGGCAAATATACCTACACGGTCACCGAGCGCGGCGAGATCGCCCGTCACGCGCTGGAGGATCTGGACCCAACTTTTGCGGCCAACGTGCAAACCGGCGACATCATCGTGGCCGGGCGCAACTGGGGCTGTGGGTCGAGCCGCGAACAGGCCGCAACCTGTCTCGTCTACAACGGCGTCGCCGCGGTGATTGCGGAAAGTTTCAGCCGCATCTTTTATCGCAACGCGCTCAACAACGGCTTGCTGGCGATTGGCTGCCCCGCAGCGGTACAAGTGATCCAACCCGGCGAGACGATCCAAGTTGATCTGGCTCGCAATGTGATCACCTGCACCGCGGGCGAGTTTGCTTATCCACCGCTGAGCGCCAGCGTGATGGGCATTGTCCAGGCTGGTGGCCTGGTCGCCTATGTCAAACATAAATTGGCGGTGAATGCCGAATGAATCCTTTCTTGCGGTTGGCTTATCTGGCGTATCAATGGAAAGGACGCTTGTTGCGCCCGATCACAGTCGGCGTGCGGATGATGCTGATCGAGCAGGGGGAAGTTGTATTGGTGCGCCATACCTATCAGCCTGGCTGGCAATTCCCCGGCGGGGGCATGAAGTGGGGCGAAACATTGGCCCAGGCCGCCCAGCGCGAGGCCCGGGAAGAAGTTGGCGCCCGGTTGTTGGCCAGGCCAATTTTGTTTGGCATGTACACCAATCTGGCTGAAGGCAAGAGCGATCACATTGCCCTGTTTTTAAGCGAGAATTTTGTCCTGGAAAAGCCCACCGACCGCTGGGAGATCGCAGAATACCGGCGCTTTCCGCTGACCGATTCGCCCTCCGAGCTGCATGGTGGCTATCGACGGCGCATCCAGGAGTATCTGGCGGGCAACCCTCCATATACAGGAGTGTGGTAAATGAGCAGTCATCAGCCGGTGCGTATCGGCTTGATCCCAGGCGATGGTGTCGGGCGCGAGGTAGTGCCCGCGGCGCGTCAGGTGCTAGACGTATTAGGTTTGCCGCTGGAATTTGTCGAATTGGACGCAGGCTGGGAAACTTTTCAGCGAACGGGCAATGCGTTGCCAATCGCAACCGTGCAGGCGCTGCAACGTTGCGCGGGCGCGCTCTTTGGGGCGGTCAGCTCGCCCAGCCAGCGCGTGGCCGGGTATACCAGCCCAATCATTGCCCTGCGCAAGCAGTTTGATCTCTATGCCAATCTGCGCCCGGTGATCTCCGCGCCGGTGCCGGGCAGTCAGCCCGGCATTGATCTGCTGATCGTGCGTGAGAATACCGAGTGTCTTTATGTCAAACAGGAGCGGCTGGAGGCAAATGGTGAGCGCGCCATTGCCGAACGGGTGATCACCCGCCAGGCGTCGCGCCGCATTGCCAGGCTGGCCTTCGAGCAAGCACGTGCGCGCCATATGCAGCGCACAGCCCGTGGCCCGCTCGTCACCATTGTGCACAAGGCGAATGTGCTCAGCCTCACCGATGGCCTCTTTCGCGAGACCGCGCTGGCCGTGGCCGCGGAGTATCCCGATGTGGCGGTAGAGGAGCAACTGGTCGATTCGATGATCTACCGCTTGATCCGCGAGCCGCAGCGCTATGATGTTGTGGTCGCGCCCAATCTCTATGGGGATATTCTGAGTGATGCGGCGGCGGCCTTGGTGGGCGGGTTGGGGCTGGCCCCCAGCGCGAATGTGGGGGAGCGCCTGGTGGTGGCGGAGCCGGTGCATGGCAGCGCGCCAGATATTGCCGGTCGTGGCCTGGCGAATCCAGTGGCGACCTTTTTGGCCAGCGCGCTCTTGCTCGACCGGCTGGGTTTTGCCGAGGCTGCCGCGTGCCTTGAGCGAGCGGTGAATCATGGGTTGCGGGTTGGCCCGCACACTGCGGATCTGGGGGGCAGCGCGGCGACCCAGGCCGTCACCGACGCAGTGATTCGGGCAATCAAAGCTGGAGATTAAAAGGGATTTAAGGAGATTTAGGGAGATTAGAAACCACAAAAATCTCCCCAAATCTCTATCAATCTCCATTAACTTACAAACGAAACGAACAATCATTTCAAACTATTTCAAGGAGAAAAGACCATGGCGCTTGCAACTGCTTCTGGCACCGTTGAATGTCCCGAATGTTTTGCCGAAATCGAGCTGAACAACGTGATGCAAAATGAGATCACCCAGTGCCCCGAATGTGGCGCCGAGCTGGAAGTGATCAGCATTGATCCCATCGAACTGGCCTTGGCCCCTGAAGAGGAAGAAGATTGGGGCGAGTGATCGTCGTGCGTCAGACGTCATGCGTCAAATTGTGTCGTAGACAATTCCTGACGTTTGACGTTTGACGAAATAGCAAAAATTTATGATTCGGAGCAATCACCCATGAAATTCGGTCTGTTATACAGCCGCGTGCGCGTGGAAGAAAAATTATTGTTTGAAGAATTTGCCCAGCGCGGCATTGAGTTTGATCTGCTAGACGACCAAAAATTGGTCTTTGACATTACCGACCCGGACGCGGCGACGCACTATGAGCAATATGATGTGGTTGTCGAACGCTGCATCAACCATGGCCGCGCGCTCTATAGCTTGCGGATTCTCAACGATTGGGGCGTAAAGACGGTCAACACCGCGCAAGTGGCCGACATCTGTGGCAACAAGCTTCAGACGACCAGCGCGCTGACCGCGGCGAACATTCCGCAGCCGCGCACGTTGGTGGCCTATACGCCGGAAAGCGCGCTCGACGCCATCGAGCAACTGGGCTATCCCGTGGTCTTGAAACCCGCGGTCGGCTCATGGGGGCGCCTGCTCAGCAAGATCAACGACCGCGACGCGGCCGAGGCGATCCTGGAGCACAAAGAGACGCTCGGCAGCTATCACCACAGTATCTTCTACATTCAGGAATATGTGCGCAAACCGCAGCGCGACATTCGCGTCTTTGTGGTCGGCGACGAAGCGATCTGCGGCATCTATCGCGATTCGCAACACTGGATCACCAACACGGCGCGTGGGGGCAAATCCAGCAACTGCCCGATCACGCCCGAGATAAACGATCTCTGTGTGCGGGCAGCCAGAGCGGTCGGCGGCGGCATCGTTGCGCTCGACCTGTTCGAGGACCCGGATCGCGGCTTGATCGTCAACGAAGTCAACTATACGATGGAATTTCGCAATAGCATCGCGCCAACCGGTGTCAACATTCCGGGGCGGATGGTCGATTTCTGCCTGCGCGTGGCCCAGGATGGCTGGGCCGCGGCCAATGGGTGGAGCAACGGCGGGCCAATCTATCAACCGGTTTCGCTGACCGCGGGCGCGTCCGCGGACTGATAAACGGTAAATGCTCAATGCTCAACGGTAAATGCTCAACGGTAAACGAATAACCGTCGCTGACGAGGATTTCATTAACAATTGAGCATTTACCGTTAACTATTAACCATTACTTCGCTTATGACTGAAAAAATCGCTGTCTCAATTGTGGGGGCTTCCGGTTATGCTGGGGGCGAGTTGTTGCGCTTGTTGCTCGACCATCCGGGGGTCGAAATCAAGCAGGCAACCAGTGAACGAAACGCTGGTTCGTATATTCATTTTACGCATCCTAACCTGCGCGGGCGCACTAAGTTGCAATTTGTCAGCGTCAATGATCTGGAGCCCTGTGACTTACTCTTCTTGGGTTTGCCGCACGGCGGGGCCATGGGGCGGATCGAACACTTTGCCGCGCTGGCTCCACGCATCATTGATCTGAGCGCCGATTTCCGGCTGCGCAATGCGGATGACTATGTGCAATGGTATGGCAAGCCGCACACGAATCTGGCCTGGCTGGAAAAGTTCGTGTATGGATTGCCCGAATTGCATCGCGACGCGATCCGCACCACCAACTTTGTCAGCGGGGTTGGCTGCAACGCCACTGCCACCACCCTGGCGATCTATCCGCTCTTCGCGGCCGGGCTTGTGGACACGGCGCGCGGGGTGATCTGCGAAGTGAAGGTGGGCAGCAGCGAGGGCGGCAATTCTTCGAGCGATGCCACGCACCATCCCGAACGCTCGGGCGTGATGCGCAGCTTTGCCCCGACCGGCCATCGCCACACCGCGGAAGTGCTGCAGGCGATCCGCCTGACCGGGGCCGAAACCGAGGTGCATCTCAGCGCCACCGCGGTGGACAATGTGCGCGGCGTCCTGGCCACGGCCCATCTTTTTGCCAGGCCCGGTGTGACCGAGAAAGATTTATGGAAGGCCTATCGCCAAACATACCGTAACGAGCCCTTTGTTCGGATAGTCAAAGAGAGCACGGGCATCTATCGTTACCCGGAACCGAAGATTTTGTCGGGTAGTAACTATGTTGATGTCGGCTTTGACCTGGATGCCAAAACCGGGCGGATCGTGGCGATCAGCGCTATCGACAACTTGATGAAGGGTGCGTCTGGCACGGCTGTACAATGTATGAACCTGATGCTCGGCTGGGATGAGACGACAGGGTTGCGCTTCCCGGGGTTGCATCCGATCTAAAAGGGATGGCAAAGCCTTATCAGGTTCGTCAGGTGTTGAAGGCGATTGATCGCCTGGAGGGGGCTGATGGTTCTCGACAATGACAAATATACATACCGCGTTACCTGGTCGCAAGAGGATGGAGAATATCTCGGTCTCTGTCTGGAGTTTCCGAGCTTGAGTTGGCTGGCAGCAACACCCGAGGATGCACTGGCGGGTATCCGTACTACTGTTGCCGATGTGGTTATCGATCTGCAAGCAAATGGTGAACCTGTGCCAGAGCCGTTGGCAACACGAGTGTATAGTGGGCGCTTTATGGTTCGTATCCCTCCCACACTTCATCGTCAATTAGCTATTGAAGCGGCTGAAGCCGGAATCAGCTTGAATCGACTGGCAAGTACGCGCTTGAGCCAGTAGAAAGTTAACCAGTATGATTGTCATCAAAGTAGGTGGTGGGAAAGACTTAAACATCGATGCTGTGGTCGCGGATATCGCGGCCTTGCGGGCCAGTGGCCAGGAATTGCTGCTGGTGCATGGGGGCGCGGAGACAACCAACGAGGTTGCCGAAGCGCTGGGGCATCCGCCGCAATTTGTCACCAGCGAGAGTGGTTTTGTCAGCCGCCGCACCGACCGGCGCACGCTCGAAATTTTCGAGATGGTCTATTGTGGCCAGCTCAACAAAATGTGGGTGGAGAAGTTTCAGCTTGCAGGCGTGAACGCGGTGGGCCTGAGCGGGCTGGATGGGCGCATTTTCGAGGGCACCCGCAAAGATACGTTGCGCGTCCGCATCAACGGCAAACGCATGGTGCTGCGTGATGATTGGACGGGCACAGTCGAGCGAGTCAACACCGACCTGTTGCGTCTCCTGTTGACGGCTGGCTATCTCCCGGTGATCACGCCGCCGGGCGCGTCGGACAAGGGCGAGGCGATCAATGTGGATGGGGACCGGGCCGCCGCGATGGTGGCCGCGGCCTTCAACGCCGAGGCCTTGATCATCCTCAGCAATGTGCCGGGTTTGTTGCGCAACTTCCCCGATGAATCCACGCTGATCCGCGAAATTCCGCGCGCCAAAGCCAGCGATTTTATGCAATATGCCGAAGGCCGCATGAAGAAAAAGGTGATGGGCGCGGTCGAGGCGATTGGCGAAGGGGTGCAAAAAGTGATCTTTGCCGATGGCCGCGTTGAGCAGCCGATCACGAACGCACTGGCCGGGGCGGGCACGCAGATTGGGTGAAACGTGATGCGTGATGCGTCAAACGTGATGCGTGAAACGTGAGGTTGTAGGTGATGACATTCCGCGAGTGGCTTCAGTCCATTCCTGGTGAAATTACGACCGATAGCCTTTGGCGTGTTGAAGCTTATCGCCTCGCAATGTTTGCCGCGGAATTAGGCTGGTATGATGTCTCAAAGCTTATGCGGGATCGCCGAACAATCTCATTGGCAGATCAACTCTATGCAGCGCTTGGTTCCGTGAGCGCCAATCTTGCGGAGGGATACTCGCGTGGTACAGGCCGTGATCGAGCCCGTTTTTACGAATATTCATTGGGTTCAGCACGAGAAAGCCGTGACCATTATTACCGAGCTCGTCACTTGCTTGGTCATGAAGTCTTTCTGCATCGACTGAATTTATTAACTCAAATTACAAAATTGTTACTGACAATGATTCCTGATCAACGAAAAATGACGCTTCGTGAGAATGAAATACCTTATCTTGAGTCGTTCGACCTAGACGCATTGATTCCCATACCAACTCAGGATCACGAATAGCTGAGTCATCCTCAACTGCTCACGAATCACGCATCACGGAGTTTCTATGAATCTCGAACAAATGCAATCCAACTTTGCTGTCATCGAAGAATCTCTCCTTGGGGGCACGACGGCCCGCCGGGGCGAGGTGGTGATCAGTCGCGGCGAGGGCTGCTGGCTGTGGGACACGGAGGGCAAACGCTATCTCGATCTGGGGGCTGCCCAGGGTGTTGCCATGTTGGGCCATTGTCATCCCAAACTGAGCGCCGCCTTGGCCGCGCAGGCCCAGCAATTGATTTCGTGCCCCAGTTTTTTGTATAACGATACGCGCGCCCAATACGCTGCCCGGCTGGCCGCGGTTTTACCGCCCGCGTTGCAGCATGTTTTTCTGGCCAATAGCGGGGCCGAAGCGATCGATGGCGCGCTCAAGTTTGCCCGGCTGACCACTGGGCGCAGCAAGTTTGTGGCCTTTATGCGCGGCTTTCATGGCCGCACCGTTGGCGCGCTCTCGGTCACGCATGATCCCAAATATCGCGAACCTTTTAACCCGCTGCTTGAAGCCACCCATGTGCCTTATAACAATCTCGCCCGGCTTGAAGCCGCGGTCGATGACCAGACGGCCGCGGTGGTGCTCGAAACAATCCAGGGCGAAGGCGGCGTCAATATCGGCAAGCCTGAGTTTTTGCAGGGTGTCGAGCGGATCTGTCGCGAGCGCGGCGCGCTGTTGATCATCGACGAGATCCAAACCGGCTTTGGGCGCACGGGCAAATGGTTTGGCTTCCACCATGCTGAGTTACAGCCCGACATTGTCTGTATGGCCAAAGGGTTGGGCGCAGGGTTCCCTATGGGGGCAATTGCGTATAGTGATCGAGTGCAGGCCGCGCTCTTCCCCGGCGCGCATGGCAGCACCTTTGGCGGCAATCCGTTGGCCTGTGCAGCAGGATTGGCCGCGCTGGCAGTCTATCACGACGAGGAGCTGATCGACCGCAGCGCGCGCATGGGCGAATATTTCCGCCAGCAACTCAGCGAAGCCCTGCACGACCGCGCGGTGGTGCGCGAGATCCGCGGGCAGGGGTTGATGATCGCCGTTGAACTGCGCGAGAAAGTCGGACCCCACCTCAAAACGCTGATGGACCACCATCAGGTGATCGCGCTGCCAGCTGGCGCGAATGTCCTGCGCCTGTTGCCGCCGCTGATCATCAGCGAGGCCGAAGTCGAGCAGGGCGTGAGTGCCATTGCCGATACCTTGCCAGCCTAAACGTGATGCATAAAGTAGAAAATTCGATGAGCGAACAAGTCACCCCATCACCCCATCACCCCATCTCCCTATCTCCGGCTGTGGATCTGCTGCGCGGCCTGGTTTCGATCCAATCCCTTTCCACCCAGGAATCTGCGGCGAGCCAATGGCTGGTCGAGCAGATGCAGGGATTGGGCTATGAGCGGGCTTTTGTGGATGAGGCAGGCAATGCGGTGGGCGAGATCGGCCCGACGGATGCGGCGCATACGGTTGTGCTGCTGGGCCATATTGACACGGTACCGGGCAACATCCCTGTGAGGATCGAGGAGACCGCGGATGGCCCGCTGCTCTATGGTCGCGGCAGCGTTGATGCCAAAGGCCCATTGGCAACTTTTGTGAATGCAGTGGCTCAACTGGGGCCAGCCTGGGCGCATGAGCAGCAGGTACGGATCGTGGTGGTGGGCGCGGTCGAAGAGGAATATGCCACGAGCAAGGGCGCACGGTTTGTGGCGAAACGATTTAATGGCGAGACCGAGCCAATGCCCGCGGCCTGTATCATCGGCGAGCCGAGCAGTTGGCAGCGGGTCACGCTGGGCTACAAAGGGCGGCTGTTGGTGGAGTTGGCCGCCAGCCAGCCGATGGCGCACACTGCTGGGCCGGACGCCAGCGTCGCCATGACCGTGGTTGAGGTGTGGAACTGGATCAACACCTATGCGGCTCGCTGGAACGAAGGCCGGGAAAAAGCGTTCGACCAGCTCTCGCCCAGCCTGCGCACGATCAACACCAGCACCGATGAACAAATGCACGATCATGTGGCCGCCACGGTTGGCATCCGCCTACCGCTCAACTTTGACGCCGAACAATTCGCCCACGAGCTACTTGCCTGGTCCGCCGATTATCTTGGTGCTGATCCCCCCTCACCCCAATCTCTAGTCTCCAGTCTCCAGTCTCCAATCACCCTCACCGGCCCGTTGACGACCTTGACCGTCGGCCTACGCGGACACGAACAGCCCTGGCGCGGGGATCGCAACAACGCGCTGGTGCGCAGCTTCCTGGCCGCCATCCGCGGCGTGGATCCATTCATCCGCCCTGGTTTTGTGCTCAAGACCGGCACCAGCGACATGAATGTTGTGGGCCCAGCCTGGGGTTGCCCGATCCTGGCCTATGGCCCTGGGGATAGCGCGCTCGATCATACCCCGAATGAGCATCTGAACCTGGCCGAGTACGAGCGGGCGATCCAGGTATTGGCGCAGGCTTTGCGCAATCTGCCCCCACTCTTGTGACGCATAAAGTAAAATACAGAAACTGCCTGGGAATCCACAGCTGCGAAAGATTCCGCTGAAAATCTGCGCAAATCGGCGTTATCTGTGGATGGGATCAAGCGGGCTTGGAGACTACTGGCACAAAAAAGCAGGGCACGGAGCTCACAGATGCAATCATGCTCTGTGACTACTCCGTGCCCTCTCTGGTATGCCGCACGTTTGGGCTGAGACCCTATCCGCAAACTGGTTGCGGCCCTCGAAACTGGGCTCACCCGCATAGATTGGCGCAGAATTTACGGATAAATTCTTATAGAGAAACCAGATAAATATCGCATAAATCGTAGGTGCGGTTAGAAACCGC
>CAZIRP010000114.1:0-16434 GCA_964541665.1 uncultured Caldilineaceae bacterium | reverse complement strand
CTAGAGACTGGAGATTTTATATGGCGCAGGTGAAGGTATATGGGCTGGGAGATCAGCTCAACCCGATCAAGCGGCAACTGTCGGATGTGATTCATGCTTGTGTGGTGGAGGCGCTACAGTTTCCGCCGGACAAACGAGCGCATCGCTTCTTCCCGCTGGCCGCCGAAGATTTTTTCTACCCGGACGGACGTTCGCAGGCCTACACGATCATCGAGATCACGATGATGAGCGGGCGCACGGTCGAAACCAGGAAGCGCCTGATCCGCCTGCTGTTTGACAAAATCAGCGCCGAATTGGGCATCCGCCAATATGACTTAGAAATCTGCATCCTCGAAAGCCCGCCACATAACTGGGGATTTCGGGGCATGCACGGAGACGAAATCCAACTGGATTATAAAGTAGCAATTTAATCGCCAACCCAATCTCTGCAACTCTCTCAATCTCTACAAATCTCACCGATGAGATTTTTTCACAAGAGGAGCTATCATGCCTAACCAATCCAGGAAGCGCATCCTAACCGGTGATAGGACAACCGGCAAGCTGCATCTCGGCCATTATGTTGGCAGCCATCGCCATCGGCTGGCGCTGCAAGATGAATACGAATGTTTCTTTCTGCTGGCCGACCTGCACATGCTGACCACCAAGCCAGACAAGGAAGCCATTGAACAATCTGCTGAAAACGCGCGCATCATTGTGATGGATCACCTGGCGATTGGCATCGACCCCGCCAAAGTGGTCTTCTGTTTGCAATCCGCGATCCACGAAACCTACGAGCTGCAATTGTTGATCAGCAGCCTGGTGACGGTCGAGCGCTTGCAGCAATTGCCGACGATCAAAGATATGGCGAACGCGGCTGGTTTCGAGCAGATTCCTTACAATCTACTCGGCTACCCTGTGTTGCAATCCGCGGATATTATGTTGCCGCGGGCGCATCTGGTACCGGTGGGCAAGGACAACGAGAGTCATGTCGAACTCACCCGGCAGATCGCCCGCCGCTTCAACAATGCCTATGGCGAAGTCTTTCCGCTGCCCGAGCCCTATGTGGTCGGCGGGACGCTGCCCGGCACCGACGGCAATGCCAAGATGGGCAAAAGCCTGGGCAATGCCATCTATCTCAGCGATGATGCGGCCACAGTGCGCAAACGGGTCAACAGCATGTACACCGACCCCAATCGCGTTTCCGCGGATGTCCCGGGCCGCGTCGAGGGCAATCCCGTCTTTGCCTATCATGATCATTTCAACCCCAACAAGGCCGAAGTCGAGGATCTGAAAGCCCGTTATCGCACGGGCAAAGTAGGCGATGTCGAAGTCAAAGAGAAGCTGATCGTCGCGCTGGAAAATTTCCTCGAACCGACGCGCGAACGCCGCGCCTATTACAGCGCTCAGACCGGCTACGTGGACGAGCTGATCTACGATGGCACACTGCGGGCACGCGAGGAGGCCAGAGCAACCCTCATCGAAACCAAGAAGGCAATGGGCCTGACTGGTGTCTGGAACAAGATCAGCCGTGGCGCGGAACGACGCAAGAAGAAGGCCGAGAGTGGAGATTAGGAACTAGAGACTGGAGACTGTCATGCCCTTCACACTCGACAACGTCATTCCCTGGGGCCGTTCAGCGGACGAGTACCGCCGCATGTTTCGCCTGAGTACAGCGGACATGGCCGGTGCGATCCTCGGCGTTGGGGATGGCCCGGCCAGCTTTAATGCCGAGATGACCGCGCAGGGTCACGCTGTGATCTCGGTTGACCCGCTCTATGAATTTTCGACTGCTCAGATCCGCCAGCGACTCGACGAGACCTACGCCACGGTGATCGACCAGATGTGGCCGATCTTGGACATGTATGTGTGGGACGAGTTTGGCGACCCGAACGGGCTAGGGCGGCATCGCAGGCAGGCAATGGGCTATTTTCTGGCCGATTATGAAGATGGGCGTGCCCAGGGCCGCTATGTGATTGGTGGATTGCCTACGCTCAATTTCGCCGATGGGCGATTTGCCTTGGCGCTCTGTTCACACTTGCTATTCTTGTATACCGAGCAGCTTTCGTATGACTTTCACATAGCCGCAGTGCAAGAGATGTGTCGCGTCGCCGACGAAGTGCGCATCTTTCCGCTGTTGGATCTAGCTGTGCAGCGCTCACGGCATCTAACGCCGCTCTGCACAGAACTTACGCAACAGGGATATACAGTGGAAATCGTCCAGGTGAATTATGAATTCCAGCGTGGTGGCAATCAACTGCTGGTCGTTTCCAAACCGAGGAGCAAACAATGATCGCCGTAATCGACAATTACGATAGTTTCACCTACAATTTGGTGCAATTCCTGGGTGAAATCGGGGCAAAGGATATTCGCGTCTGGCGCAACGATCAGATCGATGTGGAAGAGCTGGCCGAGCAACGCCCCACGCACATTTTGATCAGCCCGGGGCCCGGGATACCCGAAAAAGACAGCGGCATCAGCAATGATGTGATCCGCCTGCTCGGTGAATCAACACCGATCTTGGGCGTCTGCCTCGGCCAACAATGTGTGGGGCATGTCTTTGGCGGGCAAGTGGTGCGTGCGCCACGGCTGATGCACGGCAAAACCAGCCCAATCTATCACAATGGTGAGGACATTTTTGCCGGTCTGCCCAGTCCCTTCACGGCCACGCGCTATCACAGCCTGATCGTGCAGGAACCGCTGCCAGACGTACTCGAAGCCACCGCCCACACCAGCGACGGCGAGTTGATGGGGCTGCGCCACAAAACTTTGCCGATCTTCGGGGTGCAATTCCACCCGGAAAGTATCCTGACCGAGTACGGACACGACATGTTGCGCAATTTTCTCAAGGTTTAAGGGGTAAACTGACGGCGGATTCGCGGAACGGATTGCGCGGGGTTTTACAACACGATCCGTTCAATCTGTCCCAAAAATCCGTTGACAGCAACCCTCGTTTTCATGATGAACATCACACCGGACATTCACCGCTATTTGACCACGGCACCGACGAGCCATTTTCTTGGCCAGCCGGTGACCGTACTCGACCACTGGGCGGGGCGCGACCATCTGCTGTGGCGCGTGGAGAGCCGCGGGCGTGAAGCTGTGCTCAAGCTCTTTCTGGATGCCGGTCAGGCGCGCAGTCGGCGCCAGCATGATGGGCAAACGACCTTTGCGCCCTACGGCATCGCGCCCCCCCCGATCTGGGTGGATCGGTACCCCGAGGGATTGGCGCGGCAAGTCCTGGTCTACACCTGGCAACCGGGCGAGCCGATCAGCGCTGAGAACGAGCGCCAACTAGCAGCGTTGGCGCGCAGTGTGGGCCAATTGCATGGTGGAGATCTGAGCGAGGTCAGCCGATTTTCGCCAAATCCAGTGAATCTGGACTATTTCTGGCGCATTGTTGGGGGCGGCATTGTGCCGATCCGGCGCTGGCTTGGCGAACGAGCGCTCATTGTGTTGCCAGCTTTGTTTGATCAGCTGGCCGAGCGCGCCGAACAATTTGTGCGGGCGGCCTTGCCTCTCTGGCAAGGCGTTACACCGACGCCAGTGCATGGCGATCTGCGGCTGGAAAATGCGATCGATAGCTTTGGCAGCGCGATCCTGCTCGATTGGGAACTCTACGGGTTGGGCGACCCAGCGCTGGATGTGGCGAGCTTTTTGTATCACAGCCAGGCCGAGATCAGCGCCGAGGCGCGCGCGACTTGGGTGGAGAATTACTTGGCCTATTTCGACCAGCCAGGGCTGGCGGAGCGTATTGCGGTGTATGGCCAACTGTTGCCAGTGCAGGCGCTCATGTTTCTGCTCAGCGGGCTGCGTCAATATCGTGCCGCGACGCCAACAATCGAGCAAGCAAAGATGTTGCCCTTTGTGGCGGACTCGTTGCAAGCGACGCTCCAACAGACCGCGGCGGCATTGCATGTATCGATCAACGACGAGTTACAACTACGCCACGAAGTAGACGAGTTGGTCCAGATTCGTGGGTCACAGGAGGAATGATGAGTCAGTCCGCTATCCAACAAGCGATTCAACAATTGTTTAACCGTCAAGACCTTACGATTGAACAAGCCGACGCCGCCATGAGCGCGATCATGCAGGGTGAGGCTACACCCGCCCAGATCGGGGCATTTTTGTCTGCTTTGCGGGTCAAAGGCGAAACCGTGGATGAGATCGCAGGCTGTGCCAGCGCCATGAAACGCAGCGCGGTGCAGGTGCGCCCGAACATTGGCGACGCGATGCTGGTTGATACCTGCGGCACCGGCGGCGATGTGTCGCACACCTTCAATATCAGCACCGCCGCGGCCTTTGTCGTGGCCGGGCATGGGGTCAAAGTTGCCAAACATGGCAATCGCTCGGTCAGCAGTAAATGTGGGAGCGCAGATGTGCTGGCCGCGCTGGGTGCCAACATTCAATTGACTGCCGAGCAGGCCGCCGAAACCATCGAAGAAGTGGGCATTGCCTTTCTCTTTGCGCCCACCTATCATCCAGCCATGAAACATGCGATGGGCGTACGCCGAGAACTGATTGCGCGCACCATTTTTAACATTCTGGGCCCGCTGACCAATCCGGCCAATGCCACGCACCAGGTGATTGGCGTACCTGACCCCCAGTTGCCCGAAAAATTGGCCCAGGTACTGGGCAAGCTGGGCAGTCGTGCAGCTTTTGTTGTCCATGGGGCGGATGGTTTGGACGAACTGAGCGTGACCGGGGTCAACCAGGTCAGCCACCTCGATGGTGGCAAAGTCAACAGCTTTGAACTGGATCCCCAGGAATTGGGCTTCCCGCGGGTAACCCTGGCTGAGCTCGTCGGGGGCGACGCCGCCGAGAACGCGGCCATTCTGCGCGGCATTCTTGCCGGGGAGATCCACGGGGCCAAGCGCGATGCCGTGCTCCTCAATGCCGCGGCCGCGCTCAGCACCGAATGTGGCGATTGGAATGCCGGCATCGACGAGGCCAGGATCAGCATTGACAGCGGCGCGGCCCTGCATGTATTGGATGCCTTCGTGGCAAAAACGCAGCGTTTTGCGACCGGCTGATGGGATAAGGAGATGGGGTGATAGGGAGTTCACCCACCACAATCGGTGGAACGGAGAATACGAGACTAACATGAAACCTTCTCAACTCGATATTGCCAAGTACAAAGGCGAAGTGCTCGACCAGATCATGGATTGGAAGCGCCAGGAGGTGCCTAAGCAGATGGAACAGGCATCGCTGGCACAGGTGAAAGCCTTTGTCCAACTGGCACCGGACCCGCTGGATTTTGCCGCCGCGCTCACGGCCAGGCGTGGGGCAAGCCTGATCGCCGAGGTGAAACGGGCCAGCCCATCCAAAGGATTGATCGCCCGCGACTGGGACCCGAACTTGATCGCGGAGACCTATGCGCGCAACGGGGCCGCGGCCATTTCCTGCCTCACCGACAAACGTTTCTTCCAGGGTGAGCTGGAATATCTCACCGACATCAAAGAGCATTTGCGCGAGATCAAACACGAAGTGCCGGTGTTGCGCAAAGATTTTCTCTATCACGAATATCAAGTTTACGAAGCCCGCATGGCCGGTGCCGACGCGGTGTTGCTGATTGTCGCGGTGCTGAGTGACCAGGAATTACGCACACTCTATCAATTGACCTATAGCCTGGGTATGCAGGCACTGGTCGAGGTGCATGACGAGGCCGAAGTCGAGCGGGCGTTGCGTGTCGACGCGCAGATCATCGGCGTCAACAATCGCAACCTCAAGACCTTTCAGGTCGACATGGAGACCACAGCGCGCCTGAAATCCCTCTTGCCCGCGGACAAAATTGTCGTCGGCGAAAGCGGCATCCGCGATACCGATGATGTACAGCGCATGGCCGAGATGGGCTGCGATGCGATCCTCGTGGGCGAGACGTTTTGCAAATTGCCGCAGAAGGAGCGGGGTGCCAAGGTGCGCGAATTTGTGGGGGCGGGGCGGGAATGACGGTGAACGATAGACAATGGACCGTCGTCCACTGTCTATCGTCTATCGTCCAAAGTGCTTGTCGGCAAAATTCATAAATTGCGCCCAATCATACGCGGTCACATCGTGTTCCCCGTGGCGGATGTGATAGCCGATCCGCTGCATGATTGGCTGCTCGATTGCTGGCATTGCCGCGCTGGGAAGTCCGGCCTGGTCAAAGAGCGCATAGGCTGGGCTGGCTTCGTAAGCGGCAAGAAATTCGCCGCGTGGGTCGGCCCACCAATCTTCTTCGGCGCTGGCCACATAAAGCGGACGCGGCGCGATCAGGGCCAGGAGTTGGTGCTGGTCGATGGGCAAATTGGCTTCGTGGTGATTGTATTGGGTAAAGTTGGCACAAAACCAGTGGGGAAAGCGGTCGTTGATCGCGGCCACGGTTTCGCCAAAACAACGGCGGGAAAGCGCCGCGCCGCCACAGCCCGAATTGTTGGAGATCACCAGCGCAAAGCGCTCATCCTGTGCTCCGGCCCAGAGCGCTGCTTTTCCCAGCCGCGAATGGCCCATCACCGCGACCCGCGTTTCATCAACCAGATCGTCTGTGGCCAGATAATCCAACGCGCGGGAAAGACCCCAGGCCCAGGCTCCGATTGCGCCCCATTCGTCGGCCGCGGGGCGAGTTTGTCCCGCCGGGTAAAAGAGCGGATGCACACCATTCTGGAAACCGTCATCAAAATCGGGGTCGATGTCCCCATAATAGATCGTCGCCAGGCCATAACCGCGACTGATAATCTGCTCCACCTGCCAGCGCGCTGCCCGCGCGCCGCGGGATGCTTCGGTGGCGCGATGATCCACCACGCCGAATTCGGCATTCTCGCGCATCCACGTGGTTGAGAGCTGAATGGCTGGATCGTGGTGGATCGAATGGTTGCCATAAAAGTTCAGCCCCAGGAAAACCGGATGTAGCGCGGGCGTGCTATTGGGCAGATAGAGCAGCAGATCCAGCGCGACCCTGGCGCCGTTCTGGGCAAATGTCAACGTGACTTGTTTGCGCGTGGCTAAACCGCCCAGAGCGTGGGCATCGAGTTCAGTCACTTCGATTTGCATGGCGGGAACTGTGGACGGCGTTTTGCCATAAACCTGGCTGGCAAAAGTTCCCAGCAATGCAGGCCGATAATTTTGCCATTCCGCAGCCGTGGTCATTGGGGTGCCATTTCCTGGGGCGAGCAAAGTGGGCAAGGTGTAGGCCGGCACATCGGCCTCAGTTTTAATCACAGGCGGGTTTGTTTCGATAGTCATGGTCAAGCCTCACAGATGTTGCTTTCAGAATGAATCCCTTTCACCGCGTTCAGAATCTATTGACCGGTGGCGGGATTGAGGTTGCTTTTCCGGCAGCGCTCGCATGAAGTATACAGGCTTGCCACCAATTGCCAAGAAAGAACAGAACTTTGATCGGGACAATTATCAACATCATCGCTATTTTGATTGGCGGCTTGATCGGCGTCGTCGCGGGCAATCGTCTCCCCGAACGCGTGCAAAGTACGGTCATGGCTGGGCTGGGCTTGATGACCGCGGTGATCGGCATGAGCATGGCGATCACCAGTGCGAACATTCTCATCCCCCTCTTTAGCATCCTGGTGGGCGGCATTCTCGGCGAATTGATCGGCATCGACGCGGCGCTCAATCGCTTTGGCAACTGGCTGGAACACCGGTATGGCGCGCAATTGGGCCAAGGTAAGGTGGCGGGCTGGAGTGTCACCCGGGGCTTTGTCACCGCCAGCCTGGTCTTTTGCGTCGGCCCGATGACAATTCTGGGCAGCCTGCAGGATGGGCTGCTCGGTGATTATCAATTGTTGGCGATCAAGAGCATGTTGGATGGTTTTGCGGCCATTCCCTTTGCCGCCACCCTGGGGCCGGGCGTTCTGGTCAGCATCGTCACCGTGGTGATCATCCAAGGGGGGATCAGCGCGATTGCGATGGTGCTGGGGAGCAGCCTGCCCGAAGTTACCCGCGCCACGCCCTGGGTGATCGAAGTGACCGCCACTGGCGGCGTCTTGATCCTGGGGATCGCGCTGCTGCTGCTCGATCTCAAAAAGGTGCGCGTCGCCAATCTGCTGCCCGCGATCATCATCGCCCCGCTGATTGTCATCCTATTGGAGCTTTTCGGCTGAATATCAAAGTAAGTAAAACCCAGAAACTGCTTGGAAATCCACAGATTTTAAAGATGACACAGATTTTTGGCTTTTCTGTTGTGAAATCTGCGCAAATCTGCGTACTCTGTGGATGGGATTTTGAAAGAGTTTTCGGATTCTACTTTATCAAAGGAATGGTATGTCTTCGATTCAAGTCAAAATTTGTGGCATCACCAATCTTGCAGATGCACGGGTCGCCGTCGCAGCTGGTACGGATCTGCTCGGCTTTATTCTCTATGCGAAGTCGCCCCGCTATGTGGAACCCGCGAAAGTTACAGAGATTATTCGGGATTTGAGACTGGAGATTAGAGACTGGAGATTAGAGACCTCGTTGCGCGTCCAGTCTTCGGTCTCCAATCTCCAGCCCCCAAAATTCGTCGGCGTCTTTGTCCACGAGCCGATCGAGCGGATTCAGCAGCTCCTCGGCGAGACTGGCCTTGACTATGCGCAGCTGCACAGCGATGAAACGCCGGATGCCCTGGCCGCGCTGGCCGGGCGGGCATTCAAAGCCTTGCGCCCCACCAGCCACGAACAAGCCCTGGCCGAAGCGGATCAATTTGCCCCGCTCGGTCCCCTGCCCGGCCCCGCCTTGATGATCGACGCGCACGACCCCAACGCCTATGGCGGCACCGGTAAAACCGCGGATTGGCATGCCGCCGCGGCCATTGCCCGGCAACATCCTGGTCTGCTCTTAGCCGGTGGGCTCACACCGATCAACGTAGCAGCAGCCATTGGCATTGTCCAGCCCTGGGGCGTGGATGTGAGTAGTGGCGTCGAAGCCTCGCCGGGCCAGAAGGATCATGCCAAAGTGCGCGCCTTTATTGCCGCGGCAAAAGCGGGGTCACCGGCCTCCGGGGATAGCGCACGCTAGAGCACTTCATGCACGCCCGGCCATTCGCGCCAAATGTCGGTATAGGCATCGTAGCCGATGGTCGCGTAATCTTTGTGTTGTAAGCGAGCGATCACCGCATAACGGATGTTGGCCGCGGCATTCGGACAGGCATCGTGAAAGATCTGATGGTGGGCGATGATCAGATCCCCCGCGTTGGCATTCAGCATCCTTGGCCCTTCCGGCAGATCCACCTTGGGCATCCCCTCAGCCAACACCTCATGCCCGACTTCGCGGAAATAATCGGCAAAGAACTGATGCGATTTGGGCCAGACCGTAAAGTTGCCGCTGTAGGGCTCGGTCACATCCGCCAAATAGAGGACGGCAAAGGCCGTAAAGCCGCGGAGATAGACGCCCTTGGCCATGCCATTGCTGCCATTGCCGATGCCATCCAGGTGGCCGCGAATGGGGGGCGGATCCTGCCCCGGTGGCAGCGGGAAGCGGGGATAGGGTTTGGCATTCTTCAACGGCAAAACATTCCCTTCCCCCATCAACGACTCGGCAATGGCCAGCACCGGCGTTTTGGTGTAGAGATCAAGGATCACCGGGGCCTGGAGCAATTCGCTGCAGAAAAAGGCCGAACGATTGCGCTCGGCATCTTCGCCGCCTAACCCCACATACCCAATGGAATGGTTGATCGCCTGGCGGGCTGCATCCACCAACACTTTGGGCACCACGCCCGGAATCTTCAGGTAGCCTTCTTCCACAAATTGCCGTTTTTGCGCACGCGTCAACATGGTCGATTCTCCTCCTGGATTGCCTCTGTAGATAGGTTTTTGGGCTAGCGCTGTGCCCGGCGCAACCGCCAACTTGCACAGGCGATGATCGCAACAGACTGCACCACGGTGGGGTAGGATCTAACGACGGGTATCAGGTTGGTGGACTTACGATAAACTCAGTATAGTTTGCATCCAATAGGCTGTCAAGGAGCGCAGAATTGTCCGATTCCGGCCTATTCGAGTCCGCGTGCGCCGCTCTCTCAAGCAATTTGCACCAGCCCGACGGCAAACTTTATACTGAGCAGATTGCAAGTAACTGAGAGGATTTGTGGAGATTGAAAGAGATTTTGGAGAGCCGAATCTCCTTAACTCTCCTAAATCTCCAATTCCACACCACGCAGGAGCAACCCATGAGCGTCCAGGACGCAATCCAACACTATCTTGACCAGGAAGACGAGAAATTATCCTACATTGCCAAAGAAATCTGGGATCATCCTGAAATTGGGCTTCAGGAGACTTTTGCCGCCAAATTGCTCTCCGCCGAACTGGAAGCAGCCGGTTTTCAGGTGGAGCGTGGCGTTGGGCAGATGCCCACAGCCTTTGTGGCCAGTTGGGGCGAAGGCAAACCAATCATCGGCATCCTGGGCGAATATGATGCGTTGCCCGGGCTTTCCCAGCAGATGGCAACCACCCACATCCCCGTCGAACAGGGGGGGCCAGGGCACGGCTGCGGGCACAATCTCTTTGGCACGGCCAGCTTTGGCGCGGCGCTGGCGCTGAAAGAAGCGATGATCGCCCACAAGCTCCCCGGCACGATCCGCTTTTATGGGTGCCCCGCCGAGGAGACACTGGTTGGCAAGACCTTCATGGCCAAAGCCGGCGTCTTTGATGACCTGGACGCCGCGCTGGCCTGGCACCCGGGGGACACGAACACGGTTTGGTATGGTTCATCATTGGCCATGAACTCGTTCAAGGTGAATTTCCACGGAGTCGCCGCGCATGGGGCTGCCGCGCCCCACCTGGGGCGTAGTGCGTTGGATGGTGCGCAATTGATGGATGTGGGGGTCAATTACATGCGCGAACATATCATCCAGGAGGCGCGTGTCCACAGCGTGATCACCAGCGGCGGTCAAGCGCCCAACGTGGTACCGGCCTATGCGCAGATCTGGTACTTTGTGCGCGCGCCCAGCCGCGCCCAGGTTGATCAGATCTATGCCTGGATGCTTGATATCGCCAAAGGCGCGGCGCTGATGACCGGCACCACCTATGACATCGACTTTGTCACCGGGTGTTACGAAATGCTGCCCAATCGGGTGATCTCGGATCTGATGTACGAGAAGATGAGCGAAGTGGAGCCCATGCACTTCACCGAACAAGAGATTGCCTTTGCCGCAGAGTTGCAAAAAACCTTCCCCGCCGGGTCGCTCGACTACAGTTATGCCTCGCTGGAAAAGACTACACGTGGCGGCTTCACCAAGGCGGATCTGGCGAATCCGCTCTGGACGCAGGTGATTCCGCACGGCGATTCGGTGCTGGTCATGCCCGGCTCGACCGAGGTGGCAGATGTCAGCCAGATCACGCCGACCGCACAGATCACCACCACGTGCTGGCCCTTTGGCACCCCGGCCCACAGTTGGCAGATCACCGCTTCGTCGGGCTCGCAGATCGGCTTTAAGGGCATGGCTTTCGCGGCCAAAACATTGGCCTTGACCGCGCTCGATCTGATGACCAGGCCCGACCTGCTGCAAGCGGCCAAGGATGAATTTGCCGCCAGCACAGCGGGCCGCCCATACGTCTCGCCGATCCCCGAGGGCGTTGTGCCGCATTAACAGCCAACAGCCAGCAGCGAGCCGCTGGCTGCTGGCTGCTGGCTTGATTCAACCACGCTGAACATAAGGGAGATAACTGCGGTGGGGGAGATCTTCTGGGTTGGGCGTGGCAACCGGGGTTGTCGTCGGTGTTGATTGACTCGGCCCCGTTGGGGTTGGTGTGGGTTGACTTGGATCGAGCGTGGCCGTCGGTGTTGCGCTCGGCGAGGGCGTGGGCTGCGGAATCGTCACCGAGGTTGGGCTCCATTTGGGCCACTGACCGTTGACCCCCAGCGATTGCACATTCGACCCATCACGCTGCATGATGCGCAACTCGACGGGTGCGCTATTTGATGCAGCATAGGCAAACACAAGCTGTTGACCATCCGGCGAAACGCTAGGGTGGAAGGCAAACTCCTCGGTTAGGTTGGTGATCTGCGTAAACTCGCCGCTAGCAAAGTTGTGCTCCCAGATGTTGGCATAGACCGGTTGAAAATTCTCATCCACGCCACCCGCCATGGCAAACACAAAGCCCGAACCATCGGGCAACCATTCCAGCCCGTAGAGCGTATTTTCTAAGTCGGCCAACGGTGTAATACTATCGGGATCTCCCACCGTAGCCCGCGAGATGATCGGCGGATTGTAGAGCAGCACCTCATCCGCAACCGGGGAATAGACCACCGCGCTGGCAAAGATATTATCGGCATCAAATAGCGGTGTCGGCTCGCTGACAAAAGCCGGTGTTGCAGAAATTTGATAAGCCCCGACGCTGCCTAAGGTAAAGGCCAGATGGTCACCGCTGCGATGCCAAGTTGACTCGTAGGCACCATAACGAGCAAAACGGTTGCTATTGTTGATGGGAAACTCGCCCGCATCCACCGTTTGCCCCGCGACCACATCCACACGCGCCGCCGGCCAGATCCAAGAATTTTCCTCGGTTTGGAAGATCACCACACGCTGTTCGACACCAACCCCCAGATCGGCCACACCATTCACCGTGACTTCTCGAATGGTACCCGCGGGCACGACCACGGTTTGGGCTTCGGGCGCGCCATCGACATAGAGCAGAAAGAGAGATTCGCCAAGGAGATTATTGTTGATCTGCACGGTTACCGAGCCGGTGTCGCGCCCGGCCAATTCGGCACAAGCTGGGCGATTGGTCACGCGGCGCAGATTGCTACCATCTGGGTAAATGGCAAAAATGTCCGAGCGAAAACGCGAACAGAGCGTCTCGCGACTGCTCGTAAACGAGAGTTGATTGGCGGCTGGATGCCAGGCCAACCCGTTGATACGCTGCAATTCGGCATTTGCCACTTGAAAAATTTGCCGATCATTGCTGCCATCGGCTTCGACCAAACGCAACGATTGGCCGTTGGTATAAGCGATCGTACCAGTCAATTGTCGCGACACACTCGCCTGGGCACGCGCCTGCGCCACCCTGGCAACCAGTAGCAACAAAACGGCAATCCCGCACAATCCTGGGTATAGCTTGGAGATCAACAAACGATAACGCATAGTTCATTTCCTTTCGCGATAGGCTCGTTCACGCTACTTCAACCTGAACCGACCACAACCGTGTACTGACTGGCTCCAATGCAGTTAGGGTTGCGCCGATCGCAACGATATTGATCAATACCTCGACAAGCGCCGCATGATCTGTCACCACACCCACCAGCAGCGTCGAGCCATCGCAGTTGTGATGAATGATCAGCTCGTGCAACCAAGCCGACCAAGCAGGATCCAACCGCTCGGCGACTTGTACCCGGTAACATCTGCTCATGTTTCTGCCTTATGATGTAACCATTCTTAGCATAGACACTTTGTATCTCGACGCTGCGCCAACAGTGTAGTCGTCATCCGTGCCAAAAAGACGCCCTGGCAACCTGCTTGCGTGCCAAATTCGTGCCAAATAGCCTGCTTGATCAGCCATTCGTCGACGTGCTATACTGGGACGGCAATGGCCTCGCTATACATCCGGCTTTTTGGCGAACCAAGTATTATACGCTCCCAAGCAGGCGACCGCTTGCCCGTCCACATTGGGCGGCGCAAAGCCATCGCCTTGCTCGCTTATCTCGCGGTCAGCGGGCGGCGTACACCGCGCACAGCACTGGCTCGCTTGCTCTGGCCCGATTTCGACGAAAAATCTGGGCGGGCCGAAGTGCGGCGTGCCCTTGCCACATTGACGGCCGCGTTAGGAACTGGTTGGCTGGAAGCCGACCGCGAGACGATCACGCTCGTCATGACCCCCGATCTTCAGATTGATGTCGTGGAGTTTCGGCATTGTTTGCAGGCCGCAGACTCAAGCGAAGATGATGTAGCCCTGGCGCTGCGTCAGCGTGCAGCGCAGTTGGCCCAAGCCGATTTTCTCGCCCTGTTTACACTCAGCGATGCGCCAGTCTTCGAACAATGGCAATTATTAGAAGCGGAGCAACTGCGCCGGGAATTGACGCAGCTCCTCCACCAGTTGAGCAGGCAATTGGCAACGCGGGGCGATCCGTCTGGTGCGCTCGAACAGGCCCAACGCTGGTTAACACTTGATCCGCTGCACGAACCGGCCCATCGTTGGATCATGACGCTGTATGCAGCCAACGACGATCCGCGCAATGCTATGCGTCACTATCGGCACTGTATGCGCATCCTCCGGCAGGAGCTAAATCTGCCACCAGCAGACGAAACCACCGCCTTGTACGAACAGATTCGCGCTGGGCGTTTTGTGGGTTCGCTGCCTGGTGGATCAATCCGCAAATTGCCTGCGCACAACCTGCCTGCCGCACCCGCGCTGCTTGGTCGCACCATGGAGCTAGCCGAGTTAGCAAGCTTACTCGCAGACCCTGAGCAACGGTTGCTCACCTTGACTGGGCCGGGGGGAATTGGCAAAAGCTGGCTCGCGCTGCAGAGTGCGCATCAGCAACTTGCGACGCACCCCGAGCACTGGCCGGATGGCCTTTTCTGGGTGAGTTTGGCGGCGGTAGAGCGCAGCGAGCAGATCACATTCCCAATTCTGGATGCACTGGCGATTCGATTGGAGGGTGCTGCTTCTCCTCAAACCCAACTGATCGAGCAGCTCCGTGGGCGCAAATTGTTGCTGTTGTTGGATAATTTGGAACAACTATTGGATGCGTCCAATATTGTGGCAGTCACCGAACTGCTGGATGAGATTCTAGCCCAGGCCCCTGGCGTCAACGTGCTGATCACTTCGCGCGAACGGGTCAATTTGGTAGGCGAAACCGTGATCAATCTGCTGGGGTTGCCCTTTCCAGCTCAGAGCGACGAACCTGCCACCATGTATGCTGCCGTGCAGCTTTTTGTGCGCAGTGCCCAGCGGGGCGAACGGAACTTCATTCTCGCCGAGCATCAAACTGCGGTTGTACGTATCTGCCAACTCGTTCAAGGGCTCCCCTTAGCTATCGATCTAGCCGCCAGTTGGGTGCGGCTGTTAAGTTGCCAGGAGATCGCCGAAGAGATCGAACACAATCTCGATCTGCTGACGGTGAGCAACCCCAATCTGTCGCCACGCCATCGCAGTCTGCGCGCGGTCTTTGAGCATTCCTGGCAATTGCTTTCTGCTGAACAACAACAGGTGTTGCGTCAACTGGCCGTCTTTCGTGGGAGTTTTAGCCGCGAAAAAGCCGCCGAAGTGGCCGATGCAACCTTACATCTGCTTGCCAGTTTGGTCGACAAATCGCTGCTGCAAACCGAACGTCATGCAGCTCAGCGACGACGGTATGGGCTTCACCAGCAGGTGCGTCAATTTGCCCGCGAAAAATTGAACGAAGCGAATGAGGCAGAGTGGTTGCACAAACGCCATTCGACCGCCTATTTGCGATGGGCAGAAGAGGTGGAACCGAAACTGAGCGCTGGCGAACAGGGGCAAGGATTAGCGCTGCTCCAATCCGAACAAATGGAGCTGCACGCCGCGCTGCAATGGGCCCTGGGAGCCGGGGAAGCCGAGCTTGCAATGCGATTAGGTTTGGCGCTTTGGCGCTTTTGGGCGATGCGCGGTTATCTTGGCGAAGGGCGACAATGGCTGGAAGCAGCTGTTCAGTTGCCACAGCCCAACAACCCAACCCTGCTGGCCTCGCTCTATCATGCGCTGGGCTGCTTGGCCTATTATGCCAGCGATCTCGCAGTGGCGGATCGCTGGCTCACCGGTGCCGTTGACTTATTCCGCCCCCTGGACGAGTCAGCCCGGCTAGCATCCTCGCTGTTACGATTGGGCATGGTCAAACAAGAACGTCAGGATTTTGCCACAGCCGTGGCCCTGCACGAGCAAGCAACACAGCTTTATCGCCGCCTGAACGATGAAAATGGCCTCTATAGCTGTCTCGAAAGTTCGGCAAGCTTGTCTTACGACATGGGCGAGATCGAACGGGCAGAAGCGCTCTTTGCCGAGTCGCTGACCCTTGCCCGGCGGCTCGGCGACCAAGAGAATATTGCCACAGCACTGGCAAATTTGGGCTGGATAGCTGTATTGCGCGGTGATTTCGCCCGCGGCTTGGCCTACAGTCGTGAAGGCTTGCAACATTTTCACGAAATGGATCATCGCTTCGGCCTGCTTTTTGCCTTAGAAGGCGTGGCTGGTGCCATTGCCGGACAACAGGCGCGCCACAGTGTGGCGCTCTTTGCAGCCACAAACGCCGTACGTGAACAATCGATGATGCGGCATCCCCCGTCAAACGAAAAATATATTGCGCAGATGATCGAGCCCGCCCGCCAACAATTGGATGCTGCTGCCTTTGCCGCGGCTTGGCAAGACGGCAGCGGTTGGTCACTGGCCGCTGCCATCGAACAAGCGCGTTCAATCTTGGCATAAACTGCGCCCATTCCCGAGGGCGTTGTGCCCCATTAAACGGAAGTGGGGAGATAGGGGGATAGGGTTTCGAGCACCCCCGCTCCCTATCTCCCCATCACCCCACCTCATACATATT
>CAZIRP010000113.1:0-16517 GCA_964541665.1 uncultured Caldilineaceae bacterium | reverse complement strand
TTTCACATGGAGATCGTCCAGGAGCGGCTCGAGCGCGAGTACGACATGGACATCATCTTCACCGCGCCGTCGGTCGAATACCGCGTGGCGCTCACCGATGGCCGGACGATCATCATCGATAGCCCCGCGGCCCTACCCGACCCGACGCAGATCGACCACATCCAAGAGCCGTGGTGCGAGTTGCGCATTTTCACGCCAGCAGAATATATCGGCGCGGTGCTGGATCAAGTCACCAAGCGCCGAGGCGAATTAAAGAACCAAACCTGGCTCGACACCAAACGGGTGGAGATCACCTGCCTGATCCCGCTGTCGGAGATCATCGTTGATTTCTATAACGAGCTCAAGGCGCGCACCCGCGGCTACGCCAGCATGGATTATACGCTGGATGACTATCGCACGTCAGACATGGTCAAGCTCGACATTCTGGTCAACCAACAGCCGGTCGATGCGCTCAGCGTGATCGTCCACCGCGACGATGCCCATCACAAAGGGCAGCGCCTCGTCAGCAAGATGAAAGACATCATCCCGCGCCAGATGTTTGTCGTGCCCATTCAGGCTGCTATCGGCAACAAGATCATCAGCCGGGCGAATGTGCAGGCCATCCGCAAAGATGTGCTTTCCAAATGTTATGGGGGCGACATCACCCGCAAACGTAAATTGCTCGAAAAGCAAAAAGAGGGCAAAAAGCGCATGAAGATGGTCGGCAGTGTTGAGATTCCACAAGAGGCCTTCATGTCGATTCTGCGCCTGGAGGAAGAATAATTTCTAGCTTTATCCCCAAAAAGTCACTCGGCCAGAACTTTCTGGTCGACAACACCCATCGCGATCGCATCATCGCCGCGGCTGAGTTAACGCCCGCCGATACCGTTTTGGAGATCGGCCCCGGCCGCGGCGAATTGACGCACCACCTGGCGGCGCGAGCGGGCCGCGTGGTTGCGGTCGAGCTGGATGATCGGCTGATCAAGCCGCTGCAACAAGCCTTCGCCGATCAGCCCCATGTCACGATCCACCATGGTGACATCCTCGAGCTGGATCATGTCCAACTGGTGACAGCCGCGGCGGATGCGCCCCCCACCTACAAAGTGGTGGCCAATCTGCCCTATTACATTACCAGCGCGTTTCTGCGGCAACTGCTCGAAGCACGCGTCCGCCCCACACTCGCCATTTTGATGATGCAGGCCGAAGTCGCCGAGCGGATCTGCGCGCAGCCGGGGTCGCTCTCGATCCTGGCGGTGAGTGTGCAATTTTACGCCGAACCGAGCCTGATCCTGCGTGTGCCAGCGCGGGCCTTTCGGCCCCCACCCAAAGTCGATAGTGCGGTCGTGCGGTTGGATCTGCGCAGCGAGCCTGCCGTGCCCGATGTGGAGCCAACCTGGTTTTTCCGCGTGGTGCGGGCCGGGTTCAGCCAGCCACGCAAACAATTGCTGAACACGATCAGCGCGGGGTTGCATCTCTCGCGCGATGCTGCCGCGGCCGCGCTCACCCAAGCCGAGATCGACCCAACGCGGCGCGCGGAAACGCTGCGTCTGGACGAATGGGGCGCACTTTGCCGGGTCTTGGCCGAGCAAATGGCCCCGCCCCCCGCGGCCACGTAACTGATCGGTAACTCAGCTTACCCAAAATAGCAGCGCCCAGCCCAATCGTTTGCCCAAATTCAGCTTCTACCACATCGTACAGCAGTGAAACCCAGAGACTCTTTCAAGAGCTTCTCCCCAGATTACGCAGTGTTTAATCGCGTTTTGTGCATTAGCTAACAGTTTTCAGTTTCTCGGTCACGGCTTCGGCGTGACTCAGCCCTACTCTATTTACCCTAAACCTTCTGCGGATGCGCAGGCTCAGTCGGCAACGCAGAAACGCACCCATTGAAGGATCGCCCAATGGACGCACAAATCCTACCAACCGCGCCTCAGCGCGCCCCGCAGCCGCCTGGTTTGGGGCGCCTTCAGGGCAAAGTGGCGGTTGTCACCGGCGCGGCCCGCGGCATTGGCGCAGCTACGGCGGAAACGTTTGCTGCCGAAGGCGCGCGCGTGGCCATCTGCGATCTGCTTGAAGCGGAAGGTCGCCAGTTGGCCGAGCAGATCAACCAGCGTATCGGCAGCGAAGTGGCGCACTTTTTGCCAGCAGATGTGGCGAGCTTCACCAGCGCGCAAGCCTTGATCACCCAGACCGTAGCACGCTTTGGCCGCCTCGACATTCTCGTCAACAATGCGGGCATCACCCGCGATGCGCGCCTGCAAAAGATGAGCGAGAGCGAATTTGAACTGGTGGTCGATATCAACCTCAAAGGCGTCTTTCATTGCGGCAAAGCAGCAGCTGAACACCTCTTGACCCAAGACGAAGGGGGCGTGATCCTCAACGCGGCCAGCATTGTGGGCCTGGATGGCAATTTTGGCCAGACCAACTATGCCGCCACCAAAGCGGGCGTGATCGGCATGACCAAAGTCTGGGCGCGCGAATTGGGGCCCAAGGGCATTCGCGTCAACGCGGTGGCCCCGGGCTTCATCGAAACCGCCATGACTGCTAAAATGCCCGAAAAGATCTACGATTCGATGATCGACAAAACACCTTTGCGCCGCGCCGGCCAACCGCAAGATGTCGCCAATACCTATCTGTGGCTGGCGGGTGATGAAGCCAGTTTTATCAATGGTGTGGTTTTGCGCGTCGATGGGGGTTTGGTACTAGGCACTTGAAAGCGGAGAGCGCATGAGCAGCCCGCGTGTCGCCATCATCATCATCAATTGGAATGGTCGTCAGCATTTGGCGGCCTGTCTGCCCTCGCTGGCGGGCCAAAGCTATCGCGACTTTGAGATCATCCTGGTCGATAATGGCTCGACCGATGATTCGCTGGCGTGGGTCCGCAGCCATTTCCCCCAGATTCGCATCCTCGAAAACCCGAGCAATCAAGGCTTTGCCGCGCCCAATAACCAGGCGATCCGCGCCAGCCAGGGCGAATTTGTGGTGCTGCTCAACAACGATACCGTCGCCGACCCAGCCTGGCTGGCCACGCTCGTCGCGGTTGCCGACCATGACCCGGCCATCGGCATGGTCGCCAGCAAAATGTTGCTGGCCGAGCGCCCAGGCACCATCGACTCGGCGGGGATTGCGCTCGACCGCAGCGGCCTGGCGTGGGGCATTGCCGCGGGGCAGCCCGATCTGCCTGCCCCCCCCGGCACCGTGGTCGATGTCTTTGGGGCCAGCGGCGGCGCGGCCCTCTATCGCCGATCCATGCTCGACGAGATCGGCCTCTTCGACGAGGAATTTTTCGCCTATTTGGAAGATGTGGACCTGGCGTGGCGCGCGCAGTGGGCGCGGTGGCGGGCCGTCTACGCCGCGGATGCCGTGGTCTACCATCACCATTCAGCGACCAGCAACCGTGTTCCCCATTTCAAAAGCCGTCTGTTGGGGCGCAATAAACTCTGGCTGCTGGCCAAGAATTATCCATTTCCCCAACTTTTATGGTATCTTCCTCTTATTGCCAGTTACGAATTGATGTCGTTGGCGCGGACTGCTTATGAAGGGCGGCTCAGCAGTGCGTTGGCCGGGCGGGGTGCCGCGCTCAGCCAGTTGCCCGCGATGTGGGCCAAACGGCGCGCACAGGTTCGGCGACGCTCGGCCCAAAGCATGATGCACCAATTGCACCCAGTAGTCTCTCCCTGGCAAACCTTGCAGCGCTATACCCATGTGCCGCCCCCGCCCACAACCGAAAGCGACCGAACAGCATGACCTCACTGTTGACCGGCATCAGTCTGGGCTTTAGCGCGGGGATTGGCCCCGGTCCGCTGACCACGTTGGTGATCAGCACCACGTTGGAGCGCGGCTTTATGGCTGGGTTGCGGGTAGCAGTAGCCCCGCTGCTCACCGATACGCCGATCATTCTGCTCAGTGTGTGGGTGGTCAGCTCGCTCAATCCGCTGGCCGCCGCGCTGCTGGCAATCGCCGGGGGGCTCTATTTGGTGTGGCTGGCCTTCAAAACCATTCACTCAGCTCGCACTGCGCAATTAACCCTGGATGCAAAGCCAACCCAGGCGCAGCATCAGGATCTCGGGCGCGGCGTCCTGGTCAATCTGCTCAGCCCCAATCCGTGGCTCTTTTGGCTCACGGTGGGCGGCCCGTTGCTGACTGAGGGCGGGCACGCGGCGGTCTGGAACGTGCTAGGCTTTTTACTCGGCTTTTATGTGCTGCTGGTTGGTTGTAAAATTAGCCTGGCCTGGTTGGTCGCTGGCAGCCGTCGCTATTTGACCCCACTTTGGTATCAGCGTGTATTGGCCGGGAGCGGCTGGTTGCTGCTGCTCTTTGCTGCCTTGCTCTTGTGGCAGGGTGCGCAAGGCTTGCTGGCAACCTCACTTTGATCAGTCTGTGCGCAGTTGAAGTGCACACTCGCGGAAGTCTGCCTTCTGGCGCGGTGCGCAACTTCTACCTATTCTATTTCTCAACTTCACACGTACTACAGGTACAAAGTACACAATTACAAAGGAGTATTCATGGATAAGGTGCGGATCTGTATTGTGGGCATGGGGATTGGGCGAGCCAATGGGCGTGCATTAGCCCGCAACCCACGCGGACAAGTGGTAGCCCTGTGCGATCTTTTCCCCGAGCGGATGGAAGAATTCGCCAGTGAGTTGCCTGGCCCCCTCAAGTTTTATACAAGCCATGAAGAGATGTGCCAGGATCCCGACATCGACGCGGTCTTTGTGGGCACGCCCAATCAATATCACGCGCCGGTTGGCATCGAGGCGGTGAAAAATGGCAAACATGTGCTCGTCACCAAGCCCCTGGCCGACTCGCTGGCCGCCGCGCGCAGTTTGGTCGAGGCCGCGGAAAGCGCGGGCGTCGTCAACATGATGTCCCTCTCCACCCGCTTTGATCCCTCGGTGCAATATCTGGGTCAATTGGCGCAGGCTGGCGAATTGGGCGAACTCTATTACGCGCGCGCGCGCAGCGTCCGCCGGATTGGGATCCCCGCCTGGAGCCTGGGCTTTATCCAAAAAGGGGGCGGGGCCTTCCGCGACATGGGCGTCCACGTCCTGGATGCGATCTGGTGGTTGTTGGGCATGCCGACCCCGGAGAGTGTTTTGGGGGTTTCCGGGGCCAAGTTTGGCCCGCGCGGGGAAGGCTATTTTGGCCGCTTTATGCTGCCCGCCGAGGAATTGGCCAAAAAATATGCCGCGGACGACTATGCCGGCGGCTTTATCCGCTTCGCCAATGGAGCCGGTGTACAGGTCGAGAGCTTCTGGGCCTCGCACCAACCCGAGGAATTCCAGCTCGAACTCTTGGGCGATCAAGCCGGGGCCAAGATGCGCCCGCTCACCGTCTACCGCACCGTGAATGGAGCCACACAGGATACGGTGATCCAACACCCATTGGCCGGGGAAAAAGATGCCTCGTGGGACAAGATTGCCGATCACTTCATCGAATGTATTCTCGATGGCGTGCCCTGCCAGGCCCCGCTGCGTCACGGCTTGATTGTGCAGGAGATGATGGAAGGTCTGCTCGCCAGCGCCGATAGCGGGCAAGAAGTGCGCTTCGGCTAAACAACAAATCTCTACAAATACACTGTAAATAAAATTTGCTAGTCTATGCCCCCTCCCACCCTCCCCGCTGGGGAGGAGCCGTTTCTTCGTGGACGAAGCTTCAGTTCCCTCCCGACGGGGAGGGCTAGGGAGGGGCTAGTTTTGCCAGAAAACTTTGTTTACAAAGTGGCAAATCTCATCTCTTAGAGATTAGAAAACTTATGAGGATTGCTCCCGTAACCACTGGATGATCTTCTGGTCGGTGACGGGGAAGGGAAATTCGGCCAGTTGCTCGATGGTCACCCAACGCCAGTCGGCACAGGCAATCGCCTGCGGTGCGCCGTCAATGTGACGAGCATGAAAGGCGTGGAGCGTCATGCGAAAGTGGGTGAAGGCATGCTTGAGAACCAACGCAGCCTCACCCACTTCGATCTCAATCGCCAATTCTTCGTGGATTTCGCGCCGCAAACAGGCGCGCAGATCCGCGTCGGTCGGTTCCAGTTTGCCGCCCGGAAATTCCCACAGCCCACCCAACATCTTATCGGGCAAGCGCTGGGCGATGAGAAGCGGCGAGCGCAGCGGTTCGCCCTGCCAGATGATACCAGCGGCCACGTCGATGTGCGGCGTGCGCTTGCGGGCAGGCATCACCGGGCGCTGCCGCTGGGTGCCATTGGCCGCGGCCTGGCAGAATTGCAGCACCGGGCAGATGAGGCAGCGCGGGTTGTCCGGTGTACAGACCGTCGCGCCCAACTCCATGATCGCCTCGTTGCACAAGCCAGCCGTATTGGGGGGCGCGGCCTCGACGAGCGCACGCGCCATCTGCCACAGCAGCTTGAGCGTTGCAGTCTGGTCAATCGGCTGGTCAATGTCGGCCAGGCGACTCAGCACCCGCTTGACATTGCCATCCAGAATCGGCTCGGGCTGGTTAAAAGCCAGGCTCAGGATCGCACCGACCGTATATTCGCCAATGCCGGGCAGCGCCAGCAATTCAGTCCGCTCGCTGGGCAACTGACCGCCGTGTTGATCCACCACCTGCTGGGCCGCGCGCTGCGCATTGCGTGCCCGCGCATAATAGCCCAACCCTTCCCACTGTTTGAGCACACTTTGCAGATCAGCCGCGGCCAGCTCCGCCACAGTAGGGAAGCGTTGCAGCCAGCGCTGATAGTAGGCGATCACCGTTTCGACGCGCGTCTGCTGCAACATGATCTCGCTGATCCAGACGCGATAGGGGTCGCGCTGACCGGCAGGCGCGTCGCGCCAGGGCAATGCACGTTGATGGCGCTCGTGCCACGCAACCAATTGGCGCGCAATATCACTGTATGGGATGGGATTCATACTGCGAGGGGCCAGGCCGAGATTCACGGCTTTAGGCCGGCGGTGGTATCATCATGCACTGGCCGAAGGTCGTCACCACGAAAAAGAGCACCAACGCCACCCACATCCATATTGGCAAGCCCATAAACGCGGCTCGCTTCTGCTTTTTGGGCTGGGGTTTGGGTAAAGGCGTCTGGCAGCGCCAGCAAACCGTCTTATCTTCCGGGTTCCACCGGCCACAATTTGGACAGTCCATTCGTACTTCTCCTTGCTGATCTCGGTAGGATACATGGTAACATACACAGGATAAGATGACAAGGTGTAGACGTGGTCAGACGGGCGACGAATGACGACCGACGTTTGACGAGTGACGTTTGATTGCAGGTTCTGTTTTTTATTTTTGTAACCATTTCTCGTAACAATTTCTTATGACACAAATTACACTTCATGCCACACCACCGCAGGCGCTGCTGCAAAGTTCACACTTTCAATCGTTGTTGAATCAATGTGTACATTGTGGGCTCTGTTTGCCAGCCTGCCCCACATATAATATTTTTCAGACCGAAATGGATGGCCCGCGCGGGCGCATCCAATTGATGCGAGCCGCGGCGGATGGGCGCATTGGCACCGATGGCGCGTTCGCCGAACATCTCGATCTCTGTCTCGGCTGCCGAGCTTGCGAAACAGCCTGTCCCTCTGGCGTGCAATATGGGCAATTGCTCGAAACCACACGCGCGGCCATGTTGGCCAGCCGCCCGGTTGGTCGCGGCGAGCGGCTTCTTCGCTGGTTTGCGCTGCGCCAGATGATCCCGCACCGCGACCGGTTGCGGCTCATGGCGCGCCTGTTGCAGATCTACCAGGCAACGGGGTTGCCCAAGCTGGTGCGCAAGCTGCGGTTGCTGCCCGCCAATATGCAGGCGATGGAAGCCTTATTGCCACCGCTCTCGACCCATTTTCCCGATTATCGCCAGCCCGCGCCTGCCATCGGCGAAAAGCGCGGCACCGTGGCCTTCCTCTACGGCTGCGTGCAAGATGCCTTCCTGAGCCCGGTCAACGCCGCGACGATCCGGGTTCTGCAACGCAATGGCTACGAGGTACACTTTCCGGCCGCGCAGACTTGTTGTGGCGCGGCCTCTTTGCACATCGGCGAACAGGATCTCGCGCGCGATCTGGCGCGCCGCAATGTCGATGCCTTCATGGCTCACGACTACGATGCAATCCTCAACAACGCCGGGGGATGCGGGGCCACGCTGCACGAATATGCGCATCTGCTGGCCGATGACCCGGCCTATGCCGAACGCGCCCGCCAGTTTGTCGCCAAAGTGCAGGATATCAACCAATTCCTGGCCGATCATCTGCACAACCCGCCGACGGGCACGATCCCAGCCCGGGTAACTTATGTGGATTCGTGCCACCTGCGCCACGGGCAAAAGGTGGTGCGCCAGCCGCGCCAATTGCTGCGCGCCATCCCGGGTGTGACGCTGGTCGAACTCCAGCAGCCAGATATGTGTTGCGGCAGCGCGGGCGTCTACAACATCATGCAGCCAGAGACGGCCAGCCAGGTGCTGGAGTCCAAAATGGCCGATGTGCGCGGCACGGGCGCGGCGATCATCGTCACCAGCAACACCGGCTGTCACATGCAAATGATCCACGGCGCGCAACAGCGCGGGCTGCAAGCCGAAGTCCTGCATCTGGTCGAGCTGCTGGATCGTTCCTACCAACAAGCAGATCGCCAGGCCAATGGGTGAAACGTCTATGGCAACCACTGTGAATCTACAGCCGCTGGCAAAGCTCTTCGACAAACGCCAGTTGGTCACCAACCCCATCGAGCTGATCACCTATGAGGTCGATGCCGGGTTTGATCGCGGCCGCCCCGACGGTGTCTTCTATCCCCAATCTGCCGCCGAAGTCAGCCGAGTGCTGCAATGGGCCAGCGAGCACAAGGTCCCGCTGATCGCCCGCGGCGCGGGTACGGGCCTCTCGGGGGGCGCGGTGCCCGAACATGGCGGCATCATCATCGAGTTTGCCCGCATGAACCAGGTGCTCAATTTTGAGGCCAGCGGGCGCACCGCCACCGTGCAAACCGGGGTGATCAACCTCGTGCTGGACGGGCTGGTCAAACAGGCGGGGCTCTACTATCCGCCCGACCCATCCAGCGGGCGCTCCTCGACCATTGGGGGCAATCTGGGCGAAAATGCCGGGGGGCCGCACTGCTTCAAATATGGCGTCACCACCAACTACATCAGTGGGCTGGAAGTCGTTTTGGCGGATGGGCAGATTTTGCGTCTGGGCGGCCAGGCCCTGGATTATCCCGAATATGATTTTGTGGGCGTTCTGGTCGGCAGCGAAGGCACGCTGGGCATTGTCACCCAAGCCGAAGTCCGGCTGATCCGCAACCCGCCGGGCGTCAAAACCATGATGGTCTCCTTTGCGTCGATCGAGCAGGCGGGGCAAGCTGTGTCCGCGGCCATTGCCGCGGGGTTGATGCCTGCCACGCTGGAAATGATGGACCAAAAGATCATGCGCATGATCGAAGAGTATTCGGGCGCGGGGCTGCCCGTCGATGCCGAAGCCGGGCTGATCGTCGAGGTGGATGGCTACCCGGCCAGCCTCGACAGCCAGATGGAAGAGATCGCCGAGATCCTCAGTCAGCACGGCGGGTACGATCTGCGCATCGCTCAATCCGAAGAGGAGCGGCAGAAGATTTGGTATGGCCGCAAGAGCGCGGCCGGGGCGGTCGCTCGCCTGGCCCCCACCTTTTATCTGGTCGATATCACCGTGCCGCGCAGCCGCCTGGCCGACATGCTGGCCGCGGTCGATGACGTTTGTCGCCGCTACGATCTGCGCACCGGTCACGTCTTTCATGCGGGGGATGGCAATCTGCATCCGCTCATTTTGTGCGACGCCTCGAACCCCGAGTTGATGGCGCGGGTTTTTGCCGCGTGCGACGAGATCGTGGCGCTCTGTCTGGCTCGCGGGGGCAGCATTACCGGCGAACATGGCGTGGGCATTGAAAAGCGCAAATATATGCCGGCCATGTACAGCGGTGCAGAACTCGCGGCCATGCTCGACCTGAAAGCGCTGCTGGACCCGCACGGTTTGCTCAACCCGGGCAAAATCTTCCCCGATCAACGCCCGCCCGCCCAACGCAGCAACGCCGCGCCGATCAGGGGGGAGCCCATTGCGCCGACCACCGCGGACGAAGCCGCGGCCACTTTGGCGGCCCTCAGCCAGGCTCGCCACCCCGTGCGGATTGGTGGTTCCGGCCCCGCGCCAGGCGAAACCTGGCTCACCACCGACAACCTGAGCGGCGTGATCGAATACGCGCCGAACGATCTTTACATCACGGTCGGCGCGGGCACAACCGTGCAGGAATTACAGACATTCCTGGCCGCGCACAACATGCAAGCGCCGCTGGCCGCGCCATCACCAACGACCACAATCGGCGGGTTGATGGCGACGAACACCAATGCACCGTTGCGAATGCGCTATGGCGCGCTGCGCGACCTGCTGATCGCCACCACCGTCGCCTTGCCGGATGGCCGAGTGATCCGCGCCGGGCGCAACGTGGTCAAAAATGTCGCGGGGTATGATCTCGCCAAGCTCTTTGTCGGGTCACATGGCACCCTGGGGCTGATCAGCGATGTCACGCTCAAGGTGATTCCGTTGCCGCGTGCGCAAACCACGTTGGCCGTGCCGGTGGCGGATCTGGCCGAGGGGCTGGGGTGGGCCAAGGCCTTGCTCCCGCACCTATTGGTCGCGGCCGGTTTGGTGGTGGCGCCGGGGGATGGAACAACGCCCCATCAGTTGTTGATCACCATAGAAGGCGTACCGGAGGATGTCGCGGCCGAGGTCGCTGAATTACAAGCCCACTTGCAGGGGCTGGGCGCGCCCAGTGCTACGGTACAAGCGCAGAGCGCGACTGAGCGCTGGGCCCAGTTTCTGCGTGAGCCAGCCGCCGAGGCGTTGCTGCTGCGTATTGGGGTGCCGCCCGCGCAGCTGGGGCAATACGCGGCTGAGGTGCGCTCGGTTGCGCATACTCGTTGGTTTTTCGATGCAGCCAATGGCCTGGCCTATGCCACGACAACGCCCAATTCGGCCAGCGAAGCCGCGGCCTGGGTGGATGCGTTGCGTCGCCCGGCGCTGGCCCGCACCGGTTATGGCCTGCTGCTGGCGCTGCCCGCAGCCCACGCCGCGGAGATTGATCGCTGGGGCTACGAATCAGCGGCCCAGGCGTTGATGCAGGGCTTAAAGCAGCGCTGGGATCCGGCGGGCATTTTGAACCCTGGGTGGGTCTAAAAAATAAGCGTTCACCAGGAGTCAGGCTACTTGCAGAAGTCTGGCTCCTGAACAAGATGGGTTTCACAGCCAAGGATGGGAGTGGCAAAGACGATGAACGAAGCGGTGCAACTGCCCCAAGCAGTTTATGATGACATAGTTGACCATGCGCGTGCGGGTCATCCAGAGGAAATTTGCGGGATTGTACGCGGGGTTGGATTGCAGGCAACTTCGTCCAAACGGGCCGAAAATGTGGCCGAAAACCGGGTGATTCATTATGAAGTAGATACCAAGACCCTCCTGGAGTTTGCCCTCCACGAAGATGAGATGGTCGGCGTCTATCATTCGCACCCCGAATCGCCCGCGTATCCTTCGGCCACCGATGCATGGATCGCGGAGTACCCGAACAAGATCTACTTTATCTGCTCGCTCGAACACTTCAACAACCCGGAGATCCGGGCCTTCCGCATGACAACGCATTATGTGGATTTGGACATCCCGGCACTGCGCGAGGCGTTGCCTTTTTACGAGACGCGCCCCAATCTCTTTGCCTATTACCAGCCAGATGCCGAGCCGCCTTTAGCCTTGACCGAGCTGGCCGCCGAAGTGGGCCTGCCATTCTACATTGTCTACTACAGCGAGGATGGGCAGGAGTACGACAGCCGCATCGTGCAGGTCGCCGAGCACCCGATCGGAATAGTGACGTCGTAACACTCGTCTGGTTATGCTTACAGCGTTAGCTTGTCGGCGGGTTGAACGTGAGCAAACCCGCCGCTCAACACATAATTGTGATGGGCGACGATCTGCTCGGCGGGCAAGACAGCCGAATCGAAAGTGCTGTGAGCGTCGGCCATCAGCGTCACGGCGTACCCCAAACTATAGGCGCGGCGGCTGGTGGTATCCACACAAAATTCGGTCTGCATCCCGCTGACAATCAACTGTTTGATGCCAAGCCGCGTCAACTCCTCTTGCAGCGTCGTCTCCAGGAAGGAGTCTGAATGCTGCTTCTGGATGATGGGATCCCCGGCCACTGGCGCAATGGCCGGGTGAATCTGCCAGCCGCGCGTCCCAGGAACCAGTGGCTCCTCTGGCCCCGTACAATGCTGCACATAGATCACCGGGAGATTGGCCGCGCGCGCTTTGGCGATCAACCCGCCAATCGTCCTGAGGAGTTCCTCGCCCCGGTAGACAGGCTCGTCGAACATCGCAACTTGTACATCAATGACGAGTAAGGCTTTGTCGATCATGGGATCCTCCATTTGATGGCAAGGGAAAGCTGGAATCAAGTGTCATTTTATGATACACTACAACACCCAGAATTAAAACATTTGTTCTAGTGCATTTTAGAGGTTCGTGTGAAGTCATCGGTTACGGTTCCGCAATTGACGCCCCAGCAACAAGCCATTGTTGCCCACAATGATGGGCCAGCGCTGGTCTTTGCCGTGGCCGGCGCTGGCAAAACCACGGCCATGGTGCAGCGGATTGCCCGATTGGTGCGTGAAGGGATCTTTGCCCCGGAACAGATCCTGGCGACTTCGTTTAATAAGACCGCCAACGAAGAGATCGTCGCCCGCCTCAAACTGCAGGAGCGCTGTGGCCGGGTCGAAGTCAAGACGTTGCATGCGCTCGGTTATTTGATCGTGCGGGAAGCCAGCCAGCGCGGCTTGCTGCCCGGCGTGCGGCCGATCTCCAATGGGGATGGCATCCACGCGGTGGATCGCCAACTCTTTTACAAGACCTTGACGGCCGCGCGCGGCCAGCGCGTGCGCTATGCGGATGAACTGGATCGGCTCGACCAGGAAGATTTTCTCAACTATGTGGGCGCGTGCAAAGGCAATCTGCATTATGCTGATCTCGCCGCGGCGCAACTTTCGTCCGCCGCGCAAAAGATCGCGCAGCAAGCTCGCCCACCCGCCGGGCTCCCCTGGTACCTGGATCTCTATCGCCATTACGAGCGGATCCGGCGGCAGGAAGGCTTGCTCAGCTTTGACGATCTCCTGATGACCGGCTGGGAACTGCTCACGCGGCATGAAGATGTGCTTACCAGGCTCCGCCAGCAATATCGCTGTCTTTTGGTCGATGAATTTCAGGATATCAACCTGGCGCAGGCGGAAATTCTGGATCTGCTGAGCTGGCCCGACCGTCATTACATGGCGATTGGCGACGACGACCAGACCATCTACGAGTGGCGCGGGGCCAGTCCGCGTTTTATCTTGGGGTTTGCCGAGCGCTACGGGGCCCAAGTCTACGACATGAACGAAAATTTTCGCAGCAAAGCGCCGCAAATTGTGCTGGCCAACCGGGTGATCGAACACAACCAGGTGCGGCACCCCAAACAGCTTGGGTTGACCCAAGGCTTTGATGGCCAAACCTATTTGCACCTCGAAGCGAGCAGCGAAAGCATGGGCAAACACATTGCGGACGAGATTAGCAGCCAGTTGCGGGCGGGCTATCGTCCCAGCGATTTTGCCGTGCTGGTGCGCATCTACGCCCAGACCCCGCCGATCGAGCAGTTTCTGATCACGCGCCAGATTCCCTACCAGATCATCGGCGGCGATCCCTTCTACGAACGCAGCGAAGTGCGCACACTCCTGGCCTATTGTCAGCTTGCCCAGTGGGAGGCGACTCGCAAAGCAGGCACACCGCTCGCGCCAGCCGACGCGCAACCGTGGCGCCAGGCCTGGCTGAGCATCTACAATCAGCCGACGCGTTATCTCAGTCGCCAACTGGCCGAGAAAGTCGCAACCTTTGTCACCACGAGTGGTCTCTCCTTGCAACAGGCATTGGGCGCAGCACAACACGAAGCCACCGAACGTCAACGCCGGGCCTTGGGCAAACTGGCGGATGATCTGCGTTGGTTGGGCGCACAATTGACCGCACGGCGCAGCGCAGAAATCCTCTTGCGCGGGCTCGAAGATCGCTTACACTATATGAGCTTTGTGCGCGGGAACAGCAGCTTTCCCGAAACCGGCGCAGCCAAAGCCGCCAACGTCGCCACCTTGCTCGACTATGCGGCCCGCAAAGGGACAATTCCCCAGTTCCTGCGCCATCTGGAAGAATTAGCGACAGCCCGCAAAGCGGCCAGTGCCGATCCAAACCAGCCACAAGTGACAATCACCACCATGTTTCGCGCCAAAGGGCTGGAGTGGCCGATTGTCTTTGTGCCCAATTGCAATCAAGGCACGTTACCCTACGAACGCATGGCCAGCCTGGAGGAAGAGCGGCGGCTGTTGTATGTGGCGATCACCCGGGCGCGGCAGACATTGCATCTGCATGCCCTGCGCGGCCAGCCACTTTCGCAATTTCTCGAAGAAGCCAATGCAGTGCTCACCCTGACCCAAGTCCAGGCCATCCAGCGAGCATTATCCTCCGAGCCCAAAGCCTGGCGGGTGGAAGAGATGGTGGGGTTAACGGTGCAGACGCAACGATTGGGGCTGCAAACTTATTTTCGCCGGTGGTGGGGCGATCCGCCAGCGCGTAAACAACGGGTAGCGCGCCTGGCATTGCGCATTCTGGCGAGCATCGAGCGCCATGAATTGGGGGAGCAATTGCAGGTCGAGCCAACCGACAAGGAATTATGGCAGACGCTGCTGCAAGCTCGATAATGGAGCAATTTTGTCTCAATCGCTAAAACATGAGAGTCAGCGATATCGTTGAGCATTAAGCTTCTATCCTGAACTTCTGCGCCCCCCTACCGGATGGGGCTAGATTTGAGCATCGTAACCATTTTCGGGATAGACTTTAGCTCCTCACCGACACGCTCTCGATCACCTTGATACTTGCTCGCAACCAATCATTGACCAGCTTTTGAACATCCCCGTTTTGGGCGAGGGCAATCTGATTGATTGAGGCCTCTACATCGGGATCAAGATAGACCGGGAAACGAAAGACGATGTCACGCCGATAGAACTTCCCCTTCTCTGCCTTTGAAAAATCGTATTTTGCTTTCATGCGTTTCGTTCCTGGTATTGCATCACTTCCGATGGCTCTGCTTTGCGTGCCGAAATGATCCGAATGCGGGCGACATCTTCAGACTCTTCCGTGAAAGTGTCAGAAAGTTACAGCGGAGCGGCGTCAATGGCGGCCACCACCGCGCGATGGGTCGCCACGCGCAAGGCCGCGATCTTGCGATCCTGCCGGCCATGATAGACCTCGTTGGTGAGCAAGGCAACCACCAGCGCGCGCGCCGGGTCGATCCAGAGTGTGGTGCCGGTGAAGCCGGTGTGCCCATAGGTGTGCGGGCTGAAGGCATTGCTACTCGCAGCAGGATCGGACGACCAGAGCACAAACCCCAAGCCTCGCCGCGCATCCTCATACTCGGCTTGCAGACGGGTCATCTCGGCGATGGTTTCGGCGCGCAACAGGGTTTGATCCAAAAAGCTCTGGCCAAAGGTGGCAACATCCGCCGCGGTTGAAAAAAGCCCCGCGTGCCCGGAGACGCCCCCCAGGAAAGCCGCGTTCTCGTCGTGGACCTCCCCGCAGACGCGCCGCCCGCGCCATTGACAATATTCGGTTGGCGCGACATTTTCGGGAGCCGCGGGCCGATAGCCGGTTGCGCTCAACCCCAGCGGCTCGATCACCGCACGGGCCACGGCTTGATCCAGCGGCAAGCCACTGATTGATTCGACCGCCATGCCCAACAAAATCAAGCCGATGTCGCTGTAAATGATGCGCTCGCCGGTGGCATAAGCAAATGGTGTGCCCAATGCCATCTGCCGGGCCGCGGCCAAATCTACCTGACGAAAGAGCGGCAAACCAGCCGGTAGCCCAGCCGTGTGCGTGAGCAGCTGCCGAAATGTCACCTGCGCGGCATCGACCCGATCGGCCCCGTTCGTCATGGGGGGGACGTCGGGCGGCTGGATGGGGCGTTCGCCCACGAAGTCGGGCAACACCGTGCTGACCGGTTGATCCAGCGTCGTCAGCCCCTGCTCGACCAGCCGCAGAAAAGTGGTGGCGACAAACAATTTGGTCACCGAGGCGAGATCAAATCGCGTATCGAGTTGCGTTGGTTGTTGTTGGGTATCGGGATCGAGCCAGCCATACGCGGCCGAAAAGATCAGCGTTCCCCGCTGGCGGATGGCGAGTTGTGCGGCTGGGGTTTGCAGAGGCGTGGCCGCGCGCAGCAGCTGATCAACCGCGGCGAAGTTGGCATTCATGGTCAAATCCTTTCTGGTGGTGCTGATGGTTGCCGTTGCTCCCGCGCTCACTAAGTAAAATCCAAAAACGCTTTCAAAATCCCATCCACAGAAACCGCAGAATTGCGCAGATTCTCCAGACGACAAACCAAAAATCTGTGTACTCTTTAAAATCTGTGGATTCTCAGGCAGTTTCTGTGTTTTATTTAGAAGTTATCTCAAAAATGGGTAGTGACGTGAGATTATCACCAACCTGGTAAGAGGGAGATGCGAATGAGTG
>CAZIRP010000112.1:0-16773 GCA_964541665.1 uncultured Caldilineaceae bacterium | reverse complement strand
TACTTGCTCCTTATAGAGAAACCAGATAAATGTCGCATAAATCGTAGGTGCGGTTAGAAACCGCACAGGTAGGCTAGGGCCAGAATATGCGCTTAAAAACCGCACCTACTTGCTCGCTATTTGTGCGATCTCTATTTAATTTCTCTATGAGTTTCTATCCTGAAATTCTGCGCCCCGCTCAGCCCCACAGGTCAGATCTGGGGGCCGCACTCATCTTCAGGACAGGCGCTTAGTCAGCCATTTTGCTCTCGCTGAAACTCAAACTGTTCGACATCATCCAAAGAGTCCAACCAGGAGGAATCGCATGCCCCGTCCGTTGAGCCGTCGTCAATTTCTCTATGTGAGTGGTGGTGCCGTGGGAGCGGCGCTCTTGGCTGCCTGTGCAGCGCCAGCCGCGGCCCCGTCCGAAGCTGGGCAGGAAGGTGCGCCCGCTGCTCCTGCCGCGGTTGCTGAAACGCCCGGTACTGCCGAGGGTGGCTTGATGCGCCCAAGCGGTAGCCCGCAGCGCGGCGGAACCGTGCGTCTGGCGGTCGGGGTCACAACCTCGAACTATGATATTCAGCAGGGCGGCGCGTTGCATTCCCTCTGCCATGCCTATAACAACCTGGTCCGCCTCAACCTGGTGGATGGGCTGCGCAGCGTCGTGCCGGATCTGGCGAGCAGTTGGGAAGTGGCCGATGATGGCCTCAGTTACACATTCACGCTGCGCGAAGGGGTCACTTTCCATGATGGGGAACCCTTCAGCGCCGATGATGTGGTTGCCACCTTCAACCGCATTCTCGACCCGCCCGAAGGTGTGGTGATTCCGCTGGCTGCCGATATGGGTGTGGTCGATACCGTCGAAAAAGTGGACGATCTCACCGTACGCTTCGCACTCTCCAGCCCGCGCAGCTACTTCCTCGACCTGCTCTCCGGCGTTGGGATGGTGATCTTCTCCAAAAAGACGCTGGATGAAAACAATGGCGATCTGCGCGAGGTGCAGATCCCACCAGGCACGGGGGCCTTCAAATTTGTCGAATACCTCACCGCGGAAAAGTGGACATTCGCGCGCAACGAGGAGTATTGGGACAGTGAATTGCCCTACATCGACACGCTGGAACTCTATCACGTGGCCGCGTGGTCAGACCGAGGCACCGCGGTATTGACCGATCAAGCGGATCTCTCGTGGAATGTTTCGTTTGAAACCTGGACTGAAGGCGAAGGCCGCGGGGATATTGTGCAGGTGAATAAACTGGCCAACTTTGGGGCCTACTGGGTGATCTTCAACACCACCCGCGAGCCGTTTAACGATCCCCGGGTGCGCCGGGCCATTCACCTGGCGGTCAGCCGCCAAAACATGATCGCCGCCTTTGCCTCGCAGGAGCAGATCAACCTGACCCGCTGGATTCCCTATGGGGATGCCTACGCCACACCGCCCGAGCAGATCGCCGAGTTGCCAGGCTATCGCGCCGACAAGACCGAAGATATCGCGGAAGCCAAACAATTGCTGGCGGATGCAGGTTTCGCCGATGGCATCCAGGGGATCGAACTATTGGCCGCGGTTGGCCCGCAAGCCGAATTGATTGCGCCCGCCTTTCAAGATATGCTCGCCCGTGAGCTCAACATTCAAACCGAAATTCGGGCCATCGAGCGCTCGCAATTGGTGGAAGAAGAGAAGAACGGCAACTTCACGCTGGTGGTCGATACCTACGGCCATGGTCTCTCCGACATCTCGCCGCGGGCCAATCTCTGGTGGCGCACTGGCGGTTCGCAAAACTGGGCGCAATATTCCAATCCCGAATTTGATGCGCTGCTCGACCAGATCGATGTTGAAACCGACCCGGCAGCCCGGCAAGATCTAGTCAATCAGGCGCTCGATGTCCTCGACCAGGACCCGCCCGCCTATCTCGTTGGCTACACCTATCACTTGCCGATGTGGCGAACAGGGCTCAAGGGGTTGTTACTCAACGACCGCCTCTTCGTCGAATGGGGTCGCATCGAAACCGTCTGGCTGGAACAGTGAGACTGGGAGACTGGAGACTGGAGACTCCGTTCAGTCTCCCAGTCTCTAATCTCCAGTCTCTAATCTCTTAGTCTCTGATTTTCCAGTCTCTAGTCTTTTCCACCACATGAGCAGATATATTCTCCGTCGTTTGCTGATCGCGGTGCCGACCCTGATTGGCATCACCATTTTGATCTTTCTGGCGATGCGCGTCCTGCCGGGCGACCCGCTGGCTACGATCATGTCGGAATCAACTGGCAACTTTGTACTGACCGAAGCCGAATTGGCCGCGGCGCGCGCCAGCCTCGGCCTGGACAAGCCACTCTACATTCAATATTTTGATTGGATCGGGGAGATCCTTACCGGCGATCTGGGCTCCTCGTTTTGGACGAACGAGCCCATCAGCGCGCTGATCCTGCGGCGCGGGCCGATCACCGCGCAGATCGCCCTGATGGCGGTGATCTTCTCGTGGCTGATCGGGGTGCCGTTGGGGTTGCTCAGCGCGCTCTGGCGCAACTCCATGCTGGATTATCTCTCGCGTGTAGCGATCACCGTCTTTATTGCTGTCCCCAGCTTTTGGATCGGCCTGCTGATTGTGCTCTTTACCGTCTTGGTTTTCACCTGGCGTCCACCCTTAGCCATTGTCCAATTCTGGGAAAATCCGGTTGCCAATTTATCGATGACTGGATTGCCCGCGCTGGCATTGGGGCTGGGCTTAGCCGCCAGCCAGGCACGATTTGCCCGCTCGGCCGCGCTCGAAGTCCTGTACGAAGATTATATCCGCACGGCCCGGGCCAAAGGCCTGAGCGAAAAATTGCTCATGTGGCGGCATGTGCTCAAGAACGCGCTGCTGCCGGTGATCACAACTTCCGGGTTGGCGCTCGGCGGGCTGTTGGGTGGCGCAGTTTCGGTGGAACGAGCCTTTGGCGTTCCCGGCCTGGGCACCTTGTTGGTGCAAGCCCTCAGCGACCGAGATTGGATGATGATCCAAAACCTGGTGCTGATCTATGGCTTGATCTTTGCAATTATCAATCTGCTGGTTGATCTGAGCTATGCCTGGATCGACCCCCGCATCCGCTACGATTAGATGGTGCGCAGCAATTGGGGGTGGCTCGGCGCTCGGTTTGAGGCCGCGCACCCAGCCCCCGCCTTGCTTGCGTAACCTGAGTATTTACCATGAGCGACTATGGTTCGACGCTTTCCACCCAACCGGTTCTTCCTGCCACGCAGGACCTGGGCCCGAGTCCGTTGCAACAGGCCCTGGGCTCGGTCGGGCGCTTCATCGCCTCATCGCCGATTGGGGCCATCAGCGCGTTGATCTGGCTGCTTTTGCTGATCATGGCGATCGCTGCACCGTGGCTGGCCCCCTACGATCCGCAACTGGCCGACTATGGGGCGATCCGTCAGGCGCCTTCGGCTGCCCACTGGCTCGGCACCGATGACCTCGGCCGCGACATTCTGAGCCGCATCATCTTTGGGGCGCGCATCACCTTGATCGTGAGCATTACCTCCGTGTTGATTGGCGACCTGCTCGGCTTTTTGTGGGGGCTGGTCAGTGGCTATCTCGGCGGGCGGTTTGACCTGTTCAGCCAGCGCGTGCTCGATGTCCTGATGTCCTTCCCCACGCTGATTCTGGCGCTCTTGTTGCTGGTCGTTTTGGGCGCTGGCCTGACAACGGTGATCATCGCGATTGCCGTCACTCGTATTCCCGGCTCCACCCGGGTGATCCGCTCGGTGGTCTTGTCGGTCAAAGCGACGGCCTATGTCGAATCGGCGCTGGCCGTGGGTGTGCGCCCCTGGCGGTTGATGTTGCGCCATATTGCCCCGCAATGTATGGCCCCGTTGATCATCGTGGCAACGCTCAACCTGGGCTCGGCGATCTTTGCTGAAGCCGCGCTCAGCTTTTTGGGATTGGGAATTCCGCCACCCGCGCCGAGTTGGGGCAACATGCTCGGTGGGGTATTGGCTGCCTCCTTCAGACCGTCGTGGTGGTTGGTCGTCTTCCCCGGCCTGGCGATCACCATCTCGATCATGGCTGCCAATCTGGTGGGCGACGCGCTGCGCGACTTTCTAGACCCCAAATTGCGGCAACGGTTGGAGTGACGAGAAATTTAACAATTTGTCCACAGATAACACAAATTAAAGAATAAAAATTCTGGGCATGGCAAAAAAATGGTTGAAGATTGATTTTATTTGAACCACGAAGCACACAGAGGACACAAAGTTTTTCTTCGTGCTCTTCGTGGTGTAATTCGCCTTGTCATTATCAAAGCTGTATCCTGGATTCCGTATCCGAATTCATGTTATTTTTACTCAAGCACAGAACGAGGAATCATGAGTTTTGAAGTTTACGATTATCGCACAACCAATCGCAACGTATTGGTAACGCCGGAAATTCGCGCCCGTCTCTACCACATGAAGCCCGGCCAGGTCGATGGCCGCCACAGCCACGATCTGGGCCACGAGGTCTTTCTGATCCTGGAAGGACAGGCCGAATTTAACATCAATGGCACCAAAAAGATTCTCGGCCCGGGCGAGATGTGCATCGCGCTCGCGGATGAGATCCACCAGGTGCGCAATGTTTTGCCCGACAAACCCACAATCATGTACCTGTCGGTGACGCCCCACATCCACCCGACCCATACTGGGCGCACCGAAGATGATGCCAAAGAGCCGCCTCGCTTCAATCAGAACATCAATTATCACGCCGAGTATGATCTGAGCATTCCGGTCGAGACGCTGGTGGATCGCCATGGCGAGACGGTGCAGGCGGTGGCTGAGGCCGCGCAACACTTTGCCGCCGTGCAACAGGAGCAGGCCGCGGCCCTCAAAGCCGCTCGCGCCGCGGGCGATCAAGCTGCGGCTATCGCCGCCCGGGATGCCTTGTGGGAAGCCAATTATCGCTTGCACAAGGCCCTGTACGCGGCCGATGAAGCCTGGAACGAGTATGCACCGCGAGCGGCTGATTTGTAAATCCACCGAGCTATTCCAAGAAAATAGATTCTATTTGAGCGTCAAACGTCATGCGTCCCGGTGAATTCACGTTTGACGTTTGACGCATCACCAAGTAGAACGTTTCCATTTTGGAATGGCCCGACATGATTCATAAGCGAGAACAAACCATGAAACTGAGTGGCAAAGTGGCATTGGTCACCGGCGCGGGCCGGGGATTGGGCCGCGCTTATGCGTTGCATTTGGCCAGCCTCGGCGCGGATGTGATTGTCAACGATGTGGATCTGCACTCGGCTCGCGAATATGACGAACAACTTGCAGCCGAAAGCGTCCCCGCCGAAATCGAGCAGATGGGGCGGCGCTCGCTCGGTGTCCAGGCGGATGTGACGAACCCGGACGCGGTGGCCGCAATGTTCGAGGAAGCCCTCGGCACCTTTGGCCGCATCGATATTTTGGTCAACAACGCGGGCGGGAACTTGCGCGCGGCCGACGCCGATGATTCAGCGGCTGGCGCAGCGCTGGAGCGGCTGAACTACATTATGGATATCAACCTCACCAGTTGTATCCTCTGTTGCCAGGCGGCCAGCGCGCCGATGAAAGCACAAAGATCGGGCAAGATCATCAACATTGCTTCGCAGGCCGGCTTATGGAGCGGGCGCAATGGCGGTGCCATGCCCTACAAACTGGCCAAAGCCGGGGTGGCCCACTACACGCGCGTCCTCGCCGCGGAATTGGGGCCCTACCAAGTCAATGTAAATTGTATTGCTCCCGGCTTTATTGCCTCTTCGCGTACGGTACACTATTGGAACAAGGCCGGCGACACGTTGACCAGCCAGATCCCAATGGGGCGAGTGGGTACCCCCGAAGAAGCCGCCCGCGTGATCGAGTTCCTGGCGACCGACTTGTCGGATTATGTGACCGGCCAGTGCATTCCGGTTTGTGGAGGCTATGTAGCCTGGTGAGCTACGAAGGAAGCTGAATGCTGCACCAATCCATCCACTATGAATGGCGTATCCTTGATGATGGGGATTGGGAAGGGCAACCCGGCGCGCGGTCCAGCGCCTGGCGGGTGGATGGTGCGCGGCTCCCCGAGCGGGGGTGGTTCTTGCAAAGTCTACGCGGCGCGATCTTGTTGCTGGCTGCGCTGTCGCTCACCGGAGCAAGTTTTGCCCACCAGGAACCAACGCTCGACTGGGCGCAGGCCGCGATCTGGCCGACTGTGACCCAGGAACAAGTGGCCTGGGCCACAGCCGATGCAAGCTTGCTGCCAGCCTTGATCGACCCAACCGTGCCCGACCGCTTTGCGATCGATTGGCGGAACGGTTGGGAGGTCGAGGGCGCGGCGGCTCGCTATCAGACCGAACTGATTGACGCGCAGCCGCAGGGTAATCTGATCCAGGCGACCTTGCACGTTGTCCCGCCCATTCCGCAATGGTCGTTGTGGATGGCAGGCCCCCAGCGCGAAACCCGTTTTTACCGCAAAGCAGGCTCAGATTGGGTGCGCACGGTGCCCGACCGAGCCTTTTGGGGCGAACAGCGGGCTGTCGAGACCACCAATCTGCGTTTTGAATTTACCGACGCCGACATGCCCACGGTGATCGCCAGCGCCGACGAGATCGAACTGGCCTACACGCGGGCGCACAGTTGGTTGGGGCTGCCCTTGCCCGCGGTCGAAGAAAAGTTGACGTTCGTCATCATGCCTGACCTGGTGCGCGGCTGGGGTGGCTATGGCACGCGCCAACAACTGACCTCCCCATTCCTCGCCAAAGTCCCGCTGGGCCTCTCCGACACCGACTATCTCAGCCAGCAAATCATCAATCGCATTGCGATACGTGCGATCAACGATCTGCTGTATGCCGACATGCAACCGCATGATTACGACCAGATCAACGCCTATCACTGGCGCATTATGTCGCGTGCTATGAATGGCTGGTTACGCACAATGCTGGCTGGCGAGCGATCGGCCTGGCACCAACAAGCCGAAACGCTCTTCCAGCAGCAAACGAAATGGCAATTACCTGTGCGATTGGTGGACATCAAGGGCGGCGATGGCATCTTTCTGCGCGATGATCAGTCCACCGCGATGCTCGACTATATGCTGGCCGAAACGGTGATCAGCTACGCGATTGCCACTTATGGCCAGGCAAGCCTGCCTGATCTGATCCTGGCGTTGCGCAGCCAGAGTTCGTGGATTGGCTTTACGCGCTCGTTTCGGGACGTCTCGCTGGATGAGTTCGAACAGGGCTGGAATGAGTATTTAGCCGAGCATTATCCGGCCATGCGCCCCACCCCATAACCACATTGCTCCCTCAAATCGCCCCGGATTCGTCGCTAGCCTGAGAGTTTGTAGGCTCCCGCCGCGATACTCTGAGTGTCCGCTCAGGGCCTTGCGCTGTACCTCTCCATCGGGTAAAGTATAGGGGTCTGTTTTATTCACCATCATTTTGCAGGAACAGCATCGTAGTTTCAAACAACCACAAGGTTAGCCGTTGGAGGAACCATTCACCATGCAACCCATTCGTCTGGGCGTCGTTGGTTGCGGCGCGATTGCGCAGGTGCATCATCTGCCAAATTTGTACGATCTCCCCGATCATTTCCGTGTCACCGCGGTTTGTGATGTCTCAGCTGGCGCCGCGGCCGCGGTCGCCCAGAAGTTTAATGTGCCCAATCACTTTACAGATTATCGCGAGCTCCTGAACAGCGACGTCGAAGCGGTGTTGTTGTGCCAAACCGACCCCAAAACCGAGGTAGCCGTAGCCGCGCTGGATGCTGGCAAACATCTCTTCATCGAAAAGCCCATGTGTTATTCGCTGCAAGAAGCAGATGCGATCATCGCCGCGCAGCAGCGGTCGGGCAAGGTGGGCCAGGTCGGTTACATGAAAGTCTACGACCCAGCTTACGAATATGCCAAGAGCGAAGTCGATGAGATGCAGAACATCCGCTTTGTGCAGGTCAACCATTTGCACCCGAACAATGACTTGCACATGCGTCAGTTCGACATCCGCCGCTTTAATGACATCCCCGCGGAGGTGATCGCAGCCACCCGCGCCGCGCGGGATGCAGCTCGCCGCGACGCGATCGGCGATGTGCCCGCGGATGTCGAAGGGGCGTTCCACATGATGTCTGGCAGCATGATCCACGATCTGTATGGGATGCGCACCATGCTGGGCATGCCCAGCCGCATTGTCAGCACCGATATCTGGTACAATGGCCGCGCCGCCACCATGAATCTGGAATATCCCAACGGGTCGCGCTGTATCGCCAGTTGGGTCGACCTGCCCGACCTCTGGGATTTCCGCGAGTCGCTCGAAGTGTATGGCGATAACAAGCGCGTGATCGTCGAATATCCCACCGGCTTTGCGCGTGGTCTGCTCTCGCAAGTCACCGTGCAAGGGATCGACGCCCGCGGGGTCAGCTACAAACTGGAGCCAGCGGTCGAATGGGAGAGCGCGTTCAGCCGCGAGTTGCGCCATTTCTACGAGTGCGTGCGCAACGGGGCAGAATGTCGCACACCAGTTGCCTCGGCCCGGCTCGATATTGGCCTGATCATCGATATTGTTAAGCACTATCTCGCCACTTCGGGTAGAGGCGAAAGCGTCAGCTAATCGAGGAGAGACGAGCGTAGCCGATCTGCATGACTCCCGCGGTTTGGTACGTTCCTGTAGCAACCCGGGAGTCGCTGGCGACCAAAGAGATGCGAAGCCACGTTGTGTTGAACATAATCCCTCATCTTGTGGCTTGGCTGGCTTTGCTCGGCGGCTTTGGTGCAGTGTATGGCAGTGTTGCTACAGGGCAGATTGATCGCAGCCTGCTGTACAATTCGGATGCGTTCTACCTGCCAACGCTGCTCAAGGATCTCCACACCTCCCCCACTTTACGCGGCTGGGATCTCCCGCCCAGCCCCTACTTTTTCCCCGATTTGTTGCTCTATTTCCTCATCGATCAGCTGACCAACAATTTGTACGTGACCATGGCCCTCTTCGGCGTGGCGCAGATTTTGATCTTCCTGGGCGGGCTTGGGTTGATCCTGCGCTGGCTTTCTGGCGCTTCCCGCGAGCGGCACCCCTTCTTGTTGCTGAGTGCAACCTTGTTTCTGCTTTGCCTGGCGACCGGCCAGGAAACGGCCTTTGTCTACACAATCCTGAGCGCCCATCACTTTGGCGGGTTGATGGTGCTCCCATTCGCGCTGTTGCTGATGCTGCGTGTGTTGCAAGCGCACGAAGGGCGCGTCTGGGTGCTGCCCCAATTTTGGGGGCTGTTGCTGCTGGTTGGGCTCACCGCCTTCTCCGATGCTCTGTTTGTCATCCAATTTGTGGTGCCCGCGCTCGCGACTCTGCTACTCTATTCCATGGCCACTCGCCGAGCCCGGCAAACCTGGTCGCTGATCGGCGGGCTGAGCATTGCAGCCTTCTGCGGGCCCTGGCTGCGCCAATGGCTCTTTGGCAGCGAGAAACTGGCCGAATACACCTCGTTCACCAGGGATCAATGGCAAACTTCCCTGCACGAATTATTCGTCTGGATCAGCAGCACCGCGGTTCGCAACCCACTTTTGGCGCTCTTTTGGCTGAGTTCCTTCCTGGCCATGGGGATCAGCCTGTGGCTGGCCTACCAACCTGATGCGCCCGCCACGCGTGCTAATCCCAACATGCGTGTGGTGGCGATTTTGTTTCTTATCCTCTCCACCCTGGGAACGGTCGCCGCGGTGGTCGTCACTGGAAATTTCCCCAATCAATTCAGCGCCCGCTATCTGCTTTCCACGTTGATTTTGCCGCTGATCGTGGGGTGGCCGTTGCTAGTAACACACCTGGCACCCGTGAAAAGGCGACTCGCCCAGCCCAGCGGATCGTTGGCCCTGAGTAGTGTGGCCGGGCTCCTGTTGGTGCTGGCGCAGCCCTTCTCGCAATGGCAGGCGTTGGTCACCTTGCCACAATCGACCGATCCCTTTGTGGCCTGCATGGATCAAGCCACTCGTGAGCGCCAGCTCCGCAATGGCTTAGCCCACTATTGGCAGGCGATGTATCTGAGTCTATTGTCGCAAAACGATTTGCACGTGGTGCAGGTCTACCCGGATCTCACGCCCCATCTCTGGAACAACAACCGAGCCTGGTATCGCACCAGTTTTGACTTTGTGATCACCGATGTTGGCCCGGCCTCCGAATATGCGATCCGCACCGAAACGGTATTGCAGCGCCTGGGCGAACCCGCCGACCAGTTTGAGTGCGGAGACAGCCTTGTGTTGGTCTACAACCGCCCGACCGATCTGCAATTACAGGCCTGTCTTGCCCATCAGCCGCGGCTTGCCCGCTTCAACACCGTTGGGGATGCGGCTGAGTTGTATGGTTGTGGCTTGGTTTCGGTCAATGGCGGTCGCAATGTGGGGCTGAGCAAAGCCGCGGACGACCGCTGGCAAAATCCCGCGGGGCTCCTGGCCGATGCCACTTTGCCTGTCCTGGCGGCTGGGACCTACGCGCTGGAAATTCAGCTGTATGCCGACAGCGCCAATACTGGATCGTGGACTGTGGGCATCTACGATCCGCAGCCGGTTGCGATTGTGCCCCCTGAACCAATCATCGACGCGGGCAAACAAACGGTGAAACATACGTTTGTCGTCCCCAAAGATGCAAAAGCCTACCTGCAACTCTTGTATAATGGGCATGGCGCGCTGTTTGTAGATGCGATGCGGCTCCAGCGCATCGCGCCGGACGCAACGATTCCGGCCAAACCGGCCTTTGCTCGTAAGGATGTTGCCGCGCCCGGCGAGTTACGGTTGATCACCCCGGCGAGCTCGGCGACGCTGCCAGATCACACCGCGGATTTTGTCTGGCAGTGGACAGGTGCACCGCTCAGCGCGCAGCAGGCCTTTGAGATTCGCCTCTGGCGCGCGGGGGATCCCGTCCATTATGGGGCGCATGACGCCGCGCTGAGCCGCGCTCTGGTCCGCCGGGTTGGCGACATCTATACCCTGCGCCTGGATCTGCAGGGTGCGCACAGCGTGATGCAGCATGGCAGCGGAGATTTTTTCTGGAGCGTGGCCATTGTGAATGTCGAGCCCAGCTATCAGGATTTGCACCTTGAGGCGGACCCCGCGCCCCTCGTTTTGCCATAAGAATCTATCCGTCCAGCGGGTGCGGCTCCCGAAATTGGGCTTACCCACACAGCCTGGCGCAGCATTTACGGATAAATTCTAAGCGCACCAGAGTTTTTTGAGATTTGCAGGTCGCGATATAGCAGTTTACGGAGCAGACAGATGAAACAGATTGCCGTGCTGACCAGCGGTGGCGATGCACCCGGCATGAACGCCGCCATTCGTGCCGTTACCCGTTGTGCGTTGGATCTAGGCTGGGGCGTCTATGGCGTTCGCTCCGGCTACCAGGGCCTGATCGATGGCGAATTCACGCGGTTGGATGCGCGTGCCGTTGGCGGCATCATCCAGCAAGGGGGGACGGTGCTGGGCAGCGCGCGCTGCCCCGAATTTATCACCGAGGCTGGACGGCGCAAAGCCTTGCAGCAACTGGCCGATCATGGGGTCGAAGCCCTGGTGGTGATCGGCGGCAACGGTTCGCAGACTGGAGCCCACGCTCTCTCGGAAATGGGCTTTCCCGTGGTTGGCGTTGCCTCGACCATTGATAATGATCTCTACGGCTCGGACATCACCATCGGGGTAGATACTGCACTGAACGTGGCGCTTGAGGCCATTGACCGCCTGAAAGTGACTGCCTCGTCGCATAGCCGCGCCTTTCTGGTCGAAGTCATGGGCCGCAATTCTGGGTATCTGGCGGTCATGGCGGGCCTGGCCGGTGGCGCAGAAATGGTCTTGATCCCCGAAGTGCCCGTGGCCCCCGAAGCAATCGCCGAGGAGATCCACGCCAGTTATCAGCGCGGCAAGGCCCACGCGATTGTGGTGGTGGCCGAAGGGGCCGAATACAACGCAGAGATGTTGAGCCGCTATTTTGCCGAGCATCACCAACGCCTCGGCTATGAATTGCGCACCACCATTCTCGGCCATGTGCAGCGGGGGGGCGCGCCCGGCGCGGCGGATCGCCTCCTGGCCAGCCGATTGGGGGCCGCGGCGATCGATCTGTTGGCGCGCGGCGAAACTGGCGTGTTGGTCGGCCAGATTGCTGGCGCAATCCACGCTACACCGCTGGCCGAAGTGGTCACCAGCCGCAAAGCGTTGGATCTCAATCTGTTTGAGCTGGCCCGGGCTTTGGCTCAATAGGGACAAACTCTCCCCAAGTCGCTTGTCTTAGCTGTATTCACATTGCACCCGGCGCAGAGCCAATGAAATCTTGATGGCGGTTGCGCTCAGCGCAGAGCCAAATGAAATCTTAAGGAGCACCCATGACTCTTCGCTTTGCTTGTGCTGATTTTACCTTTCCACTCTTGCCCCACGACCACGTCTTACAATTGATCGCCATGCTCGACCTGCAAGGTGTGGACATTGGCCTGTTCGAAGAACGCTCACACCTGTGGCCCTCGCGTGAGTTTGCCAACGTGACCCAATCGGCTCGGCGGTTGAAGGAGCGCTTGGCGGGCCATGGTTTGGCCTTGGCCGATCTCTTTTTGCAACTGGGCGCCGATTTTGCCCCCTATGCCATCAACCAGCCAGAAGCTGCCCGGCGTGCCCACGCGCGGGAGCGGTTTGTTCAGGCGCTGGACTACACCGCCGAGGCCGGGGGTGATCATCTCCTGATTCTGCCTGGCATCCATTTTGAAGCGGAAGAACGAGCTACATCGTTGCAACGTGCGGTGGATGAATTGCAGTGGCGGCTTGAGCAAGCCCGCGCCTATGGCATTGTGCTGGCTGTGGAAGCGCATGTGGGGTCGATCGTGCCCGACCCCGCGAGCGCGCTCGACTTGTTGCAACGTGTGCCCGGGCTCACGCTGGCCCTCGATTACACCCATTTTACCCGCAGCGGCACACCCGATGCCGCGATCGAGGTCTTGATCCCTTACGCCAGCCACTTTCACATTCGCGGGGCGCGTCCCGGGCGCTTACAAACTCGCTTTGCGGAAAACACCATCGATTATCGGCGTGTTGTCGAACTGGCCAAAGCCAATGGGTATAGCGGCTGGCTGGGGTTAGAATATGTCTGGCAGGATTGGGAACATTGCAACGAATGCGATAATCTATCCGAGACCATCTTGTTTCGCGACTTCCTGCGCGCCTATGCCTAAGGGGAGTCCAAAAACGCTTTCAAAGTCCCATCCACCGATTCGCAGGCAGTTTCTGTGGTTTCCTGAAACCACGAAGAAAAACTTCGTGTTCTCTGTGTACTTCGTGGTTCAAAACAAATCAATCCTCAACCATCTTTTGCCATGCCCAGAGTTTTTATTCTTTAATCACCGCTGACCAGTAGTAAGGATTTTCTCATGCCCAAAGTACTCTTTTTTACCTCCCTGGCGCCAGAAACGGCTGCCCTGCTGACGCAACATGCCCCCGCCGATTATCAAGTGGCTGTTCACCCCATCGGCATGCCCGATGCTGAAAAAAGCGAATTGGTGCGTGACACCGACTTCCTGATCCTCTTCCCCGGGGTGATCAGCGACGAGCTTTTGCGTACCGCCACCAATCTCAAGCTGATCCAACTGGTGAGTGCGGGGTTTGATCGCGTCAACGTGCAGCTTTGTCGCGAACTCGGCATTCCGGTTGCCAACAATGGCGGGGCCAATGCGCTGGATGTTGCCGAACACACCATCGCCATGATCCTGGCCTTTTACCGGCGCATGTTGGAGATGGATGCCAACGTGCGCACTGCTCGCTGGAGTGCCATCGATTCCGGCGCGACCACCTATACGATCCGCGGCAAGACCGTGGGCATCATCGGGCTGGGCAAAATCGGCCAACAAGTGGCCCGCTTGCTGAACGCGTTTGGCGCCAAAATCTGCTATTACGATCCATTTCCCGCCTCCGCGGCGGTGGAAGCCGAGTTGGGCGTGCAACGCTGCTCGCTCGATGAATTGTTGCTACAAGCCGATGTCGTAACCTTGCACGTGCCCCTCAACAGCGAGACACAGGGGCTGATCAACGAGCGTACCCTGGCGTTAATGAAGCCGAACGCCTTGTTGGTCAACACCTGTCGCGGCCCGGTCGTGGATGAAGCCGCGCTGACCGCAGCCCTGCAGGCCCGCCAGATCGCTGGTGCCGCGCTGGATGTGCTGGCCAAAGAACCACCCGCGCCGGACAACCCTATTTTGCAACTGGACAATGTGCTCTTCACCCCGCACACCGCGGGCGTAACCTATGACACGTGGCCCCGCCGCGGCGAATTTATCTTCGCCAATCTGCAACAAGTTTGGGGCGGCCACCCCCCGCTGGCGACGGTTTAGGGCCTGTCCGTAAACTGGTTGCGGCCCCAAAACTGGACTTACGTAGCATCCAAAAACGCTTTCAAAATTCCATCCACAGAGTGCGCAGATTTCACAACAGAAGCGCCAGAAATCTGGATCAGCAACGCCAAACATCAATGCGTAGACAGCCATCGCGCATCACGTTGGACTCATCATGGTTCACTCATCAGGTTTTAGCCAACCCTGCCGGAGCAGATTATGACCGCATCTGAACTTTGTTTTTTGCCTGCCACCGAACTCGCCGCGCGGATTCGGCAACGCCAACTGTCGGCCCGCGAGGTGATGGAGACCCATCTCGCCCAGATCGAGCGCGTCAACCCCTTGGTCAATGCCATCATCACGTTGCTGCCCGCCGAGCAATTGTTGGCGCAAGCCGCGGCCGCCGATGAAGCGCAAGCCCGTGGCGAATCCTTGGGGCCGCTGCATGGGTTGCCCATCGCGCATAAGGATTTGGCCGCGACCAAAGGGATTCGTACCACGCAGGGCTCGCCAATCTTTGCCGATTTTGTGCCCGACCAGGACGATCTGATCATCGAACGCTTGAAACTGGGTGGCGCATTGAGCATTGGCAAAACCAACGTGCCGGAATTTGGCGCGGGCTCGCAGACCTTTAATCCCGTCTTTGGGGCGACCGTCAACCCTTACGACACCACGCGCACCTGCGGCGGAAGCAGTGGGGGCGCGGCCGTCGCCCTGGCCTGCGGCATGATCCCGCTGGCCGATGGCAGCGACATGGGCGGCTCGTTGCGCAACCCGGCCAATTTCTGCAATGTGGTTGGGTTTCGCACTGCGCCCGGTCGGGTGCCAGCCTGGCCCAAACAGACAGCCTGGGCCCCCTGGTCGGTTCCCGGCCCAATGGCGCGCACCGTGGCCGATGTCGCCCTGATGCTGAGCGTGATCGCGGGGCCGGATCGCCGCTCACCGATTGCCATCAGCGACCCGGGTGAACGATTCCTCGCTCCGCTGGAACGGGATTTCCGGGGCGTGCGCATTGCCTGGAGCCAGAATTTGGGCAGCTTCCCGGTCGATCCGCACGTGACCGCGGTTTTGGAGAGCCAACGTTCGATCTTTGGCGATTTGGGCTGTAGCGTGGCCGAGGCCGAGCCAGATTTCCGCGACGCCGATGAAATTTTCAAGGTGTGGCGTGCCTGGTCATTTGCCAACTCGTTTGGGGAATTGGTCAAAACTCGGCGCGATGAAATCAAAGATACGGTGATCTGGAATGTCGAGGAGGGATTGAAACTGACCGGGCCGCAACTCGGCCAGGCGGAGATCAAACGGACCGCGCTCTATCATCGCGTGCGTGAGTTTATGGAAACCTACGAGTTCCTGATCCTGCCGGTGAGCCAGGTGCCACCATTCCCGGTCACGCAGGAATATATCACCGAGATCAACGGCCAGGCCATGCCCACCTACATCGATTGGATGCAGTCTTGCTACTTCATCACCGCCACGGGCCTGCCCGCCATCTCGGTGCCGTGTGGGTTCACACCCGACGGATTGCCAGTTGGCATTCAGATTGTTGGCCGCCATCAAGATGAGATGGGCGTGTTGCAACTGGCCCACGCTTTTGAGCAGGCCACCCAAGTTTGGCGACGACGCCCCGCGCTGGCGGCATAACAGGCCAACGCCGAAGCCTCTCCACAGAGTGCGCGGATGCCCCAGAGCCACCGGTGTAAACCCGGAACGCTATCAATCTGCACACTCTGTGGATCCCCCAGGGGCAACAGCAGCCATCCACCAATGTCGCCCTGATGGTGTTGCCAAGCATAGGCTTTACGAAAGCTCAAATCGGGGGATAAAACAGGGCGGTTCCCTGGAGGCCAGTCTGCTTATTCTGGCCGATATGCCAGCGCCCCAGGTTGGCCCAAAAGAGGACCGAGCGCTCTGGCCCGCCAAAACAGACATTGGTCGGCGCGCCCAAGAGCGTCCCTTCCGCATCTTCCATCAGGACCGTAACCGAGCCATCGGGCAGGATCCGCAAGATGGTGTCGGGTCGGTAACAGGCGACGAGCAGACTGCCATCGTGGCAGAAGGCCAGGCCATCGGGCACCGTGTGCGGCAATTCCACCACCGTTTCCACCGGGCCAATCTTGCGGCCATCCGCAATCTGGAAGCGCACCACACGCGGCGGATTGAGTGACATCGCCACATAGAGGTAGTGACCATCCGGGCTGACCGCACAGCCATTCGGGAATTGGGCACATTCGGTGTCGAGCAACACGGTGGCTCCGCCCGGCGCAATCGACCAGATGCAGCCATTGTCGGCCTTCCACGCGCCAGAATCACAGACGTAAAGATGCCTATCGGGCGCAAACGCAGGATAGTTTGGCGTGGACATGGTGCGCTGGCCATCTCCGTTGCTGTAGACGCTGACCTCGCCCTTGGGCGTGACCTTCATCACCGCCTGATTGCCCGGGTTACACACATAAACATTGTTGGCCGCGTCATGGGCCAGCCCCAGATTGAGGCCGTTGGTTGTGGCAAAG
>CAZIRP010000111.1:0-16946 GCA_964541665.1 uncultured Caldilineaceae bacterium | reverse complement strand
TTTCTAACCGCACCTACGATTTATGCGATATTTATCTGGTTTCTCTATCAGTTTCCTGAATCAACACTATCCCTATGCGAAGCTTGCTCAGCCTGTTGATCGTCGAAGATAATGCCAAATTGCGCGCAGCCTTAAGGAGTGGATTGACCGCCACCGGCAAGCTGCGCGTTGCTCACGACTGTGACAGCGGTGAAGCCGCGCTGGCCTATTGTGTCGCATCACCGCCGGATGTGGTCTTGATGGATGTGCAACTGGCGGGCAAGCTCAACGGGATTCAGGCCGCGGTCGCCCTTCGCCGCGAACATCCCCGGTTGCCGCTGGTCTTTTACTCGATCCAGGACGATGATGTCTATTACCGCGAGTTTCGGCGAGCGGGCATCCTCAGCCACTATGCCTATGTGCGCAAATCCAATTATCTGCTGCCGCAAATGATCGTCCCCCTCTTGCAGGATGCAATCGCGGGGCGCAGCTTTATCGATCCGGATATCGCGGCGCGCGTCCAGGAAGTGGGCCACAAAGATGACAATTCTCCGCTGGCGCTGCTGGAACCGAATGAGCAAGTTGTGGTAAAACTGTTGGCGCAGGGGCTCACCAACGAGCAGATTGCCGACCGGCTGGGCTTTCAAGACAAACGCACCATCAGCCGCACCAATGGGCAGATCTACGCGGCCTGGGGGCTGAACGCCAGCGCCACCGATGAGAAAGTGGCACGGGCGCGGGCGATCCTGATTCTGCACGCGGGGCGATTGATCCATTGGGACGAGGCGGGCGTTGCGCGCGTGCAAAACGAACACGGTCACTGGGAAAACTGGGCTTCTGCCCTTTCGGATTGATTGCTACGACCCCTTGCGGATGACCGGGCCATCTGTGCGGACAGACGCAATCCCCCCCTTTATCATGGCGTATCAGTTTCTATGAGCGGCAACGTTTACCTGGATTGGGCTATCTTAGCGGTCTCGCTGACCAATATCATGCTGCTCGGCTGGCTCGGGTTGACCGTCTTGCTCAATGCTGAACGGCGGACCTGGGGGGTCTGGGTGGCGGGTGGTGCAGCGCTGCTGGGTGCCATCTTTTTTGTCAGCCACACGGCCATTCTGGCGCTGGATTTAGCGACAACCGGCTACAATCTCAATCTGTGGTGGCGTACAGGCTGGCTGCCACTGATGGCCTTGCCATTGGGTTGGTACATGATGGTCCTGTGGCATGTTGGCTTTTGGCATGGCCGCCAGCAGATCCAGCAGGCGATGCTCAAGAGCGCCGAGCAGAAATTTGCCCAACCGTGGCTGACATTTCTCTGGTCGTGGGGTGCAATCACCCTCTGGTACATGGGCGTAGGAGGACAAACGCAGCCAGGCAATGCGTTCCCACGCACCTTTAGCCGCAGCCATCGCTATGGCTTGCCCACGGCAATTCTGCTGCTTCTGCTGCTCAGCAGTCTGCTGCTTTTCAGCGGCGCGCTTCCCTCGTTTGCCCAGGCAGTTCAATACAATTTTACCGGGCAACCCACGTTCGCAGGCTTTCCACTCTTTCTGATCCTTTTCCCGCTCTATGTCATCTGGTGTATTGTGCTGTCGCTCGATGCGCTGCGCCACCCAGCACCCTCGACCCGGCTGATGGGTGACCAGGCGCGCCGCCGCGCTCGTCCCTGGCTCTTCGCCGCCACAAGCGTCCTCCTGCTGGTAAGCTTGTTGGTCAGCGCGCTGATCGCCTGGGTGATGCTAGCGACTCAGGTGCCACTCCGAGTGGAGCGGACGCTGCTGTTGGATGGGACGATTGCCTGGTTCGATCTGATCATCGGCGGGCTGATCTTAGGCGCGACCATGCTGATCGGGCAGGCAATTATCGATTACGAAGTATTTACGGGCAAGTCGTTGCCGCGCGGCGAGCTGCGCCGCTACTGGCGCAACGCGCTGATCCTGGCCGGTGGTTTGGGCGTCGTGGCCGGGTGGACGCTCGTGCACAGCCCCCAGGCGCTCTCCGGCCTCTTGCTGATCATCTTGTTGGTCACGCTCTTTTATGCCCGGCTGACATGGCGTTCCTTTGCCCGGCGTGAAGATTTTGTGCGCCAACTGCGCCCTTTCCTGGGCAGCCAACAGCTATACGAACGATTGTTGCGCATCCCCCTGCAAGGCACGGAGTTGCCAGCGCCCAACCAGCTACCGGCGGATGTCGATGTCGCGGCGCTCTTTGCCTCGCTCTGCGCGGATGTGCTGGGCGTGCGCCATGCCCTGTTGATGGCTGTGGGGCCGCTGGCACCACTCGTTGGCCCACCGCTCACCTATCCTGCACAGGCACAATTACCGGCTTTCTCACCCGCCGACCTGGTGACGAACTTTCCTTCTCCGCAGATCAGCGGACTCCCGCTCGACCCAGCGCGCCACGATGGCTTGATCTGGGCCGTGCCCTTGTGGAGCGAGCGCGGGCTGATTGGGCTGTTTCTGTTGGGGCCCAAAGCCGATGATGGACTTTACACCCAAGAGGCCATCGAAATTGCCCGCGCCAGTGGTGAACGGCTGATCGACACACGCGCCAGCGCCGAAATTGCCCGCAGCTTGATCGCTCTGCAACGCCAGCGGTTGGTCGAGAGCCAATTACTCGATCGCCACACCCGCCGCGTCCTCCACGATGACATCCTGCCCCAGGTCCACGCCGCGCTCTTGACGCTGGACAACAGCAGCGCTGCGACCCCGGAGACCGCGGCCCTGCTTACAACCATCCATCACCAATTGGCCGATCTCCTGCGCGAGATGCCTGCGCGGGGCACACCCCCAGCAGTGACCCAGGGTCTTCTGGGCGCGCTGCGTCAATTACTTGCCGACGAATTACCGGGAGCCTTTGACGACATTTTCTGGGAGATTGATGAGGCAGCCGCCGAACAGCTTATCACACTCCCGCCGCTGACCGTGGAAGTGCTCTTTTACGCGGCCCGCGAAGCCATTCGCAATGCCGCTCGTTATGGTCGTGGCGCGGAAGCTGAGCGCGCGCTGCACTTACGGATCACAGTATCCACAGCGCAGGGTCTGCTCATGAATATTGAGGATAATGGTGTGGGTATGCAACCAGCTGGCAGAGAGCAGGGCGGCAGTCAACAAGGGATGGCCCTGCACAGCACCTTGCTGGCTATTGTTGGGGGGACATTGGCGGTAGAGAGCGCACCGGGCCATTTTACCCGGGTTACGCTCAAATTACCCGCCGCGAGCCCCAGAACCGAATAAAATTAGTGGCCAGAGAGCATCTGAGTAGCCTGCTACGCGGTGCCTTCTGCGCATCCTCCATGGCCGCGCTTCCAACCCGCCGCCGAGTATGCTGAACGCACATTCCGCAGTAAACACTGTCAACGGATTCGTGGAGCAGACCGGCTTCCTGGGGAATCACCCGTTCAACACGCTCCAAAAATCCGCTGACAGCTGCCTCACAGCATTGCTGCCAATTCCTTGAAATAGATTGTCGTCGCGCAGGGTACGCCATCGGGCAGCAGCGCATAGTTGGGGATCTGCCCGCAGCGCTGCCAACCGTGGCGGGCATAGAGGCGCTCGGCTTCTGCACTGGCGGTGTCGAGGACCAATAATGTCTTCCCCGCGGCACGGGCTTGCTGTTCAGCTGCAGCCAACAGTTGTGCGCCCAGCCCACGTTGACGGGCAGCACGGTGGACCAACATCTTGGCGATATCGCCACGGTGGGGTTGATTCTCGGGTTGCTCCAGAATCACCGTGACGGTGCCCCAGATGGTGCCAGTGGCATCTGCCGCTACCAGCAGCAATCGCTCGCCGCGGGCCACACTGGCGGCCACGGTGCGCCAATAGGCTTGGGCTTTCTCACGCGTCAGCGGCCACATAAAACTGACCGATGCCCCGCCTGCCACACAATCGATCAGCACATCGCTCAAGCCATTGATCTCATAGTCGCCCAGTGATTGCAAAATCCGGATTTGAATATCGCCTGGCATATAGGCTTTCCCTGGCTCCCTGTTTCCTGTATTCGAGCTCGCGATTGTTGGCTTAATCCGCTGGGGGTTTCTCGCATGATTCATCGGCTAATTCCGCGAGTAATCTGGCAGCGGCACGCAGATCTGGCGCATCGAACCCTTCGCTGAACCAGCCATAGATGGCAGATAACCGGTCACGAGCCGCCATCCTTTTGCCGAGACGTTGCCAGAGCCGACAGAGGCTTACAGTTGCGCGTAATTCAAGCGATTTCGCTCGTTGTTGCTGGGCAACCATAATAGCTTGCTCGAAGGCTTGTTCGGCTTGCCCCGCGGCCCTGTCGCCCTCTTCCAGCAAGAGTAATTCGCCCCGAAGTCGATATAATTCAGCCTCAAAAAAATGCGCTCCATGCTTTACCTCCGCCAGAACATCGGCAAGGGTTGCCAATGCTTTGTCGGCATGGCCAAGCAAGCCATCCACCTCGATCAGCATGGCCATGTAGGCATGGCGCGCTGGCTCAGAACGGTTCATCAGTTCACGGCCCGTCGCCCGCCAACTTGCCAATCCCTGCTCAATGTCGGCCATACCCGCGCTCTTCTGAGCGGTCAACACCAAGGCCCACCCCCGTTCTATTAAAAGGGAGCCAATCCAGTAATCAAAATGATGCTGTTGAGCAATCTTGAGGCCGATCTCGATCTGAGCAAGAATCGACGATATATCCCGATGCAGGTTAAAGAAGGAAGCAGCCAATCCATAGGCCGTGGCCCGAATAAAGGGATGTTCCAATTGATGCGCCAGGTGTAAAAGTTGCTCAATCTGATGGACTGCCTGGTCCTGATAGCCCAACATCCACAACGACAGCGCGCGGTAGGCGTAGGTTGATACACCGGCATGGTGCCCAAACTGCAACAGATACGGGTAGTCCGGTTGATGCTGATAGGCCGCTATGCTCTGGTCAGTCTGGTTGAGTGTCTCGACAAAGTCACCTAGATAAAACAGGGTGATTGCTAACGCACGATGCACCTCGGCCCGAAATCCTGGCTCGACACTGTCGTCGAGAGCGGCGAGTAATTGTTCTCCCCACTCGCGAGCAATTTGCCACTCGCCATTTGCCAAGGCAGCGCGCTGCAAACTGCGCAATACAGCAATGGATTCGCCACTTTCGCTCAATTGGCGGCTCAGGGCAAGTGCTTGCTGGAAGGATGCCGCAACTTCTGGTGCACCATATCCCTTGACTGCAAGCAAAATATTCCCGAGCGACAATTGAATGGCTAGTTGACGTTGCAAGTTTGCCGATGTTGCGGGCAAGCGGGTCAGCAACAAGAGCCCCTGCCGGAAATGGTCAATCGCTTCGGGATAGGCAGACAGCCGCTGGGCTTGTTCTCCGGCCTGTTGATAATAGCTCGCAGCTTGCTCAAACAACCCGGCAGCCTGGCAATGGTGCGCCAATGGCACAACTGCATACGCAAGCTCGTCTGCATAGAGGCTTTCCAGCGCCGAGACCATATCCGCATGAAGATAAGCCCGCTCAGCCTCATCCAGATTGTGATAGAGATATTTCTGAAACAAATTATGGCGAAAACGATAGCGCGATAAACGCTGCGTGCCGATCCAGGTTAACCCAACAAACCCCACCAAACGATAGCGGCGCTCCAGAATCTCTCCCAATTGTCGCACCAGATCCCGCTCGCGTACACCTTGGATGCGCGCTACCACTTCGGCGGTAAATTCTTCGCCTTCCACGCCAGCGACCTGCAAAATCTGCCGCAATGCGGGGGGAAGCCGATTGATGCGTTGCTCGATCACCCCTTCGATACGCGCGGGTAGATTTGCCCAGTTCAAAGCCGCAACTTCGATCCATTCGCCAGCTTCATTTTGCAGCAGATCGCCTTGGGCCTGCAATTGGCGCACCAATTCAACCGTAAAGAGAGCCTGGCCTTCGGTATGATGAAATAGCGCCTGGCGAAATTGTTCATCCAGGCGATTGGGTTCGCTGTCAAGCAGTGCATCGATAAAGTGACGGCCACGCATCTCGGTGACCTGATCGAGATCGAGCACAATATCACCAAACCAGCGTTTGAATTCAGATACCATGCTGAGGAGCGGATGGGGCTTCGGCTCGGCGTCTGTTTCGAAGACCTCTGAACGGTAGCTGCCGATCAAAAAAATGCGGCTCTGGGCCAGGCTGCGCCCTAAATGGAAGAAGAGATTGAACGATGAGGGATCCATCCAGTGAAGATCGTCCAAGATTAATAACAATGGCCGTTGATTGGCAAGTTGGTGTAATAGCTCAGTCAGTTGGGTAAAGAGTTGATTTTGCTCCAGAGTGACAGCTTGGGCCTCGATTTCCTGGGTACGAGCGACACGCGCGACCAGTTTGCGCATCCACTCCGCTTGCGAAGTAGCAAAAGTTTCGGCGCGAGCCAATAGGGTCGTGCCTGGCACAAAGCTATCTAATAATGCCGTGCCATATTCAACCAGCAATTGCACAACCGTTGGCATAAATGCCCACAATCGCTGCGCCTGCTCTTCGGTCCAAAATCCTTCGTGTCCCACCGCGTCCAAACCACCGCTCAGGAGATTGATCAAATTGCGGAAGGGTAAATAAGGTTCACCAACGCCAGTATAGGCATTGCAAACCACACCTGCCACAATCAACTCGGGATTGGCTGCTTGCGCTTGCTGGGCAAAGGCGCGCAATAACGTTGTTTTGCCACTCCCTGCTTCACCTTTCAGCAAAAACAGTTGACCGCGTCCGGTCAGCGTTTGGGCGAAAACAGCTTGTAAACGTTCGACCTCGCGTTCACGGGCGACAAATGGCATTGCGGGGATGGTAGCCGAGGGCAGCGAATTCGTAAGATTGAGATTGTTGAAAGGCGACACAGAGAGCAGGGTCGGGCGGGCTTGTTCATCATCCAATGCACCACGTTTGACAGTCGATTCGGAGAGATCTGGGGCCGAATTGCCGGTGCGGATCTGCTCATAGAGCGCAAGCGTCAGGGATTCGGGGGCAACGCCCAATTCTGCGGCCAAAATTTGGCGCAAATGATGATACTGGGCAATCGCCGCGCCCCGCTGACCGCGTCGCCACAAAAGTCTCATCAAGCGCCGGTGGGCACTTTCCAGCCACGGTTCGAGCTGTAATTGTTTTTCCACATAATGCTGGGTTTGTCGATCCTCGCCAGCTAGCTCAGCGGCGGTGGCAAGCGCCTCAAACAGATCCAGGGCTTGCAGATGCAGTTGCTCCTGGAGAACGCACCGCCATTCCTCAAATTCAATGCTGTCATTCACCAGGAAATCGGCCAGAAAATCACCACGATAGAGTTGCGCCGCCTGTTGCAGACGCGGCAAACAGGCAGCGCAACTCTCCAGCTGGGGATGATCATGCGTGGCACTAGCTGCGAGCAACTGGCTAAACCGCTGGGCATCAATTATGACATCAATCGCTGGATTTAACTGGATGGTCAAACGTGAACTGAGCAACCAGGGCGCATTGGTCTCATCGGTGCGCAGAAGTTGACGCAACTCAAACAAGGTTTGGCGCAAGTTATTACGGGCGCTCTGTTCGCTATAGCCCGGCCATAACAGACGGGCCAGTGAGCCGCGGCTATGATCCTGCCGCTCCATCGCCACATAAATCAACAGCGCACGCGCCTTGGTGGTGGCAAATGCCGTCAGGGGCTGATCGTTTCGTAGAATTTGAAGCTCACCGAGCAAGGTAAAAGTTAATGCGGACATAAGCTGAGGTTATCCATTGCGCAGCGCGTACCACAACAATCTATCGCGAGCGGCCTGGCTGAGCACGCAGGACGGCTTTTTGTGCGTGTCGATTCCTGCAATCGGCGGCAAGCTTTTTCCTCATTCAGCCAGCCCGAGGTGAGTACATACGATTATCAAAAAAATAACGCTTAGATGCAAAAATCTAACGTACCTTACGCCGTTTCTAACGCTGGACACCAATTATCTAACGCCGGGCGAGTATAGTGGATTCAGATAATTTGATGGCCCTATCTGGCCCTATAGCCGCTTCTGCACAGTCAGGGAATTCGCATGAGCCGATCGTCAATCACTGGTGCGAAGGCTGCCCCTCGACGCCACTTTTCCTATCTAATCCGCATCTGGCAGAGTGGACAGAATGGATCGTGGCGAGCATCCGCCCAGTCAATTCAAAGTGGAGAGACCATTCGCTTTGCGGATCTGGCAAGCTTTTTCGTCTTTCTGGAGGGGCAAATCAATCCCGCTGAACCGGAGGAGCCTGAGTCGTGAACATCACCGTAGCTTCAGCGTGAGTTCACGCCAATGATTATAACGCAGAACCTACCCGAAAAATAATGCAATACCCAACTCTTACCCTACGGGCAGCGTGTAACGCAGAATCTTTGGATAGCTATAGTACAAACAGCCTCGTTTTGTCCCTTTTCGATCTTGCAGAGGAGCTCGTCCAATGGCCATCTTCAATTACCGACCCGCGCGCCGCTATTTGGTTGGGCTATGCCTGGCTATATTGACCGCCGGAGGGCTATGCTCCATGGCCTTCTCCTCTCAGGTGACGGCCTTGGCAGCCGACCCGATCACTGCGGCATGGCAACGCGCCCAGGCAACCGCATCTTATCATTTTGATAGCAACATTGTTCAGACCATCATCCCGGTGGCCAAGGTGACCAATGTGGGACGCAGCAGCCGCACCAGTCAGCTGTATCTCAGCGGGCAGGCCGACCTGCGCGAACACCGCCTGGAGATGCAGATCTGGCTGGAAGGTGGCAATGTCGCCCAGGCAGCGGATGCAGCTGCTATCAAGATCGAAAATGGCAAAAGTTATGTGCGCCAGGGCGGTGGTGAATGGCAGGAAAGTGAAGATTTTACCGCCGCCATCGCCCCGCAGGGTGATGTGATGGCCTATCTGCGGGCGGTGCGCGACGTGCAAGCCCATCCCCCAGAAACTCGGGCGGGGATCAGCTTTATCCGCTACAGTTTCCAGATCGACAGCCCACGTTTTGCGGCACAAATGCACCAGGAGTTAGAGGCTACTTTACGCGCTCGCGGCGAATTGCCACCTGGGCTCAATTTGGAAATCCCAACCTACTACCGAGACATGATCGGTTCCGGTGAGCTATGGGTCGATGAACATGGCCTGCCGCTGCGTCAAATCCTGCAGCTCCAGTTTCCCAGGCAGAACGATGAGCAAGTTGAAGCGCAATTGACTGTTGACTTTTCGCAATTTGGGGAATCACAACAAACGGTCGGCGATGCACTGCGCGGCGGCGATCTTAACCCGGTGTGGGCCTTACTCCTCGCCCGTTTACCCGACTTGACATCGGTTTGGCTATTGACTGGCGTATTCCTCTGCGCCGGTCTGTTTTTACGCTATCGGCGTGCGCGCATGGTCGAGACTGCCCTGGTAATCGCTGTGATCTTCAGCCAGGTGATTGGCCCTGTTTTAACCACCTATACCAATGTGCAATTTTTGGATGCAGAAACAGCCAAAGCCGCCACTCAGGAGCAAACCCAAGCTGCAGATCAAACAGCGCACGCTTTGAACACAGCCTTGAATACAGTCGAGTTTAATCCCCACATAAATCCATTGGAAAGTGGAGAACAGACGCAAGAATCTCCGCTCCGAGCGCCCCCCTTCCTGGCTTCTCAGGCCCCAAATCTTCAACTCACCGATCCCGGCACGGATACCGATGGTGATGGACTAACTGATTTCCAGGAGCAACGGATCGGCACGGATTACGCCTTCGCCGACTCGGACGAAGATGGCATCGCCGATAATCTGGAAGTACGCGGCTTTCAATTGGCGGGGAAGTCCTGGTTCACCAACCCGCTGGAAAAAGATAGTAACCGCGATGGCTTAGCGGATGCGGTAGAGTGGGACCACAACAACGATGGCATTCCCGACGATACGGATGGCGATGGCACGCCCGATCTGTTCGATTTTGATAACGACAATGATGGCGTGCCCGATCTCAAAGACCTCGCTCCTTTTTCCAGTGTCAAACCCAATTCTGGCAACTTCCGCGAGCTTGCTCCGCTCCACTTGACTTTGCAGAATTTGACACCGGCAAAACCCACCTTTGTTGATATCCAGGTGAGACCGAGCGATCCGAGACGGCTTTGGTATGCCTTTAATGTGCTCGACTGGCCTGGCGACACACAGGGTCAGGTACAAGACGTGGATAACAAAACCTACGCCGATCTCGCCACGCTGCAGGGTCGTGTATCTGGTTTCAACGAAACTTTTGGCGACATGAAGTTATTGCCCATGCTGGAAATCCGCATGGATACCGCTTCAGCCAATTTGCCAAGCGAAAACGTTCTTCGCTCGTACAATATTACAGTCAATGATTATACGGCCGACGGGGCAGCCAAAACCGTCTACGTGCCCCTGAGTCTGGTGATCGATGAACAGACCGGCCAGCGCGTGGCCTTCAATGGGCGTATGCTCTATCAACCCACCGGCGTCTGGAACACCGCGCATGAAGTCCGCCTCGTGTGGGGCGTGCAAATCCTGGCCGATCTCCCGTGCGATCCGGATGCGGCAGACGCTTCGGAAGATTGCAAAAACGATGGCTATCTGAACAATCAGCCCCAAATTGTACAAACCTATTACGACGAATGGACGGTAACCGGCCTCAATGTCCAGGCCGACCATGGCGTTAGCACAGCGATCATCTACGAAGATCCAGCGGTTGATCCCAATCTCAAGGATGATGCTTCACTTTTTGCCTTGTCGCATGGGTTAGACAACACCTTTCTGGCTGCCCGTGACGCCGATAACAACCAGATTCGCGATGTTGACAGCCTGGAAATTGCCCGCCGTTTTGATCGCTTAAGCAATGGCAATGTCTCCGAGACCCAGCGCTGGGGTATTGCCAACATCTTGCGCGTGGACCGCCACGACTATCCCACTATGGATCAGGCAGTGGCCGCCACCACCATGACCGTGACCAAAGGGCTGCTTGATACACATTTCAGCAGTGCATGGCAGCATGATGCAACCCTGAAGCCACAACTTCTCTTTGCGCAGGAACACCGTTTTCAAGCACTGGATCTCGATACCGAGCGCGATGGGAGCGGGTACGTTCGCTTCAACAATGGCGCGCTGACTTATGATTTCCAACCGCCGAGCCATTCGAGCATCCCAGTAAGCCTGATGACCAGTGTGAAGTCAAGCTATTTCTGTGCGCCCGCGGCCAGCATACCATTCTGGGATAATTGCGCGGCCGATGAAGTCTGGCATGAACTGGCTGCCCGGCACGAAGCAGGCGTCCTCAGTGGCGACCCCAACAACGACGATGTCCATGCTGGCCGTTTGATGGCGCTGCAGCTGTACAATCTTGCGCTGATGGGCGGTATTAGCCGGATCGTGCAGCGGGACAACATTTTGGTATCGCCCAACTATGGGCTCAAAAACGATAGCCAATTAGAGACAGATATTCGCCTCTACTCTTCCATTACCGGGCTTGCCGTGAAGACACTTGCCAGCGAAGTGATCACCGCCAGTTTTGTCAACAAGGTGACGATCCTGGAGCATCTTGGCCGTCTATTGAAAGAACAGCGTGCTGGGCGACTAGGCCAGATGGCGCAAGATAGTATCGACATCTTGCGCTCCTATCGCGCTGGTGGGCATCTTAATCGCGCTGTGGGCACTGGCATTGTCGCTGGTGCGGTGCTCGCGGTGGGTGCGCTGGCAACTGGGCTTTATTTTCTGGCCGATGCTTATCTTTCAACCGATCCACAAACCAATCTCGGAGCCAAAATCACCATTCGAATTTTGGTCGCTGCCCTTAACCTCTATTTCTCGGTCTATAAGCCCATTAGCACAGTCGTCGAATGGTTCAAATCCTTTAAGGCGGCTGGCGAGACAATGCGCGCCCTGACTCCGATCAGCACTGCTGCGGCCAAAGCCAGTGTGGTCGGCGCAGTGATTGGCGTTGTACTGAATTGGGGGTTCTTTATTTACAGTATTGTGGACAGTGGAACCACAGCTTTTAGCCCAGAGTTTAACGCGGCCCTCGCTGAAACCATTGCCGCCACAGTCTTCCTGCTGTTTACCTTCCTCTTTGCCTTTACCATTGTGGGCACGATCATCATGGCGATCGTTGCCTTCTTTGACATCATTCTCACCGCCATTTGTATGGCGGGGGTGGATGAATTGCGCGAAGTGCCGGGTTTAGGGGGGGCCTGTTTCAGTCTGAGCACTGGGGCAATTAAGGTGTTGGCCTACCTCTTCTACAATTTTGAGAACATGGTCAACACCGATCGCGCCGATCTGATCGTCACCGGTGTCCCCAAAGTGAGGCCAGCCGACCCAACGCTGGGCTTCACCCAGGGCAACACCTTCATCATGACTATGCCGGTAACGACCACCATTACCCATAAGGATCCAGACCCGGCCAATGGCCTCTACATCAACCTCTATCTCTATCTCTTCTCGGCGGAGAATCTGCGTTCCAGCACCTTCCGGCACACACTGAGTGGAGCAACGCCAGAAACGCTCACCGTAGCCCTGAATCAGATGGTTGGCGAGTGGCTCAACGTTTATGAAGATCATCGCTATGTTGCAACACCCATGTACCGTGGCCAACAAACCACAACCGTTGGACCAGCCAGCCAGAGCGCCACAGCGGGCATAAATCAACCCCTGAGCTTCTATCTCAACACTGGGTTTGCCATCCCCGCCTATGAATGCTGGCTGGCCCCCATTCCCTATGGGCCGCTGATCATCCCGACACCCATCTGTTACACACGGGAGATCGCCAGCAGTAGTTCAACACAGTTTGATGCCGTTGTCTACGACATCTTCCCAGCCACGCTGGATGAATTCATGACCCTGGCCACACGCGAAGAGGGGTTGGGCCTGGCTTGGGATGCCGCCTTCAGCCCGCTGGCCGACGCGGATGGCGATGGGCTCCTTTCGTCTCGCAGCCATGGGTTGGACCCAAACGACACTACCCCAGACAGTGATGGCGATGGTCTGACCGATGCCTTTGAGCTGGAAAGACGTGCAAATGGGATCCCACTCTCTGCAATTTTAGCGGACACAGATAGTGATGGGCTCTCCGATCTGGAAGAGATGCGCATCGGCAGCAATCCTACACTCGCCGACACTGATAACGATGGCCTCAGCGACAGCATTGAGGTTAATGGCTGGGAATTGCGCATCAATGGCAGCAACCCGTTTACGACCCGTGTCTTCTCCAATCCGCTGCAGGCTGACAGCGACGGAGATGGGCTCAGCGATCAGGCGGAACATCAATTCGCACTCTCCACAGCCTGCACAAACGAAGATGTGGTAGCTGGGCGCTGTGAGGGCAACCCACCGAAACCAGCAGACAGGCAAAATCGGCCCTATCATCCGCTTGTGCCCAACACACCACCGTTGGCTGTGTACAGCGCAGTAGACGACGCCGACGGCTTCCTGAGCCCCGGTCAATCGTTCCGCTACACAACAACTGTGATCGCCAACCAAACCGTTGCGCCAGGCGTTTTGAATGTGACTGCGCCAGCTTCGGTTGGAGGTTCACCCAATCCCTATCCGCTCAACTTTACCGCCAGCTCTACAGTGACGCAGCCAAGCAATTTCACTGTTGCCAGCAATGCGAGTGGCGACATTGTGCTCAACAGCACAGTCAACACTCGCTTATCAGGTAGTCCATCCAACGGCTGGAGTTGGCAACCGATCACCCTGGAAGCGCCATTGGGTGGCGTGACAGCTCCGTTTACAGCTTCGTCTGTCAACGGGAGTCCTCGCCCGGGCCGACAGGATAGCTATCTGCTGGCAGGGATGACCACAAGCACAGACTTCAACAGCCTCTTCTCGGGGGATGTATTGGCCTACGAGTTGCCCGGCGGTGGTGTGCGAACGGTCGAAAACGATCACAACAACACAACGGCTCGCCGCACACAGGCGGCCCCCAGCACCGCCTGCAATGCCAATGGTGACTGCTTGATCGTCTGGGAGGAACGCGATTATTGCAACACACTCACCATCCATTGGCTGCAGGTACTCATTGCGGACGCCAACGATCCCAATCATGGCATCGAACCAGGGATTTATCTCTCGCATGAAAGCAGGGCCGAGTCAGCGATCTGGTGGTGGGATACCGGAGGCGGGCAGCCGGATATGATGGCGGGCGCCATACGTGGCCCCAACGCGTTTGGCTTCCCAATGACGCACACGGTCTGTGGTGACTTTACCATCCGCGTGATCGAATCCGATGGCGATGGCAATCACACCGTTAACCAGCAGACACTTTCCTATGCAGACCCCCTCTATGCTCCGTTACTTTTCTCCGGCCCGAATGAATCGATCCTGCTGCATGTCACCGTACCGCCTAAAGACATCTATGTTGTTAAGGGTGTGGTGGTAGGCCCCGACGGTCAGGTCAAACAGGAACTCGACTTCAACGTGCCGCGTCTCGGCACCGACACTGCTCAGATGGCAAGTTTCGGCCCGGTGGTTGCCAGTGACGGCACGGGCTTTGCCGTCGCCTACGAAACTCAGGCGCGGCTGCCCACACGAGGCAACAGCCACATCGCGATTCAGCCCTTTGACCAGGATGGGAACCGCATTGGAGCACCGACATTGCATGATCTGGGATTCGCCATCAACGTTGATGTCAATGGAATTTTAATGGATGCGGTCTGGGCAGAAAATGGCTATCGCATCGCCCATCGTACCCTGACGCTACCAGAAATCAAGATCACCGACTTTCCCGGCGGCATGATCACAGTAGCGAACGATGCCTTTAGCACCCAGGCCCCCAGCATTGCTTACGATCCCACCACAGGCCGCACATTGATCATCTACAGCGCCAACGATAACACAACAAAAGGGTATCTCTATGAAGACACAGCCTCCGTTGTCGGGCCTGTAACCCTTAGTGAGAGTGATTACCATGTCTGGCCACAAGCGGCGTATCACCCCATGACTCGTAGTTGGTTGGTAAGCTCACAGACCGCAAATGGCGCCTTCAATATCCGGGCGTGGCAGTCCAGTTTGTCGGCACTCTTCCCCGTACCCGCTCAGCCGACCTTCCCGGCAACGCTTTATTCGGCGACGCTCTCCTGTCCGCTGGCGACTTCGGTGCCAAATGTGGAGCTACGTTTTGAGGAATTACCGGGCGCAATCAGCTTTGTTGATAGTTCAGGCTTCGGCAACAACGCCTCCTGCACCGGCACGAATTGCCCGGCAGCCGGTGCGGTCGGTGCGCCGAATGCGCCACTTTCGGATTATGGTGCGGTCTTTGATGGCAGCAATGACTTCCTCACTGTCAACAAGGGTATGCAACATGATTTTACCGTTGCCTACTGGGTGAAGTCTGAGGACGGCGCCAATAGCAACGCCATCGTATTCGACCAGGGAGCAAATGTAGCCAACGGTTGGACGTTGTGGATAGGCAGTGGGCAACCTGGCTTCCTGATCGGCACCAACCAGGGTATCACCGCTCCTGGGCGGATTGATGATGGCCAATGGCATTTTGTAGTGGGTACCCGCAACCGCGCAACCGGTGCAGTTGCGCTCTATGTGGATGGCCTTGCCGTCGCCAGCAATACTTTCACCACAAATTCGCTCAATGCGTTCACGAATCTGCGGATTGGCCTCGACCGCAGCAATACCCGGCCATTCCGCGGAACGCTCGATCATGTGCAGATCTGGCCGGTGGCGCTGGATGCCAATGCAGTCCAGGCGCTCTACAACCGGACGATGCAATCCTATTGTATTGGTGCTGGGGTCAGCGGCGGTAATTTCCAGTGGGCACGCCTCCAGCTTACCCAGGCAGATACGCGGGGCGGGCGTATCAGTGCTGATAGCGAGCTGGCATTGCGCATAGATGCTGCCCCCCCGTCTTCCAGCCTGACCGGGCTGACCGCCAACAAGTTTATTCAAGGTGGGCAACCAACACCGCGCATTACGATCATCGGTGGCAGTGCTGCTGATAATCTCTCTGGGGTAGCGCTGGTTGAAGTCAGCCTCAACAATGGTTCCTGGCAACCCGCCATGGGCACAACAACCTGGACCTTCCCACTCTCAGTCGGCGAAGGCAACATTAATATTCGCACTCGGGCCACAGACGCTGTTGGGAATGTCGAAACACCGAGCGCGGGCATTACGGTCCAGGGCGATGCAATAGCACCGACCCTTGTCTTAGCGCCACTGTCAACCGCGCCACGCCAACCAACACAGAATGCCAGCGGAGCATGGACGGTTGCCCTCAGTGGTACAGCCAGTGATAACGCGAGCGGCGTGCGCAGCGTTGAAGTGCATCTACAGGGTCAGCAGGGGGAAGTCGTCGATCACGGTTGGCAGACTGCCAACCTCACCGGCAACTCTTGGAGCATCGATTACAGGTTCAATAGCCTGTTGGTGGAGCCAACCGGGGAATATACCATCACCCTGCGGGCCGTCGATGCAGTCGGTAATCGCACAGCGAATCAGGTAACGAATACCAGGCTGCGGCTAGACAGTACGGCACCAATTGCCAGTTTGAGTTCAGCAGATATTACCTACAAAGTGATTACTGATACCCGCCCGCTGACCGGCTGGATTACGGACACAAGCAGCAGCGCTGGCATCGATAAGCTCGAAATCGCCTTCACACCGATTAAGCAGATTGTCGCCATCCCCCCTGGGATCAGCGATGAGGAAGCTGAAGCGCTGCTCAACCGGACTTGGTTGCCTGTCACCTTGGTCCAACGCGGCGAAGGTCAGGTAACCAGCCCGTGGAATACAGTAGTGCCCGCTGGCCTGGAAGGCGAATACCAGATCGACCTGCGGGGGACGGACATGCTGGGCAATGGGGCGATCAGCGCCAACGTGTGGCGCGGCCATATCGACACGCTCGACCCCCGGCTGGTGATGAGTGCTGCGGCTACCGGTGTGACCTATCGCGATGCGGCAAGCGGGGAACTGCGCTATCAGATGCGTTTTGTCTGCGCGGCGCAGGATCGCAACCTGGCCGAAGCGTCGTTCAGCTGTCCTGGGCAGGGGCTGGCCGAACCAGTGCGCTCGTTTGATGA